>NZ_JYMS01000016.1:0-101639 GCF_000938285.1 Bradyrhizobium sp. LTSP857 | reverse complement strand
GACGAACTCAGACCCGCCATTTACCGCGACAGGAAACTCCACTCCGTTCCGAACAAGTAAAAGCGTCACAAGCTCTCAGGGTGACGGCGAGGGACTGGGGCTCGCGGCCCGAACTCAGTCCCGCAGCAGCTCGTTGATGCTGGTCTTCGACCGCGTGCGCTCGTCGACGCGCTTGACGATGACGGCGCAGGCGGTGCTCGGGCCGATCTGGCCGTTCTTCATGGGCTTGCCGGGCAGCGCGCCGGGGACGACGACGGAATATTCCGGCACTTCGCCGATGAAGATCTCGCCGGTCTCGCGGTCGACGATCTTGGTCGAAGCGCCCAGGAACACGCCCATCGCCAGCACCGCGCCCTTGCGCACGATGACGCCTTCGGCGACCTCCGAGCGCGCGCCGATGAAGCAATCGTCCTCGATGATGACGGGCTCGGCCTGGAGCGGCTCGAGCACGCCGCCGATGCCGGCGCCGCCGGAGATGTGCACGCGCTTGCCGATCTGCGCGCAGGAGCCGACGGTGGCCCAGGTGTCGACCATCGTACTCTCATCGACATAGGCGCCGAGATTGACGAAGGACGGCATCAGCACGACGTTCTTGGCGATGAAGGCCGAGCGGCGGACGATGGCGCCCGGCACCGCACGAAACCCGGCGTCGCGAAAACGGTTCGGGCCCCAGCCTTCGAACTTGGAGGGCACCTTGTCCCACCAGCTCGCCTTGCCGGGACCGCCGCCAATGACGTCCATGTCGTTGAGGCGGAAGGAGAGCAGCACGGCCTTCTTCAGCCATTGATTGACCTTCCACTTGCCGTCGGCCCCGCGCTCGGCGACGCGCGCCTCGCCCTTGTCCAAGGTCTCCAGCACCTGGTCCACGGCCTCGCGCACCTCACCCTTGGTCGAGGTCGAGATGCCGTCGCGCGCGTCGAAAGCGCTGTTGATGGTGGATTCGAGGGCGGACAGGGACATCGGGATTTCCTCAGAGGCGGACGGGAATTTGTGGCGGATTGGGAGGCTTTTTCGGGATTTGGAGGGGAGGAGTCAAGGCATACTCCGCCGTCGTCCCGGGGCGCGCGAGCCCTGTAGCCCGGATGGAGCGAAGCGTAATCCGGGAAAGTCTCTCCTGCGGTGCGATGTCCCGGATTTCGCTTCGCTCCATCCGGGCTACGGGCCTAACGTGACAGCCCCGCCAAAAACCCCGCCAGATCGTCCGTGACGTGGTCGACATAGGCCGCATCGCGCCCCTCCAGTTCCCAGTCCTCGCGCACCACTTCCTTGGTACCGTCAGGCACCACCAGCACCGTGGTCATGCCGAGCTGGTGCGGAACGGTGAGGTTGCGGGCGAGGTCCTCGAACATGGCGGCGCGTGTCGAATCGACCGAATGGTCGCCGAGGAATTTCTGATAGGTCTGCGGCGCGGGCTTCGGCTCGAACCCGGCGGCGATGATGTCGAACACGCCGTCGAAATGTGAGGCGAGGCCGAGCCGCGCCAGCACGGCGTCGACATGGTCGACCGAGCCGTTGGTGAGGATCAGCTTGCGTCCCGGGAGTTTTGCGATCGCTTCGCCGAGCTGCGGGTTCGGCTCCAGCGGCGAGTGATCGATCTTGTGGACGTAAGCGAGGTAGTCGTCGGCGCGCACGCCATGCAGGGTCATCATGCCGCGCATCGTGGTGCCGAAGCGCAAATAATAATCCTTCTGGATTTTGCGCGCTTCCGCAGGGCTCACGTTCAGCCAGTTGCAGACGAACTCCCCGATCCGCGCATCGACCTGCTGCCACAGATTGACGTGATGCGGGTAGAGCGTGTTGTCGAGGTCGAACACCCAGGTGTCGACATGGGCGAAGGTGCGGGGTGGGGTCATATCAAATCTCTATCTGCTACTCGCAAGCGTGGCCCACTTTCCGCCGTCGTCCCGGCGAAGGCCGGGACCCATACCCCCAGGGAGTGGTTTGGCGAAGACTCGGAGCCAGCAGCTTCGCGCGACAACTTCCTGTCGTGGTTATGGGTCCCGGCCTTCGCCGGGACGACACGGGTGTTTGTGGCGCTAGAGCTGATCGCACCATCACCACCACCATCACGGCACCGCAAAGCGCAGCGTCTTGCCGCCGCTGCTCATATCCACGGCACCAAAACCCGTCGCCGCAAATCCGCGCGCGGGACAATCGCTTTGCTCGTTGGTCTCGAACTTGGTCTCGCGCGTGCAGAGCTGCCTGTCGCCGCCCCAGTTCAGCGGCTTGTCCTGCTGCTTGATCACGCGGTTGTCGGCATCGACGGCTTCGGCGAAGCTGAAGATCTGTTTCGGCGTGCCGGTCACGTCGGGATGCAGGCAGGTCTTGGGATCGATGCGATACCAGCCGCGGCTCGTCACGGACTTGCCGTCGTCGGTGGCAACCGCCGCCATCACCTTGTGCGGCGTGTCGTTGCACCAGGTCAGGCCGCTCGGCGATGGCGTCTGCACCGCGTCGACCATGGTCTTGAAGAAGTTCGGCGACGAGACGATGTCGGATGGCAGCCCGCGGCTTTTCAGGAAGGCGGCAAGGGCACCTTGCGTCTTCGGCCCGTCGACGCCGTCGATCGGGGCTGCATCATAGCCGGCGATCAGCAGCAGCCGCTGGATGCCGGCGAGCCGCGCCTGCTCGTCGTCATATTCGGAATCCTCGGCGAGATAGGCGGTGAAATTGCCGTCGTCGCTCTGCGTCGGCGTGATCTGGGTGAAGGCAGCCTGGGTCTGGCCGGCGCGGCACTGCCGCGCAGCCGCGATGACGAAATTGTCTTGCGCGACGCAGAGCATGTCGCTGCCGTTCTGCGGGATGGGCGAAGCGCCATAGACGCCGAGCGCGCGCGCATTGAGCAGGATGCGGTCGGCCGAGAGCGTGCCCTGCACCACCACACGGCAGGTGGCGGGATCGATCCTGAACCAGCCCCGCGTCGCAGTCGCTGCCTTGTCGTCGATGCCGATTGCGGCCTCGACGACGTAGGACATGCGGTTGCAGATCTTGAGGTCGGCGACGGCCGGTGCGGAGGAGAAGACAAATGACACGACTGCTGCCGGCAGCGTCATCAGGAAACGGGTCACGAGCGAGCGACGGCGAGGCCTCGTCCCGCGCTCGTCAAGCGCGGGCGGGGCGCCCTCGGTCCTTGGCCGCTCGCTCATCACTTGTGGATCAGCGTTCCCGTGCCCGTGTTGGTGAAGAGCTCGAGCAGCACCGCGTGCTGCATCTTGCCGTCGATGATGACGACGCCCTCGACGCCCTGTTCGAGAGCGTAGATGCAGGTCTCGACCTTCGGGATCATGCCGCCGGAAATGGTGCCGTCGGCGATCAGCTTTCGCGCGTCCTTGATCGAAAGCTGCGGGATCAGCTTCTTCGACTTGTCGAGCACGCCCGGCACGTCTGTGAGCAGCAGCAGACGTTTTGCCTTCAGCGCGCCCGCAACCGCACCCGCAAAAGTGTCGGCGTTGACATTCAGCGTCTGGCCGTCTTTCGAGGTCGCCAGCGGCGCCAGCACCGGGATCAGCTCATAGCCGATGAGCTGGTTGAGCAGCGTGAGGTCGACCTTCTCGGGGTCGCCGACGAAGCCGAGATCGACCGCCTTCTCGATATGCGAGTCCGGATCGATGATGGTGCGCGTCGTCTTCGACGCCTTCACCATGTTGGCGTCCTTGCCTGACAGGCCCACGGCCTTGCCGCCGGCTTCGTTGATGTAGCCGACGATCTGCTTGTTGACGGAGCCGGCGAGCACCATCTCGACGATCTCGATGGTCGCGGCATCGGTGATGCGCAGGCCGGCTGCGAATTCTGAGACGATGCCGAGGCGCTTGAGCATGGTCGCGATCTGCGGCCCGCCGCCATGCACCACCACCGGGTTGATCGCGGTCTGCTCGAGCAGCACGATGTCGCGGGCAAAATTCCTCGCGGTCTCCTCGTCGCCCATGGCATGGCCGCCATATTTGATGACGATGGTTTCTTCGTCATACTGCTGCATGTGCGGCAGCGCTTCGGACAGGATGCGGGCCTGGTCGAGCGGGGAGATTTCGGTCATCTGGCAGATCTCGCTGGCGGGACAAACGCGGCCTGCGTTCTATCTGATTGGCGGGCGAGGCGCAAAGTGGGACTGATATGAAGCTGCGTAGCCCGGATGGAGCGAAGCGTAATCCGGGGTTGGTGCCAAAAGCGCCAGCGGCCCCGGATTGCGCTTCGCTCCATCCGGGCTACGGATCAGCGCTTGGGCACCACCGCTGCCAGCGTCACCGCCAGCCAGCTCACGATCATCAGCGTTCCGCCGGTCGGCGCGGCGTAGGGAAGCAGCGAATGCCCGGCGTATTGCCGCACGGTGAGGTCGCCCGCGAACAGCGTGGCTGCGATCACGAAGCCGAACGCTGCCATGAGGCCAATTCCGCCGTGCAGAAGGCCGCGTTCGAGCAGCGCGACGACCGCCAATATGGCAGTTGCATGAAACAGCAGCATGGCGCTGGCGGAGGCGAGCCGGCTCGCATCGCCGCCGTGCGCGGACGCGGCCGCCAGCGCCACGCCAGCGGCGCCCATCAAACCGGCAAGCCCAATCAACAGGCGGAACGCGGCCATTACGATGTCCGCTCTTCCAGGAGCTTCGCCATCGCGGCGCGCAGCTCGGCCATTCCGGTGCCGGAGCGCGAGGAGGTCGTCAGCACATCCGGAAACGCGGCGGGATGCTTGGCGAGCGCAACGCCGGTCTCGGCAATCCGCTCGGCAAGCTCGGATGCCTTTACTTGGTCGGCCTTGGTCAGCACGATCTGATAGCTGACGGCCGAGCGGTCGAGCGTGCCCAGGATTTCATGGTCGACGTCCTTCAGCCCGTGCCGCGCATCGATCAGCAAATAGACCCGCGCGAGCGAGGCGCGGCCGAGCAGGAATTTGTGGATCAGGTCGGTCCAGGACGCGACCTGGGTCTTGGGCGCCTTGGCGTAACCATAGCCGGGCATGTCGACGAGGCGCAGGTCGGCTTTGCCGGGGACCTCGAAGAAGATCAGCTCCTGGGTGCGGCCCGGCGTGTGCGAGGTGCGCGCAAGCGCATTGCGGCCGGTGAGCGCGTTGATCAGGCTCGACTTGCCGACATTGGAGCGGCCGGCGAAGGCGATCTCCAGCCCCGCCATCGGCGGCAGCGATGCAATCGAGGGCGAGGCCCAGATGAACTGCCAGTCGCGGGTGAACAGTTTTCGCCCGGCCTCGATCAGCTTCGCATCTTTGTCGTCGGTCATGCGAAGGCTTTCAGTTGTTTACCGCGTCATTGCGAGCGGCTTGTCCGCCGTAGCTCGAAGAGCGAAGGCGGAAGCGAAGCGCTCGCAATGACGGAGCTACGTCGCTTTCTTCGCGAACGTCGCCTTGAGATTGTCGAACAGCTCCACCTTCACACCGTTACGGCGCATGATGAAGCTCTGCTGGAGCACCGACAGCGTGTTGTTCCAGGCCCAGTAGATCACGAGACCCGCCGGGAAGCCCGCCAGCATGAAGGTGAAGATCAGCGGCATCCAGTTGAAGATCATCTGCTGCGTCGGATCCGGCGGCGTCGGGTTCAGCTTCATCTGGAACCACATCGTGATGCCCATGATGATCGGCCAGATGCCGAGCGCGAGATAGTGGCCGAACAGGGGAAGCGTGGTCGGATCGAACGGGATCAGGCCGAACAGGGTGAACAGATTGGTCGGATCGGGCGCGGAGAGATCCTTGATCCAGCCGAAGAATGGCGCGTGCCGCATCTCGATGGTGACGAACAGCACCTTGTAGAGCGAGAAGAACACCGGGATCTGGATCACCACGGGAAGACAGCCGGCGACCGGATTGATCTTCTCCTTGCGGTAGATCTCCATCATCTCCTGCTGCTGCTTCACCTTGTCGTCAGGGTAGCGCTCTTTCAGCACCGCAAGCTGCGGCTGGATCGACTTCATCTTCGCCATCGAGGCGTAGGACTTGTTCGCCAGAGGGAAGAACAAGAGCTTCACGATCACGGTCACGAGCAGGATCGAGATGCCGAAATTGCCGAAGAAGCGGTAGAAGAAGTCGAGCCCGAGGAACATCGGCTTGGTGATGAAGTAGAACCAGCCCCAGTCGATCAAGAGATCGAAATGGTTGAGGCCGAGCTCCTTGTTGTAGCCGCCGAGTCCTGCAAACGGGAACACGCCAACGACGCCGGCTTCCTTGGCGCCCGCAAACAGCCGCGCGTTCGCGGTTGCGGTGCCGCCGATCGCGACGGTGACGGGATCGAGCAGATAGTCGGTCTGGTAGGTGTGGACATTGCCGTTGAGATTCGACGAGAAGCGCGCCTGAAGCTCGGCACTGGTGTCGGGCAGCAACGCCGAGGCCCAGTACTTGTCGGTCATGCCGAGCCAGCCGTTGGTGGCCTTGAAGCTCACCGACTTCGCTTCGTCGATCTTCTTGTAGGCGTATTCCTGCAAGCCATCGAGATAGCCGATCAGGCCTTCATGCAGGATGTAATAGCCCGAGACCTGCGGCGTGCCGTGGCGCGAGATCAGCGCGAAGGGGAAGAGCTTGACCGGCGCATTGCCGACATTGCTCACCTCGTCCTTGACGGTGAAGAGATAGTGATCGTCGACCGAGATGGTGCGGCGGAAGGTGAGGCCTTCGCCATTGTCATATTTCAGCACCACCGGCGTCGACGGCGTCAGGCTGCCGCTGCCGTCCTGCTGCCAGACGGTCTGCGCGTCCGGCATCTTCGCCGTCACGCCCGTCGCCGCCACCCAGCCGAACTCGGCGTAATAGGGTTCTGCCGTGCCCGAGGGCGAATACAGAATGATCGGCGGCGACTTCGGGTCGACCGTCTCACGGAATTGCAGCAGCGCGAGGTCGTCGATGCGGCCGCCCTTCAGCGCGATGCTGCCGGCGAGGCGCGGTGTGTCGATCTTCACGCGCGGGCTGGCTGCAATCGCGGTGTCGCGGGCCACGACCGGCTGGACCTGCTGGTTCGCGCCCGGAGTCGTCGCGGGCGCCGGCGCACTGCCGGACTGCGGCGTGGCGCCCGGCGTTGCGGACGCCGTCGGCTGCGGCGCGGTCTTCTGGAGCTCGGCCTGCGTCTGTTGCTGGGCGCGCTGCTTCTCCATCGCCGGCACGTTGTAGAAATACTGCCAGGCGATCAGCACCAGGCCGGACAGAATGACGGCGAGGATGGTGTTGCGATTGTCGGTCATCACTATTGTCTCGTCATCAATCCGGTTTGCGGCTGGTCGCTGGGGCGGGCTTTTGGCCGCGTCCCTTGTGCGCCTGCCGCGCGGGCTTTGTGAACGCTGCGCGGAGATCGTCGATCATGGTCGCGAAGTCGCGCGTGAGCGCGTCCCGGCGTCCGACCAGCACATAATCATGATGGGGTAGCATCGATACCGGATCGAGCCGCTTCACCACTTCGCGAAGCCGGCGCCGGATGCGATTGCGCTCGGGGGCGTTGCCGTTCTTTTTGGTAACGGTGAAGCCGATCCGGATCGGGCCGCTGTCGTCGCGGCCAAGGCTTCTGCGGTCAAGGCTTTGCAGGACGAACGCGGGACTATTCACCCGCGCGCCATTGGCAACGGCGACGAAATCCGCCCGCTGCCTCAGCCGATCCATGATGAAATCCCAAAAAGGGGGTCCGGCTCAGGCGCTCAGACGCTTGCGGCCGCGGGCGCGGCGTGCGGCGAGAACCTTGCGGCCGCCGGCAGTGGCGAGACGAGCCCGGAAGCCGTGACGGCGCTTGCGCACCAGTTTGCTGGGTTGATAAGTCCGCTTCACGGGTTTTTCTCCGCTGACCGGGCAATTTGCCTGTAGAATTAAGGGTAAAGTCCGGAAGATGCGGCCCAAAATGGGCCATTTCCGGCCCCAAGAGAGCCGCTCCCTGCTTCACGCCGGGTCATCGCGGACAATTTGGCCGGCTTATAAGGGAGCGTCCCCTCTTCGTCAACGTCGCAGGACCGCACAGGTCGGATGAATATCACTGTTTCGGTGGGGTTTTTAACTCTTGAGGTAGCGGCTCGCCGGATCAGCGCTTACATCCCACCTTGGGAGATTAGCGATCCGTAATTTGACCGGCCCTAGGTGTGGGTCGCATGCTCCAATAGCCAGTCCTCCAGTAGCAAGGCCAGCAGGGGCGAATTTTGTGGCGACAGACCTCCAGCCGACCCAAGACTTGGATAGAGCTTTGGATCGAGCCACAGATCGGGTCATGGATCAGCCGGACCCGCCGGTGACGCGGTCGCGCGGGCCGGCGGGGCTTGGCCTGTCCGGCAAGCTGCTGCTGCTGACCGTTCCCCTGGTGATGATCGCGGCGAGCCTGCTCTATGTCCCCGCGATCGCCAACTTCTGGGTCAACCGGCTCAACGACCGCGTCGCGGCGGCCAACACGGCGGCGCTGGTGCTCGATGCGGCGCCGCTCGGCATGGTTCCCGATTCGCTGTCGCGGCAGATCCTCAAAAGCATCAATGCGCGCGCGGTCGCGATCAAGATGGGCCAGCAGCGCCGGCTGCTCGCCAGCGACAATCTGCCGGCCACGATCGAGCACGACATCGACCTGCGCGACATGACCGCGTGGGAGGCGATCACCGGCTCGTTCCAGATGATGCTGGAGACCGGCAACCAGCCGATCCGCATCGTCGGCCCCGGCGTCGGCAACGCCCAGTTCATCGAGATCGTCACCGACGAGCTGCCGCTGCGGCAATCGATGTACCGCTTCTCCCGCAACGTCGTGGTGGTCGCGCTGATCATCGCGGCGCTGACCGCGGGCCTCGTCTACCTCGCGCTGCATTATCTGTTCGTGCGGCCGATGCGGCGGCTGACCGCGAGCCTGGTCGGCTTCCACGAGAATCCCGAGAGTTCGGCGCGGATCATCGTGCCGAGCCAGCGCAGCGACGAAATCGGCGTCGCCGAGCGCGAATTGTCGGACATGCAGCGCGATCTGATGTCGATGCTGCATCAGAAGAGCCGGCTCGCCGCCCTCGGCCTCGCCGTCTCCAAGATCAACCACGATCTGCGCAATCTGCTGGCGTCGGCCCAGCTGCTGTCGGACCAGCTCGCCAGCGTGCCCGATCCGCGGGTGCAGCGCTTTGCGCCAAAGCTCGTGCGCTCGCTCGAGCGCGCTATCGCCTTCTGCCAGTCGACGCTGTCCTATGGCCGCGCCCAGGAGGCCGCGCCTGACCGCCGCATGATGCTGATCGAGCCTGTCGTGCTGGAGGTGCGCGAGACCGCGGGTCTCGCCAACGACGCCTCGATTGCCTGGGTCGCCGCAGTCGAGCGCGGGCTCGCGGTCGATGCCGATCCCGACCAGCTGTTCCGGGTGCTGCTCAACCTCGTGCGCAACGCCGCCCAGGCGCTGGAAAGCCATGCGGCCGGCGACGGCGGCGTGCAGCAGATCCGGATCACCGGCAAACGCGAGGGCGCGGTCGCCATCCTGGAGGTCTCCGACACCGGCCCAGGCGTGCCCCAGCGGACCCGGGAGCATCTGTTCGAGGCATTTCAGACCTCCGGCCGCCCCGGCGGCAGCGGGCTTGGGCTGGCGATCGCCGCCGAGCTGATCCGCGCCCATGGCGGCGACATCCACCTGGTCGAAGGCACCATCGGCGCCACCTTCCGGATCGTCATCCCCGACCGCCCCGTGGAACTCCTCTCCATCCGCAACGAGCGGGCGCGGGCGTAATCGGCCAAAGGCCGACATCGGAAATTGTCATTTGGCTGCAAAATCTCCCTAACCCGGACCTTGCCAATCGGGGCAAGAGCGGTTAGTCAGAGCGCTCTTTCGCACCCCTCCGGCGCTGTCCGGAGGCTGCGTGCGGGCTTTGGCCCGCCAACGCTGTTCGCGAAACACGCGCCCGTAGCTCAGCTGGATAGAGCATCAGACTACGAATCTGAGGGTCGGACGTTCGAATCGTTCCGGGCGCGCCATTTTCTCATCATTCAGAATAAAACTGCGAACTCAGGGTCCTGAATCGGCCCTCTCATTGCATCAGCCGCGTCTGTTTGTGTTGCTAAGCTAGGTTGGTTTGCTCGTAAGTTTTCAAGTAAGCCAATTCTCCACGTTCAGGCCGGGGATACGTTTGAATTCACCGGTATTGGCGGTCACGATCGTGGCGCCGGTCGCATAGGCATGAGCGGCGATCAGCAGGTCGTTGCCGCCGATCGGCTTTCCCGCCGCTTCCAGCTTGGCGCGAATTCCGCCGTATTCGGTGTCGGCTGGCACTTCGAATGGCAGCACATTTATCTCGCCGAGCAGGTCTTCGACAGCTTTGAGCAGTCGCTTCGACCCGCTCTTCGTGCAGCCGTAGCGCAGTTCGGCCGCCACGATGATACTGGTGCAGATGTTGTCCTCGCCGAGCTTGGCGATCCGTTTTGCAACTTTGCCCTGCGGATTTCTGATCAGGTCGGAAACGATGTTCGTGTCCAGCATGTAGCGAGTCAAAACACGCTCTCCGGCGCGGGCGGGGGGTCGTCGATTTCAGGAAAACTCTCTTCCAGCGGCTTCATCGTTTTGAGCAGGGCGACCAGTCCGCGCTTACGCACCGGCTCGATCACCAGACGATCGCCGTCGCGGTGCATGATCGCTTCGTCGCCCGGCAGTTCGAACTCCACAGGAATACGGACCGCCTGGTTGCGGCCGTTGCGGAACAGTCTGACGTGCCTCTGCTCAGGCATGGGTTATCTCCAAGCATATGCCGTAGACATATGCCACTGGGCGCGGGATTACAAGGACCCGCCAAGTCGGGTAGTTTCCGTTTCGGCCTGACGCCAAGGGCGCTGACGGATTGCGCAGGCGATCGCCAAGGGACGACCACCCCCGTCGATCCGCCCTGCGCAAGGCGAGGCGAAACCGGCGCGATGTCAGGCCGGGCTCATTCGGCGTAGGACTGGGTGGACCACGCCGCCCTTAGTTTCGGCGTGACGTGAGCGCCGAACTGGCCGAACCATTTGTTGAACAGGGCCTCGGCCTCGCCCGATTTGAACATCTTCCCCATCGAGTGGTTGACGATCCAGAGGATCGTCGGATTGAGCTTGGGCACCATGAAGCCCTGCGGCGCGTAGCCATATTCGTCACCGACGATTTCAAGCGCGTCCGGCTTCTTCGACTGCCGTATCAGCCCGTAGAAGGCGCCATTGTCGCTGAAATAAGCGTCGGCGCGCCGGGTCTCGACGGTGATGAGCCCGGCCGCGTGGTCGTCAACGTTGACGATGCGGATGTTCAGCTTCTTTTCGGCGATGAGGTTTTTGAGGTCAGGCTCGCTGCTGCCGCCGGTCGCTACCGCGACGATCTTGCCGTTCAAATCGTCATAGCTCTTGATGCCGGCGCTCTTGAGGACGAGCATCTGGCTCGACGAAACATAGGAGACCGACGAGAAGTCGACCTGCTTGTTGCGGCCGAAGGTGTTGACCGTGCCTTCGCATTCGAGGTCGATCGTGCCATTGGCGACGAGCGCCTGACGGTTCTGGATCGTGACCGGGACGTATTTGATCTTGATCTCCGGCAGCTTCAACTCGCTCTTGATGTCGTCGATGATGCGCGTGCAGAACTCGACCGAATAGCCGGTGGGGTTCTTTTGGTCGTCGAGATAGCTGTAGGGAAACAAGGCGTCCCGAACGCCCATGGTGATGGTCTGGGTGTCGCGCAACTTCTTGACGATGGAGTCCACTTCCTGCGCTCCTGCAGACGAAGCTGCGAGACCGATGGCCAGGAACGCGCCTGTGGCGGCAGCAAGATTGAGTGTCATGGGTCTCTTTCGGTTGTCGCGATCGCTCGCATGGTGATCCGCCCCCGGCTGAGGGCAAGTGTTTAGGCGAGTGTCTAGTATCCTCCGCGTGCCCGCGTCTGGAGTTCGTCCCGCGTCATCTGCGCGAAGCCGAGCGCGGGCAAAAGGTCGTTATCTCCTGCGAAGTCGCGGCCGTAGGCCGCCGAGAGCATGGTCATCCCAGCCTCATGCAACGTCGCCGGCCGCCCGACGAGCTGCCCGAGCAGCACCGTCGGCAGCAATCCGAAGGGCACGTCCTCGAGGACATAGCGGCTGTCCAGCGTCGCGGGGCCGAAGCCGCCGCGCCCGCGGTTATGTAGTTCGGCATTCATCTCGGCGATGCTGGCGACCGGGAGTTGGTAGGAGTAGGCGTAGTGTTCGTGGATGGTCCGAACCGAAACGCCGAAGGCTTCGGCGATCGCCAGCCGCTCGGCGTCGAGCGCTTCCATGACACGTCCGACGGCGGGCGTGACGTTCTCCGCCTGCCCCCAGCGCTCGCCGCGCTCCATGCGTGTCAGGTTGTACAGGGCGATGGCGAGGTGGTTCTGCGGGTTGAGATTGCTGAGCGCGATGGCGAGAAGCCCCTCGCGTTCGACGAAGCGGTCGCCGAACAGCGCCGTGCAGAGCGCGAGACCTTCGGCACTGCCGCCTTGCGGCACCGTCGCGAGATCGATCTTCGAGCGCACCGAGTTGACGGCGACCTCGGTCGGCGAAGTCTTGCGGCCGGTCGTCAGCGTCGTGCCCCAATTGATGATCGGCGAACGGACGCCACGCGCCGCCAGCTGCCGCGAGAGATAGAGCGCGCCAAAGGAAGCGTGCGAGCTGATGATGATCGGCTGTCCATCCCGCAGGTGCTGCGCCGCTTCATCGAGGGCCATCTTGTGGGCGTAGCCCGGCATCGCGAGCATCACGACATCTGCGTCGGCGATGGCTTCGGCGGCACTGCCGGCGATGCGCGGATGGAAACTGATCTCGATCGCCATCGTCGCCCGCAGCGGCTCTCCTGCCGCTAAGGCTTGCGTGCTCCGGCCGGAAGGCGACCACAGCATCGGGTCATGTCCGGCCGTCGAGAGATAGGCAGCAGCGCCGCAGGCAGCGGAGCCGGCTCCAAGAATACTTACGCGCATCGTGCGAGCGCCTTTTCTGGGTCTGGTTGGGGAAAGGCGATCATCTCAGCCGCTCAATGCGTCAGGACGTTGGTGAGGAACTGCCTGGCTCGCTCCGAGGCGGGGGCGGTGAAGAACTGGGCCTTGGGCGTGTCCTCCACGATCTGGCCGCGGTCCATGAACAGCACGCGATCGGCGACCCGCTGGGCGAAACCCATCTCATGGGTCACGACCATCATGGTCATGCCTTCGAGTGCCAACTCCTGCATGACTTCCAGCACCTCGTTGATCATTTCTGGGTCGAGCGCCGACGTTGGCTCGTCGAACAGCATGGCTCGCGGGTCCATGGCCAGAGCGCGGGCGATCGAGACGCGCTGCTGCTGTCCGCCTGAAAGCTGGCTGGGTCGGCTGTCCCGCTTGTCGCCGAGCCCGACCCGCGCCAGAATTTTCTCCGAGCGCGCATCGGCCTCGGCCCGCGAGCGCTTCAGCACATGGATTTGCGCCAGGCTGACGTTCTGCAACGCCGTCATGTGTGGATAGAGTTCGAAGCTCTGGAACACCATGCCGATGCGCGCGCGCAGGGCCGGCAGGTCGGTCTTGGGCGAGGACACCGAGACACCATCCACGGTGATCGTGCCGCGCTCGAACGGCACGAGCCCGTTGATGCATTTGATCAGCGTGCTCTTGCCGGACCCGGACGGCCCGCAAACCACCACGACCTCGCCGAGGCTGATGGTCGCGGAGCAGGCGCGCAGGATTTGCTGGTTGCCGTAGGATTTGTGCAAATCGTCGATGACGATCATGACGGAAGGCCCTTCCTGTAGAACTCGGCGGCTTTCGTCGTGCCCAGGCAAATCACCAGATAAACCACGGCAACCAGCGCATACATCTCAGTGGCGCGCCCATCGCGCGATGCGACGACGCTCGCGGCGGTCAGGAAATCATGCAGCGAGACGACATAGACCAGCGAGGTGTCCTGGAAGACGATGACGATCTGGTTCAGGATCAGCGGCATCATCGCCCGCAATGCCTGCGGCAGGATGATGAGGCGCAGCACCTGGCCGCGCCGCAGCCCGGTCGCAAGTCCCGCATCACTCTGTCCATGACGAACGTTCGAGATGCCGGCGCGGACGATTTCGCAGTAGAACGCCGCCTCGAACAGCACAAACGCCAGCAGTGCGGAGGTGAGCGACCCGACCGGCCTGCCGATGGCGAGTGGCACGAGGAAGTAGAACCAGAACAGCACCAGCACCAGCGGCAGCGTGCGCATCACAGTGACGTAGGTCGAGGCGGGGACGGAGAGCCACCGGTGCGAGGACAGCCGCATCAGCGCAAGCCCGAAGCCCAGCATCAACCCGCCGACGGTCGCGACCAGGACCAGCAGCGCGCTGAGCGCCATGCCTTCCACCAGAAACGCCGAGGAGCGGGCGATGATGCCCCAATCGAAATCGCTCATGCCGGCGTCTTTCGCAGGGCTGCGCCGCCGATCCTGATATCGATGAAGCGCATCAGTCCCGTCACGCACAGGCCGATGACGAGGTAGCCGATGGTTGCGAAGGTGAAGGCCTCGAAACCCTGGAAGGTGTAGTTCTCGACATGGCGGCTCTGCGCGGTGAGTTCGAGGACGCCGATCGTGAGGCTGAGAGAGGAGAGCTTGACGGTGATCAGGAATTCCGAGGTCAGCGGCCCGACGATGGCGCGCAGGCCCAGCGGCAGCACGATCAGCCGGTAGGCCTGCGCCGGACGCAGCCCCGTCGCCAGCGCCGCCGGCATCAGCGGCGCGCCCACCGCGTCGATTCCGGCGCGGACCTGCTCGGCGACACGCGAGCCGGCGAAGAGGCCGATCGCCACGACAGCGGTGACGACCTCCGGATAGGGCAGGTCCCGCTTGAGCCAGAGCCCGAAGGAATCGGGGACCACTTCGGGCAGCACGAAATACCAGAGAAAGAGCTGCACCAGCGGCGGAACGTTGCGGAAGACGTCGATGTAGAGTCCGGCCAGCAGCCGGGCACCGCGCGAAGGCGAACTCCGGGCGGTTCCGGCCAGCAGACCAACCATGAGCGCGACGGCCCAGCTGGCAAGGCTGATAATCACGGTCCAGAGCAGACCGCTCCACAGCCAACCCATATAGGGATCTTTGAAGAGGATCGACCAATCCCAACGGTAATTCATCTCGCGGGGGGCCTGTCGCGCAATATCTCCATGATGCAGCGCGGGTCTCGGTCGTCCATCAGCAGCCCTTGAATTCCACTATTCCCGGAATGATTCCGCCATCGATTGAATATTGTCAAACCTGCCGGTTGCAAGCGTCGGGCCAATTGGCGCCATTCTGGAAAGAGGCGCCTACGATCGGGAAGCCCAAGAACGTTCAGCGTGCGCAGGAGCACGCGCTCCTCGTGCGACAACCACCGGCTTTGCGCCGGACTGTTTTCCACCCCGGCAATCGGCTATTGTTGCAATGTGCGTTGTTGCTTGTTGGGGGGAACATGCAGCTTGGTCTCAAATCCCGCAAAGTCATTTTTGTTCACGGCATTTTCGGCTGGGGCGAAGGTGAGCTGCCGCTTTCCTATTGGGGCGACGCGCTCGCGCAATTCGCGGCGCCCCGCTTCGAGGTGCATGAGGTCAAATGCGGGCCGGTGAGCTCCTTCCACGACCGGGCATGCGAGCTGTTTGCCCAGATCAAGGGAGGCGATTTCATCTACGGGCCCGTTGCGACCAGCGCCAAGCGCTCCCTGGTGCCGCGTGAAGAACGAAAACATGTTGCAGGTCCCTTGTTGCCGGACTGGTCGGCGGACAATCCGGTCATTCTGGTCGCTCATAGCGCTGGCGCACACACCTGCCTGGCACTGCAGCGATTGCTCAAGGACGATCATTTCGGAGTTGGGTCGAACGCCGACTGGGTCGAAGCCGTGATCTGCATCTCCGGCGTGCTGAACGGTTCGACCCTTGCCTACAGGTTCGGCTGCGACCCGGCGACGGGTGTCCTGACCGACAATCCGGAGCGCCTGATCCGGGCTACCGTCGAAATCGCCGAGTTCGTCCCGACGATACCGTTCGCCGGGATCGACCTCTGGCTGGAGCAGTGGAATGATCGCAACGCTTTCGTGAGCGGCAGGGATAATCTCGCTTATGATCTCAGCCTGACGGGTTGCCAGGTCGCCAATGCAGCGTTTTCCACCAACCCGAACAGCTATTATCTCTCGCTCGTCACCAGCATGCCGACGGAACGAAAATGGCTCGGTATTCCAGTTCCGCGGCTGTTTGGCGGAATCAATGTTCTGCTGGCGGGGTCGGCAACGTATCAGGCAGACGTCGTCGACTTCGAACGCGGAGCCCTTCCGCTGCCGAACTGGGGAACGACGCCGGACCTCCTGATTGATGCCTGGCGCGAAAACGACGGAGCCGTGAGTGCGATCTCGCAACGCTTCCCCTTCACGCACCACAATGAGCCGTTCGGCCGAGAGGGATTTTTCGATGGCGCGCCGATCGAAAAGGGCAAATGGTACTTCGAGCGGGTCGAAAATGTCATCGGCAGGCGCTTCGATCACCTCGACCCCGGATTCGGCGTCAGGATGAAATGGGCGGCAGCCGCAGCCCAACGCCAGCTCTATCAAAAGCTTGCAGCGCTATTATAGCGCGACAGCCCGTCGCGCGGCTCGGTGGCGCCGGTCCCGGATCTGGACCGGCGCACTCTGGATATTTCCTCTTAACCCTAAAATAATGCGCACCGGCTACGCTTTCCGCCGCCTGATTGCGCCTCGTGGGGTTTGATTCGCTCACCCCAGAACTTCTGTCATCCAGAATTTGGACAGTTCGCCAACATGCCCAAGCTTAATCGTATTGGTTACAAACTCGGCGCCGTGGGCCTGTTCGGCGTTCTGCTTTCGGGAGCCATGGTCGCCAACCAGATGGTCTCGGAGCAGGCTATCAATTCAGCCCAACACCGCGCCAGCGTGCTCCAGACGATCGCCGACCACACCCTTCAAGGCAACATTGCCTTGCGGGGAATGGAGCTGGCGGTGCGCGATACCAGGCAGTCGAAGAATTCGTCCGAACTCGAGAAGGGCCTCGGCGGCCTCAACGCCGCCTTCACGGCCGTGACCAGGGAGCTCGATGTTGCGATCGGCAATGTCGCCAATCCCCTCGACAAGGAGCGGCTGGAGAAAATCAGGTCTCTTGCCGCCGACTACAACAACCAGGCATCGGAAATCGGAAAGGCCCAGCTCAGGATCTTCGAGATCACCAAGAAGCGGAACGATCGCTCCGCCGAGTGGACCAAGACATTTGAAGACCTGCTGCTGTCGTCGGCGCTGATACGCGCGACAAATCGGTCCGATATCGAAAAGGTCCTGAACGAAGCCGATTCAATGTTCAATTCGGTTCGCTCAGCGACCTGGCAATTGATCGCAACCGGCGACGAGAGCCAGAAGAACGTCATCGACAATCGTACCGCTGGACTGGATGACACGTTGGACAGTGCCAGAAGCATCGTCAGCGACGCTGGACTTCTGGGGACGATCGATTCGCTCGCGACCATCGTGAAGAAATTTTCGGCCGCTACCCGCGAGGCCATTCAGGCGGAAGCGGACAAGAAGCAGCTCGTCGATGTGAAGGCGCTGCCGGTTGCCAATCAGATCCTCGAGTTGATGCGAACGGCCGTGGAAATTGCCGAAAAGGGCACCGAGGAAGCCAAGGCGCAGGCCGCGGCCGAATTGGGCCAGGCGAACCGTCTGAGTTTCGTCATGGCTATCATCATGATGCTGTCGCTGATTGGCTCGGTGATCTTCACGTTTGTCGGCGTTTCAAGGCCGCTGACCCGCCTGAGTGCCGCACTCGGCAAGATGGCGGGTGGTGAGCTGAATATCGAAATTCCCGGCGCAAATCGCGGCGACGAAGTCGGCGATGTGGCCAAGACGGTCGTCGTGATCCGCGAGAATGCCGAACAGAGAGCGCGGGATGAAGCCGATGCCAAGGCAAATCAGGACAAGCGTGTTGAGGGGCAGCGCAAGGCTGACATGATCAAGCTCGCCGACACTTTTGAGACCGCCGTGGGCGAGATCGTCGAAACCGTGTCGTTGGCCGCGACCAAGCTCGAAGCCTCCGCCTCGACGCTCAGCTCGACCGCGGAGCGTGCACAGGACCTCACCACGACGGTCGCCGCCGCGTCCGGGGAAGCGTCCGCGAATGTGCAGTCGGTGGCCGCCGCCACCGAGGAAATGGCGTCATCTGTGACCGAGATCAGCCGCCAGGTGCAGCAATCGGCGCGGATGGCCAACGATGCGGTCGGCCAGGCCCGCATCACCAACGAGCGGGTCAGCGAGCTGTCGAAGGCGGCAAGCCGCATCGGGGACGTCGTCGAGCTGATCAATACCATCGCAGGCCAGACCAATCTGCTGGCGCTGAACGCCACCATCGAGGCGGCGCGTGCCGGCGAGGCCGGCCGCGGCTTCGCGGTCGTGGCCTCGGAAGTGAAGGCGCTCGCCGAGCAGACCGCGAAGGCCACCGGCGAGATCGGTCAGCAGATCGCGGGCATTCAGACCGCGACGGCAGAGTCGGTCGGCGCGATCCAGAACATCAGCAGCACCATCGAAAAGCTGTCCGAGGTTTCATCGACGATTGCAGCCGCGGTCGAGGAGCAGGGCGCGGCGACCCAGGAAATCTCCCGCAATGTGCAGCAGGCTTCGCACGGCACCCAGCGGGTTTCTGCCAACATTACCGACGTGCAGCGTGGCGCGTCCGAGACCGGCACGGCCTGTTCGCAGGTGCTGTCTGCGGCGCGGTCATTGTCTGGCGACAGCAATCGTCTCAAGCTCGAAGTCGGCAAATTCCTGGACTCGGTCCGGGCGGCCTGACGGGCGTAGTCCGAGGGCTCCGCTCACCGAAGCACCTCGGACAATTCGCCTGACCCCTCACGCCGTGGCGAGCACCGGCTGCTTCGGCCGCCGGCCGATCATCAGCGACAGCACGGCCGCGAGGATGCCTGTCACACCTGCGATCATGAAGGCTTGCCAATAATCACCCTGCGTTGAGCGCATGAAGCCGGCGAAGAAGGCCGCGCAGGCGGCCCCCAACTGATGACCGGCGACGACCCAGCCGAAGATCAGCGGCGCATTCTTGTCGCCGAACGTCTCGTTGGCGATGCGCACGGTCGGCGGCACGGTCGCGATCCAGTCGAGCCCGTAGAACACGGCGAAGACCGACAGGCTGACAAACGAGAAATCCGAGTAGGGCAGATAGATCAGCGAGAGCCCGCGCAGGCCGTAATAGAAGAACAACAGCTTGCGTGGATCGAAACGGTCGGTGAGCCAGCCCGACAAAGTGGTGCCGAACAGGTCGAAGAACCCCATCAGCGCGAGCAGGCTCGCGGCCTGCACTTCGAAGATGCCATGGTCGCCGCAGAATGCGATCAAATGGGTGCCGACGAGACCATTGGTGGTGAAGCCGCAGATGAAGAAGGTGGCGAACAGGAACCAGAATGTCTGTGTCTTAGCCGCGCGCACGAGGTTGCTGATCGCGGCGGCGAACGGATTGCCCTGCGCCGGTGGCGCGGGCTGATCGTCATGCGCACCGCCGTAAGAGCGCAGCCCGATCGTGGCGGGCCGCTCCGGCACCAGAATGTACACCAGCGGAATCAGCGCCGCGCAGCACGCGGCCACTGTCAACACCACCGGCTGCCAGCCGCCCCATTCGACCAGGGCCGCGAGGCCCGGCATGAAAATGAGGGTGCCGGTGGCGGTGCTCGCCGTCAGCAATCCCATGACGAGGCCGCGATTGGTGGTGAACCAGCGGTTGACGATGGTGGCGCCGAGCACGTTGGCCACCGCGCCCGAGCCGATGCCGGAGAGCAGTCCCCAGGTCAGGAACAATTGCCACGGCGCAGTCATGAAATAGCTCGCAGCCGTCGAGAGCGACATCAGCACCAGCGCGCCCAGCACCGTGCGGCGGATGCCGAAGCGCTGCATCACGGCCGCGGCGAACGGACCGGCGAGGCCATAGAGAAAGATGCCGACCGCGGCCGACGACGAGATCACGCTGACGTCCCAGCCGAAAGTCTTTTGCAGAGGCAGCATCAGCACGCCGGGCGTCGCGCGCAGTCCCGCTGACGCAAGCAGCGCCAGGAAGATCACGGCGACGACCACGAAGGCGTAGTTCCGGCCGAACGGCCGCTTCGAGACGGAGGCGGATTGAACGGAGGCAGGTTGAACGGAAGAAGGGGGCATGTTACTTACCGGTACGTATTGCGATGCGGCATTAGTACGTACCGGTCAGTAACATTGTCAAGCCCATCCGAGAGGCAGCCAAGTCCGATGAAGAAGAAAGTCGACATGCCTGCGGACCCGCCGCTCCGGGCCGCCGATCGCATTCGCGCCTCCGCAAGCGAGCTGTTCTACCGCGAAGGCATCCGCGCCGTCGGCGTCGACGAGGTGGTGGACCGGGCCGGCGTGACAAAACCCAGCCTCTATCGCAGCTTCGCCTCCAAGGATGATCTCGCCGCAGCCTATTTGCGCGATTACGATGTGAGCTTCTGGGAGAACTTTGAACACCCCGGCGGCAAGACTTACAGCAACGCGCGCGATCATGTGCTCGCCTATATCAGCCAGCTCTCGTCGCGCGCCGTGGCCAAGGGCTATCGCGGCTGCGGCCTGAGCAACGCCGCGGTGGAATATCCGTCGCGCGACAATCCGGCGCGCCAGGTCGCCGAAGCGCACAAGAAGGTCTTCCGCAAGCGCCTGCGCGAACTCGCAGCTGGCATGGGCGCGCGTCAGCCGAACGTGCTCGGCGATGCGCTGCTGCTGCTGATCGAAGGCATCTACGTCACCGGCCAGCAATCCGAAGACGGCCCTGCGCAGTCCGCGCTTGCTACGGCGAAGCTGCTGATCGATGCGAGCGTGAAGGCGGGGTGAGGGCCATCGCACGGCTTTGACGGAAGATTATGCGCTGCTTTCGTCGGTGGGAATGTGGCGCCGGAAGTCCATCCTGTCGTGGAGGATGCGCACGATTTCGATCGTGCTATCCGGCGCGGCGCGGTACATGAGGAAGTGGCTTCCGCGCCGACCGCGTCGTGCAACGTGGAGCGTGCGAAGACCCGGCGCGATCTCGTCCCGGGTTTTGGAGCCTGTAACCTCAGGGCGATCGGCGAGTTCGCCGATCGCTTGAACCAGCACGTCCCGATAGACGCGCGCTTGGCGCGGCCCGAAATTCTCAGTGGTCCATTTCAGAATATTGGCAAAATCGACTTCCGCGGCAGCACCGAGGCGGACGCGCCATTGTTGCCGGGCCATACGGCTTTATTCGTCCGTTCCGGAGATGACCTTCTCCGAGAGATCAGTCAGATAGGTTTGCAGGTCGTCGATTGTCCTGAATTCTTTGAATTCGCCACGCTCTAATGACCCAATCCCAAGGCGAGCCGCGGCGCGCAACGCCTTGAGCTTGCCGGCGTCCTCGGCTTCGCGTTGCTCCACCAGTCGCAGTCCGTCGCGCAGCACTTCGCTGGCGTTCTGGTAGCGGCCGGACTCGACGAGGGTTTCAATGAGTTCCTGTTGGCGTTTCGTCAGCACGACGTTTCGCGTTGGCATCGTCGTCCTCACTATTTCGGCCTCTATGGCATAATATGCCACAAGGGTCCTGTCGCTTCAATCTCGCAATCGACGTCGTGCTGTTGGCTGCCGCGGCGCATTTGCGTGGATGCTACGCCGAGCAATGGCGCGGCGAATATGCTGGTCAGCGCCACCCCATCGCCGGCGCGACGTGCGTCAAGGTCGCCTCGATCGAATGTGCGCAGTAGTCGACGCCCAACTGGTTGGGAATCGTCAACAGCAACGTGTCAGCCTCTGCGATCGCCTCATCCTGTCGCAGATGCTCGATCAGCGCCTCCGGCTCCGCGGCGTAGCTCCGTCCGAAGATTGCCCGCGTACGCGGGTCGATGAAGCCGATCTGGTCTTCACCTCCGCGCTCTCCGCCGAAATAGGCGCGGTCGCGATCGTCGATCAGCGCGAAGATGCTGCGGCTGACGGACACGCGCGGCTCGCGTCGGCATTTGTCGCCAGAGGCGTCGATTTTTGCCCGTGAATGACTTATGCTGCCGATCTTCGCACACGGGTTTGCGGCGGGGAGATCAGCGCTTCCGCGGGAATTCCCCACTCGCGGTGCAGCCGCCAGGCCATCTTCATCGTAAGAGGGCGCTTGCGCGTCAGGACGTCGGAGGCGCGCTGGCGCGAGCCGAGCAGACGGCCGAGATCCGCTTGGGTATGTTCCCCGGTTTCCATACGATAACGGATCGCGTCAACCGCATCGGGCGGGTCAATCGGCCAGTGCTTGCGCTCATAGTCTTCGATGACCAGTGCGAGAAGGTCGAAACGATCGCCCTCCGGCGTGCCGGGCTTTGGTTCGCTTTCGAAATAGCGCTCGATCTCTTCGAGTGCAGCCGAGTAGTCGCCTTCGGAGCGGAGCGGACGGATCATTTTCTTGGCCATGAGACGGTCTCCGGGTCGATGCGGTCGTATTCAGCGTGAGTACCAATGAACTTCACCAGCAGGCGGCCAAACGCAAACGACACATGCACGACCAATCGATATTTGTTGCCGCCCAGGTCAAAGATGACCCGATTGTCACCCACGAAATCGACCGTGCCGCCGAACTGCCGCTTTATCTCAGCCGGACCGGCCCAACGCGCCTTCGCTGCAATCGCAACCCAAGCGCGGATCGGGCCCTCAGCGCGCGGGTGACGCGCCCAGAATTGCCGTAGCGTCCGACGGGCGATCACCTGCATTCTGAGATCATATCATGTCACCATTTTGGTGACAAACAAATTGATGCTCGCAGTGCGCGGGTGGCAGAATCGCGTCTCCGGGGTAGCGAAGAAGCCATGGCGCCTCGGACGTCACCGCCACCCAAGCGCCGGCGCGACATGCGTGAGGATCGCCTCGATCGAATGTGCGCAATAAGCGACGCCCAGCTGGTTGGGCACCGTCAATAGCAACGTATCTGCCTCCGCGATCGCCTCGTCCTGCCGCAGCTGCTCGATCAGCGCATCCGGCTCGGCGGCATAGCTCCGGCCGAAGATCGCCCGCGTTTGCGGGTCGATGAAGCCGATCTGGTCTTCGCCTCCGCGCTCGCCGCCGAAATAGGCGCGGTCGCGATCGTCGATCAGCGCGAAGATGCTGCGGCTGACGGACACGCGCGGCTCGCGGGTGTGGCCGGCCTCTTTCCACGCGGCGCGATAGCTGCGGATTTGGGCTGCCTGCTGCACATGAAAAGCCTCGCCGGTCTCGTCGTTCTTCAGCGTCGAGCTCTGCAAATTCATGCCGTGCTTCGCGGCCCACACGGCGGTCGCGTTCGAGCCGGCACCCCACCAGATCCGTTCGCGCAGGCCTTCGGAATGCGGCTCCAGGCGCAGCATCCCCGGCGGATTTGGAAACATCGGCTGCGGATTGGGTTTTGCGAAACCCTCGCCGCGCAGGACGTCCAGAAAGACCTCGGCATGGCGCCGACCCATGTCGGCGTCGGTCTGGTCCTCGGCCGGCTGATAACCGAAATAGCGCCAGCCATCGATCACCTGCTCCGGCGAGCCGCGGCTGATGCCGAGCTGAAGCCGCCCGCCGGCGATGAGATCGGCGGAGCCGGCGTCCTCCGCCATGTAGAGCGGATTCTCGTAGCGCATGTCGATCACGGCCGTGCCGATCTCGATCTTGCTGGTCCTGGCGCCGACCGCCGCAAGCAGCGGAAAGGGCGAGGCAAGCTGGCGCGCGAAGTGATGCACGCGGAAATAGGCGCCGTCGGCGCCGAGCTGCTCGGCTGCAACGGCAAGCTCGATCGATTGCAGCAGCGTGTCCCCGGCCGAGCGGGTCTGCGATTGTGGCGAGGGCGTCCAATGTCCGAAGGACAGGAATCCGATTTTTTTCATGCGGTCATCTATGGATGGTGGGGAGGGGTTAGTCTTCTCACATTTTGACGAACACAGAAAATCTGGCTATAATCTGGCCAGAATGCCCTTTGACATCATCCTTGCTCCAGAAGCCGTGGAAGACCTCAAGCGCATTAAGGCGCATGTTCGGGCGGCCGTTCGTGCCGCGCTGGAAACGCATCTGAGGGACGAGCCCGAGAAAGTCAGCCGCAGCCGGATCAAGAAGTTGCGGGGTTTGCGACGGCCTCAATATAGGCTGCGCGTAGACGAAGTCCGAGTATTCTACGATGTTTCCCGCACGACCGTCGAAATTCTGGCGATCGTTGCCAAATCGGAGGCCGAGTCATGGCTCGCACAATTCGGAAATCCGGAGTGAAAGAGGTTCCGCTTTCCGAGATCAAGGATGATTTGTCTCGCTACCTTCGTGAAGCGGAGACGCAGGAGATTGTCATCACGCGTCACGGCAAGCCGGCCGGTGTGTTGATTGGATTCGAATCGGAGGAGGACTGGTTCGAATACCGTTTGGAGCATGATCCTCGCTTTTTGCAGCGGATCGAACAGGCGCGCAACAGCTTGCGCGCCGGGCGCGGTGTGAAGCTTGAGGATATTGATACGGAGTAGCGGTGGAGGCTCGTCCATCCCACACGCCCCGATAATGGCATCGTGCGCCTGTTTTGCCCGACGGGCCAACGGCTTCGCCGAAAACTCGCGTGCATCTCCAATTATGTGCGAATGAGTAGCTGAGACGGATAGTCCAAAAATGGCAGGGGGAGTGGACCGCCCGTATTTCAAGCATTCGATCTCGCAGCTCGAAAGCTTGTTCGAGCAGAGCCACTCGGACTCGCATGTTCTTGGTGTGCTGGCCCACGAGCTTGAGTTCAGGACAACGCCCCGGGCGGGGCAACTCCGTGCGAGGGTCGCGGAAGCTCTGGCCATCCTGTCAATCAAACGAGCAAATGCGACAGGTTTGGGCGGGGCCACCTCGCCTGCAGACTCTACGGCATCAGCAATCGCGATCCCAAAAAATCGAGATCCTCAATCTACCCCAGTGCGGGAGCAATCGGAGCCTTCGACGAGCATTCCAGCTCCGCCATCGATAGACCTTGGCGAATTGCCGTCAATCCCGATCCCCCAGAACGCAAACGAACCCGCAGCCATCCTCGCGGCATGGACCGCGCTGGAAGCGCTGTCACCACAGACTTACCGGCGCCCCGAGGACTTGGCCGCCGGAGACCGGAGTTGTGTTGCCAATCTATCAGCTGGTCGCGTGCCTTGGGGAATCGGAGAACGTTCACGGCCGAAGCGGCAGCTCTATTATCAGATAATCCTCGGCGCCATTCCAATGGACCGAGCAACTGAGGAATTGGTGAAGGCTTTCGGTGAAGATGAAGAACGTAGTTTGCGAGCGCGTGAGAAGGCGGCCATCGCCGCGGTCCTCGTCGATAGGAATGGCGTGCTCGTCGAGGAAAACGGCATTGCCGTATCGAGCTTCGCGTGGGCGTTGCCGCTGGCCCTCAAACTGAAGCTTGGCGCGTTAGGGGCTTGGCCTAACGTCGAGCCGAAGATCATCGAGAAGTTGGACGAAATCCTGCGGCGCGTGGATGAACATGGAGCGCCGATACCGCTCGATCTTCCGACAATCGAAAAGGCTCATCGATGGCTTGTGGGGCAATTTGGATTGCCGAGTGATTTGGTCGACGGGCCGACATTCGCGTTGAGAGTCTACCACTATTTCAAGGCGAAGAATCCACCCGAAGCACTGCTCCTTAACTCTTTCTTTCTCGGTGATCTGGCTCGTGCAGGTTTGCTTTTAAACCAAGGGAACGGTCTTGGTGGCCTTCGGCGGTATTTGGGCATCGAGAAGCCAACACAGATGTTCGATCTACTTGCCGATGGCGCAGCCTTGGAAAGGGCCGTTGCGCCAGCGATGATTCCGGCAGTTCGATGGCCGAGCTCCGGCGGGCATCCTCTGGTGCTGCTGCAACAGGCGGCGGTCAACCTCGCGCGATCCGAACTTGCCAGCGGCGAAGGCATGATCGCTGTGAACGGTCCTCCGGGAACAGGCAAGACAACGCTGCTTCGGGACATCGTGGCCGCTTGCGTCCTCGACCGCGCGCTTGCGATGGCCGCCTTCGATGATCCAGAGAAGGCTTTCACCCCATCGGGAGAGAGAATAGCTGCGGGTGAGCAGGCGTTCTTTCATCTCTATTCCTTGGCGCCGACTCTCAAGGGACACGAAATCCTCGTCGCATCGAGCAACAACAAGGCGGTGGAGAACGTGAGCCGCGAGCTGCCGGCCGCCAAGGCGGTCGGTCGGGCGTTTGAAGAACTGAGCTACTTCAGGTCGGTTAGCGACCTCGTTCACGGGCAGCGCGATGGGGTCGACGTGGACGAGGGAGATGGCAGCGTCACACCTGAGCCGGTCGAGACCTGGGGGCTGATCGCCGCGGTTCTTGGCAATGCAAAGAATCGAGCCGCCTTCCGGCAATCCTTCTGGTGGCACGATGACCGCGGCTTTCGGCTCTATCTGAAGGCGGCCAAGGGAGATCCCGTGGTGCGCGAGATAAAGGACCCGGACACCGGAAAGATCGTAGAGCGGCGCACGCCCTCGGTGGTCCTATCTGAGAGACCGCCGTCGCCTCAAGCAGCCAAAGGAAACTGGCGAAAAGCTAAGGAGAGATTGCTCACGCTCAAGCACGAGGTCGATGCGGAGTTGAAGGCGCTCGAAGGCGCGCGCCAGCTCTGCCTGCGTCTCGCCGAGACCCAGTGCAGTTTGGTCAACAGCGATGCCGCCTTGAAGCAGTTGAATGCACGGCGGCCACAAGCGGAAGCGCATAGATCGCGTGTTCAGATGCAAGTACACGACACGAAAAAGGACTATGAGCGGTGCGTGGGCGAAGTCGCGTGGCATCGGAGTAAGCGGCCGGGATTTCTGTCTCGCCTGTTCCGAACGGCGCGCTGGAAAACTTGGTCGCAATCACACCCTCCACTCGTCGAGGCCGCCTTGCTAGCTGGAAACACGTTGCAAGCTGCTGAGCGAGCCTTTGCGGAGGCAGCAAGGGCGCTGGACACGCTGACATTGGAAATTCGAAAGGCGGATGAGGGTATTGCGGTCGCGCGACAGAAAATTGCCGAACTCTCTCAAAGGGTCGAGGCGCATCGCCGTGTTCTCGGTGATCGCCTCGTAGACGAACAGTTCTTTGCTAAAGGGCACGAAGCCTCGAATCTGACGTCGCCCTGGATACCGGATAGCCTGCATCGCAAGCGCGAGGACGTCTTTGTTGCAGCTCTGGCCGTGCATCGGGCGTTCATCGATGCGTCGGCGCAAAAGGTCCTGCACAACCTCAGTGTCTTGATGGATACCTTCTCAAGCGGGCCACCAGAGGCTGAGGCGAAGCGCGCGCTGCTCGGCGATCTCTGGTCGACCCTCTTTATGGTCGTACCGGTCCTTTCCACCACCTTCGCCTCCGTCGGACGCATGCTTGGTGATCTGCCAGTCGGCGGTATCGGGTGGCTACTGATCGACGAGGCCGGCCAAGCCCTGCCCCAAGCGGCCGTAGGCGCCATCATGCGGGCGAAGCGGTCGATCGTTGTCGGCGATCCGCTGCAAATCCCGCCGGTGGTGACATTGCCGGAACGCCTGAACTCCGAGATCTGCAAATTCTTCAAGGTCGACAAACCGGTCCGGGCGGCGCCGGAAGCTTCTGCCCAGACACTGGCCGATCGCGCCTCGCAGTTCCAAGCCTCATTCCGCTCGGATCAGGGCCCGCGGCGAGTCGGGATTCCGCTTCTCGTACACCGGCGGTGCCAGGAGCCAATGTTCGGTATCTCGAACCGGATCGCCTATGACGGACAGATGGTCCATGCACCGGGATTGCGCAAAGCGGGGACGATCGGCGCGTCGCTCGGACCATCCGCATGGCTCGACATCGACGGCGAAGCAAATTCGAAATGGTGCCCTGCAGAGGGTGAACTCGTCGTCGCGCTTTTCAAGAAGCTTGCCTCCGCGGGCATCACGGAGCCAGACCTGTTCGTCATCACGCCGTTTCGGATCGTCGCCCAGGAACTGCGGCGCCGATTGGAGAGTGAAGCCACGACGTTCGCTGCACTCAAGATCGATATCCGCGAATGGGCGATCGATCGCATCGGGACCATTCACACAGTTCAGGGCCGTGAAGCCGATTCGGTCATCTTAGTCCTCGGTGCGCCAAAGGCATCGCAGAACGGGGCGAGAAGTTGGGCGGCTGGGACGCCGAACATTCTGAATGTCGCCGTCTCACGTGCGAAGCAGAATCTAGACGTGGTGGGCTCTTACGGCGCTTGGTCGGGTGTTGGGCATGCGCGCGAGGTCGCTACAATGCCGCGCCGTCGCGTCTGATATGGTCCGACAAGAGCCGGGTGGCGCTGGTGTCGCATACCGATTCGGAAGGCTTGCCCAATCCCCACACGCACCGATGATGCCATCCTGCCCCTGTTTTGCCCGACGGAGCAACGTCTCTGCAAGGCACCTAAGCCATTGATCCCGCTCATGCCGGCTACTGTGCATGGGGTTGTTTTCGACATTTTTGTTTGAGGCGGCACGAAGCGGCGTGCGGAGCCAGACCTCATCCGGCTCTCGCCTACTTCATCACCCGCAGACCCTTGGTCGTAAACCGCTGCGTCTTGTCACCGGGCCGCACCGGCCGCCGCGTGCCGGCGGCCTTGCCGGTGCCGGGCGGTTGGTGCGCCGGCACAAGCTGGTCGGGGCGGGAGCCGATCAGATCGGCGCGGCCCATCTCCTTCAGCGCCTCGCGCAGCACCGGCCAGTTATCCGGGTCGTGATAGCGCAGGAACGCCTTGTGCAGGCGCCGCTGACGCAGGCCCTTGATCGCCTCGACCTTGTCGCTGCCGCCGCGCCGCACGCCGCGTAAGGGATTGACGCCGGTGTGGTACATCGCGGTTGCCGTTGCCATCGGCGAGGGCAGGAAGGTCTGCACTTGATCGGCGCGATAGCGGTTCTTCTTGAGCCAGAGCGCGAGGTTCATCATGTCCTCGTCGGTCGTGCCCGGATGCGCCGCGATGAAATACGGGATCAGGTAATATTTCTTGCCGGCCTGTTCGGCCGCCGCATCGAACATCCGCTTGAACTGGTTGTAGGCACCGATGCCCGGCTTCATCATCTTGTCGAGCGGGCCGCGCTCGGTGTGCTCCGGCGCGATCTTCAGATAGCCGCCGACGTGATGGGTGACGAGCTCCTTGATGTATTCGGGGCTCTCGACCGCGAGGTCGTAGCGCACGCCCGAGGCGACCATCACCTTCTTGATGCCCTTGGTCTCGCGCACCTTGCGATAAAGCCGGATCAGATCGTCATGCGAGGTGTTGAGGTTCGGACAGATCTCCGGGAAGACGCAGGACGGCCGGCGGCACGCCGCCTCGACCTTCGGGTCCTTGCACGCCATCCGGTACATGTTGGCGGTGGGGCCGCCGATGTCTGAGATCACGCCGGTGAAGCCCGGCGTCTTGTCGCGGATCTTTTCGATCTCGCGCAGGATCGAGCCCTCCGAGCGGTTCTGGATGATGCGGCCTTCATGCTCGGTGATCGAGCAGAAGGTGCAGCCGCCGAAGCAGCCGCGCATGATCGTCACCGAGAATTTGATCATGTCCCAGGCGGGGATTTTGGCTTCGCCGTAGGACGGATGCGGCGCGCGCGCGTAAGGAAGGTCGTAGACCGCGTCCATCTCGTCGCTGGTCAGCGGGATCGGCGGCGGGTTCAGCCACAGGTCGCGATCGCCGTGCCGCTGCACCAGCGGCCGCGCATTGCCGGGATTGCTCTCCCGGTGCAGCACGCGCGACGCGCGCGCATAGGCTTCCTTGTCCTGCTCGACCTGCTCCAGCGCCGGCAGCCGGATCACGGTCGGGCCTTTCGTCCGCGAAGCGCCTTCATCCGCTGAGTCGAGATCGTCGGCATGCAGCTCGGAATAGTCCTCGGGCACGCGGCGGAACAGCGCGACGCCTCTGATGTCGTCGAGCTCGCGCGGCGCCTCGCCCGCGGCAAGACGGTTGGCGACCTCGACGACGGCACGCTCGGCATTGCCGTAGAGCAGCAGGTCGGCCTTGGCGTCGGCCAACACCGAGCGGCGCACCTTGTCGGACCAGTAGTCGTAATGCGCGATCCGGCGCAGCGACGCCTCGATGCCGCCGAGCACGACCGGCACGCCCTTGAACGCCTCGCGGCAACGTTGCGCATAGACGACGGTGCAGCGGTCCGGCCGCTTGCCGCCTTCGCCGCCCGCGGTATAGGCGTCGTCATGGCGCAGGCGGCGGTCCGCGGTGTAGCGGTTCACCATCGAATCCATGTTGCCGCCGGTGACGCCGAAGAACACCGTTGGCTTGCCCAACGCCTTGAACGGCTCGGCCGAATGCCAGTCGGGCTGCGAGATGATGCCGACCCTGAATCCCTGCGCCTCCAGCAGCCGGCCGATGATCGCCATGCCGAAGCTCGGATGGTCGACATAGGCATCGCCGGTCACCAGCACGATGTCGCAGGCATCCCAGCCGAGCGCATCCATCTCGGCGCGGCTCATCGGCAGGAACGGCGCCGGCTTGCGCGGCCGGGCCTGGGCCATCAGGGGCTTTTCGGCGGTCATGATTTGGGTGTCCATGGCGCCTACGCATAGGACTCCGCGCCCGCGAATACAACCGACGGGCGCGTGAAGAATTGCGGGTTCCGTACAGGGACGCCCATCCGGGACCGACAGGGCCCTCGGCGGGCCCCCGTCAGAGCGGATCGCGGATCAGCGGCGAGGTGGAGCAGTGGATGCCGCCGCCACCGAGCGCAACCTTGTCATAGGCGACGACGCGCGTGGTCACGCCGGCCTTGGCGAATTTCTCCATGGTTCGCGGCGAAATCCCTTCGGGCACGATCACGTGCCCGGGGCGAACGGCCAGGCAGTTGATCACCCAGTTCTGGTCGTCGGGGCAGACCTCGATCTGGCGGATCTTCAATTCCTTGAGCTTCTCGAGAAACCAGAACGGCAACAACGTCGGGTTCACGAACGCGGTGTCGCGATCGATCATCACGAACATGCCGTCGATGTGTAAACGGTAGCCGGTGAGATGAACGCGCAGCAGCTCGACGCCCTGGGTGCGCAGCACATCCTCGAGCTGGCGCGCGCCTTCTTCGTCGACCCGGCTCGACAGCCCGACAACGGCAACCTTCGGAGTGATGAAGGCAAAGCTGCCGCCTTCCATCAGGCCGACGCCCGAGATCGTCCGCAGGATCGGCATTCCGAGATTGGCCAGCGTCCGCGTCACCGGCAGTTCCTCGCCGCGGCGGATCGGCGGACCTAGGCGCGTGACGATGGCGCCACCGCCCACGGCGATGACGCTGTCGCGGGTGTAGACGCTCTTCATCTTGCCGGGTGCGCATTTGTCGATATAGACGACCTCCGCGCCTTCCTCCCGCAAGGCGCTGGCGAGCGCGTCGTGTTGCGCCTGCTGGGCGGCGAGATCGGGGATCGTGTCGCCGCGCCAATACCACCCCTGCTCCGGATCGCCGAAGGCGCCGATCTCTGGCAGCCGCTTGCTCGGGTCGACGATGTTCAGTTCGGGACCGGGGCGATGCATCAGCACCATGCGGAGCCGGCCGACATCGTTGTTGCAGCCCCATCGACGACCCCACACGCCGATCTGCTGTGACTCCGCCTCGAAGGCCGGTTCGGCCTGCGACGCGAATGTCTTGATCAGCATGTTGTAGCGGTATTCGGGTTCGGAGATGATCGACATGGACGTCTCTCTTTCAAGTCGTAATGAAGGGTGTCATGAGGCCCGGCCGCGGCCGGTGCGGCGTCTCATGATGCGGCCGTCGGAATGGTCCATTCCTCACCGCGCACCGTGGTGACGTATTCCGGCCAGCGGTAGTGCACCGGCGGCGCGAAGTCCTTCGGCAGCAGCGGAGCGACCCATTTCGAGCCTCCGATCCCGCCGCCGGTCCGTTCGCGAAATTCAGCCACGGCCTTGTTCAGCGACACGCCGTCGGTCAGCAGATCGAGAATTGTCGTTGCGATCACCTTGCCGGCGGTGAGCCACATCGGATCGATGCAGGCCGGCACGCCGCCCATCGCGTAGCGGGTCCAATCGGGATAGCGATAGCCGGGATCGGGCGCGCGCAGCGTCGGACGGCCGACATAGAGGCGCACGGTCGGCGCATGCCAGGTGTAGTCGACATAATCATCGGCCGCGAGATTGGTCTGCCAGGGCGGCAATTGCTCGCGAAAGGCCTTCTCACCGTCCCACGGTGCGGTCACGTGCTGAATCTCCGGCGTGAAGGGATCCTCCATCGGCGCGATGCCGAGGCTTTCCTGAATCTTGCGGCCGAAGAGCCGCGCTTCGTCATTGTACTGCGGAGCGCCGATCGCCTCGAAATTGCGCCACGCGACCTCAGCCATCGCGTGATTGGCGAGACCTGCCCGTGTCCGCGTGATCCAGCGCGCGGTGACCTTGCAATGGGTCATTGCCGCGCAATGTTCGGCATTGCGGTCGAGCACCTCGAACACACGCGCGCACATGTCGAGCGTCGGGGCGCGCAGCGAATATTGAATCTGGCCGAGGCCAGGTGCGATATTGTCTGCGGCCGCCTGGCCTGCATGCAGGATGAATTCATTCAGGCTCCAGCTGCCATGATGCGGCAGCATCGATTCCTTCATGAACTTGCTGGAGCTGTACATCAAGCAGACGGCATCGATCGCTCCGGGTGCGCGTGCCGCCGAATGCGAATGGGCAACGCCGGTGACGGCGCCGGAGTTCTGCCAGGTCTCCGGAGATGCACATTCGAACGTGTAGATGCGGCTCCAATAGGGTGCGCTGTGCGTATCCCAGAAGCAGCTGTTGGCGAGTCTCGGGAATGAGTGCGGGTGGAAGCTGATCGCCGCATCGAGATCGTCGTAATAGCCCTTGGCAGCGTGGACCGGCTTGGAGCCGCACATCTTCTCGGCCGGCTCGCCGAAGAACTTCAGCCGCCCCTTTATGCCGCTGCGTTCCATCACATGCTTGGCGGCAAGGAAGCCGGTGAAAGACCCCATGCCGAGCGCCGAATGCGGATCGGTATGGCCGGCGGCGTGAGGGCTCACGCCGATGCGTGGCTGCCGGTGCGGCACCGGATCCTGCGAGGCGCCCGGAACCGCGTCGTACTCGGCGTAGCCGCCGATCGTGGGGCCATCGCCGTTCGACCACACCGCGGCAAAGGCGGTGGGCATTCCGCCCGACCCTGCCTCGACCGCGAAGCCTTCCGCCTTCAGGCGCTCGACGTACCAGGCTGCCGATTTGTACTCGCGCCAGGATGGCTCGTGCAGATTCCAGATCGTCAGATGGTCTTCGGACAGGCGTCCTGCATGATGGTCAATCCAGTCGAGGGCCAGATTCTTGTCGGGACTGAAGTCGTTATTGCGCGGCATGATTATCGTTGTTCCGGTTATTGGGAGCGTCGCTGGCGAATGGCGATGTCGATGAACAGGAGGGATACGGTCGTCAGAATCAGCACGGCTGCGACCGCGGCGATGGTGGGGTCGAGACTCTCGTTGATGCCGTCCCATATCCGCTGCGGCAGGGTGAACACGCTGCGTCCGGCGATGAACAGCACGATGACCACTTCATCCCAGCTATGGATGAAGGCGAAGATCGCGCCGGAGATGATGCCGGGCAGGATGTTGGGGACGATCACCAGCCGCAGCGTCTGAATCATGCTGGCCCCGAGGCTCTGCGACGCCTGCTCGAGCTTCGGATCGAAGCCTGCGAGCGCAGTCGAGACCGTGATGACCACATAGGGAAGCCCGGTCACCGCATGGGCGATGATCACGCCGGCGAAGGAGCCGATCAGCTTGAGATCCACCCAAAGCTGATAGATGCCGAGTGCGTACACGATGGTCGGCACGATGATCGGGATCAGCATCAGCACCCGCACCGCGTCGCTGGCACGGCTGTTGATGCGCCAGCAGCCGATCGCGCAGAGCGTGCCGGCCGTCACCGCAATCGCCGTCGAGGCGATCGCGATCACCAGGCTGTGCCAGATGCTCGTCAGCCAGGCCCGGCTGGTCAGCAGGCCGCGGTAATATTGCAGCGACAACCCGTCGTGGGGCAGGGACAAATAGGGCTGGTCGGTCAGCGAGACCGCGAACACGATGCTGATCGGCAGCACCAGGAAACAGACCACCGCCCACGCCATCGAGCGCGTCATCACCGAGATATTGCCGGGTGCAGGAAATGCCACGGGCTACACCGATCCGAACAGCTTGCGCAGGTCGATGATGCGACCGAGGACCGCGAGCAGGAGCCCGATCACGACGAGCAGCGTTGCCGCGAGCATGGTGCCCACGCCCCAGCGCACGATTTCGAGAATCTGGACCTTGATGTACTCGGCGATCATCAGCGTCTTGCCGCCGCCGAGAAGCGCCGGGGTCACGAAGAAGCCGAGCGAGAACACGAAGACCAGGATGCCGGCGCCGATCACGCCCGGCATGGACAGGGGCAGGAACACCTTGCGGAACGCGGCGCCGCGGGTCGCGCCGAGGCCGCGGGCCGCCGCAACGCAGCGCTGATCGATATCATTCATGTTGGCGTAGATCGGCAGAATGCCGAACGGCAGCATGTAGTGCACCATGCCGATCACCACGCCGGTCTCGTTCCAGATCAGGCTGAGCGGACTGTCGATGATTCCGCTGGCGATGAGAACGTTGTTGATGAGGCCCTCGCGGCGCAGCAGGATGAACCAGGCGAACGCGCGCACCAGCACCGAAATCCACAGCGGCACGATCACGCCGAGCAGCATCCAGCGCTTGCCGCGTTCGCCGCTATGCACCAGCGTGTAGGCGACCAGATAAGCGAGAACCAGCGTGATGACCGTGGTCAGAATGCTGATCCGTGCCGTCGTCACCAGCATCTTGTGGATCGACGCGCTGGTCGCAAGCAGCGCAAAGTTATCCAGCCCCGGTTTCGGCTCCGTGACGCTGATCCAGAGCACCCGGCCAATGGGATAGAGATAGAATGCGAGCATCAGCAGCAGCGCCGGCATGATCAGCAGCCAGTAGCGCATCGCGCCATGGAGCCGACGCGGCGACGGCGGCCCTAGCGCCCCGGCGACATCGGTCGCCGGGGTCGTTTCGGTCGTGGCAAGGCGCGACAGCAGCGCTCGCATGACGGCTCAGGACGAGATGAAGTCGAGATAGGCCTGGAACGTCTTGGAGTGGTTCTCGATGTACCAAGCCGCATTGATCTTGGCCTGAACCGCGACATTGGCCGGATCGCCCGGGTTCGTCTGGCGCAGATCGGCGGGCACGAGGCTTTGCGCGGCCGGATTGGCCGGTCCGTTGCCCATCGCGGCGAGCAGCTTCACCTGGCCTTCGGGTTGTTGCATCGATGCGATGGCGCGGAATGCTTCCGCACCCGCCGGATTGCCCTTGGGCACGACCCAAAGGCCCGGCTGCAGCAGCCCGTCCTTGAAGGAATAGGCGATCCGGCCCTTGGTCTCGGCCTTGAGCACGTTGGCGCGCGTATGCCACAGCAAGCCCATGACGCATTCGCCGTCACGCATCAGGCTCTGACTTTCGGCGCCGCTGTTCCAGTACAGCAGTTCCTTCTTGATCGTGGCCATCTTCTCGAAGGCGCGCTTGGTGTCGAGCGGATAGAGCTTGTCCAGCGGCACACCGTCGGCGATCAGGCAGAGCTCCATCATCGCCTGGGAATCCTTGCGCATCATGCGCCGGCCCGGATACTTCTTGAGATCGAAGAAGTCGGCGAGCGTCGGCGTGTCCTTCACCTTGGCGGTGTCCCACGCCATCACCGACGAGAACATGTAGTTCACGACGCCATTCTCATAGGCGAATTCGGCCGGCACCTTGGTCTTGTCGACGATGCCGTAGTCGATCTTCTCCAGCGCATTGCGCGGGTTGAGCTCGGCCAATGTGGTGATGCCGCCATCGCAGATGTCCCAGGTGACATTGCCCGACTGCACCATGGTGAGGATCTTGCCGTTCAAGGCGCCGCTGCCGTCGAGCACGATGCGGCCGCCCTGGGCGGCGAATGGCTGCACATAGGCCTCATCGAAGGCCTTCATGGCGGCGCCGCCGAAATTGACCAGCACGACGTCCTTGCGCGTTTCGGCGAGCGCGCGATCGGTCCTGAGCAGTGCTGGCGCTGCGATGAGGGCGGCGCCCGCGAGTAACTTGCGGCGCGAGATCACCAGAGCAGTCTTGTCGAGAGCAGTCTTGCGGTCGGTCATGAAGGGCTCACTGGTTGACGTGGTTACGTGAAGAGAAGGCGGTCAATTGTCTGAGACGAGCGTTGCGGCGGAGGCGTCCCATCCGATCGACACCGGCTGGCCGGTGGCGGGAGGTGCGCCGCTTTTCCAGGTCGGAATCACGATCACGACGGCGCCGAACTCCAGGGTGTCGACCACGAGCCGGAATTGGGCGCCGAGATAATTCCATTCGGAGATTACGCCCTTCAGGGCGTTGTCGGACGGCGCGCCGCCGTCCACGATCGAGATCTTCTCCGGGCGCAGTGCCAGCACCACGTCCTGCCCCGGTGCCGGACAATCGCCGCCCGGGACGGCCTGTGTGAATCTTGTGCCCTGATGCGTGAAAGCGAAACCGCCGGGGATGTGTGCGTCCACGGTGCCGCGAAGGAAGTTGCTTCGGCCGAGAAAGTTGGCGACGAATGTCGTCGCCGGCTGGTCATAGAGCTCGCTTGGCGACCCCTGCTGGATGATCCTGCCGTCGCGCATGACGGCAATCCGGTCCGACATCGACAGTGCTTCATCCTGGTCGTGGGTGACATAGATGAAGGTCAGGCCGATCCGCTTGTGCAGCCTCTTCAATTCGTCCTGCATCTCGCTGCGGAGATTCTTGTCGAGCGCGCTGAGCGGCTCGTCGAGCAGCAGCAGATGCGGCGTGAACACCATGGCCCGGGCGAGCGCCACGCGCTGTTGCTGACCTCCGGACAATTGGCGTGGATATCGATCCGCGCGCGAGGCGAGCTGCACCAGGTCGAGCGCCGCGTTGACCTTGGCCTGGACCTCGGCCTGCGAGCATTTGCGTATGCGGAGCGGGAAGGCGACGTTGTCGAACACGGTCAGATGGGGGAACAGCGCATAACCCTGAAAGACCATGCCGAAATTACGTCGCTCGGGCGGCAGCCGCACGATGCTGTGCCGATCGAGCTGAATGTCGCCGCGGTCGGGCTGGACGAAGCCTGCGATCGACATCAGAAGGGTCGTCTTGCCCGAGCCGGACGGCCCGAGCAGGGTCAGAAACTCGCCGCGCCTGACCGTCAGCGAAACATTGTCGAGCGCTGCGAACTCTCCATAGAGTTTCGTGACGCCCTCGACATTCAAATCATGACCGATCTGATCAGCCATCGCGCGCCATGAACTCCCATCCCGTCTCGATCGCCGTCTCAATTCGCGAATGAACGTCGCTGTCAGCAGGCAAGAGCGGCCTCCAGGATATCCAAGCCTTCATCCACGATGGACTCCTCGGCGGTCAGGGGCGCCAGGATCCGGATCGTGTTTGCGTTGGTGCCGCAGGAGAGCAGCACGAGACCGTTCTCGTAAGCGGTCTGGACGACGCGTTTGGTCGTCTCCGCATCGGGCTCCGAGCCGCCGCGTTCCCTGACGATATCGAATGCGACCATTGCACCGAGGCCGCGGATGGCGTCGATCGGCAACACATTGTTCTGGGATCTCAGTTTTTCGAGCCGCGCCTTGAGCTGCGTGCCCTGCCTCGCCGCGCGGTCGAGCAGCTTTTCTTCGGCGAACACATCCAGCACGGCGAGCGCCGCGGCGCAGGAGACCGGATTGCCTGCATAGGTGCCGCCGAGGCCGCCAGGATCGGCCGCATCCATGATCGCGGCGCGGCCGATCACGCCCGACAGCGGAAAGCCGCCGGCAAGGCTCTTGGCAACGCAGATCAGATCCGGCGTGACGTCGTAATGCTCCATGGCAAACATCTTGGCGGTGCGTCCAAATCCGGTTTGGACTTCGTCGGCCACCAACACGATGCCGTGCGCGTCGCAGAGGCGGCGCAGCGCGCGCATCAACTCCGGCGGCGCTTGATGGAAGCCGCCTTCACCTTGCACGGGTTCGATGATGATCGCCGCGATTCCCGAAGGATCCGCATCGGCCTTGAAGATGAAGCCGAGATATTTCAAGGCATCCTCGACGGTGACGTCGAGCTGCGGCACCGGGAACGGCACGTGCCAGACCTCGGGCAGCGCGGGGCCGAGACCTTTCTTGTACGGCGTCACCTTGCCGGTCATCGCCGAGGCCATGACCGTGCGTCCGTGAAATGCCCCGGTAAACGCGATCACGCCGGAGCGCCCGGTCGCGGCGCGCGCGATCTTGACGGCATTCTCGGTGGCCTCGGCGCCGGTCGTGAAGAACGCGGTCTTGCGTCGTCCCTGAATCGGCGCGAGCGCGTTCAACCGCTCGGCAAGAGCGATGTAGGGCTCATACATCAGGACTTGAAAGCAGGTGTGGGTAAAGCGCTGCATCTGCTCCGCAGCGGCCGCGATGATCCCGGGATGGCAGTGCCCGGTGTTGAGGACCGCGATGCCGCCGGCAAAATCGACATAGCGCTTGCCCTCGACGTCCCAGATTTCGGCATTGCGGGCGCGGGCGGCCGAGATCGGCGTCGCATGGCTGACGCCGCGAACGACGGCGTCCGCGCGGCGAGACAGCAATTCGGCATTCGTCGGCATGGACGCATCCGGCAAAGGGATGAAACGCCCCTGAGGCTAGAAGCGGCCCGGCCGAGGAACAATCAGCTTATTCGGCGGCCATTGCTGCATCTAATGCACTGGTCGGCGGCGCGCCGAGCGTTTCCTTCAACCAGCGGCGCAGCACGACCAGATCGGGATCGCCCCATCGTTTGGTCGCCGCGAGAAAATAGTAGCCGCCGAGCCTGACCGGGCGTGGGCTCAAATCGAGCAGCCGGCCGGTGACGAGGTCCTGTTCGACCAGCAGCGTATTGGCCAGCGCCACGCCCTGGCCGAGGCGGGCGGCCTCGATCGTGAGGTGAGCGTGCCACAGCCGCGGGCCGCGCAGCATCGGCAGGTCGGTGATGCCGAAATATTCCAGCCATTGCTCCCAGTAGAGCGTCGACGCCTCGTGGATCAGCGGCAGTTTGAGGATGTCGGCGGCCTCCCGGACCTCGGGAAAGCGCGAGCAGAATGCCGGACTTGCGACCGCATGGACGAGCGGGTGGGCGATCAACTCGGTGCTGACGTCGGGTTGGGCGTCGAGCCCGTTGATGCAGACGACCTCCGCATCGGCCTCGCCGCGCACGAGGTCCGGTCGCGACAGCGTCGGTTGCAGGATGATTTCGTAATTGCCCAGCCGGCTTTGCAACTGGGGCAGCGCGGCCAGCAGGCGCTGATTGGCGATGCCGGGAATGCACCACAGCGTGAGCGTGCGCGAGGTCTGACGAATCTCGTCATTGGCCTGCCGCATGATATCGAAGGACCGCCGGATCTGGCCGTAATAGGCCGTGCCCGCCGAGGTCAATCTCAGGCCTCGCCCATGCGGCTCGACCAGCGTGACGTTGAGATCCTGCTGAAGATTTCGCAGATGGCGGGAGACGACCGTCGGACTGACGGCGAGTTCGTCACTCGCGGCCTTCACGCTTCCAGTGCGCGCGAAGGCCTCGAAAGCTTTGATTGCATTCAGAGAAGGAAGGCGCATCGCGTGGCGATCTCTCGACGGACTTCCCGGCCGGAATGGCGTAGCTCACCTGAGCGGTCGACGGAAGGGCAGCGGCGCCCGCGTTCCGCGGGACTTTCCCCTGTCGCGGAGATTATATCATGATTTCAATGATACGCCATTTTCGTCGGGCCGGTCTGCGGCGAAAACCCGCGTGCCGGCGTTGACGCTATGGGAGGCGATCGTGGCAAGGCGGTCTGGCCCGCACTGTGACACCGCCCACATACCGTCCGGCTGCGCCGCGTCATTCTCATCCCGGTTTCAAGGGAGAGAACCATGTTTCTAGTCGACGCGCTGTTGATCCTGGCGATGATGTTTTTCCTGTTCCTGCCGATCACCGATCGCAGAACGGTGCGGATGAGGCTCTGCATGCTCTGCGCGCTGCTGGCGGTGTTTTCGGTTTCCGTCACCCGCACCCATGTTGCGCCGGTGCAGCTCGCAGGCATCGCCTTGCCCCCCGGAGCACTGCGAGCGCCGCCTATGCACACCAGCGATCGGTCTTCTGGGTTCTCACCGCGGCCGGTATCAGATATTCAATTGCTCCATGGGCAAGGAAACTTCTGACGGCGGTGACGAAGCCGGCGCGGCGCCGTCCACTGAGGCCTGGCTCGGCGCGGTTGCGCTGATTGGCTTCATCCTGGTGGCGACTGCGCAGGCCTCCAATCAGATTTTGGCGCGCGGCCTTGCGGGCTCGGTCCCGCCGTTTGCGCTTGCCTTCTTCCGCTGGAGCATCGTCGCCATCGGTCTCGCGCCGATCGCGCTCACGGAGATACGTGCCGGCCGCGTACCGCTTGGCAAGAACATCTGGCCGATCCTCGCGGCCGGCTTCACGGGCATGTATCTCTGTGGCGGTCCGGTCTATGTGGCGGGCGTCTCGACCACGGCGATCCACATCGCGCTGATCATGGCGCTATCGCCGATCACCGTGCTGCTGATCTCCGCCGCGCTCGGCATGGAGCATATCGGCCCGCTGCAATGGCTCGGCACGGCGCTGGCGCTTGCCGGCGCGCTCCTGATCATCTCCGGCGGCCATATCGAGGCGCTAACGCAATTGGAGACAGCATCGGGCGACGGTCTTGTCGTGATCGCGATGCTCGGCTGGTCCGGCTATACCCTGCTGCAGTCGCGCGCCGCGCCGCGCGCATCCTTGCTTGCGCGCATGAGCCTGTTCGCAGGCGCCGGCGCGTTGTTCTCGCTGCCGCAGGCGCTCCTGGAGATGTGGGCCATGCCGGCGCAGGTCTTCAGCACAAAAGCGCTTGCAGCCTATCTCTTCGCCGGGATCGTGCCCGGCCTGCTTGCCTATGCCGGCTTTGCCTGGCTCGGCGGCAAATTCGGCTCGGTGCGGACATCACTGGTTCTTTACATCGGGCCGGTCGCGAGCGCGTTGCTGTCGTTCGCGATCCTCGGCGAGCCGCCGAAGCTGATCCATCTTTTCGGCGGCCTGCTGATCCTCGGCGGGGTCTGGGCGAGCCTGCGCAAATAGTTCCATCGGCCTGCCGTCGTGTTTCATCCGCGGGAACCAACCGCCGTCGTGCACATTCTGATTGAGGTGGTGTGCGAGGCCAGCGCTCGCGCCCTACGATCGGGCGATGGGGGAGCGATGGGGGAGCTGTGAGTACAGTCATAGAGAACTTGCTGGCGCGGAAGCAGAAGCTGGTGGAACAGCTCGAGGCGGCGCAGACGGTCGAGGAGCGCGACAGGATCGAGCACCAACTCGAGCAGATCAACACCGCGCTGGATTTTCTCGACAGGCCCGGACCGAAGGGCGGACAGTAGCCCCGCTCAGCCCACCTTCAGCGCTTCCACCTTCAAGGCCTCCACCTTCAAGGCCTTGGCATAGACCAGGCCCGAATTGGTGACGTGCGTCGTCATCAATTTTTCGAAATCAGCAAATTCGCAGCGGGCGAACAGGTCGAGCAGCCTGCGATGCTCGTCGAAGGAGGTGCGGGTCCGGACGTCGATCGGCGAGGTCAGGTTGGTGCGGAGCGCAGCGACGCGGCCCGAGACGAGTTGATAGGATTCGATGAGATAGCGGTTGCCGCAATGCGCGAACAGCCCCTCGTGAAACGCGGCGTCGGCGCGGCCATAGGCGATGTTGTCTCGCGCCGTGACCGCCTGCTCCATGGCCGCGATTGCATCGCTCATCGTCGCGACGGCGCCGTCGCGATCATGGCGAAAGGCGAGCTCGGCGGCTTTCGGCTCAAGCGCGATCCTGAAAGTGCAGAGCGCAGTGATATCCTCGGCGCTCGGCGTGAACACAAAACTGCCGACCTGCGGCCTGATCACCACGAGCCCCTGCGCCTGTAACTGGCCCATCGCCTCGCGCACTGGCGTGCGGCTGACGCCGAAGGAATTCGCCACCATCTCCTCGGAGATCGCCGCACCCAGCGCGAACTCGCCGTCGATGATGGCCTGGCGCAGCCGCTGCATCACCCGCTGGGACAGCGATTTTGGTGTATCGAGCTTCAGCGATCGCATGCGTTGTCTCAGATCACCTTGCCCGGATTGAGCAGATGATCCGGGTCGAGCGCGGCCTTCAGCGTCCGCATCAGCGCGATCTCGGCGTCGCTGCGGGCATGGCCCAGCCATTTCTTCTTCAGCGTGCCGATGCCGTGCTCGGCGGAGACGCTGCCGCCCATCTCACGGACGAGACCGTAGATGATCGCGTCCATTTCTTCCTTCGGCTGCTGCTCGACGCTGAGGCCCGTCACCCAGGAGACGAGGTGGAGATTGCCATCGCCGATATGGCCGTAATAGACGCTCTCGCATCCCTTGATGCCTGTCGCGAGCGCGGCCTTGCAGCGCGTGACGAACTCGTCCATCCGTGCCACCGCAAGGCCGATGTCGTAGGAGATGTGCGGCCCGAGCACCTGGCCGAATTCGGCGCAGATGTCGCGCACCCGCCAGAACGCCTGCGTCTGCGCCAGCGATTGCGCGACCGCGGCATCGGCGAGCAGCCCGCGCTCCATCAGCTCTTCCAGCCAACTTTGGAAGCGCGGCGCATCGTGGCTCTCGTCGGTGCCCTGCGCCTCCACCAGCACGTAGAGGCCGTGGCCTGCGGCGACCGGTGGCTTAACCCCGGCGCGCGACGTGATGACGTCCCAATAATCCGGCCACATCACTTCGAATGCCGACAGCAGCGGGCCGAGCCCGGAGCGTGCCGCATCCAGCAGCGCGATCACTGCTGCATAGTCCTTCAGCGCACAAAGCGCGGCCATGGTCGAGCGGGGCTTCGGAAACAGCTTCAGCACCACGCGGGTGATGATGCCGAGGGTGCCTTCCGAGCCGATGAAGAGATGCTTCAGGTCGTAGCCGGCATTGTTCTTCATCAGCTTGTTGAGACTGGTGATGATGGTGCCATCCGGCAGAACCACCTCCAAGCCGAGCACCAGTTCACGCGTCATGCCGTAGCGGATCACGCGATTGCCGCCGGCATTGGTCGAGAGATTGCCGCCGATCGCGCAGGAACCGCGCGAGCCGAGATCGAGCGGAAAAAAGAAGCCGGCTTCGTCGGCGGCTTTTTGAATCACCTCAAGCGGCGTGCCGGCCTTCACCGTCATTGTCGCGGAGGCGCGATCGATCTCCTCGATGCCGGTCATGCGCTCCAGCGAAATCGCGACCCAGCCCGGCTCGGGCGAGGCGCCGCGGCACAGTCCGGTCAATCCGCCCTGCGGCACGAAGGGCAGCCGCGCCTGACGGCAAGTCGCGATCGCGTCCGCAACGCCCTGCGCATCGAGCGGGCGGATCACCGCGAGCGGCGTTTGCGGCAGGCTCGCGCTCCAGTCGTTGTGATTGCGCGCCGGCACGTCGCTGCCGGTCAGCACGGCAGCCGCGCCGAGCTTGTCGCGCAAGGTGCCGAGCAGTTGATCGGGATGTCCCGCGGGGGTCACCATGTCCATGTGAGGCCTCTTGCAGGTCTGGCCGGGCGCCTGTTGCGCGCCATCGCGGCGAGGGAATTGCATCCTCCTTGTATGTAAGGTACAAGATGAAAAGTAAAGCAAAAACAAGGCCTCGATTGGCCCCGAAGATCGTTATGGATCAGGGGCTTATTCCGAAGCCGCAGCAATGGGTGGTGCTATGACGGAGGCAATTCGCGGATTCTGGGTGGCGTCGGCGACACCGCTGACATCGGATGGCAGCGTGGATTCCGCGAAGCTCGCCGCTCACGCCAAGCAGCTCTTCGAGAAGGGTGTCGACGGTGTCGTGCTGTTCGGCACGACAGGTGAGGGCACCTCCTTCAATGTCGGCGAACGCGTCGCGACCGTTGAGGCGCTGCTCAACGCCGGCGTCGCCGCGGAGCGCATCGGTATAGGCGGCGGTTTCCCTGCCATCAGCGACAGCATCGCGCTGACCCGCGCGGTGCTCGGCCTCGGCCTGCGCCATGTGCTGTTCCTGCCGCCTTACTTCGATCGCAACGTGACGCCTGACGGCATCGAGGATGCCTTCGCCGCCATCATCGACCGCGTCGGCGATGATCGTCTGCGCGCCGTGCTCTATCACATCCCCCAGATCTCGGGCGTCGCAATCCCGACAACCGTCGCAGCAGCCTTGCGCAAGCGTTACGGCAAGCTGGTCGCGGGGTTGAAAGACTCCAGCGGTGACTTCAAGCAGTTCCAGGCGTTCCGCGCAGCTAGCCCCGAGCTCGCCATCACCGTCGGCAATGAAACCGACATCGCCCGCGCGATCGCCGGCGGCGGCGCCGGGACGATTTGCGGCATGGCCAACATCGCGCCGGAGCTGGTCAAGGCGATGATCGACGGCAAGGACGTCGAAGCGCGCATGCAGGCCGCGGTCGACATCGTGGTCAAGAGCCCATCCTTCCTCGCGACGCTTAAGGCCATTCTCGCCGCACAGACCGGCGACGCAGGCTGGCTGCGTGTGCGTCCGCCGCTTCGTGCATTGTCTGATGGCGCGGCGCTCAAGTCGAAGCTGGATGAGTTGACCAGCCCTGCGATCGCCTAAGATCGCTTGTCATTCGAGGCAATCGTCCGGGGTGCGCGCTGACATCGCGCGGACCGCCACGAGCGCTGCCGCAAAGCCGGCCGCCGCACCCACGCCGAGCGCCCAGCGTGGGCCCAGATTGTCCGCCACCCATCCGACGATCGGCGCCCCGATCGGGGTGCCGCCAAGCGCGACGCCGAGGCGCAACGCCATCACGCGTCCCCTCATCCTCGGTTCGGTCGAGAGCTGCATCAGGCTGTTCGAGGTATTGGTGACCGTCAGAGCAGCGACGCCGATTACGACCAGGCTGCCTGCGAACAGCCAGTAGCTCGGCGCCAGCGCGGCCAGCGTGCACCCCGCTCCAAAAGTTGCAGCTCCAAGCAGCAGCGAGACGAATCGCGGCTGGGCGCGCCCTGCGGCCAGCAGTGCGCCCGAGATGGTGCCGATCGCCATCGTCGACGACAGCAGACCAAAGCCGCGCGCATCGGTGTGAAAGACCGTGACTGCCATGGTCAAGATGAAGATCGGGAAGTTCAGCCCAAACGTGCCGATCAGGAACAGCATGATCATGATCGCCCTGAGATCCGCGCGCGACCACACGTAGTGAAAACCCTCCGTCATGCCGCCCTTGGCCCGCTGCGCCCGTGCATTCGGGCGAAGTTCCGAGGCGCGCAGCAGGGAGAGTGAGCCAAGCACCGCCATGAAGGATGCGGCGTTGATCAGGAATGCCCATCCGGTGCCGATCGAGGCGATGATGATGCCTGCGATCGCGGGCCCGATCATTCGCGCGGCGTTGAACGACGTCGAGTTCAGCGCGATGGCGTTGGAGAGGTCGCCGTCGCCAACGAGCTCCGCGACGAAGGTCTGGCGCACCGGGGCGTCAAAGGCCGCGGCGCAGCCGAACAGGAAGGCGAACACATAGACGTGCCAGAGCTGCACCAGGCCGGAGACGGTGAGAAGGCCAAGCACCAGCGCCAGCACGCCCATCGTCGCCTGCGTCGCGATCAGGATCCGTCGCTGGTTGAAATGGTCGGCCGCAAATCCTGTCCACGGCATCAGCAGGAGCTGTGGTCCGAACTGGAGCGCCATCACCATGCCCACAGCCGACGCATTGTGCTGCGTGAGCTCGGTGAGAACGAGCCAGTCCTGGGCGGCGCGCTGCATCCACGTCCCGGTATTGGACACCAGCGCGCCGGCGGCCCAGACGCGATAATTGAAGTTCCGTAGTGAGCGAAACGTGCCTGCGGCCGCCACGCTCACGAACCTGTTGGCGTGTTGCCGCCGTGGAACCGGCCGAAGTGTCGCGCGCAAAACAGGCTTAGCAAGAGGGCGCCGAGTCCGAGCGCGGCGACATCGCGCGTGTCCAGCAGCGCGAACTCCCCGACACGACAGACCAGAAGATATCCGACGATGATGTTGAAGAAGCCCCAGAGCACGTTGATTGTTGACGAGGATAACCCTTCTCCTCGTGGCTGCGCGAACGGGCTCTGGAACGGCTCGCCTCTCAGGCCGCTGACGAGATGCGGAATGGCGTTGGCCAGAAAGGCGCCGCCAAAGAAATAGGAAACCAGATGAAGCCAGTTCATGCCTGCGCGCTCCGTGTTGCCAGCAAGTCGATGATCGCTTGCGTCGAGCCGCTCTCGCCGAGCCGCGGAAAGACGTTTGCGATGCTGTAGTCGTGGGCCTCCGGACGCGGATCGGTCATGGCGTCGGTGGCAAGGGTGACATTGAAGCCCGCCTCATAGGCCTGGCGCGCGGTGGACTCGACGCCGGTGCCTGTGGCTACGCCGGCGACCACGACCTGCGTGACGCCGCGCGATCGCAGCTGGTTCTCGAGATCGGTGCTGGCGAATGCGCCCCATGTCCGCTTGGTCACGGTGATATCGGCGAGCTGTCGATCAAGCTCCGGAATGAGAGCGGTCCATCCGTCGGGGAACGGACCGCCGGCACGCGGCCGCTCGGTGCGGCCCGGCGCTCCGCCATCGACGTTGACCAGCACGACCGGCAGGCGGTGTCGCCGGAATGCAGCGGCTAGCGTGCAGGAGCGCTCCACGACGTCGCCCATGGAATGGACGGAAGGTAAGCCGACGATGCCGCGTTGCAGGTCGACGACAATGAGGGCGGTGATCGGGTCGAGCGTCGTGAGAGCCATGATTTACGTCCTTCCGGCAGCCGAATGTTCCGCGCCGCGGATGCAGCGGGGCCGCGTCAATCGTCGACAAGCCGGTTGAGCAAGGAGACGGCGGCGGCCAGCTCATCCTGCTCGCGCAATGAAAGCCGGGCCGAAATGGTGCGCGAGAGCCAATCCTGCCGCGCGGCGCGACCGACCCGGATCCAGTCGCGGCACGCCTTTGTCAGCGACAGAATGGTTTGACGGCCGTCCTCCGGATCGGGGGCGCCGTTGACAAGACCCGCGGCCTGAAGCGCGGCGACCGCGGTGCTCATCGATTGCGGACGCATCTTTTCCGATCGCGCCAGGCTCGACACCGTCGCAGGGCCGTCCTTTTCCAGACGCAGCAAAATGGACACCTGTGAGGGTGTCAGGTCGCCTTGAGTTGCCTGTTCCCGTAGTCGGCGCTTCAGCTTTCCGACCAGCGAACGCAAATCTTCAGCGAGCGCGCCCGCGCGGGCGGACGGGCGTTGGTCCGAAGAATTGATCATGCCGGATCGAATACAGATATGAAGATAAACTGTAAAGATTATCTGTGCAGATGATCTGAACAAAATCGCGTGAATTGAGAATACCGACCGCCGCAATGACGACATGGAGAAGTTGTGCGGGCTCCTGGATCGCTGGGTGATTGTGTGGCATGGCGCCGCATCGCCGTGGGCCGGCTAAAGATGCCGCCTCGCCGGCGATGCGTGATCAGCATCGACAATGTGCAGGCGTGCTTATTTCGCGGAAGTTCCAACTGCGACGTGCTGGTTTCTGCTCATGAAAGCATCGCAACTTGAATGGTTGCCTCGTCATGCGATCGCGACCGCTCTTAGAACGATTCAACACTAGAGCGATTCAAATCCGTCTGTGGTTCTCTTCATTCGCAGCGACTGCTAGATGCGCCAGCTTCAATGCTGTCTCTGACTTGGAAGTGAATCGAAAGTGCGTGCCTCTGTGGATGGCCAGCGCGACCGCTGTCATCGAAATCGTGCCGGCAAGAGCCGTGCAGGTCTTTTCATCGGAGCGGCGGTGCTGCTCGCCGAATACCCCTCCAACAGCACGACCGCGCAGGCGCAATCGGCGCTGCCGCCGGTAACGGTCGATGCGCCGACGCAGCCGCCGAAACCGACGCGCGCATCGGAGCAGTCCCAACGCCGTGCGCAAACAGCTGCACGCCAGCGCAGCCGGAATGCCGCCGCGCCGGCAGCTCCGACGCCGTCGGAACGCGCCGCCGCTGAAGCCGCTGCTCAACAAGCCGCAAAGCTCGGCTATCGCGCGACGCCGAGTTCGACCACGCTACGCTCGGGTGCCTCGCCGCTCAACACCTCGCAAGCCGTCAACGTCGTGCCCGAGCAGGTTCTGAAGGACCAGCTGCCGCGCAACATCGACGATGCGCTCATCAACGTCTCCGGCATCACCCAGACCAACACCCTTGCCGGCAGCCAGGACGCGGTCATCCGCCGCGGATTCGGCGACAACCGAGACGGCTCGATCATGCGCAACGGCATGCCGCTGGTGCAGGGCCGCAGCCTCAATCCCGCAGTCGAAAGCGTCGAGGTGCTGAAGGGGCCCGCTTCGCTGCTCTACGGCATCATGGACCCCGGCGGCATCGTCAACACGATCAGCAAGCGCCCGGAGCTCTATCAGCACGGTTCGGTCACGCTGCTCGGCTCGGCCTTCAGTGCCTCCAAGACTGGTGCCGACGGCTTGCTCGACGTCACTGGTCCGATCGGTGATCAGGGCCTTGCCTATCGCTTCATCGGCTATGGTGTCAGCGAGGATTACTGGCGGAATTTCGGCCGCCACCGCGAGATGTTGGTCGCGCCGTCGCTGGCCTGGTACGGCCAGGACACCACGGTTCAGCTCAACTACGAGCATCGCGAGTTCATCTATCCGTTCGACCGCGGCACGGCGTTCAATCCGGCGACGAAAGCGCCGCTGGCGGTTCCCGCGACGCGCCGGCTCGACGAGCCCTTCAACAACACGTGGGGCACGTCGGACTTGATGCAGGCTTCGGTCGAGCACCGCTTCAACCAGGACTGGAAGCTCTACGCCGGCTACAGCTACAACACCGAAACCTTCAGCGCCAACCAGCTCCGCATCACCGGTATCAACTTCACGACCGGCGCCGAGACGCGCAGCAATGACGGCACGGGAAGCTCGCTCAGCAATGTCAGCTACGGAACGTCCTACATGTCCGGCGGCTTCTGGCTCGGCAACATGCGCAATGACGTGGTGTTCGGCGGCGACGGTCAGTATCGCACGATCTACCGTGACATTTTGATCCGGCAGGCAACTCCCGTCTTCAATGTCTACAATCCCGTCTACGGATTGATCGGGCCGGGGACGACGGCGTCGAACTCCGACAGCGCCCAGACAGACAAGCTCGGTCAGTGGTCGATGTTCTTCCAGGACACGTTGCATCTGACCGAACGCTTCGCGTTGGTCGGCGGCGTGCGCTACATGGACTACGACCAGATCGCCGGGCGCGGGAAGCCCTTCGTCACCAATACCAACGTGTCCCAAGACAAGGTGCTTCCGCTTGGAGGTGCCATCTTCAAGCTCACTGACCAGATCTCGCTTTATGCGAGCTACACCGAATCGCTGAAGCCGAATTCGACCATTGCGCCGATCGGCGTCGTGATCGGCTCGAACGTTGCGCCTGAAGAAGGCGTGTCATACGAGACTGGCGTGAAGTTCGATCTGAACAAGCGCATCTCCGGTACGCTGGCGCTCTACGATCTCGACAAGAAGAACGTGCAGACGACGGTCACCAACAGCGCGAATGTCGTGGAAATCCACACCGTCGGCCGCGCACACTCGCGGGGCGTCGAGTTGGATGTCACCGGCAGGCTCACCGACAGCTGGGCCTTGATCGGCAGCTATGGCTATACCGACGCGCGGGTGACGGCGTCCGAAGATTCGACGCTGCTCGGCAGGAAGCTGCAAAACGTCGCCCTGAACACGGCCTCGCTCTATCTGGTCTATGACTTCGGCACCGCTTTGCCGGGCCAGCTCCGCCTCGGTGGCGGCGCGCGCTATGTCGGCGACCGTCCCGGCGATGCCACCAACACCTTCGTCTTGCCGTCCTACGTGGTCGCCGATATCTTCGCGACCTATGAGACGAAATACGGACAGTTCCCGGTGATCTATCAGTTCAACGTCAAGAATCTGTTCGACACCGTCTACTATCCCTCCGCCGTGAATAATCTGAACGTCGCGATCGGTGACGCGCGGCGTTTCTCGCTGGCGGCCACGGTGAAGTTCTAGGCATGACGGCGCAGCGCAAGGCCATCGCGATCCTGGTCGCGCTGGCGTCTGCCTGTGTCGTGACGGCGAGCCGCGCCGACGAGATTACGCTCTATTCGACCAGGGAGGCTAACCTGGTCGAGCCTGCGATCGCGGCGTTCACGAAAGACAGCGGCATCAAGGTCAAGGTGGTCTTCATCGAAGACAGCCTCGTCAAGCGCCTCGCATCGGAAGGCGAGGCGTCGCCTGCCGATGTTCTGATGACGATAGGGCTCGACAAGACCAGCCAGCTCGCCGGTCGGGGCTTTACCCAGGCCTTCGCATCGCCGCTGCTTGATCAGGCCGTTCCGCCGAACTTGCGCAACGGCAGCGCGCAATGGCTTGCGCTGACCGTCCGCCCGCGCGTCGTGATGGCGCGCCAGGACAGCGCGCTCGCCGCGATCGATTATGAAGACCTCACCGATCCGAAATGGCGTGGCAAGCTCTGCATGCGCGCGGGCCTGCATCAGAACAATGTCGCGCTGGTCGCGGCCTATCTCGTCCATCACGGCGAGGCCGCAACGGAGACTTGGCTCGCCGGCCTGAAGGCCAATCTTGCGCACAAGCCGGCGGGCAAGGACAACGACGTGATCCGCCAGATCGCGCAAGGAGCGTGCGAGATCGGGATTGGTAACATCGTCGCGCTGGCCCAATTGCGTGACGGACGGGAAGGCGCCGACTGGCGCGCCTGGGCCACGGCGGTCAAGGCAGTCCCGACGGTCTTCAAGGGTGGTGGCACACATGCCAATCTCACCGGCGCAGCCATGGCGAAGCGCGCGCCGCATCCGGCGGCCGCGCAAAAACTCCTCGAATTCCTGGTCACGCCGGCTGCGCAGCGGATCTTTGCTGATGCCGAGCTTGAATATCCTGTGCTCGCCACGGCAGAGCGGGCTCCGATTCTCGCCGATATCGGCCCATTTACGCCGGATGCTATGCCGATCGATCAGGTCGCCGCGCAACAGCAGGCGGCGATCGCCCTCATCAAGAAGGTCGGCTTTGATGAGTAGGCTGGGGCACAAGATCAAGGCCGTTCTGCATCAGGTCCACTCCATTGCCGGCCTCGTGCTCGCATTGCTGCTGTCTCTGATCGCTCTCACGGGAACGATCATGAGTTTTGAGGATGAGATCCTCGACCATCTGAATGCCGGGATCATGCAGGTCGCGCCGCGAACGACACCGGCACTGATGCCGGACGAGCTGGTCGCACGGCTGAAGGCCGGCAAGGTCTCCGCCGTCACGCTTTCGAGCGATCCGTCCGCGGCCGTGCATGTTCGCTTCGGTCGCGACGAGCAGGGCGCACGGCCGTCCTCGCTCTATATCGATCCCTACGACGCGCATGTGCTCGGCACGCCGCGAGGCGAGGAGTTTTTTGCGACCGTGCGCAGGCTGCATCGCTGGCTGCTCATTCCCGGCGATGCAAAGGGCTGGGGCCGCCAGATTACCGGTGTTGCCGCGCTCGGCCTGATCGTCATGCTGATCTCGGGCCTCGTGCTGCGCTGGCCGCGCCGCGCAAGCAGCGTGAAGATGTGGCTGAAGCCGAATCTCGGGCTCAGCGGGCGCGGGCTGCATCGCTCTCTGCACGCAGTCCTCGGCACCTGGGTGCTGCCGATCTATCTGGTGATGACGCTGACCGGGCTCTGGTATTCGTTCGACTGGTACAAGGACGGCGTCGTCTGGCTGCTGTCGCGTCCACAGGTGGGCGTAGCGAAGATGCAGCCCAAGGCGCCGCGCGCGGCCGGCGGCCGCGAGACGGTTCAGCCGATCGGATTCGATCGCGCGTGGTCAACCCTCCTGCACGAAGAGGGCAGCCGTTTCTCCCGAGCCTTGCTGACGCTGCCGGCCGGTCCGGGCACGGTGATCCGGATCCGGTCGTGGGGGAAAGACAGCACGCTCGATACCACGCGCGACGAATTCCGCATTGACGCCGTCACCGGTCAGGTGGTCTCTGCGGAGCGCTACGCCGACAAGTCGCTCGGCGAGAAGATCATCGCAAACCTGCTCGATATCCACCGTGGCGCGATCCTTGGCTGGCCCGGCAAGCTTGCGTTCATGATCGCGGCGATGCTGATGCCGCTGTTCGCCGTCACCGGCGTGCTGTTGTACCTGTCGCGCCGCAAACTGCAGCCATCACGCCAGCGCGCACTGCTCAGTGATAATGCCGCCGATCGCGCGGGCGAACGGCAGGTTGCAGCCCTCGGCGATACCAAGGGCGAGCTCGACGGCATTGAGCTGCGGCAGGTCCGCTAGATCGCCTGCGTGGCGCAGCGATTTGCGCTCGCCCAGCCTGATCGGCAGGGCGGCGTAACCGAGGCCGGCCTTGACCGCACCGACCAGCGCGGAGAGGCTTCGCGCTTCGCAGGCGATGGTCCATTCCCGTCCCATCAGGTGCAGGCTGCGCAGCGCCTCGTCGCGATAGGCGCAGCCGTCTGCAAATGCCACCAGCGGAACGGCATCGTTGGATTGGTGTGACGTGGCGATCTTGCCGAACCACGCCATCGGCTCGAACGTGATCGCAGCGTCTGCGGCGTTCGACGGTGCGCGCTTGAAGGCGAGATCGAGCCGGCCGTGATCGATGTCCTCGGCGAGCCGTGCCGATAAATCGGTGCGCACGGATAGCCGTGCCCTGGGGAAGCGCGACCGGATATCGCCGAAAGCCGACGCGAAATCGCGCTCGAGAAAGTCCGCAGGCATGCCGAGCCTGATCCGCTCATCCGAGGTCGGGAAGCAGGTCGCGGCCACGGGCTGAGCCGCAATGCAGCGGGGCGGCTAGCCAAGGCCGCCGCAATCGTTCAAAAGCCATGGCCTGTCCTCGTCTAGGTTCATGCCATGAAGCTTCCGACCGTTACCCCCGCCGATATCCGCCGCGCGCTGCTGTTGCGTGAGGAGATCGCGCTGCTCGATCTCAGATATGAGGCGGCCTTTGCTACCGGACATCCGCTGTTCGCGGCCAACATGGCCGCGAACCGGATCGCGATCGAGGCCGAGGTGAGGCTGCCGCGCAAGGACGTGCCGGTCGTGCTCTATGATGACGGCGAAGGGCTGGTCGTGGCCGGCGCCGAACACTTTGCGACGCTCGGCTACTCCAATGTCCGCGCGCTCGACGGCGGGCTGAAGGCCTGGCGCGCGGCCGGCTATGAGGTGTTCGAGGACGTCAATTCCTATTCAAAAGCGTTCGGCGAGATGGTCGAAGCGCGCCGCCACACACCCTCGCTCAGCGCTGACGAAGTGGCAAAGCTGATCGCGGACAAGGCCAACATCGCCATCCTCGACGTTCGCCGCTTCGATGAATATGCGACCATGAACATCCCGGGCTCGGTCAGCGTGCCCGGTGCGGAGCTGGTGCTGCGGGCAGGGCAGGCCGCGCCCGATCCCGACACCACCATCATTGTCAATTGCGCCGGCCGCACGCGCTCGATCATCGGCACCCAGTCGCTGATCAACGCCGGCGTGCCCAACAAGGTGCGGGCGCTGCGCAACGGCACGATCGGCTGGACGCTGGCGCGGCACGCGCTCGATCACGGCGCCGAGCGGCGCGGCGCGATCGGACCGTTCGAAGGCGGTCCGGCCAATGCTCGCGACGTCGCCTATCGCGCCGGCGTCCGCCATATCGGCGCCAACGAGATGTCGGCACTTGTGGCGCAGACCGATCGCACGCTCTATCGCTTCGACGTGCGCGACGCGGAGGAACATGCCGCCGGTCATCTCCCGGGCTTCCGCCACTATCCCGGCGGCCAGCTCGTCCAGGAGACCGATATGGCAGCACCTGTGCGCGGCGCGCGCATTGTCCTGAGCGACGACAAGGGCGTGCGCGCCGACATGACGGCATCATGGCTCGCGCAGATGGACTGGGAGGTCTATGTGCTGGAAGGCGGTTATGACGGCACGCGCGAGGTCAGCCCGCCGCTTGTCCTGCCGAAGCCCGATCCGGCCCACCGCTACCGCCGTCCCTATGAGGGCACCAATGTCGACGACCGCGCGATGCAGGCCTATCTCGACTGGGAATACGGCCTCGTCGACCAGCTCCGCCACGACGGCACGCACGGGTTCTATGTGATCTGAGTGCGGTGGCGTTAGTGCACCGGAGTTGTACGGAGCGGTCGGGTCGGGCCTTGCCACGCCGCACGAATGGTGGTCGATTTTAACCCGAATCAGTTTGCGTTCTGCCCAGATATCCTGGGTCCCCGGGATCCCGCCGCGACGGACGCAAATGGCTCAAGACGCCGACACGATCGAACGACCAGTTTTGGCGCAGGGCGCCGCCGCAAGCGCCGCGTTTCTGCGCAGCCTGCCGGCGCCGGGACCATCGATGGGGTCTGCCGCCTACGCCGCCCAACGCGAGCGCGCACTCGCCTTCGATCCGCGGCGGCGTGCCAACTACGAAAAATACCTGCGCGCGCGGACTGATCGCAGCATCGTCGACTTTTTGCCGATCAAGCTCGACATCGAGAATGTCAGCCGCTGCAATTTCCGTTGCACGATGTGCCAGGTCAGCGATTGGCACAAAGGCCAGCGCGCCGGCGACATGTCGCTCGAAAGTTTCAAGGTGCTGCTCGACCAGCAATACGGGCTGATCGAAATCAAGCTCCAGGGCATGGGCGAACCCCTGATGCAGGGCGATGCCTATCTCGCCATGCTGCGCCACGCACGCGAGCGCGAGATCTGGGTCCGAACCACCACCAATGCCTCGCTGCTGCATCTCCGCGAAAACTATCGCCGGCTGATCGACGCCGATCCGAACGAAGTGCAGATCTCGATCGACGGCGCCGACGAAGCGACGTTCGAAGGCATCCGGCGCGGCTCGGTGTTTTCTCGGGTCATCGCCAATTGCAAGCTGATCAACGCCTATTCCCGCCAAATCGGCGTTGATCGCACCAAGATGTGGGTGGTGGTGCAGCAGTCCAACCGGCATCAACTGCCTGCTTTCGTCGAGCTCGCCGCCGAAGCCGGCTTCACCAGCCTCGCCTTCTCGCTCGACCTCACCAATTGGGGTCAGGACAAATGGGGTGAGGCGCTACGCGACATCGTCGCCGAGGGTGCCTTCACCGAGGAGCTCTGCGACCGGTTGATGGCGCGGGGGCGTGAGCTCGGGGTGCGCGTGGCGTTCTGGAACGTCACCGACAAATATAATTGGCGCCAGACTGACAAGCTCTGCCCCTGGCCGTTCGAGCGGCTCTATGTCTCCTCCGACATGCGTGTCGTACCCTGCTGCACCATCGCCAATCCCGAGGTTGTCGATCTCGGCAATGCCGAGGATCTCGTCGCGATCTGGCACGGCGAGGCCTACGAGACCTTTCGCAGGGATCACCGCGAGGGCCGCATTCCCGAAGTGTGCAAAGGTTGCTATCGCGACGACGATCGCGCTTAAGTGCCGTCGATCTCACGGCCGTAACGATCGATCAGCGCGCCGATCTCCGATGGCCGGTAGCCGTAGCGCGCGATCGCGTGCGCGCTCGAGAGCGTGAACGATGCGTTGGTCGGGGCGATCTCTTCGATTTTGGCCGATGTGCCGAGCGCTAACGCAAGGCGTTCAATGGTCTCGCGCACCGTCAGCGATCCCGCCGCGCCGAGCACCGCGGCGTCGAAGCCGCCCCAGGCCTCATGCGTCAACACGGTCGCGACGAGCGCGGCCACGTCGTCGATGTGGGCAGCGTTGTTGAAGGGGCGGTCGAGATGGAAGGCGCGCACCGGTTCGCCGGCGCGGAGCCGCGCCGCCACGCTTGCGAGCCAATGCCGATGTGCCCGCGGACCGATGATCCCCGGCAGGCGCAGCGCCAGCGATGAAAAGGCGCCGGCGAGCTCGACGAGCCGATGCTCTACGATGAGCTTGGTTGTGCCATAGGCGTCGGGATCACGCACGGGCGTGGCCTCGTCGACGACGTCCTGCTCGATTTGGCCGTAGTAGGACAGCGACGAGAAGAAGATGAAACGGTTCGTCCGCCAGCGGCGAGCCGCCTCGATCAGCGCAAGGGTCGCATTGATGTTGTCGTGAACCAGCGTTGCGACATCGACGCCCGGGACCGGTGACGTTGCGGCCGTATGCACGACGGCATCGAACGGGCCGGCGAGCTTGCCGGCGTCGATGAGATCGGTCCGGACCAGGTCAAGCCGCGGCGCCTCGCGCAGCGATGCCAGAAAATCCGTATCGCGGCGATAGGTGCCGACGACGTCGTGTCCGCCGCTCGCGAGCCGGCGCGCCACCGCGCTGCCCGAGAAGCCGGAGACGCCGGTCACGAGCACGCGCATCGTCTGCCCTCAGCCGATCGTGGCCAGGATCCGCTCGGGCGATAGGCCGTGCGCCGCGAGCAGATCGTTGGTCGAGCCGTAATTGTGGATGAAGGCGTCTTGCAGCGTGAATGTATCGAGCCGGCAGGTGGCGCGGACATCCCATGCGATCTGCTTCACTTGCGATGCGAGCCCGCCCTGCGGCGCGTGCTCCTCGATCACGACGACATGCGGGTGCTGCCGCAGAGCCTCGGAGATGCCGCCGCGGTCAAGCGGCTTCAGCGTATGCGCCGAGACCAGCGAGACCGAGCGGCCCTGGGCCGCGAGCTTGTCGGCGATATCAGTCGCCATGGCCGTGATCACGCCATAGGTGAGGATGCAGACATCGCTGCCGCGCCTGAGGTAGCGCAGCTTGCCGAACTGCCAGGGCTCGGCTTGCGCCGTCAGCACGGGCTCGCCGGCCTTGCCGATGCGCAAATACACCGGCCCGTTCTTCTGCCGCGCGCACCAGCGTGTGGCCTCGATGCATTCGAGGGGATCGCAGGGCGCTAGCACCTGCATGTTGGGCAGCGCCGACGCAATCGCGATGTCTTCCTGGGTATGGTGCGTGCCGCCCAGCGTCGAATAGATGACGCCTGCGCCCATGCCGACCACGGTCACAGGAAGGTTCTGGTAGCAGAGATCGTCGCGGATCATCTCGAACGGACGATAGAGGCTGAAGGTCGCGATGGTGTAGGCGAAAGGCTGGCAGCCCTTCAGCGCGAGCCCCGCGGCGATACCGATCATGCTCTGCTCGGCGACGCCGACATTGATGAAGCGTTCGGGATATTCGCTGGAGAATTTTGCCATGCTGCCGGCCGGCGAGATGTCGGCGACGACGATGTAGACGTCCGGGTTGGCGGTCGCCTCCGCGTACAGCGTCTCGGAAAAGGTGTTTCTCACGCCTGCGTCTCCAGCTCGCGGATGGCCTGAGCATACTCGTCCTTGTTCGGCGAACGGTAGTGCCAGATCGAGGCGTTCTCCATGTAGCTGACGCCCTTGCCCTTGGTGGTGCGCGCCACCACCATCAGCGGCCGATCGCCCTTGCGCGACGAGACCGCGCGAAAAATCGCCGCGGGATCATGGCCGTCGATCTCAGCGGTCTCCCAGCCGAAGGCCTCGAACTTGGCACCGAGCGGGTAAAGCGAGGGATGCGTTTCGGACGTGCGTCCGAGACTCTGGAAGTCGTTGTTGTCGATGAAGGCGACGATGTTTGTCAATTTCAGTGACGACGCCATCAGCACGGCTTCCCAGGTCGATCCCTCCTGGGTCTCGCCGTCGCTGAGTACGGTATAGATCATCCCGTCGCGGCGCTTGCCGCGTTCGGCGAGCGCCATGCCCACCACCATCGACAGACCGTGGCCCAGCGAGCCGGTCGAGGCCTCGATGCCGGGATTGCCATAGTCCGGATGGACGCCGAGGCGGCCATGCGGCGTGCAATAGGCGTCGAGATCAGCCCGCGTGAGCACGCCGAGATCCTCCAGCACGACATACTGGATCATGCAGCCATGGCCCTTCGACATCAGGAAGGTGTCGGGCGATGACAGCCCGGGCTCGCGCATCAGGCCGTTGTAGATGCCGTCGACGATCTCGGTGCAGGAGTAGGCGCCGCCGATGTGCAGGGCCGAGACGCGCTGCGAGATGTCGAGGATTCGCCTGCGATAGCGCTGGCAGCGCGATTTTGCTGCCTTTGCGTCGAAGCTCGTTGAGCTCATGAAAGCTTCCTCGTCCTACTCGATGATCGTCCAGAAGTAATCGCCGGTATAACCGGCTTTTTGGAACAGCGCGATCCAGCCTTGCGGATAATCGTGGAAGCGGGCGGTGAGAACCCATTCCTCGAAAATCGCCTTCTGCTCCGGCGTGCGATAGGAATCGACCTGCACGAAGGCGCGTCCGCCCGACACGCGCTGGATTTCCTTCAGCGCCTGGAGGCAGCCGTCGCGGTCGAGATTGTGGATGGTGTTGAGCGAGATCGCAGCCTTGAAGCTGTTGTCGGGAAACGGCAGCTCCAGCGCATTGCCGAGATGCAGGCGCCCGATCGTCTCCACCTCGCAACGCATCAGCGCGTAGCGGGAGACATCGAGACCGAACGCCTCGAGCCCCTCGCAGGCGATCATGAAGTCCTTGACTAGAAAGCCCTTGGCGCAGCCGACATCGAGCACGCGGTCACCGGGCTTCAGGGAGAAGTGCTGGATGAAATCCTGCGCCACCGGCACCCAGCGGCCGTCATAGCGGTAGCCGCCATAGCCATATTCGCGCGGGCCATCGAAATAGGCCTCGCCATATTCGCGGGAGATGCGGATATGCTCCTCGGTCTTGGCGGTGGCGCGCGCGGAAAGGTTCCGCTTGCCGCGCGGCAGTTTGGAGAGGAGGTTCACTTCGGCCATAGGAATCGTCCGATCAACAAATGATGCTCTTCACGTCGCTCGCGCACCGAGCGTGCGATAATCGAGCCCGGCCGCGTGCGCGGCGGAGGCATCGAGCACGCGGTAAGGGTCGAGGACAAGTCGCCCGCGCATGATACGCGCAAGATCCGCAGGCGCGATCTCCCGGAACCCCGGCCAGGGCGTCATGATTGCGAGCGCGTCAACGTCGCGCGCGGCGTCGATCGCGCTCGATGCGGCCGTCAGGTTCGGATACGTCGCGGCCGATGCCGGCACCGCCGGGTCGAATGCACGCACCGGCCATGCCTGGAGCTGCGCGATCAGCGCCAGCGCCGGCGAATTCTTCACCGAATGCGTGTTCTCCTTGTAGGCGAGGCCGAGCACGCCGATCTGCGCCTGCGGCGTCCTTGCCAGCAATGCTTCGTGCAGCTCGCGCAGCGCCCAGTTCTTGCGATGCGCGCTGTTGGTAACGATGGCGTGGATCATGCTGGCATCGGTGCCATGCTGTTCCGACAGCCGCATCACGGTAGCAAGGTCGCGCTCGATATTGCCACCGGCGAGCCCAAGCCCCGGCGCGAGATAAGCATACGGGCCAATGCGCGCGTCGAGCTTCAACGCGGGCGCGATCTCCGACCAGTCGGCGCCGACACGCTCGCAGAGCTCGGCGAGCGTGTTGGCCGTGGTGACGGACGCCGCCAGCGCGCAGTTGATGGAGATTTTTGCAAGCTCGGCGCTCTCCAGCCGCATCGGTAGCAGCGGGCAGCCGAAAGCCTCGAGGAAGCCCCGCCAAGCGGCCGGCAATGGCGCGTCCGGATCGAGGCAACCCAGGATGAAGCGTTCAGGTTTCGCCGCGCGCTCGACGGCGCGACCAAACACCAGCGTCTCGACTTGGTAGAGAATGGTGCGGCCGGGTCGCTGCCGTGCGCGGGTGAAGCCCGGCGGCACTTGGCTCAGGACCACGATGGTCGCATCGTCGTGCGTATTGGCGAGCACGATGTCGAGCAGGCTGTCGATGCCGCTGAGATCGCTGACGCCGGCGCCGTCGGTCGGCACGTCCGGTGCGACATAGACCAGGTCGCAGTCGCGCAAACTTGCTGCTTTCGGAGAGAAAGTGATGCGATCGCGATGCGAGCGCAGGAGGTCGCCGAGGCCGGGTTCGCGCACCGGCAGGTCGCCCGCCACGATACGCCCGATCAGGTGCGCATCGGCATCGAAGCCGAGCGTTGCAAAACCCTTGGCTGCTGCGGCGATTGCCGAGCAGAGGCCGAGATGGGTCATTCCGGCATAGCCGACTCGGGGCAGGGTCATGCGCCGCTCCGAGCCTGTGCCTCGTGGCCAAGTCGCGCCAGGGCACGGTGCAGCCAGAGATCATTCGAGAGATCGGTCTGCGTGCGTGTTCCGCACAGTTGCTTAAAATGGGCATATTCGAGCGCCCAGGTCGGATCGTCCTGCACCAGGATCTCGCTGACCTCCGGCGGACGGCCGCTCGGCAGCACCCGGGTGCGGTGAACGAAGCTGCTCGGACCCCATTTGCACAGGGACTCGATGTGGGCGGAGCCGTGTTCGGCGAAGACGTCGCAGGTGAAATGATTGCGCCAGGACAACAGCGTCATCTCGAGCTCGATCTGCGGGCGCCCCTCCGCGGTGATCACCACGTGGTCCGGCGCGCGGTTCTCGAACCGCTCCGCCGAGACGATGCGGAAAGTGTCAGCGATCTCGCCGAACCAGAACCGCGCGGTGTCGAGCAGATGCGAGCCGAGATCGCCGAGCACACCGTCGCCAGCGTCGCGCCAGGCTGAATTACGTACCAGCCGCGCGGTGCCGTTGCCGTAAAACATCCGGCAGCGATAGATGGTGCCGAGCTGCCCCGATCGCAGCAATTCGCGCATCCGCACGAAATGCGGCTCGAAGCGGTGATTGTAGGCGGTGACGCAAAGTGCGCCGGTGCGGCGGGCGAGCGCTTCGAGCGCGCGGAGGTCGTGCTCGCCGTCTGCAAACAGTGGCTTTTCCACCAGCACATGCTTGCCACGCTCCAGCAGATAGCGCAGCAGCTCGATCTTGGGCTGATCCGGCGTGCAGACGATGGCGGCGTCGAAGCGGTCCGCAGGCACGTCTTCGAGGCGGCGCCAGTTCGCTTCCGGCGCGACGGGATCGACGATGCCAATTGCGTCTTCGCCTGCGACCTTGAAGCGCTTGTGGCCCTGAACTCCGTAGCCGACGACGATGACCTTCATCGCGCCCTCAACGGTACTGCGCCTGTCGCTCGAGACGGTCGATCTTGTCGAGAATATCGTTCGGCTCGGTCGGAACGTTGCCCTGGTGCCCGCAGGCGACCGCGGCGGAGAGCGAGCCGAGGACGGCGGCGACGACCGCATTGTTGGTGAGAAACATCGCCGGTGCCGCATAGGCGAGCAGCGCATCGCCGGAGCCGACGGCATCGACGACGTTGTCGGCAAAGCTGTCGATGGCGAAAAAGGAGCGGACGTCCTCGTCGCTCTTCGGCTCGCCGCGGAACGCCATCAGGCCGCGCGGCCCGAGCTTGAGCATCAGCGTCTTGCAGTGCGCCTGGCGGTACAGCTCGGTGCCGAGCGGGCGCACCACCGAATCCTGATCGCCGAGCGCGAATCGCGCCTCGCGCTCATTCGGCGTGATCAGGTCGAAACCCTGGAACTCGAGGATGTTGCCCCAGCGGCTCGCGACCTGCGAATCGGCGACCCGGAATGCGGTCTTCGGGATCGCCTTGACCAGATGCGGAATAGTTTCGCGGTTGAAGATGCCGTGGCGGAAATCGGTGAACACGACAATGTCAGCGGGCACGGACGCGATTCGGTCGACCAGCGTGCGGAGGATGCGCTCGGCGATCGGTCGGTTGTCGACGCGGTCGACCTTGAGCAAGTGATGGCCCGCGGCGACGATGACGTCCTTGTTGGTCGTCGGCCGGTTCGGATCGACGATCGCGTGGAAATCGATGTCAGTGCCGCCGAGGTCGTGCTTGACGAATTCGCCAGTTGCATCGTCGCCGAGCACAGAGGAGAAGGTCACGCGTGTGCCGGCGCAGGCGAGATGTTTTGCGACGATACCGGCGCCGCCGACGAAGTCCTGTTTCTCCTCGAAGCGCACGCTCATGGTCGGCGTTTTGGTGCCGCCGCCGATCACGGCGCAGCGCGTATATGTGTCGACGATGGTGTCGCCGATCACGTGGACGCGCAGATCGTGAAAGCGGTCGAGCACGCCGCGCAAGCTGTTAAAGTCGAGATGCTCGGCATAGAGCAGCGTCAGCAGCTTTTCCGTCGCGATCGAAGGCGGCGCCGTCTCGATGATATGCGAAGACGAGAATACGATGTCACCTGGCGTGAAGATCAGCTCGCCGCCATAGGCCTCGACCGCTTCATTCTCCTCGGCCGTGCGCGGATGCAGCCCGGTTGCCGTGTATTCGTAACCCTTGGCGAAGATGTCGGGCTCGATCAGACGAATGTTGTCGATCGGCGTCGGCTTCGGGTCGATCATGACGTAGTCGACGGCCTCGAGCGCGGCGAGATTGAAGGCGCGGAGTTCCTGCGGAACGAAGGGCCGGAAATTCGCTTTCAGGATATGCGCGTCTGCCGTCAGGCTCGCGATCAGAATGTCGCCCTTGCTCTTGGCGTAGAGCAGATGGCGGACATGGCCGGGATGCACGACGTCGAACGTGCCATGGCACATGATGACCTTGCGCGTGCGGGGCCGGCGGCCGATCAGCGCGGCGATCTCGGCCGCACTCTTCAGCTTGTGGCTCACCATGCGATGGGTCGCATCGTCCATCATGCCGGCGCTCCCTTGGTCGCAAGAGCGTTGAACCACGCCGACGTCGCCGCGGCAATGGAGTCCGGGTTCCACAGCGGCGCATCGCGCCAATAGTCGATCGCGGCGAGGATGCGGCGGACGCCCTCCTCGAAGCTCACCTTCGGCTCCCAGCCGAGCTCGCGGCGGATTTTGGCGATATCCGCAAAGGTGCAGTCCGGCTCGCCCGGGCGCTTGGGGATGTGGATCACGGGGCCGCCGAGCAGCGCCACCAGCTGGTTGACCGATTGCGGATTTCCGGCACCGAGGTTCCAGATTTCGCCCGTGAGCTCGGTTTCGCCGGCGCGCAGGAATGCGTCGGCGACGTCGCTGGCATAGACGAAGTCGCGTGTCTGCGTGCCGTCGCCGACGACCGTGAAGGGCTGGCCGGCCAGCTTCTGCCGCAAGAACACGCCGAACACCGCGCCATAGGCGCCCGAGGTGCGCGAGCGCGTGCCATAGGCGTTGAAAATGCGGATGACATTGACCGGCAGCTTGTAGACGGCGTGCCAGTGCAGCACCGCCTGCTCGCCCTGGTATTTGCTCAGCGCGTACGGATATTGCGGCGAGATCGGATGATCCTCGCGGGTCGGCGTTGTGGCCAGCCCATAGCAGGAGGACGACGCCGCATAGACGAGCTTGCGCACATTGGCCTGCCGTGCGCATTCCAACACCTGCGCGGTGCCCTGCACGTTGACCTGCATGTAGTCGAGCGGCGCCTCGATCGAGGGCACGATGTCGCCGATGCCGGCGAAATGGAACACGCGGGCGACGTCGCGAAACAGCGCGCTGCCAGGCTGCACATCGCGGATGTCGCCACGCTCGAAGGCGAGATCGGAATTGGCGGCATGCGCAGCGAGATTGGCCTCGCTGCCGCCGACGAGATTGTCGATCACCCGCACCCGATAGCCCCGCGCCAGCAACAGCTCGACCGTGTGGCTGCCGATGAAGCCGGCGCCACCCGTCACCAGTGCGATCGGACGCGCGGTCATCTGGCCCCGAGCTTCTTCATGGTGCGGACGTTGTAATACCAGTCGTCGTCAAAGCTGTTCGGCAGGAGTTGGTTGACGAAAGCGCGGGTGAGGTCGCGCATGGCATCCTCGATCGTTCGCGCAGGCGCATAGCCGAGCACGCGGCGGATCTTGTCGGAATTGACGTGGTAGGAGCGATTGTCGTCCGACGGCGTGGTGACGATGCCGATCTCGCGACCGCCGCTCGCCTCGACGACGGATTTCACCATGGTGGCGAGGTCGGCGATCGCGTGGTTCTCGAAGCCGATGTTGAAGGTCTCGCCGTGAATCTTGTCGTGCGGCGCGCTCAGCATCAGCCGATAGGCGTCGACCATGTCCTCGATGTGGAGGTTCGGCCGCATCTGCTTGCCGCCGAACACGGTGATGACACCCTTGTTGACGGCGTGGTTGGTGAGGATGTTGACCGAGAGATCGAGCCGCGTGCGCGGGCTGTAGCCGCAGACCGTGGCCGGCCGCACCGTCACGCAGGTGAAATCGTCCGCCTTGTGCTTCCACAACAGCGGCTCGCACATGCCCTTGAACTTGTTGTAGAGCGTCAGCGGCACCAAAGGATGCTCTTCGGTCACGTTGGGCGCGTCGCTGACACCGTAGACCGAACTCGTGGAGCAATAGACGAAGCGCTTCACGCCCGCCTTGCGCGCCGCGACCACCATCGGCTCGAAGCAGTCGTAGTTGATGGTCTTGGAGAGGTTCTCGTCGAGCTCGAAGCTTGCATCGTTGGAGATGCAGGCGAGATGCAGCACGGCATCATGGCCCTTCAGCTGAGCTGCAAGCTTTGCGGTGTCGCGAATATCGCCCTTGACGACGCGCAGATTCGGATGGTTCGGCAGCCGGCAGCCGAAAAACAGAAGGTCGTAGACGGTGACGCTATGGCCGTCGGCGAGGAGGCGGGGGACCAGGACATGGCCGACATAGCCGGCGCCGCCGGTGACGAGGACGTTCTTGAGCATTGCAAACCGGTGTTGTTAACGATCGATACGGCCGACGACGCGTTTCCTGACCGGCTTGCGCGGCGACAGCTCGTAGCCTGCCGCGAGCGCATCGTTCCGGAACATCGCGACGGTCTCGCGCGAGTAGACGTCGAGGTCCTTGCCGACCAGATCGAACTTCTTCAGGAGGTCGGCGGACAGCGTGATGATGTGGCAGCCGATGGCATCGGCCTGGAACAGGTTGAGCAGTTCGCGCGGGCTGGCCCAGAGCAGTTGTGCCGTCGGGCGATCCGACAGGATCTCGATCGCCTCCGCCATCATCGCGACGGGGTCACGCCCGGTGTCGGCGATGCGCCCGGCGAACACCGAGACGATCGACGGTGTGTCGGGATCGAGGACGTCGCGGACGCGCTCGACCTGGCTCAGGGTGAGAATGGCAGTGACATTGACCTTCACGCCGTCGCGCGCGAGCTGCGCGATGGCCGGGCCGCAGAATTCGCCGCGGGTGGTGGTCACCGGCAGCTTGACGTAGACGTTCGGGCCCCAGGAAGCGATCTCGCGTGCTTCGTGGGCGATGGTGGCGAGGTCGTCGCCCAGCACCTCGAAGCAGATCGGCCGGTCGCGCACCATGCTCAGCGCCGCGCGGCCGAACGTGCGATAGTCACTGACGCCTGCCGCGCGCATCAGCGAGGGGTTGGTCGTAAAGCCCTTGATTCGCGGATCGAGCGACGTGCGCTGGATCGTTGCGAGATCGGCGCCGTCGCCAAAGATCTTGATATTGAGCGCGTCAATGCTCGGTGCGTTCATGTTGCGTAAGCCCCTTCAGCCCGTCGCCTGCTGGATCGTTCCACGGATGTGGTCCAGCCCGGCCAAGTCAAACCCATCTGCTGTCGCGCCGGATGTCCGACGCGAAGAAGACGACTCACGCACTACGCCAAGCTACTCCGCCCGGAGTCCGCATGCCAGCGCCTCACCATTTGGTGGCGCTGCGCTGCAACTTCGGATGCGAGACCAGGCAATGCCAGACCACTGCCTGGAACGCTTCGGCATGCGGCGTGACACGCTGCTCTGCCGCGGTTGGAATCACGACGACGACGTCGCCGGCCTGTTTCGTATAGCCGCCGTCGCGCCCGACGATGCCGAGCACGCGGGCGTCCCGCGCCTTCGCCTCCTTCACCGCCGCGACGATGTTGGGGCTGACATTGCGTTCGAGGTTGCCGCCGCCGACCGAGAGAACCAAAATTGCGTCGCGCGGCCCGATCCGGCTGACCCTCAGCCATTCGACGAACACGCTCGGCCAGCCCTCGTCATTGGTGCGCGCAGAGAGTTCGGAGACGTTGTCGGTCGGCGCGTAGGTCTCGATGCCGCACAGCTTTCGGAAGTCGTTGACGGCGTGGCTCGCATTGGCGGCACTGCCCCCGACGCCGAGGATGAACAGCCGGCCGCCGCGCTCGCGCAAGCCTACCAGCTCGTCGCAGAGCGCCTCGATCTCGCCTGCCGGCAAGGCCTGCGCGATATCGCAGACTTCCCGCAGGTATTGGGCGACGTGTTCCACCTTCGCAACCGGCCTCGTTTGTGCTTCGTCGAGCCCGGTTCGCGGGCCAGCCGGCGAATCACCGTTGACCTGATTATCCCGCCGCGAATCCCGACGCACGGCCGCAACCTGCGCCACCGTAGTCTTACGTGTGTCCGCGTGTTGCTGCTCCATGTCCGTGTTCTGAGTCGATTCGAGGCCGCCGACGATAGGTCCGAGGTAGTTATCAACAGGTCCTGCGCTGCCGCGGCTCCCGCAATGCGATAATCCGTTCCGGTTACCGCAGAAGCTGGTCTTGACCGGTGGCTCGCTTAAGCTGACACGCGTTGATTCCACCACGGGGAACTGGGATTCCCCGCTAACCATCGGATTGTCATGAGCCGCGATCGTGCAGACAGCGTCCCCGCGGAGCCCGCGACCGGTATCACGCCGCTCGCCCACGAGCCCTGGGTCGAGATCGCCGATGGTGCCGCGCTCGCGAACTGGTCGGCGGAGGACGAGATCCGCTACAACCAGCAGAACCGGCAGGGCGAAAAGCTGAGGTTCTTCCGTCAGGTGTTCGATTTCCTGAAGGAGAACGAGATCGCCGGCGACTATCACGAATATGGCTGCCACCGCGCGCGGACCTTCCGCATGGCGCTGACGGAGGCACGGCGCAAGAATCTCAACGACATGGAATTCTGGGCGTTCGACAGCTTTGCCGGGCTGCCCGCGCCGGAAACCGAGACCAGTGTCGGCAAGTGGACGCAAGGTGCGCTCGCGACCTCGGAGCAGGAGTTTCTGCGGCTGATCGGCGAGCACGGCATCTACACCGGGCAGGTGCGTACGGTGAAGGGCCTCTACGGCAACTCGCTGACCTCCGAGCTGAAACAGCAGTTCGCAAGCCGCGGGCGCAAGATCGCACTCGCCACCATCGACTGTGATCTCTACGAATCCGCCATTCCGGTGTTCGATTTCATCGAGCCGCTGCTTCAGGCCGGATCGGTGCTCTATATCGACGATCTCTTCGTCGGCAATCGTGGCAATCCCGCGCGCGGGCTGGCGCGGGCCTTTGTCGAATACCGCCAGCGGTCACACTGGCGCTTCGTTCGCCATCTCGACATCGGCTGGTGGGGACGGTCCTACATCGCATCCGAGACCGAGACGGATCTGATCTGAGCTGCCTTACGGGGCGAACAAGCTTGCGATGGCGCCCGGCGCTTCAGGGTCTGGCGCGCGCAGCGTGTAGACGGGGCCGCGAAATCCCATCGCCGCGATTTTTCGCGCGATCTCGGCATCGTGCAGATAGGCCGCGATGACCAAGGCTGCCATGCCGGCAAGACGTTCTCTGCCCGGCGGCTCGATTGCTATCTTGCCTGCGGGTCCGTAGACGCAGCGTCCGGCGTAGGAGGCGGTGTCATCGAACATTGCGTCGAAACGCGTGCTGTCCTGGTAGAGGCCGAGCAGGGCCTGCGCATAGGCGTTGGCGCCATAGAGTGCGATGGGGCCGTTGATCGCAGCGAGACGCTGCGCTGCCCGCACGCGCCGTTCGGCTAACGCCGCCGCAAATTCCGAGGGCGAGATATCGGACGACGCGCGGGCTTCACGCGCGAGCGGCTTCACCGCACGCAGCAGGAAGCCCATGTCGTGTCCCTGCTTGATGTCGAAGACCTCTTCGATCGCAAACCCGGCGCGTGCGAGGAGCCACTCCATCTCGGCGCGCCGGTAGTAGTGCACGTGCGGATAGTGGAAATCGACGATCGAATGGCGGCGCAAGATGTCGTCGGCGCTCGGCAGTTCGAGATAGGCGATGCCGTCGTCGGCGAGGCTTGCGCGAAGCGCGGCCAGGAACGGCGCGGGCTCCGGCACGTGCTCGATGACCTGGCGACACACCACGGCGTCGAAGCGGCGTCCGGCAATTGTAGGGGCCGGGAACATCGCGCGGTGCAGCGTCACGCCGGTGCCGGCAAAGCGTTCGGCACCGAGCGCGCGGCTGGGTTCGACCAGATCGACGCGCGCCGATCGGCGTGCCAGCGCCAGCGACAGCGCGCCGCCGCCGCCGCCGACCTCGAGCACGGCGGGCCTTTGCTTCAGATGCCGCATGATCAGCGCCGCGGTCTCGTCCACGGCCGCGATCATGCCCGCGCTCACCGGCTCGTTGGTCAGCACCAGCGCGCCATAGAGCTCATCGGCTGCGTCAGCGTCGAAGGCCCGGTTGGAGAGATGTCCGCACTTGGTGCATGTCGCAATGTCCAACTGGCCGAAGCCACTGGCGTGATCGGCGACGCCGGACGGCCGGACCGCGTGCATCGGGCTACGCGCCACCGACCACACCGTTACCGCATCGCCCGATCCGCAGACGACGCAGCGAAGCGGCGTGGCGGCGGGCTCGCTCATCTAGCGCCAGGCCTCGATCGGCACCGGATGGTCGCGGCCGCCTTCTGCAATCTGGCGCGCCATCACCATTGCCTGCTCGATACAGTCGTCGATGTCGAGCCCGTAGCGATAGCTGCCGGCGCGGCCGATCGAATAGACGTGGTCGGGCATCAGCGCGAAATATTTACGCGCGAGCTCCTGCTCGGACAAAAACGGCAGCGGATAGTGCTTGCCGTTGTGCGAGGGGATCTCCATGCCGACGAGGCTCGTCGGCGATTTGTGGTGGGTGAACTGCTTGTATTCGACGAGACGCGTGAACGCCTCGTCATTGGCGTAATAGAGGAAGTAGACGTGCTCGGGGAAGACGTGCTCGGTCGGCAGCACGATCTTGTGGAAGTCGCGGCCGATGAAGGCGAGCTCGCCATGGCAGCGACCGAACGGCTCGTCCGGCGAGATGGTCGAAATGATGACGTCATATGCGTGCTTCTCGCCGCCGAACCAGACTGCGCGCGCCGGCAAATCGTAGCGCTCGATGCGGGTCGACAGCAGCACGCGGGCGCCTTCGGTCGCGACGTCGAAATAGCGATTGTAGCCGTCCTCCGCGTGCGGATAGGCCGACCATGCCGTGTCCCACGCGGCGCGCGAGCCGCTCTTGATGGTGACGCCCTTCGGCGACCAGTTGAACGTGTCGATGCGCTTGTTGTCGTCGACCAGCCACATCTTCTTGTTGTACTTGTCGATCAGCTTGTCATAGAGCGTCTGGCCGACCGAGCCGACCCAATATTCCTCGAGGTTTTTTGCTTCCGCGACGCCGCGCGCCGACTGGCGCTCAGCGGCGATCTTGTCGCGGTCGGGCATCAGCGCGATGTCGTCCTCGTGGATCGGATAGTTGTAGAAGGCGTTGTCGCGCTCGACATAGGTGATGAACTGGTGGTCGGCGCAGGAACGCAGGGGAACGATCGCATCCATGTAATCGTATACGGCGCGGTTCTGGGTCAGGAAGTGGCGTGGGCCGAAGGTGTAGGGATGACCGCCGTACCAGAAGGTGCGCACGCCGGCGCCGAGGAACGGCGCGGCCTCCACAATCGTGACGTCCCATCCGCCCAGCTTGATGAGCTGATGCGTTGCGGCGCAGCCGGCGATGCCGCCGCCGATCACCAGAGCTGTCTTCATCCGTCCCGTCCAGTCCCCACACGAATCGGCAAGTCGCGCCGGTCCAAGTCATGCCGGTATCGGCGAACGGCCGGACCGCGTCAATCGGGCCCGCCGGCTTGTCCGTGTTCCGCCGGGGCCAGGCAGAATGCGACGGCCGCGCCAACGTCGGCAAACATCCGGTCGGGCACGGGCGGGGCCTGGTCCGGATAGCGCTCGACATCGCGGCAGGCAAAGCCGGTGCGCACGCCATAGGTCTTGAGCCCCATGGCGCGACCGGCGCCGATATCGCGCAGGCTGTCGCCGATCAGCACGGAGCGGCCGAGGTCGATGCCAAAATCGGCAATGGCCCTGCGAAACAGCAGCGTTCCGGGCTTGCGGCATTCGCAGGCGATCTGGAAGTCCGGCGCGCCGCCCGGCCTTCCCCGCTCCGGATGGTGCGGGCAGAAATAGATGGCATCGACGAGGCCGCCGTCCTGCGCCAGCAATTCGCGGACCCGTGCGAAAATCGTCTCAAGGCCGGCGAGCGTGACAAAGCCCTTTGCCACCTGGGCGCGGTTGGTGACGATGATCGCGAGATAGCCGGCCTCGTGCGAAGCCCGCACGGCCTCACCCGCGCCTGGGATGAGCCGCACGTCATCCGGCCCCAGCACGCCATGGCCGCCGGGCTCCTCGTTCAGCACGCCGTCGCAGTCGAAGAAGATGGCAGGGCGCATCAGGCGGATTTTCCGGCCGGTTCGGTATGCTTTTAGTGCGTCACCTGGACGGAGCGAAGCGAAAATCCCATATCCAAACCCTATTGTGCTGCGCGTCGTCCGCGGTCTATGAGCTGCGGCAAAGCCGCCATCCATGGAGATTCTATGCCAGCCCCAGGCCAAAGCCCTGAGCGGAGCGCGAAGGCGCTGCTGCTCGAAGGCGTCAATGACAGCGCCGTCGACCTGTTCAAAAGCGCGGGCTTCACCAATGTCGAGCGGCTGACCAAGGCGCTGGACGGCGAGGCGCTGCGGCAGGCGCTCAAGGGCGTGTCGCTGCTCGGCATCCGCTCGCGCACCCAGATCACTGACGACGTACTGGAGGCCGCCGATGGGTTGCTCGCGGTCGGCTGCTTCAGCGTCGGCACCAACCAGGTCGATCTGTTGGCGGCGCGCAAACGCGGCATTCCCGTGTTCAACGCGCCATTCTCCAACACGCGCAGCGTCGCCGAGCTCGTGATCGGCGAGATCGTGATGCTGCTGCGGCAGATTTTTCCCCGCTCGGTGTCGGCTCATGACGGCGGCTGGGACAAGTCCGCGACCGGCAGCCGCGAGGTGCGCGGTCGCACGCTGGGCATCATCGGTTATGGCAATATCGGTTCGCAGCTCTCGACATTGGCCGAAGCGATGGGCATGCGGGTGATCTATTACGACCGCACCGACAAGCTCCGCCACGGCAACACCGAGCCGGTCGATAAGCTGGAGGAACTGTTGGCGCAGAGCGACGTGGTCAGCCTGCACGTGCCGGAAACGCCGGAGACCGCCGGCATGATCGGCGGGGCCGAGCTGCGGGCGATGAAGCCTGGCTCGTTCCTGATCAACAACAGCCGCGGCACCGTGGTCGATCTCGACGCGCTGGCGGCCGCGCTGCGCGACGGTCATCTTGCGGGTGCCGCCATCGACGTGTTTCCGGTCGAGCCGTCCTCGAACGCGGAACGCTTCAAGAGCCCGATGCAGGGCCTCGGCAACGTCATCCTCACGCCGCATGTCGGTGGTTCGACCGAGGAGGCGCAGGAGCGCATCGGCGGCGAGGTGGCGCGCAAGCTGGTCGACTTTTTCATCACCGGTTCCACCATGGGCGCGGTGAATTTCCCCGAAGTGCAGTTGCACTTACGCCCCTCCGGCGCACGCTTCAGCCACGTTCACCGCAACGTGCCGGGCATGCTGCGCCGTCTGAACGAGGTCTTCCTCCAGCGCGACATCAACATCGCCGCGCAATATCTGGAGACCGCGGGCGACCTCGGCTACGTCGTGCTCGATGCCGACCTCGGCGGCCAGGATTCGGCGACGTTGTTGGCGCAAATCCGCGGCCTCGATGGTACGATCGGGGCGCGGCTCGTGTTCGAACACTAAACGGCGAGAGCCCCACGTTCCAGTTGCATTCCGCCGCAAAGGCTCTCTACACTGCGCTGCCGTCTTCGACGCGGATGTGACAAATCGCGTCGAATTTGAGTTTCAGTTGCGTGGGTGCCGCCATGGAACGGGACGCCGTACTGATCGATCTCGCGCTTCAGGGCGGCGGTTCGCACGGCGCCTTTACCTGGGGCGTGCTCGATCGCCTGCTGGAGGAAAAGTGGCTCACCATCGCCGCGATCTCCGGAACCTCCGCAGGCGCGATGAATGCGGCTGTGCTGGCCGATGGCTGGACAGCCGGTGGCGCCGAGGGTGCGCGTGATGCGCTCGAACAATACTGGCGCCGTGTTTCGAAGGCCGCGGCCTTCAGCCCGCTCCAGCGCTCGCCGCTCGACCGGCTGATGGGGCGCTGGACGCTCGATACGTCGCCCTTCTACATCCTTACCGATCTGATGTCGCGCGTACTGTCGCCCTATGATCTCAATCCGACCGGCTACAATCCGCTGAGCAAGGTTCTGGCCGAGAGCATTGATTTCGAGCGCCTCGCGCGCTCGCCAATCAAACTGTTCATCACCGCGACGCGCGTACGCACGGGGCGCGGGCGGATTTTCCGCAACGCCGAGATCACGGCTGATGTGCTGCTGGCATCGGCCTGCCTACCGACCATGTTCCGTGCAATCGAAATCGACGGCGAAGCCTATTGGGATGGCGGCTTTGCCGGCAACCCGACCATCACGCCACTGATCCGCGAGAGCGACGCGCACGACACCATCCTGGTACAGATCAATCCGACCGAGACGCTCGAAGAGCCGCGGACGGCAGCGGAGATTCTCAATCGACTGAACGAGATTTCGTTCAATTCGCCGTTGATGAAAGAGTTGCGCATGATCGCGCTGCTGCGCCAGGCCGCCGACCCCGGCAGCGGCGAAGGCGCGCGCTGGGCGCAGATGCGGACGCACCGCGTCAAGAGCGACATGCTGGCGAAGTTCGGCGCCTCATCCAAGCTCAACGCCGAATGGGAGTTCGTCTCGATGCTGCGCGCCGAAGGACGTCAGGCGGCCGAGACGTTTCTCGACGAGCATGGCGCGGATGTCGGCCAGCGCACGACCGCCGATCTCGACGTTCTCTTGTCGGAGTGCTGAGACGTGGGCCTTCTCGGCATTCTGGTGGGGCTCGGCCTGCTCGTTCTCTTTGCCTTTCGCGGCTGGAGCGTCCTGCTGCTTGCGCCGTTCGCGGCCCTGGTGGCGGCGTGGTTCGGCGGCGAGCCGCTGCTGGCGAACCTGACGCAGGTCTTCATGGTGAACGCGGCGGGATTCCTGGCGCAGTTCTTCCCGATTTTCCTGCTCGGCGCCGTCTTCGGCAAGCTGATGGACGATAGTGGCGCGGTCACGTCGGTTGCCGGCTTCATGGCGAAACGCCTCGGCGAGCGGCGCGTGATCCTGGCGGTCGTGCTGGCCGGTGCCATGGTCACCTATGGCGGCGTCAGCCTGTTCGTCGCGTTCTTCGTCATCGTTCCGATGGCCCGGTCGCTGTTTCGTGCGGCTGCGATTCCGCGCCGGCTGATCCCGGCCGCGATCGTGCTGGGGACGTCGACCTTCACCATGTCGGCGCTGCCGGGCACGCCGTCGATCCAGAATGCGATCCCGATGCCGTTCTTCGGCACGACGCCGTTTGCCGCGCCGGGCCTCGGCATCATCGCCTCCCTAATCATATGTGGTGCGGGATTGTGGTGGCTGCATCGCGCCGAAGGCGCGGCTCGCCGAGCCGGAGAAGGCTATGGCGAAGACGTCGAGGATGGGACGGAGCACGCCGTCGATGACGAACTGGTCCGTGAGCATGCGACGACGGCGCGGGAGTTCGATCCGGCGGAGATCCGGCATGGACGGCGCAGCGAGGCATCTGCTCCGGTAGTGAGTGCCATCCTGCCGCTGGCCGTCGTCGTCGCTGTCAATCTCGCGATGTCGCTCCTGGTGCTGCCGCGGCTCGATGTCTCGTATCTGAGCGAGCAACGCTTCGGCGAGACATCGTTGGCCGCGGTCGCAGGTGTGTGGTCGGTCAGCGTCGCGCTCGGCGCGGCCATCGTCACGACCATCATCCTGAACTGGACCCGGCTTCCCTCTCTGCGGCAGACCATGGACGCCGGAGCCAATGCGTCGGTCCTGCCGGCGTTGAGTGTCGCCAGCCTCGTCGGATTCGGCGCGGTCATCGCGGCACTGCCGGCGTTTGCGACCGTGCGCGACTGGGTGCTCGCGATCGAGGGCGGTCCGCTGGTCTCGCTTGCGGTAGCGACCAACATTCTGGCCGCGCTGACCGGCTCGGCATCCGGCGGCCTGACCATTGCCCTCGACGCGCTCGGCCCGACCTATGTCGAGCTCGCCGCGCGCACCGGCATCGACCTTTCGCTGATGCATCGCGTCGCGGTCATCGGTTCGGGAACGCTGGACATCCTGCCGCACAATGGTGCGGTGGTCAGCCTGCTCGCGATCTGCGGCCTGACCCATCGCGACAGCTATCTTGACATCGTGATGGTGGGCATCGTGACGTCGCTCGTGGCGCTGGTGGCCGTGATCGCCCTGGGCAGCGCGCTCGGATCGTTCTGAACGGAATGACAGCGTGAGCGATTGACGGCAGGGCGAAGGTTGCATTGAATGCGGCCAACTGTAGAACGCAACAAAATCGAGAAAACCGGGTGGAAACGATGGCGCGAATGAGTGCAAGGCTGTGTGCGTTGCTCCTGGGTTCGGCGGCGGCACTGAGTGCGGGTACTTCGTCCGCGGCGACGCTGGCGGAGGACGCCGATACGGCCTGCAAGGGCTTCGTCGGCGGCACTGACGCCGCGAAGATCGATTCCGCGACATTGCAGGCGCCGTCCACGCTCGCCGTTGCCGAGCGCGGGCCGACACCATCGGGGCGCGTCACGCCGGCTAATCCCGCCTTCTGCAAGCTGCTCGGCCATATCGACCCTGCCGATCCCAAGGCGCCGCCGATCAAGTTTCAGGTCAACCTTCCCGTCGAATGGAATGGGCGTTCGGTCCAGTATGGCGGCGGCGGCTTTAACGGCGTGCTGATCACGGGGCTTGGGCTGCCGCCGGCCTATCCCTTCGACAAGCCGTCGCCGCTGGCGCGCGGCTTCGTTACCTACGGCACCGATTCCGGTCATGAGTCCAGGCCGGGCGAACCGCCGCAGCTGTTCGCGCTCAACGACGAAGCCTTCGAGAATTTTGCCCATCGTGCCTACAAGAAGGTGCGCGATGTCGCGGTCGTGCTGATGGAGCGCGCCTACGGCAAGAAGCCAGACAAGATGTACTTCATGGGCTCGTCCGAAGGCGGCCGCGAAGGCCTCACCATGGCGCAGCGCTATCCCGACGATTTCAACGGGATTTTCGCACGCGTGCCCGTCATCAACTGGGTCGGCCTTCAGCACGCCGGCACCCGCTCGGGCCTCGCGACCATGGGCGACGGCTGGATCAATCCGGCGCAGGTGAAGCTCGTCGGCGACGCCGTGCGGGCGGCTTGCGACAAGGCCGATGGCTCCGACGACGCGCTGGTGCAGGATCCCGTCGCCTGCAAGGCGGCGTTCAAGGTCGAGACGCTGCGCTGTGCGGACGGAAAGACGGGCGATCAGTGCCTCAGCGAGGCGCAGATCAAGGCGGTCAACACGCTGCATGCGACCTACAAATTCCCGTTCACGCTTGCCAACGGTCTCGACGATTATCCGGGCTGGGGCGTCTCCGGCGAGGATACGCCGGCGATCGGCCCGACCGGCGGCTGGCTCGCATGGTGGCTCGGCACAGCCCCGCCGGCGCAGCCGCCTGCACCCAACAACGGTATCGCCTGGATCTACGGCGCCGGCGGCATTCAATATGTGTTCGCACGCGATCCCAAGCTCGACGTCACCACCTACAAGGTGGAGGAGCACAAGGCACGGCTGCTTGAAGTCTCGAGTCTGATGGATTCGACCGATCCCGATCTCAGCCGCTTCCGCGCCCGCGGCGGCCGGCTGATCATGCTTGAGCACATGTCGGACTATGCGCAGAGCCCCTATGCCGGCATCCGCTATTTCGAGAGCGTCGAGCGCAAGCTCGGCAAGGCCGAGACCGCGGAGTTCGCGCGGCTCTACACCGCGCCCGGCGTCGACCATGTCGGCTCCGGCGCGCCGGCCAATATCGACATGCTGAGCGCGTTGGTCGACTGGGTCGAGAAGGGCAAGGCGCCCGGTGATTTGGAGGTCACCGAGCAGAGGCTCGAGGCGCCATCGTTTGCGGTGTTGCGCGCAATGCCGCTGTGCCGCTGGCCGGCCTGGCCGCATTACAAGGCGGGCCCGGTGGCGGAGGCGGCAAGCTTTGCTTGCGCGCCGTAGCGAACGGCGCGCAACTCCGGCGAGGCGTCACCCCGCTGCCATCGCCTGTGCGCCTCCCAGCAATCGCGCATTGAGCCGGCCGCCGGAGAACAGCATGTCGTCGAGGGCTTCGTCGATATCGGCGGAGATGACGGAGTTGCCGCCATCGCGTGCGAGGCTCGCCTGCGCCAGCCGTCGCATCAATTCCTTGATGAATGCGCAACTCGTACCGTCACTGCGCCGGGCCGCCTCGGCGACCACCGCGTCCTCGATTGGCAGTCCTTTGCCGTAGAGCCGGACCAGCTTGCCGCGGCCCGTCTCATCAGGAAGCGGCACTTCGATGGCTTGGTCGATGCGGCCGGGGCGACCGGCGAGGGCGCCTTCGAGATCTTCCGGCCGGTTGGTGGTCAGGACGAACAGGATGTCCGCATCCTCCTTCAGCCCATCCATTTCGTTGAGCAATTTGTTCAGCATGGATTCCTCGCACGGTCCCATGTGATCGCGATCGCGAGCAATGAGATCGACATCCTCGATCACCACCATCGAGGGCTGAAGCAGTCGCGCCAGGCTCATATAGGCACCGAGAAGGCCGATCTGCTCGGCGGTGATGATCAGCGTCGTATGTCCGGGCAGATGCGTTGCGAGGTAGCGGATCGTGTGGGTCTTGCCGGTGCCGGGCGGTCCGTACAGCAAAATGCCCTTGCGCGTCGACTGGCCGAGCCGGCGCAGCTGATCGCGGATGCCGACAAAATTCAACACGTTGCGATCGAGCAACCGAAGGGTCTGCTCCGGCAGGATCACCTCGTCCCGTGCAACCGGCGGCAAACGGTGCACGGTGATGCCGCGCGAACGGCCGCGATAGTCGCTGTCGGCATCAAGCGAGAGGATCTTGCCGCGATAGGTCCGCGCAGCCTGTACGGCCTCTTCCAGCTCACTAAAGCATTGCTGGACGAGCGCCGCGCCTGCGGAACCTGACGGCACCAGGATCTCGATCCGAATTCCCGGCTCGCGGCTGTACTCGCGGTGCGCGCAGAGCAAAACCGCATAGCGAAGACCATCGTGCTCGCACAGCCATAGTCCGTTATCCAGACACTTGACCGGGCTCTTCTCGCCGACGTCGACGTCGGAATATTGCAGCGGGGCAATCGGGAGCGCATAGCGGCCCTCCTTGAGGAGCCGCGACACCGATAGCGTTTCATAGCGCTGCTCCTCGTTCAGCCCGAACAATCTGACGGCCTTGCCGAAGAGCCGGTCGACCGCGGCCTGGACGTCGACCCGCATATGGCCCGGAAACTGCCGGATCGTGGTGACAAGCTTGCTGCGCGGGACCTTGGTAAAGTGCCAGTCCATTACGTCGCAGGCAAAATCGAACTCTTCTTCCGCTTCATCGGCCTTGTCATCTGCCGCGCGCATGCAGTCGCTGCACAGCCAGATCGTACGGCTTCCGATCCGTACGTCCATCCGGCCTTCGGGCTTGCCGCAGAGCTCGCAGGGCGTCTTGATCGCCTCGAGCGTGATCCGAAGGCTGTGACCTTGCAGGGAAACGCGTTGCTGCGCCGATGTGAACAAAGCTTCCGCGACGGATTGCGGATAGGGCCCGCAGACCGCCTTTTCTTTCTGCTCGATCTGAGTGATCAGCGCAGCCGCTTCGCGTTCCGACTTGCCGAAAACCTGACGGAGCAAATCGATGACGAACTGATCCGGAGTGTCGTCGTCATTGTGAATGACGAGTTGGGCCGGCTCGTTCTCACCACGCGTACTCATCACGACATGCTCCATGGCAATCTAAGATTGAATGGAACATATAGGGAACATAGAATAATGCGGCCGTCAAGTGTGGCGGCCGCATTAAATTGGCGATCGGCTCTCGACCCCTTTAGTGCGCGCCACCCCCGCCGGCCGCCTTGACGCGCCGCGTCAGCAGCACCGCGATCGCGGCGAGCACCAGCACCACGCCGATCACCGCAAACGTGTCGGAATAGCCCATCACCAGCGCCTGACGCTTGACGGTCTTGCCGAGCGCGATGATGGCCTGCTCACGCGCGGCGTTGGGGTCGGGCACGCCATGGGCCATGAAATAGTCCGTCAGCTGCGCGATGCGGGTGCGGACTTCTTCGCGGCCGAGCGTGATGGAATGGCCGATGATGTTGGAGTGGAACTGCTCGCGCTTGGTGACGATGGTTGCGAGCACCGCGGTGCCGATGGCGCCGCCGAGGTTACGCATCATGTTGGAGATGCCGGAAGCCGCGGGCGCATCCTGCGGCGCGACGCTGCCGAGGCTCAGCGCAGAGAGCGGCGCCAGGGTGAGCGCCTGGCCGATCGCACGCACGACATTGGGGACGAAGAACTGATCGCCGGAATAGTCGAGCGACATCATGATGTTCATGAAGGAGCTCGCGGCGAACAGCAGCAGGCCGATCGTTGCGATATAGCGCGCGTCGAACCGCTGCATCAGCTTCGGCACCAGCGGAATCAGCAGGAGCTGCGGCAGCCCGGTCCATGCCAGCACATTGCCGATCTGCTCGGCATTGTAGCCCTGGACCTGGCCGAGATAGGCCGGCAGCAGATAGACCGAGCCGAACAACGCAAAGCCGAGGAAGACCGCGGCGAGCGTGCCGACGCCGAAATTCCATTGCGTCAGCAGGCGCAGGCGCAGCAGCGGCTTCTCCACCACGAGCTCATTATAGATGAACAGCGACAGGCTGATCGTGGCGATAATGGCTAGACGCACGATGAAGGGCGAGCCGAACCAGTCGTCCTTGTTGCCTTCCTCGAGCACGGCCTGGAGCGACGCGAGGCCAACCGCCATCGTCGCAATGCCGAACCAGTCGCCTTCGCGCAGCAGCCCGAGATTCATCGGCTGGCGCTCCAGCGTGAAGAACAGGATGGTCACCATGATCGCGGTCGGCAGCACATTGACGAAGAAGATCGTTTGCCAGCCGTAATTCTCGGTGAGATAGCCGCCGATGGTCGGGCCGATCGCCGGCGCAAAGGTCACGGCGAGCGAGAACATGGCAAGGCCGATCGGCTGCTGGCCTTTCGGCAGCTTGGTGAAGACCAGCGTGAAGGCCATCGGGATCAGTACGCCGCCGAAGAAGCCCTGGAGGCCGCGCATCGCGATCATCGAGGGCAGGTCGTGGGTGAAGGCGCAGGCGACGGAGAATGCCGCGAACAGCGTCGCGAAGCTCAGCATGATGTTGCGGAAGGAAAACATCCGCGACAAATAGTCGGTCAGCGGAATCACGATGATCTCGCCGATCAGATACGACGTCGAGATCCAGGATCCGTTGTCGACACCGGTGCCGATGCCGCCTTCGATGTTGAGCAGCGAGGCGTTGGTGATCTGGATGTTGAGGATCGCCATGAAGGCGCCGATCATTGCCGCGAATACCGCGATCCAGATCGTTGCGCTCGCCCGGTTGGGATCGGCGGCGGTGCGCTCAGGCGTCGCGGCCGGCGTTGCGGGTGCTGGCGTCGAGATTGAGAGGCTGTTTGACATGGCACGACCCTCCGGAAACAAGCTTGGCTTTCGATGTTGTTTGGGGCGTCGTTGCCGCTTGCGCGGTCGGCGCTGAACGGGTTGCGATGGTCGGAATCACGGACATGCCGGGCCGCAGCTCGATCGCAGGCGCGGTCTCGGCATCCAGCGCGATCTTCACAGGAATGCGCTGCACGACCTTGGTGAAATTGCCGGTGGCGTTGTCCGGCGGCAGCAGGGCGAATTCCTGGCCGCTGGCCGGCGCGATGGAATCGACGTGGCCGTGCACCAAATGGCCCGGGAACGTGTCGACCTCGATCTCGACCTCTTGCCCGGCGCGGACGTGGGTGAGCTGGGTCTCCTTGAAATTGGCCACCACATAGGCGCCCTCAGCCGGCACGATCGACATCAATTGCGTTCCGGCCTGCACATATTGGCCGACGCGGAGCGTGCGGTTGCCGACGACGCCGTCGATCGGGGAGACGATCGTCGAGTAGCCGAGATTGAGCTCGGCCTGATGCTGGAGCGCGGCCGCGCGAGCGGCGGCGGCCTTGGCCTGCGTGATCTCGGCCTTCAGGAGCTCGACCTGCTTGAGGGCTGAGGCGAGATTGGCGGTGTCGCGCTGGATCGCGGCCTCTGCACCGGCGTTGCGCGCCTGTGCTTGCTGCGCGTTCTGCACGCTGCCGTAGCCTGTTGCCGCAAGGTCGGTGTAACGCTTGTTCTCCTGCTGGGCGAACATCTGCGTGGCATTGTCGACATCGATGGTCGCTTTGGCCGCGGCGATCACGGTGTCCTGAACATCGAGCTGGGCCTGTTTGCTCGTCACCGTTGCATTCGCAGCGGCGACATCGGCCTTGGCCTGATCGAGAGCGACCCTGAAGTCGCGGTCGTCGATCCGGGCCAGCACCTGGCCTGCCTTCACATGCTCGTTATCGCCGACCAAAACGCGGTCGAGATAGCCGCTGACCTTCGGCGCGATGGTGGTGTTGTCGGCCTTCACATAGGCGTCATCGGTGGAGACTAGGAAGCGGCCGACCGTCCAATAGTCGTAGCCGTACCAGCTTGCGCCGGCCAGCGCGGCAGCCGCCACACCCACCAGCAACAGATTGCGAAGGCTGAGCTTTTGACGGCGGGCCGGGGATGGCACGGCGGGCAGGACGCCTTCCGGCGGCAACGTGGGAACCACGGTGGATTCGGTCTTGGGCGGGGCGGTGTGCACGGTCATGGCCGGCTCCCTGAATTAGGAAACTTGATAATTTCCAAAATAGGATTAGCTTCGGGACTGTCAATAGAATGACAGGCATCATGTAAAGACATGGCTCAGGCAAAATCTTCGATGGCAGAATCTTCAACGGCCAAATCTTCAACGGAATGCCGCCCGCGCGGGCGGCCGCCAGTGCGCAGCGACGAGGAGACGAAGCGGATCGTGTTCGACGCCGCGCGACACGCCTTCGCCGTCGATGGCTATGCCGCGACCAGCACCGAAGAGCTGGCGCGCGGTGCTGGTATCTCGACCAAGACGCTCTATCGCCTGTTTCCGGGCAAGGCTGCGCTGTTCGAAGCGATGTGCGCTGATCGACTCGAGCGGCTTCTGTCCGCCGTCGATCTCCAGGCCAGCGGCGAGGTCGATATCGAAACGGGACTGCGCGCTGCGCTGCTCGCCTGCGCCGATCTGGCGCTCGATCCGGAAGTCGTCGCTTTGCAGCGCATGGTGCTCCAGGAATCGGCCGCGTTCCCAGATCTCGCTGCGAACTTCTACAAGAACGGCATTTCCCGCACCGCCATTGCGCTGGCGCGATGGCTCCGCGCCCAGGTGAAGAAGAAGCTGATCGTGATCGACGACGTCGACGAGGCCGCCGGCATGCTGATCGGCATGGTCGCCTCGGCGCCGCAACGTGCGGCGATCTATGGTGGCATGCCGCTGCCGTCGCGCAAGGACATCGAGGGACGCGTGCGAACCTGCGCGGCCCTGTTCCTGGACGGCTGTCGCGCCGCATCGGCCTAGCGGTAGCCCTTTGACAAACCTCGTCACCTCCGTTATCTATTTCGCATGCGAAATAAAGAGACCGCGGCGAGGCATCACCGGCTGATCTACCTGCTGAGCGTCGCGCAGCGGCGGTTGCAGCGCTGGATGGCGGCGCGGCCTGAGAATGAGGTGACGCCGGCGCAGGCGGGGCTGCTGTTCATCCTCGGCAAGCAGGACGGCATCTTGATGGGCGAGGCGGGTGCCGCGCTTGATCTTGGGCCGGCCGGCATTTCCGGCCTCGTCGACCGCACCGCAGCCGCAAAGCTGGTCGAGCGGCGCGCGGATAGCGAGGACGGACGTGCTTGGCGCGTCTGGCTGACGTCGAAAGGCCGCACTGCACTCGCGCAAGCGAAGGCGGGCGCTGCCGAGGTCAATGCGGCGTTGACGGAAGGATTTACCGGCGCGGAGATCGATATTGTCGCGCGCTGGCTGACGAGCATTCAGGATAAATTCCCAAGAGGAGAGACCAATGACTGAGCATGTCCGGATCGAGAACAACGGCGGAATTCTCACCCTTACGCTGGCGCGTCCCGACAAGAAGAACGCGTTGACGGATGCGATGTATGGCAAGCTTGCCGACACCATCGAATCCGCCGAGCTCGATGCGTCCGTCCGCGTCATCCTGATCCGCGGCGAGGGCGACATGTTCACGGCCGGCAACGACGTCGGCGAGTTCGCGGCTGTCGCGGCGGGCAAGTCGGAAGGGAGCCGTAACGTCGTGCGCTTCCTCCAGTCGCTGGCGCGCAGCACCCGGCCACTGGTGGCAGCCGTGCAGGGCCGCGCCGTCGGCGTCGGCACCACGATGCTCTTGCATTGCGACCTCGTCGTGCTCGCCGACAACGCCCAATTGTCGACGCCGTTCGTCAGCCTCGCGCTGGTGCCGGAAGCTGCCTCCAGCCTGCTGATGCCGGCACGCATCGGCTATGCCCGCGCTTACGAGATGTTTGCGCTCGGCGAAACCGTGCCGGCCAAGTCTGCGCTGGAATGGGGGCTCGCCAACAGGGTCGTGCCGCTCGACAAGCTCGATGCCGAGGCGCTTGCGCTCGCCCAACGTCTCGCCCGCCAGCCGGCCGGCGCGCTCACCGCCACCAAGCGGCTGATGCGCAATGGCGAGGCGCTGGTTGCGCAGATGAATGCGGAAGGCGAGCACTTTGCGCAGCGTCTACGTACTGCCGAGGCGCGCGAGGCCTTCACGGCGTTTGCCGAGCGCCGTCCGCCGGATTTCACCAAGGTCGCGTGATGCCGTAACCTACTAAAAGCATTGGCAAATCTGGAATTCTTGCCAATTCGATTAAAGCCTTAACGGAACATTGGCATGTCGCTGTGCAAGGTGGCCTCTCGCGAAGAGTAGGCCCCGTGACTCATGGCAATGTTTAAGAAATCGGTAAGCTCGCTTCTCCTGACGCTGATGGCCCTGCTGGCGGCCGGTGCGCTGGCCTCTACGGCAATCCAGATGGTCGGGGCTTTCGGCCGCTACAGCGACAGTCTTGAAACTGCGCGACTTGCCGCTGCTGACAAGTCGATCTTCCAGGGCGTGCTCGCACTGCGCAACAATCGCGGTGACGCCCAGAGCGCGCTGCTCGGCGAGGATGACGCGCGAGCGAAACTCGAAGCGGCGGAGAAGGCCGAACTGGCCGGTTATGAGGCTGTCGGTGCGGCCCTCGCCACTGTCGATTTCGCTCGACGCGACGAGTTCGCGAGCACGCTGAAGCAGCGCTGGACTGAAGCCGCGCCGCAATTCCAACTGTTTTATGATGAGGCCAAGCGCCCGCGCGCCGAGCGCAAGATGGAGCGCACCGGCGCCTGGTATGATGCCGTCACGAAGGTGATAGATACGGCCAACCTTGCTTCCACCGCGGTCTCGAACCGCGCCTGGATGAACGATCCCTTCATCGCGCGCATGATCCAGGTCCGCCGCCTCGCCTGGCAGGTGCGCGACCGCTACGGCATCCAATGCTCGACGCTGCGTCCGAACGTCAACACCAGCAAGCCGCTCGACGAGGCCCAGAAGCAGACCCTGGCGAACTGGAACGGAGTCATTGCTGCGGGCTGGTCCGGCATGGACGACCTGCTGGCCGCGCCCGACGTGGCTGCGGACATGGTCACCGCCGCAAAGGACGCGCGGGCCAAGACCGACGGCGTACTCAAGCAGATCGGCGATCTCACCAAGAATCTTGACGGCAGCGGCAAGCCAGCGATGGCCGCCGCGGAGTGGAACGTGCTGTGCCAGTCGCCATTCGCCTTCATCGTCGCAGTCGCCACCAAGGCGCTCGATCAGTCGATCGCGCGCGCCGAGACGGTGCAGGCGAAGGCGCTCACCAACCTCGTCGTGCAATCGCTCGCCTTCCTGATGGCGCTCGCCGTGACCTTGGCTGGTGTGTACGTGGTGCGCAATCGCCTGATGCGCCCGGTCCGTGCCATCCTCGACGCCATCGCCCGGATCGGTGCGCGCGACTACGCAACGCCGGTTCCGCAATCCAGATATCCTGACGAGTTCGGCACCATGGCCGCCGCGCTGGAAAGCCTGCGCGAGAGTGCCGCGACCGCGGAGCGTCTGGGCCAGGAGCGCGAATCGCAGCAGGCGCTGCAACTCGCGCGTTCCGGCACCGTGGATGACGCGTGCCGCAGTTTTGACGACACCGTGCAGGCGGTCATCCACAGCGTTGTCGCGTCGGCCAAGGAGCTCGATGCGACCGCGACCGACGTGCGCACGCTGGTCTCGGAGTCGACCAGCCAGACCGCGGCGGTCTCCAACGCGGCCGAGCAGGCCACCAACAATCTCGAGACCATCGCGGCCGCGACCGAGGAACTCTCTGCCTCCGTCGGCGAAATCTCCGCGCAGGTGCAGTCCAGCGCGCGCGAGGCCCGCGAAGCTGTATCGCAGGCCGCGCAGACCAACGCCACCGTCGAGATACTCGACCAAACGGCGAGCCGCATCGGCGAGGTCGTGAAGATGATCAACGCCATCGCCGGCCAGACCAATTTGCTGGCGCTGAATGCCACCATCGAGGCCGCCCGCGCCGGCGAAGCCGGTCGCGGCTTTGCCGTCGTTGCCGGCGAGGTCAAGAGCCTCGCGTCGCAGACGGCAACAGCGACGGAAGAAATCTCCCGGCAGGTCGCCGAGATCCAGGGCGCTACGGGCCAGGCTGTCGCCGCCATCCGCTCCATCGGCGGTTCGATCAGCGGTATCGACGAGAAGATGACGGCGATTGCGGCGGCCGTGGAACAGCAGCGCGCGGCCACCACCGAGATATCGCGCAACTTCCAGCAGGCCGCCCAAGGCACCCGCGAGGTCACCGATACCATCGGTAGCGTCGCCAAGCTCAACCAGGAGACCGGCAACGCCGGCACGGTGCTGTCCCAGTCCGTGAAGAAGATGTCGGCCGATGCCGACCGCCTCCGCGTCGCGGTCGAGGGCTTCCTCGGCGCGGTGAAGACCGCATAACTCCCACATTCTCTGTTCCAACGGCGCATGGATCGGCATTGCCGCCGATCCATGCGCCGAGTACATCTGTGACGTCGGGCGCGTGCGGCGACAGACAAGTTCATCAGGGACGGAGAGTTCGATGCCGGTGACGCCCCACAACAAGGCCCAGCGCCCCTATCGCGGCGTGTTCCCGGTCGTGCCCACCATCTTCGACGAGCGCGGCGAGCTCGACCTCGACGGACAGCGTCGCTGCGTCGATTTCATGATCGATGCCGGCTCGCACGGCCTCTGTATCCTCGCGAACTTTTCCGAGCAATTCGTGCTCACCGATGCCGAGCGCGAGACCGTGATGCATGCGGTGCTGGAGCATGTGTCGGGCCGGGTGCCTGTGATCGTCACCACCACCCATTTCAGCTCGGCCGTGTGCGCGGCGCGCAGCCAGCAGGCTGAAGCTGCGGGCGCCGCCATGGTCATGGTCATGCCGCCGTATCATGGCGCGACCTTCCGGGTGCCTGAAAAAGGCGTCGTCGAATTCTTCAAGGTGCTCTCGGGCGCGATCAATATTCCCATCATGATCCAGGATGCGCCGGTCGCCGGCACGCCGCTGTCGGTCGAGCTGCTGGCGCGGCTGTCGCACGAATTCTCCAACATCCGCTATTTCAAGATCGAGGTGCCCGGCGCAGCCGCAAAGCTGCGAAGCCTGATCGAGGCGGGTGGCAAGGACATCGAAGGCCCCTGGGACGGCGAGGAAGCGATCACGCTGCTCGCCGATCTCGACGCCGGCGCGACCGGTGCGATGACGGGCGGCGGCTATCCCGACGGCATCCGCCAGATCATCGATCCCTATTTCGCAGGCCGACGCGAGGAGGCGAAGGCCGCCTATGAGCGCTGGCTGCCGCTGATCAACTACGAGAACCGCCAGTGCGGCCTGATCGCCTGCAAGGTCATGATGCAGGCCGGCGGCGTGATTAAGTCGGACACCGTGCGGCACCCGCTGCAGTCACTGCATCCGGCAACGCGCGCGGGGTTGCTGGAGCTCGCGAAGGAGCGCGATGCGCTGGCGTTGCGGTGGGGGAAGTAGAGTCACACACTCCGCAGCCGTAGGGTGGGCAAAGCGAAGCGTGCCCACCAACTTGTCAGCCGAAAAGAGTGGTGGGCACGGCGCTCCGCGCCTTTGCTCACCCTACGAAGGTGGGGCCAACGTCCACTCGCCGATGATGCGAAACCGCGCCTTGGCATCATCCTGCTTGAACAGCGCGATACGGTCGACGGCCAGCGTATCGAGACCGAGCCGCGCAAACCGCCTGCGCAGCATCTCCAGAATCGGCGCCCGCCGCTCCGCGTCCAGCCGGCCCGTCAGCGTCATGTGAAAGCGGAATTCTTCCATCACGTAAGGGTAGCCCCAGCGATCGAGATAGTCGCGTTGCCGCGCGCTGAGCTTCTCGGGCTTGCGCCGCGCGCGGTCCTCCGCGCTCAGGGGGGCGCGGAAGGAATCGAAATCGCGGACGCAATCGGCAGCGAGCTGCTGGAGATCGCCGACCGGCGCGGCCGGAATGACGGCGATGAAGCCGCTGATGGAATCGACGACCGGGCGGATCAGCGGAATCGTCCGCGCCTGGCCGGCGAATGTCGCGCAGGCCGCCATAAGTTCGGCTTCGGTCTTGCCTGGCGCCAGCGCCATCGGCGCCTTCAGCGTGGCGTGAAAGCCGTATTTGCGGGGATCGGCGGTGATGTCGCGCCAGTCCGGCGCCGTGCGCAGCGGCTCGTCCGGAAATGGCATCTCATTGCCGGTGTGGGCGTCGTAGCCGAGCAATTCCGCGCCGAAGTGCGAGAGCGCGCTGTCGGCGTCGGCCGCGAAATAGACCGCGTAGCGAGGAAAACCTGTCATCACCTCAGCATAACCAATTTATGCCGCGGCGACAGTCTCGCGCGACGTCGCCGCCGCGCCAAGCAACCGCGTCGCATCGGTCAGATGCACGAGCCGACCTGCCGCAATCACCGCAACGAGCCGCGGCCGCAGCGGAATGCTATCATCGACCAGCAGGATATCGGCCCGACGCCCCAGAGCGAGCACGCCGCGATCGGTCAGGCCGGTGGCTTGCGCGGGTGCCGCCGAGACCAGCTTCCAGGCCTCCGTCAGCGGCAGCACGCCGTCGGCGGCGAGCCTGAAGGCGGCAAGCAGCGGCGCGGGATAGTAGTAGTCCGAGGCCAGCACCGAGCAGAGCCCTTTTGCGATCATGTCCGACGCCCTGGTCCAGCCGGTGTGGCTGCCGCCGCGCAGGACGTTCGGCGCGCCGTAGACGATAGCGTCGCCGGCGTTTGCCGCTTCCCGCGCCGTCTCCTCGTTGATCGGAAACTCGGCAAGCGTCACGCCGAGGCTGCGAAAACCCTGGCGCATCGCCGGTGTCGCATCGTCATGCGAGAGCATGCGCACCTCGGCCGCGCGGGCAGCAGCAGCGAGCCGGGCGATCGAAGCCGGAACATCGGCGGCGCGCGACACGATGTGCGCCACCAGCGTGTCGAAATCCTCGCTCGACAGCCCGGTGCGCTCCACCATGCGGTTGCGCTTGCGCGGCTTGGCCATGTCGCCGATGGTGCCGTCCATATGGTCGTTGAAGGCGAACAGGTCGACGCGGCCCTCGGCCAGCCACTGGCTGATCTCGTCCTCGGCATCGAGATTGTAGGTCTCGTGCCGCAGGTGGAAGCGGGTGTCGGCTGCGAATTGCGGGCGCTGCCGCTCGATCGCCTCCAGCAGGCGCCGGGCATTGTCGCCGCTGCGAAGGCCCGGCTCCCACGACCAGGTCGTGGCGTGAAACACCGTGGTGATGCCGTTGCTGATGACCTGACGATCCGTGTCGGCGAGCGCGACGTCGATCGGGAAGTCGACGCCGGCGCGGGGCATCATCTGCCGCTCGAAGGCGTCGCCATGCAGATCGACGATGCCGGGCAAGACCAGCAGGTTGCGGGCATCGATCGCCAGCCGCGCGCGAGTGCGAGACGTATCGATTTGCGCAATGTCCGTTCCGGATACGGCGATTGAGGTTTCGACGAGCTCGGAGCCGATCAGGGCCCGGCCGCCTTCAAGGAAAATGTCTGTCACGCGACCGCGCTTCGTTTGCTGGCAGAGGAATGTGCCCCTGCTTCGTATGTCGTCAGGAAATCTTCAATCGTGAGCTTGCGGAAATCGGGCAGTGCTGCACGCAATTTGTCGTGATCCCAGTCCCACCAGGCCAGCTTCGCAAGCCGTCCCGCAACCTCTTCCGAGAACCGCCGCCGCACGATCCGCGCCGGATTGCCGGCGACGATGGTGTAGGCCGGCACGTCCTTGGTGACGATGGCGCCGGCGGCGATCACTGCGCCGGTGCCGATATTGCGGCCGGGCAGCAGGATCGCGCCGTGGCCGATCCAGACGTCATGGCCGATATGGACGTGATGCTGGCGCCGCCAGTCGAAGAAGTCGGTGTCGTCGCTCTCACCCGGGAAATAGGCGCTGGAGCGATAGGTGAAATGCGCCTGCGTGGCGCGGTGCATCGGATGATTGCCGGGATTGATGCGCGTCATCGCCGCGATCGAGCAAAATTTTCCGATGGTCGTGTAGGTGATCTGCGCATCGTTCACGACGTAGGAGTAATCGCCCATCGTCACTTCGTTCAGGATCGTGCGCGCGCCGACCTCGGTATAGGCCCCGAGCCGGGTCTCATGCAGCTTCGCGGAAGGGTCGATGGTCGGTTGGACCGAAAGCGCTTTGGCGGCCATGGTGTAATCCAAAAGACTGAGGCAGGCGGTTCTCTTCGAGCGGCTTGATGACAACGTCATGACGGCGCGATGACAGGGGATGAGGTGTGTAGCATCGCCGCACCGCAGCGTGCGTGTCACACAAGTGTCAAGCGCCGGCGTTAGCGGTTGGTCCCAGCTACTCTGGAGCCCTGCATGCTGGTGGTTGAAGGTCTGACGTGCCGCTTCGGCGCAAAAGCCGCGGTGGACGACGCTTCGTTTCAAATCTCTCTCGGCGGCTTCGTCGGCGTGATCGGGCGTTCCGGCGCCGGCAAGTCGACCATGCTGCGCATGATCAATCGCCTCGCGACGCCGACGCAGGGCCGCATCCTGTTCGACGGCGTCGACGTCACCGCGCTACGCGGCAAGGAGCTGCGGCAGTGGCGGGCGCGGTCGGCGATGATCTTCCAGCAATTCAACCTGGTCGGCCGGCTCGATGTGCTGACCAACGTGCTGATGGGCCGCCTTGCCAAGATGCCAACCTGGCGCTCGCTGTCGCAGACCTGGCCTGAGCAGGACAAGGCGATGGCGATGTCTGCGCTCGAACAGTTCGACATCGCCTCGCTCGCCGCCCAGCGTGCCGATCAGCTCTCCGGCGGTCAGCAGCAGCGCGTGGCGATCGCGCGCGCGCTGGTCCAGCAACCCGACATCATCCTCGCCGACGAGCCGATCGCCTCGCTCGATCCGCGCAATACCAAGATCGTGATGGATGCGCTGCTGCGCATCAACAAGCATTTCGGCATCACCGTGATCTGCAATTTGCACTCGCTCGATCTGGCGCGCAGCTATTGCGACCGCCTGATCGGCATGTCGGCCGGCCGTGTGGTGTTCGACGGCGCGCCGGCGGCGCTGACCGATCTCGTTGCACGTGAGCTCTACGATCTCGAAGCCACCGACGTCATGGGTGGCACGCCTGCGCCGGTGCCCGAAGGTATCCCGGCGCTCGGCACCGCCGCGGCCGCTTGAGCCGCATCAGTATTTTCAGTTTTGCGTCAACCGATCCCAACCGATGAAGAAGGTATCATGATCACTCGCAGATTAGTCCTCGCCGGCGCAGCCGCGCTCGCCTTCACCGCCTCCGCTTCCGCCGAAGACTGGAAAGCCAAATATCCCGAACTGACCTTCGCGGTCATTCCGGCGGAAAACGCCTCGGGCGTGACCGAGCGCTGGGCGCCGTTCATGAGCTATCTCTCCAAGGAATTGGGCGTGAAGGTCACGCTGCGCGTCGCCAACGACTACGCTGCTGTCATCGAAGGCCAGCGCGCCGGCAACATCCACATTGCGAGCTATGGCTCGGCCTCGTTCGCGCGCGCCCGCTTGACCGGCGTCAAGACCGACGCCTTTGCCAACGACATCAACGCCGACGGCTCGACCGGCTACTACTCGGTGTTCTTCGTCAAGGCCAGCAGCCCCTACAAGAGCATCGATCAGCTCAAGGGCAAGAACCTCGGCCTCGTCGACCCGAACTCGACCTCCGGCAACAACGTGCCGCGCTTCGAGCTCGACAAGATGGGCATCGCGGACGCCGACACCTATTTCGGCAAGGTCGTCTTCACCGGCAGCCATGAGAACGCAATCCTGGCGCTGGCGCAGGGCACGGTCGACGTTGCGGCCAACCAGTGGACCAACGATGACGATTCGACGTTGGCGCAGATGCTGACCAAGAACATGCTGAAGAATGCAGACGGCTCGCCGATGAAGAAGGACGATTTCCGCATCATCCACAAGTCGGCGCCGATCATCAATGGCCCCTACGCCTATAACTCCGACCTGCCGGAAGATGCCAAGGCGGCGATCGCGAAGGCGTTCTTCGACGCGCCGGCCAAGGACAAGGCGGCCTTCGATCGCCTCCAAGACGGCCAAAAGAAGGGTTTTCATCCCGCCACCACCAAGGACTGGGATGGCACGATCGAGCTGATCAAGTTCGTCGATGCGCTGCGTAAGAAGAAGGCGTCCTGAGTTTTGGGACGACGCACGGGAGCCGGGTCATGGACCCGGCTCTTTCTCTTTTGACGGACCACGTTCCATTCAATGACGGTTGCGGTTTCGATCCTCCCCGAGCAACAGCTCGCAGCGCTGAACGCCGCTTATAACCAGGCGGTCGCGCGCAAGCGGCTGCGCCTTCTGCTTGGGGTCGCGCTGTTTGTCGCAGCGCTGGTTCTCGCCGCGATCGGTGCGGAAGTGAACCTGCGGACCCTGTTCACCTACTTCGGCAACTTCCTCAGCTATTTCGACCGCATCTTCACGCTCGACAACGGCCAGCGCGTTTGGACCGATGTCGGCGAATGGCTGTGGGGCTGGCGCAAATGGCTGAAGATGCTGGGCGAGACCTTGTTGATCAGCTACGTCGGCACGCTGACCGGAGCGGTGTTCGCCTTCGCCCTCAACTTCTTCGCGGCTGAAAACACCTCGCCCGGGCCATGGCTGCGCTTCGTGGTGCGGCGCCTGCTCGAATTCGCCCGCACCGTCCCCGGCATCGTGTTTGCGCTGATCTTTGTCATCGCCTTCGGCCTCGGGCCGATGGCCGGCGTGCTCGCGATCGCGATCCACTCCACGGGCACGCTTGGAAAACTGTTTTCCGAGATCGTCGAGAACGCCGACATGAAGCCGGTCGAAGGTATTCGCTCGACCGGCGCAAGCTGGCTTTCCTGCATGCGCTTCGCCATCGTGCCGCAGGTGACCGCAGGCTACGCCAGCTATGCGCTGCTGCGCTTCGAGATCAATGTCCGCGAGGCCTCCGTCATGGGCTTCGTCGGCGCCGGCGGTATCGGCCAGGAACTCGTCGTTGCCATCCGAAAATTCTACTATTCGGACGTCAGCGCTATCCTGCTCATGATCATTGTCACCGTCTTCATCATCGACATCTCGACCGGCTGGCTGCGTGGCCGCCTGTTCGGCAAGGAGGCGCGGACGTGACGGGGCCGCAGGAGGTCGATACCGCGCAGATCCGCGCGCGCTATCCCGATGTGTTCGACCGCCCGGCCTCGGCGCGGCTTGCGACCCCGGCAATGATTGTCGCGGCGCTCGGCATTTTCATCTACGGCCTGGTCGATCTCGATTTCTCTCCGTCGCGCTTCATCGCCGGTCTCAGCCAGCTTGGCTGGATCAGCATGATGATGATCCCGCCCGATCCCGGCTCTTCCCTGCCGATCTATCTGAAGGCGCTCGGCGAAACCCTGTCCATCGCGCTGCTCGGCACCACGCTGGCCGCAATATTCGCGCTGCCGGTCAGTCTGCTCGCGGCGCGCAATGTCGTCCCGAACATCCTGCGCTTCCCCGTGCGCCGCTTCCTCGATTCGATCCGCGGCGTCGATACGCTGATCTGGGCGCTGGTGTGGATCAACGTGGTCGGGCTCGGCCCGTTCGCCGGCGTGCTCGCCATCGCCGTGTCGGATTTCGGCGCCTTCGGCAAGCTGTTCTCCGAGGCGATCGAGGGCGCCGACCAGAAACAGGTCGAGGGCATCCGCGCGTCCGGCGGCAGCGCCTTGCATGAGATCCGTTTCGGCCTGTTGCCGCAGGTGCTGCCAGTGATCGCGGGCCAGGTGCTCTATTTCATCGAATCCAACACCCGCTCGGCCACCATCATCGGCATCGTCGGCGCCGGCGGCATCGGCCTTCAGCTCGCAGAGCAGATCCGCGTGCTGGAATGGCAGAAAGTGTCGTTCCTGATCCTGATGATTCTGGTCGCGGTCGCTGCGATCGATTTCATTTCGAGCAAGCTGCGCTTTGCGATTATCGGGCGGCGGGCGGTGGCGTAATCGCCGGTGCCGTAGGGTGGGCAAAGCGAAGCGTGCCCACCATTTTTACGAACGCTTGGAAAGATGGTGGGCACGGCGCAAGAGCGCCTTTGCCCACCCTACGAGTCCGGATTCGTGGAGAGAGCGCTCCCCTACGGCTCCACCAGAAACTCCACCCGCTCCGCCACAAACCGCGAATGCTTGGTCACCAGCGGCTTGCCGTCGAGATCGAGATCGGTGGCGTCGACCACCAGGATCGGCCGTCCCAGCGGCAGATCGAGTCGCGCGGCGTCGGTGGCGTCGACGATGCCGGCGGTGATCCGGGTCGCGCCGCGGCGATAGTCGCGGACGCCGTAATGCTCGAGCATCTTTGTCATCGAGCGCGTCGCCGCGAATACGACTCCCGCATTCGGAAACAGTTCTGCCGACAGCCAGGTGGTGGACACACAGATCGGCGTGCGGTCGGCGAGGCGAATGGCCTCGATCCGGACTAGTGGCGCGCCGATCTTCAAGCCCAGCTCCCGCGCGAGTTCGCGGGTCGCGACGTCTTCGGACGCCTCGATCAACTGGCCCCGCGGCTCGCGGCCGCCGGCGCCGACGATCTCGGAGAAGCGCGTGCGCGAGCGCAGCGGATAGGCGAGTTTCTGCGCCTCGACATAAGTTCCGCTGCCGCGCTCGGCGCGTACCAGGCCGCGCTCGGCAAGGGCTGCGAGCGCACGCCGCACGGTGTGGCGGTTCACCCGATAGGTTTCGGCGATCTCCATCTCGCCCGGAAGCTTGTCGCCTGCGGCGAAGCGACCGTCGGCGATGCCGCGCTCGATGCCGTCGGCAACGAGGCGCCACAGCGCGACGCCTGAAGAGGCGGTGTCCTGCATGCTCATGTTGCCGGTCAGCCTAGCCCGAAAATCACACCTTTGTCACGAAACAGTCATGGCGCTTCCGTATCAAGTTGTCTATTATCATAGACAACTTGAATTCGACAAGGTCGGTGGTTTCGGTGACCCAGCACACTACCCAGCAAGCCCAGCGCAAGGCCGCCATGGCCGTGCTGGCGCACGCGGAGGCGGGCGAGATCGCCGCTCGCCTCCGCGCGATTCCCCTGCCTGGCCATCAGGATCTGCGCGAGCCGGAAAACGGCCTGGTGATGCTGCGCGGCCGGGTCGGCGGCGACGGCGCGCCGTTCAACCTCGGCGAGGCCACGATGTCGCGCGCGGCGGTGCGGCTTGCGAGCGGCGAAGTCGGCTTCGGCTACACCCTCGGGCGCGACGGTGAGAAGGCGCGGCTCATTGCGCTGTGCGATGCGCTGGTGCAGTCGCAGGATTTTGGCGCGACCGTCGAACGCGATGTAATCGCACCGTTGCGCGAGCAGCTTATGATTCGGCGCAAGCAGGCGGCCGAAGAGACCGCTGCGACGAAGGTTGATTTCTACACCATGGTGCGCGGTGAGGGGTGAGGCCATGACCACGATTGCGGAACTGCCGCCCGGTTTCGTCGACAAGGTGTTGTCGGCGCAATCGACCTTTCGCTCAGTCATGGACGCGATGGCGCGACCGGGCTCGGTCCAGCGCATTGTGCCTATGGCGGGAACGCCTGACACGATGATGCGCGGCACGGCTGCGATCGCGCTGACGCTGTTCGACCACGATACGCCGCTCTGGCTCGATGCGCGGATGTCGGAAAGTTCCGACGTCGTGAAATGGCTGAAATTCCACACCGGCGCACCAGTCATCCAGGATTCCTCGATCGCGAGCTTCGCGCTGATCAGCGATGGCGCCTCGCTTCCGGCGCTGGAGCGCTTCGCGCTCGGCACCAGCGAATATCCGGATCGTTCGACCACGGTGATCATTCAGGTCGAGAGCCTGGACCGAGGACGGAGCTTTGAGCTGCGCGGCCCCGGCATCGACGGTGTCGCGACGCTCCAGGCAACCATCAAGCCGGCCGATCTGTTCGAGCGGCTGCGTATGAACGAGGCGCTGTTCCCACGCGGTATCGATTTGGTTCTGGTCGCCGATGACGCCGTGGTTGCGATCCCGCGCACCACGCGCGTCGTGAGCAAGGGAAGCTGAAGCATGTATGTCGCAGTCAAAGGCGGCGAACGCGCCATCGAGAACGCCCATCGCTTGCTCGCCAATGCGCGGCGCGGCGACCAGAGCGTTCCGGAAGTCTCGCTCGACCAGATTTCGGAGCAGCTTGGCCTCGCCGTGGATCGTGTCATGAGCGAGGGCTCGCTCTATGATCGCGAGCTTGCAGCACTCGCGATCAAGCAGGCGCGCGGCGATCTGATCGAAGCGATCTTCCTGGTCCGCGCCTTCCGCGCCACATTGCCGCGCTTCGGCGCCAGCGAGCCGGTCGATACCGGCGCGATGCGGGTGCAGCGGCGGGTGTCGTCGACCTTCAAGGACATCCCCGGCGGCCAGATCCTCGGGCCGACCTTCGACTACACGCATCGGCTGCTTGATCCCGCGCTCGCCGAAGGTTTTGTGCCTGAAGTGCCGGCAACGGGCGAGGCCTCGACGGCGCCGACGCCGCGCGTGACCGATATCCTGGGCCGCGATGGGTTGATTGAATCCTCGCCGCAAGCCGAAGACGGCGCCAGCGTCGGCGATCTGACCCGCGAGCCGCTGAATTTTCCGGCGGACCGCGACCTGCGCCTGCAAAATCTCGCGCGCGGTGACGAAGGGTTTCTGCTGGCGATGGGCTATTCCACCCAGCGCGGCTATGGCCGAAACCATCCCTTCGCCGGCGAGATCCGCTTCGGCGAGGTCGAGGTCGAATTCGCCGCGGAAGACGTCGGCTTTGCCGTGCCGCTCGGCTCCATCGAGCTCACCGAATGCCAGATGGTCAACCAGTTCAAGGGTTCTGCGACGGAAGCGCCGTGCTTCACCCGCGGCTATGGCTTGGCCTTCGGCCAGAGCGAGCGCAAGACCATGTCGATGGCGCTGGTCGATCGTGCGCTGCGGGCCCGCGAGCTAGGGGAAGAGGTCGGAGCCCCGGCGCAAGATGAAGAATTCATAATGTCGCATTCGGACAACGTCCAGGCGACGGGCTTCGTCGAGCACTTGAAGCTGCCGCATTATGTCGACTTCCAGTCCGAGCTCGGCCTCCTGCGCAAGCTGCGCAAGGAATTTGCCGATGCCAATGCGCCTGATGCTATGAAGGAGGCCGCGGAATGAACGCGCCCGCCTACAATTTCGCCTATCTCGACGAACAGACCAAACGGATGATCCGCCGCGCGATCCTCAAGGCGATCGCGATCCCCGGCTATCAGGTGCCGTTCGCCAGCCGCGAAATGCCGATGCCCTATGGCTGGGGCACCGGCGGCGTGCAGGTCACCGCGGCGATCCTCGGGCCCCAGGACGTGCTGAAGGTGATCGACCAGGGCTCCGACGACACCACCAACGCAATCTCGATCCGCAAATTCTTCGCCAAGACCGCTGGCGTTGCCACAACGACGGCGACGGAAGATGCAACCGTAATCCAGACCCGTCACCGCATCCCGGAGACGGCGCTGCACGAAAACCAGGTGCTGGTCTATCAGGTCCCGATCCCGGAGCCGCTGCGCTTCCTCGAGCCGCGCGAGACCGAGACGCGGCGGATGCATGCGCTCGCCGAATACGGCCTGATGCATGTGAAGCTTTATGAGGACATCGCGCGCTTCGGCCACATCGCGACGGCCTACGCCTATCCGGTGAAGGTCAACGCGCGCTATGTGATGGATCCGTCGCCGACGCCGAAATTCGACAATCCCAAGATGGACAATTGCCCGGCGCTGCAATTGTTCGGCGCGGGACGTGAGAAGCGCATCTATGCGATCCCGCCCTACACGCAGGTGGTGTCGCTCGATTTCGAGGATCACCCGTTCGAGCCTTATCGCTTCAACGCGCCTTGCGCGCTCTGTGCGGCAGAAAATTCCTATCTCGACGAAATCGTCACCGACGACAAGGGCGGGCGCATGTTCGTCTGCTCGGATACGGACTTTTGCGAAGGCCGCCAGGCCGCCGGCCATCACGGCAGCCTGAGCGCTGCGCCGTATAAGGACAAGGCGCAGGAGAAGTCGAATGGCTGATCAGAACGCGCTTGAGCACGACGAGCCCTTGCTGGTCGCAAAATCCCTCAGCAAGTCCTACGGCCGCATCGCCGCGTGCCGCGACGTGTCCTTCTCGCTCTATCCCGGCGAGGTGCTGGCGATCGTCGGTGAATCCGGGTCGGGCAAGTCGACGCTGCTCCAGCTCCTGTCCGGCCAGCTCGCCGCCAGCGGCGGGCATGTGTCCTATCGGATGCGCGACGGCGTCACCCGCGATCTCGCCACGCTCGGCGAAGCCGAGCGGCGCTTCCTGTTCCGCACTGATTGGGGTTTTGTGCATCAGGACCCCGCGCAGGGCCTGCGCATGGCGGTCTCGGCCGGCGCCAATGTCGGTGAGCGGCTGATGGCGGTTGGCTGGAATCACTACGGCCGCATCCGCGACACCGCGTCCGACTGGCTCACCCGTGTCGAGATCGACGTCGCGCGCATCGACGATGCGCCGCGCACCTATTCCGGCGGCATGCGCCAGCGCCTCCAGATCGCGCGCAACCTCGTCACCGAGCCGCGGCTGGTGTTCATGGACGAGCCGACCGGCGGCCTCGACGTGTCTGTGCAGGCACGCCTGCTCGACCTCCTGCGCAGCCTCGTCGCCGAGCTGAATCTCGCCGTCATCATCGTGACGCATGATCTCGCGGTCGCGCGGTTGCTGTCGCATCGCGTGATGGTGATGAAGGGTGGCCGCGTCATCGAGACCGGCCTCACCGACCAGGTGCTCGACGATCCCCGCGAGCCCTATACGCAACTCCTCGTTTCCTCGATCCTGCCGCCATAAGTCTTCCAAGATGAGCCTTCCAATGACCGCCATGATCGATATCACTGACGCCAAGAAGACCTTTACGATGCACCTGCAAGGCGGCATCGAATTGCCGGTGGTGAGCGGCGTGACCTTTCACGTCGACCCGGGCGAATGCGTTGTGCTGTCCGGGCCGTCCGGTGCCGGCAAATCGTCGATCCTGAAAATGATCTTCGGCAATTACCGCTGCGACTCCGGCCGCATCGGCATCCGCCACCGCGGCGAGGTGATCGATCTGGCCACTGCCGAGCCGCGGCAGGTCCTCAATGTCCGCCGCGCTACCATCGGCTATGTGAGCCAGTTCCTGCGCGCGGTGCCGCGGGTTGCGACCGTCGACGTCGTCGCGGAGCCCTTGATCGTGAACGGAATGGCTCGAGCCGACGCGCAAGCGCGTGCGGGAGAGCTTCTGCATCGTCTCAACATCCCCGAGCGGCTGTGGCAGCTTCCGCCCGCGACGTTCTCCGGCGGCGAGCAGCAGCGCGTCAACATCGCGCGCGGCTTCATCTCGGAGTTGCCGATCCTGCTGCTCGACGAGCCGACCGCCTCGCTCGATGCCGCGAACCGCGCTGTCGTGGTCGAGCTGATCGCCGAGAAGAAGCGCCAGGGCGTTGCCATGGTCGCGATCGTCCATGACGACGAGATCCGCCATCTGATTGCCGATCGCATCGTCGACGTCACCAGCTTTGCCGCCGCGGCCTGAAGGAAGAGAACGATATGAAGCCGAAGGACACCGTGATCGCCAACGCCAGGATCGTGCTGGCTGACCGGGTGATCGAGCAGGGCTGGCTTGCTCTCGCGGATGGACGCATCGCCGAGATCGGTGAGGGCAGGGCGCCCGCGGGCGCCGACGACGCCGGCGGCGATTTGATCATGCCGGGCCTGATCGAGCTCCATACCGATCATCTCGAAGCGCATTACGTGCCGCGGCCAAAGGTGTTCTGGAATCCGGTCGCAGCCGTCATCTCCTATGACGGCCAGCTCGCCACATCGGGCATCACCACCGTGTTCGATTCGCTTCGGGTCTGGCGCGAGGACGGCGCCGAGGAGGTCGATGGTCGTGCCGGCGTGCTCGCCGCGGCGATCACGACTGCGCGTGATGGCGATCTGCTGCGCGCCGACCACTTCCTGCATCTGCGCTGCGAGATCCCGATGCCGAGCGTGGTCGAGGAGGCCAAGGAGCTGATCGACCGTCCCGACGTGCGGCTGATGTCGCTGATGGACCACACGCCCGGCCAGCGTCAGTTCCGCGATGAAGGCAAGCTCCGCGATTATTATCGTGGCAAGGGTGGCGGCAAGACCGACGCCGAGCTCGACGAATTGTTCGCAAAACGCTTCGAGTATCAGAAGGCCTATGCCGAGACCAACATGCGCCAGATCGTTGCGCTGGCGCATCAGTACAAAATTCCGCTCGCCAGCCACGACGACACCACTGAGGAGAATGTCGTGGATGCGGTGCGCGACGGCGTTTCGGTGGCGGAATTCCCAACCACGTTAGAGGCTGCGCGCGGCCTGCACCACGCCGGCATTGGCATCCTGATGGGCGCGCCCAACGTCGTGCGCGGCGGCTCGCATTCCGGCAATATCGCCGCGGTCGATCTCGCCCGCGAGGGCCTGCTCGACATCCTGTCGTCGGACTACATCCCGTCCAGCCTCCTGATGGCCGCGCTGCAATTGCCGGAGCACGTGCCCGCAATCAGCCTGCCGGCAGCGGTTCGTACCGTGACGAAAGCGCCCGCCGAGGCGGTGGGCCTGTCCGATCGCGGCGAGATCGCGGTCGGCAAGCGCGCCGATTTGATCCGCGTGCATGTCGCGGGCAGCGTTCCCGTCGTTCGCAGCGTCTGGCGCGAAGGGGGCCGTGTCGCATGAGCGAGACCGTCACGACGGCAGCGGAGCAGGCGGGCGCGATTGGGCCCGGTCGGCTTGTGCTCGTGGTCGGCCCGAGCGGTGCCGGCAAGGACACGCTGCTGCGTCTGGCGCAGGCGGCCTGTGTCGATGATCACGATGTCGTCTTCCCGCGCCGTGTCGTGACGCGCGAATCCTCCGCTGACGAAGACAATGTCGCGCTCGGTCCCGACGAATTCCGTCGCGCGCGCGAGCAGGGCGAGTTCGCCATGTCCTGGGACGCGCACGGGCACTCCTATGCCCTGCCGCTCGACATCAACGACGACATCCGCGCCGGCCGCGCCGTCGTCGTCAACGTCTCGCGCACCGTGATTGCCGCGCTGCGCGAGGCCTATGCCAACGTCGTCGTGGTCGCGATCACGGCGCCGCCGGACGTGCTGGCGCAGCGGCTTGCCGCGCGCGCCCGTCACAGCGATGGCAATATCACAGAGCGCCTCGCGCGCAGCGTCGATGACACCGCTGCGCAGGCCGATGTCACTATCCTCAACGCCGGCAGCGCGGACTATCACGGCCGCCAGCTTGTGCGCGTAATCAGGAATGAATGCTGGCGCGACTAGCCCGGCACAACCAGGAGAGGGCGGAATGACGGTGATCAAGACGGTCGAAGAGCTAGAGGCCATCTACGGCGCCGTCGGTGACGCCTCGACCGTGAAAGTCGCTGACCACGTTACCCCGCTCTACCGCATCTTCATCGAGAAGGCGCCATTTGCAGCGCTTGCCACCATCGGGCCGGAGGGCATCGATTGCTCGCCGCGCGGCGATCTCCCTGGCTTCGTGCGCATCCATGATCGGCGGACCCTGATGCTGCCGGATCGCCGCGGCAACAACCGGGTCGATTCGTTGCGCAACATCGTGCGCGATCCCCGCGTGTCGTTGATGTTCCTGATCCCCGGCTCCGGCAACGCCGTTCGCGCCAATGGCCGTGCCCATCTCTCGGTCGATCCGGATCTGTTGGCTTCGTTCAAGGTCGAGGGCAAGGCGCCGCGCAGCGTCATGGTGATGAATGTGGAAGAAATCTACTTCCAGTGCGCCCGCGCCATCGTCCGCTCCGATCTCTGGAATCCGGACAAGCGCATCGACCCGAAGGCGCTGCCGACGCCGGGTCAGATCCTCGCCGAGATGAGCCAGAACACGGTCGGTGGCGACGAGTACGACCGCGTCTGGCCCGAGCGCGCAGCCGCGACGATGTGGTGAGCGTTTTCTTCCCTCTCCCCTTGTGGGAGAGGGTGGCTCGCCGCGTTAGCGGCGAGACGGGTGAGGGGTCTCTATCCTCCCGAAAAGCGTTGCGCGTGGAGAGAACCCCTCATCCGGCGCTTTGCGCCACCTTCTCCCGCAAGGGGAGAAGGAAGATCGCTGTCCAGACCGGATAGATAGGTAACACAGTAGACCGGATGGATAGGTGACAGTTCTCTGTCGGCTGGGAGGATCAGCCGATGCCTTGGCGAGAGAGCTGCGCAATGGACCAGCGGGTTAACTTCATCGCGGATCAGCGAAGCGGATTGTGGACGATGACGGAGCTGTGCGACCGCTACGAGATTAGTCGCAAGACCGGTTACAAATGGTTGGACCGCTACCGGTTGGAAGGGGCTGGAGGGCTTGCGGATCGCTCGCACGCCGTGCGGGTGCATGGGCGAGCGACGCCGCAGCACATCGTGGATGCGATTGTGGGACTCCGGCTTGAGCGGCCGAGCTGGGGACCGCGCAAGATCGTAAGCAAGCTTGAGGCTCACCAAGGGGATATCGATTGGCCGTCGGCCTCGACGGCAGGCCAGATTCTCAAACGAGCGGGACTGGTTAGTAGCCGTCGGGCTCGGCGACGTGCGCCACCGCGTGTGGGTCAACTGACGGTGCCTCAGCATGCCAACCATGTATGGGCCCTCGATCACAAGGGCTGGATTCGTCTGGGCGACGGCTCTCGCGTTGAACCCTTCACGGTGACCGATGGCTTCAGCCGTTATTTGATTAGTTTGGCAGCGACGGGCAGCACGCAATATGCCGAGTGCCAACCGCCGCTGGAGCGGGCGTTTCGCGAGTACGGCTTGCCGCAGATCATCCGCTCCGACAACGGCTCGCCGTTCGCCTCGACTGGGACCACGGGTCTGACGGCGCTGTCGGTATGGTGGATCAAGCTTGGCATCCGCCATGAACGGATTGATCCTGGCTATCCGCAGCAGAACGGCCGACACGAGCGTTTTCACCTCACGCTTCTGGAAGCCATGCGGCCACCGCCGCCAACCCAGGCCGCGCAGGCCCGTCGCTTCGCGGCATTTGTGCGCGATTACAACGAAGAACGGCCGCACGAGTCGCTTGGCCAGCACCCACCTGCGAGCGTCTATCAGCCTTCGGCTCGTGCGATGCCAAGGCGGCTTCCCGAGCCGGATTATCCAGCCGAAGCCGCGGTGCGCCAGGTCCGCTCCAACGGCGAGATCAAATGGCGTGGTGACCTCATCCACATCTGCAGCGCTCTCGACGGTGAAGCGGTTGCCGTCGAGGAAACCGAGGACGGATCCTGGCAAGTGCGCTTCTTCGACGTGCCGATCGGCATCATCGACCAGAAAACACGCAAGCTGCGGCGCTGCGCTAGCGCAGCGCCGCAGCCGACCAAATCATGAACCAGTGTCACCCATCCATCCGGTCTGTTCTGTTACCCATCCATCCGCTGGACA
>NZ_JYMS01000015.1:0-15366 GCF_000938285.1 Bradyrhizobium sp. LTSP857 | reverse complement strand
CCTGAGAGCTTGTGACGCTTTTACTTGTTCGGAACGGAGTGGAGTTTCCTGTCGCGGTAAATGGCGGGTCTGAGTTCGTCGATGAGCTCTCGTTTATGCGCTGCGGAGGCGGTTGCCTTGCAGGATGTTGTTGGTGAGGGCGTACCAGAGCACGACGGCGCGGACCTTTTCGATCCCGCGCACGGTCAATTGCCGTAGGTTCCAGTTGCGCCAGCGGGCATGGATGCACTCGCATATCGAACGGGGCTTGTACCGGGCCTTGCCCTCTTTGCTCGCCATCCGCGCACGCCAAGCCAGTACCCCCGCGCCGTCGCCGCGTCGCGGCAGGTAGGGGTCGGTGCCGTGCTTGGATTGAGTGGGCGGGCAAAAAACCTCTATGCCCTCGGCATGCGCCCACTCGATGTCTTCCGCGCTGCCAAAGCCGCCATCGACGAGATGGTCTTTGGGCAGGCCGCCAGGGCGCGTGCGCTGCCGCTCCAGCATGGGCCGCATCAGCCCGCGGTCGGACCCCGTGTTGCATACCTTAACGTCAGTGACGAACTGCTCGCCGGCCGCACTCGTCACCTGCACGTTGTAGGCTGGGCGGAAGCCGCCATCCGCCATCTTCATGACCCGTGCATCGGCGTCCGTCGTCGACGCGCGCGGCTCCTTCGGCGTCTTGCCATTGCCTTGCTTGCTCTCGCGTTCCTTGCGCTGCTGCTTGATCTCGGCAAGCGCCGCCTGCGCCGCTTTCACGCGCGCGCTGCGTTCCTGCGCGGCTCGCTCCTTGGCTGCCCGGGCGCGCTGATTGCTGGCGTCAGAGCGCACGTCGACTTCGCGCTTGAGGTCTTCCACCACCGTCCCAGCCAGGGCCAGATGCCGCTCGAGTGTCGCCTCGCGCCGGAACGAGGCGGCTCCCGCGCTGGCCCGGACCCGCACCCCGTCCTGCGCCAGTGTCGCCAGATTGACGAGACCAGCCTTCGCCAGCGCCGCCAGATGCTCGCTGAGCAGCCGGTCCAGCAGGTCGGCGCAACCGACCCGGAAGTCCGCCAGCATGTGATAGTTCACCGACACCCCGCCGCACAGCCAACGATAGGCATCGTGGCTCTCGCACAGTCGCTCCAATGCTCGCGCGCTGCCGACGCCCTCGCTGGTGGCTGAGAGCCACAGCGCCAGCAAAAGCCGCGGCGAGGTCGCGGGGTGACCGGGGCGGTCGCCCCTGGCCTTGATCCGGTTCTCCAGCTCACTCAGATCAAGCTCTTCGACATAAGACCAGATCAGGCGCACCGGATGGTCTTCCCCGATCAGGCTCTCGATATCCACCGCTCGCAACGCGATCTGGTCGCGCTGTGGCTCACGCAGCCGTGGCGCGCCGAGCGGCGCCGCGTCGGCTTCAGGCTTCGACTGCGCCGGCAGATCACCGAACAATTCATCGGCAGCCATCTTCGCCTCCCGCCAATCCATCATCGCCAGAGAATCACATGCCACCGGCATTCGGACAGATTTACCTGGCACGCTGCCAAAAAATCACACGCTCTGAGGTGGCCGCCTCTTCGGCGGCCCTCGAAGGGCGACGGCCCGGCCGCATCTTGGCCGTCCATCCTTCGAGGCTCGCCATGGCGCGCGTTGCGCCCCATGGCTCGCACCTCAGGATGACGGGTTAAGTAGCGGATCGAACCCACCCTCCCTCCATCGCGACCAATTCCCGGGCAGCCCAAACCGCCCGGAGCCTTTGGCATGGACTGGACCTGGTACCTCTTTCGCTTCGACGGCCGCATCAACCGGGCCCTGCTGTGGCAGGCGCTGCTGATCGTTGCGCTGCTCGCGGGCTTGCTGGGGATCATCGGTCAGGTCATTGGAATCGTCGAAGGGGCCTCATCCACCCTCAAGTTCAAGCTCGGCTTCGATTTCGACTTCGGCCTCGACGACCTCTTCAAGGTGGTCGACCCGCGAGCCTATCGTTTACTGCCATCCGCCGACCGTCCGACCCTGATCCTCAAGGTCCTCGGCACCTCGCTGTTTCTCTGGATCTACCTCGCGACCGCGATCAAGCGGCTGCACGATCGTGACAGAAGCGGCTGGTGGATCATTCCCTTCTTCTTCGTCCCCAATCTGCTGTTTCATTTCCGGGGTGTTCTGCTCTGGGGTTTTCTGCCTGAGGCCGACTGGTTTGTTGCGTTCGACTTGGCCATCCACGCGCTGTGGCTGTGGGGCCTTATCGAATTGTTCATTGCGCCCGGCACCTCCGGCAGCAATCGGTTCGGTCCTGATCCGCTGGCTGAGATTGAGGAGAGCCCGGCATCCGCCTCGTCCCCTGCAAAAAGCTGGGACCAGCAGAGCGAAATCGAATTTGTCCCGCCGAGTGCTGGCCCACCCGGCGGCATGCATGTTAAGCGAGGCACATGACCGATGCCCTCTCAATTGCCCGCGATCTGATCCGCTGCCCCTCGGTAACTCCGGCCGATGCCGGTGCGCTGGGTGTGCTTGAAACGGCCCTCAACGCTGCCGGTTTTACCTGCCACCGTGTGACCTTCAGCGAGCCCGGCATCGCCGACGTCGACAATCTCTATGCGCGGATCGGCACTGACGGCCCGCACATCACTTTCGCCGGTCACACCGACGTCGTGCCGCCCGGCGACGAGAGCGCCTGGAGCGTCGGCGCATTCTCAGGCGAGGTGAAGGACGGCTTTCTGCACGGCCGCGGCGCGGTCGACATGAAGGGCGGCATCGCCTGCTCGGTGGCCGCGGTGCTCGAACATCTTGCCGCGAACGACGGCAAGGCGCGTGCTGACGGCAAAGGCTCGATCTCATTCCTGATCACCGGCGATGAAGAAGACGTCTCCATCAACGGCACCATCAAGCTATTGAAATGGGCCGCGGAGCGCGGCGAAAAATTCGATCATTGCGTGCTCGGCGAGCCCTCCAATGTCGAGACGCTCGGCGACACCATCAAGGTCGGCCGCCGCGGCTCGCAATCCGGCACGCTTTACGTCGACGGCGTGCAGGGCCATGTCGCCTATCCGCTTCGCGCCGCCAATCCGGTGCCGGACATCTCCCGGCTGATCGTGGCGATCTCCGACGAGCCGCTCGACCACGGCAGCGCGCAGTTCCAGGCCTCCAATCTCGAATTCACCTCGGTCGACGTCGGCAACACCGCCAACAACGTCATCCCGGGACAAGCCCGCGCAAAATTCAACATCCGCTACAACGACAACCACACGCAAGCGAGCCTGCGCGAGCTGGTCGAGACGCGGCTGACAAAAGCCTGCGGCAACCGCATTCGCGCCCGCATCGTCTGGGAGCCGTCGAACTCCAACGTGTTCGTGACAAAGCCTGGCCCGTTCACCGATCTCGCGGTCTCCGCGATCGAGGAGATCACGGGCCGCAAACCGGAGCTGTCGACCTCAGGCGGCACCTCGGATGCGCGCTTTATCTCCAGCTATTGCCCTGTGATCGAGTTCGGCCTGGTCGGCCAGACCATGCACCAGGTCGACGAACGCGTGCCGGTCAAGGATCTGGAGAAGCTGACGAAGGTGTATCGGGGGATTTTGACTCGGTATTTTGCGTAGCGCTCAGCTGACGCCCCGTTCTCGCTGTCATCGCCCGCGAAGGCGGGCGATCCAGTACTCCGAGACGGCAGTGGTTAAGCCGAGAGGCCGCGGCGTACTGGATGCCCGCCTTCGCGGGCATGACAGTGGTGGGGCTGGCGAGAGCGCGCGTCCCTTCTACTTCTCAATAATCCACCTTCATCAGATACAGCCCGTCCGGCGGGGCGACGATGCCGCACGCGGCGCGGTTGCGGGCGTTGAGCGCGGCGGAGAGATCGTCGGCGGTCCAACGGCCTTCGCCGACCCACATCAGCGATCCCACCATCGAGCGGACCTGGCTGTGCAGGAACGAGCGCGCGGAGGTGAGGATCGTCACCTCGCGGCCGTCGCGCAGCACGTCGAGCTGATCGAGCGTCTTCTCCGGCGATTTGGCCTGGCATTCGGTGTCGCGGAACGTCGTGAAATCGTGCTTGCCGAGCAGACGTTGTGCCGCCGCATGCATCGCATCGCTGTCGAGCCGGCGCGGCACGCGCCAGGCGTGGCCGATATCGAGCGCGAGATTGGCGCGGGTGTTGACGATGCGATAGCGGTAGTGGCGCTTCACGGCCGAGAAGCGCGCCTCGAAAGTTTCCGGCACGATCTCGGCTTCGAGAACGGCGATTGGATGCGGGCGTAAATGTGCGTTGAGACCATCGCGAAAACGGCCCGGCGGAAACTGCTTCTCGATATCGACATGGGCGACCTGGCCGCGCGCATGCACGCCGGCATCGGTCCGGCCGGCGCCATGGACGCGCAGATCCGCACCCGTCATCGCCTTCACCGCCGCCTCAAGCGCGCCCTGCACCGACGGCAGCGTCTCCTGCACCTGCCAGCCGAAGAACGGCGCGCCGTCATATTCGATGGTGAGCTTGTAGCGGGGCATCGTTTCCAATTCTGCCGTCATCGCCCGGCTTGACCGGGCGATCCAGCACGCCGCGGCCCATCCGTTCAACCGAGAAGCCTCGGCGTACTGGATACCCCGCCTTCGCGGGGTATGACAGTGTCAGGTGAATTTCGCGCCTGCCCTCAGCGGCACGCCGCGCAGGAAGTCCACGGCCTGCATCCGCGCCTTGCCTTCGCGCTGGAGCTCGAGAATGCGGATGGCGCCCTCGCCGCAGGCGATGGTGAGTTGATCGTCGAGCACCTCGCCCGGCGCGCCCGAACCCTTGGCCAGCTCACAGCGCAGGATTTTCACGCGTGCATTCTCAAGCTCGGCCCAGGCGCCGGGAAACGGCGACAGACTATGGATGTGGCGCAGCACGTCGCGCGCGGGCCTGGTCCAGTCGATCCGCGCTTCGGCCTTGTCGATCTTGGCGGCATAGGTGACGCCGTCGTCGCTCTGCTTCTTGAGCTGAAGCCCGCCGCGCCCGAGCGCGGCCATGGCGCGGACCATCAGATCGGCGCCGAGACGGGAGAGGCGATCGTGCAGATCGACCGCGGTCATGTTGTCGGGAATCGCGATGCGCTCGGCCATGGCGACGTCGCCGGTATCGAGCCCGACGTCCATCTTCATCACCATCACGCCGCTCTCGGCGTCACCGGCCATGATGGCGCGGTTGATCGGTGCAGCCCCGCGCCAGCGCGGCAGCAGCGAGGCGTGCAGATTGTAGCAGCCGAGCTTTGGCGCATCGAGGATCGCCTGCGGCAGGATCATGCCATAGGCGACGACGACGGCAGCGTCGGCATCGAACGCGCGAAATTCCTCGAGCGCTTCCTCAGTCTTCAACGTCTTCGGCGTCAGCACGGGCACGCCGAGCTTTCGGGCAGCCTCTTCCACCGGGGTCGGCTGCAATTGCAGGCCACGCCGCCCGCCCGGCTTCGGCGCGCGGGTGTAGACTGCCACGATCTCGTGGCCATGCGCGACGAGCTCGAGCAGCGTCGGCACGGAGAAATCGGGCGTGCCCATGAAGATCAGGCGAAGGGGCATGACAAGGACTCGGTATGTTCCCTCCCCCCTTGCGGGGGAGGGCTAGGGAGAGGGGTGCCGCACGACGCGCTCTCTCGGCTTGAGCGCGGGCGCTTTTTGCTCGCGCTCGCAAAACGACGAACGCCTTTTGCTGGGCTACCCCTCTCCCCCGCCCTCCCCCGCAAGGGGGGAGGGAGCGCAGGAGAGCGAGCGGCAGCACCGGCCTTACAACTTACTTTACTCCCCGCGCCTGGCGGCCTTCTCGAACTTCTTGATCACGCGGTCGCGCTTGAGCTTTGACAGGTAGTCGACGAACAGCACACCGTTGAGATGGTCGATCTCGTGCTGGATGCAGGTGGCGAAGAGGCCTTCGGCATCCTGCTCGTGCATCTTGCCGTCGAGATCGGTGAAGCGCACGCGCACCTTCGCAGGCCGCTCGACCTCCTCGTAATATTCGGGGATCGAGAGACAGCCTTCCTCGTAGACCGACAGCTCTTCGGACGAGGCGATCACTTCCGGATTGATGAAGACGCGCGGCTCCGGCGTGGTTTCGCCGTTCTCGTCGCGCTTGGCGAGGTCCATGGTGATGAGCCGCAGCGGCTGCGCGATCTGGATCGCCGCGAGCCCGATGCCGGGCGCGTCGTACATGGTCTCGAACATGTCGTCGGCAAGCTTGCGGATCTCCGGCGTGACCTTCTCGATCGGCTTGGAGACCAGACGCAGCTGCTTGTCGGGCAGGATGATGATTTCTCTGAGGGCCATGGCGGGCGATTTAAGCCGCGCGCGCCGAGCGGTCAATGCGGCCGGGAACTCCGTTAACGATCCGCTAACCATAAATCCTAGGGTTTCGTTAACCATAAAAATTAACGGGGCATTACCCATAAATGTTCGCTATTCGTTCGTGCGGGGATGCGAATCGGCTAGAAGCACAGGCATGAACGAGATCATTTTCCTGGTTGGCGACTGGCCGGTGCGCACCATCGATGCGCTGATCGGCTTTGGCGTCCTGGTCCTCATCCTGCTGCTGGTGATTGCGGTGGTGATCGCGCGCTCGGGACGGCGCGGCGCGGAACTCGCGATGGCCAATGCCATCCGGGCCGACGAGCTCGAGGAGCGCGTCAGCCAGATGCTGCACGCCCAGAGCGAGGCTTCGGGCCGGGTCGATGCCATGACCCAGACGCTGGCCGGCCGCCAGGCCGACATGGCGCGGGCGGTCAACGAGCGGCTGGATTCGGTGACCCATCGCGTCGGCCAGTCCATGGAAAACACCACCCGCAACACCATGGAGAGCCTGCACGCGCTGCACGAGCGGCTCGGCATTATCGACAGCGCGCACAAGAACCTGACCGATCTCACCACCCAGGTGACGACCTTGCGCGACGTACTCGCCAACAAGCAGTCGCGCGGCGCCTTCGGCCAGGCCCGAATGGAGGCGATCGTCCAGGACGGACTGCCGAAAGGAGCCTATGAGTTCCAGTTCACGCTCTCGACCGGAAAGCGGCCCGACTGCGTGGTGTTCCTGCCGGACCAGCGCCCGCTCTGCATCGACGCGAAATTTCCGCTGGAAGCTATGACGGCGCTGCACGATGCGCGCACTGACGATGAGAAGCGGATTGCCACGCAGCGGCTGCGCGGCGACGTGATGAAGCATGTCAGCGACATCGCCGAAAAATATCTCGTCGCCGGCGAGACCCAGGAAATGGCGCTGATGTTCGTTCCGTCGGAATCGGTCTATGCCGAAATCCATGACGGGTTCGACGACGTGATCCAGAAGGCCTACCGCGCCCGGGTCGTGCTGGTGTCGCCCTCGCTCCTGATGCTTGCGATCCAGGTGATGCAGCAGATCATGAAGGACGCGCGGATGCGCGATGCCGCCGACCAGATCCGCACCGAGGTGATCAAGCTCGGCGACGACCTCGGCCGTCTGCGCGACCGCGTGCTGAAACTCCAGAAGCATTTTGCCGACGCCAACGAGGACGTGCGCCAGGTGCTGATCTCCGCCGACAAGATCGAGAAGCGCGCCGGGCGAATCGAGGAGCTCGATTTCAGCAAGACCGATGCGCCGGAAGGCCCGCATCTGGTGGCGACCGGTGCCGCCGAGCTGTTTCCGAGGAAGCTCCAGGCGGGGGAGTGATTCTCCTCCACGATCCGATAAGCTGCCGCCTCAACACCGCTGTCGTCGCCCGGCTTGACCGGGCGACCCAGTATCCCAGAGACGGCAGATGGGCACACGCTGCTACTACGTCTACATCCTCGCCAGCAAGATCGGCGGTACGCTCTACATCGGCGTAACGAATGATCTCATCCGCCGTGTGGCCAAACACAAATTGCAGTTGGTCGAGAGCTTCACGAAGGAATACGGCGTCGTGAAGCTCGTTTACTTCGAGCAGTTCGATGATCCCGAGAATGCGATCAAACGTGAGAAGCGGCTGAAGAAGTGGAAGCGTGATTGGAAGATCGCGCTGATCGAGAAAGACAATCCGGATTGGAACGATCCCTATTCTGAGATCGCAGGTCCTCCATAACTTCAGCCTCTAGAATACTGGATCGCCCGGTCAAGCCGGGCGACGACACCTCCTTTGTGGCCGGCAAAAACGACAGCTCCCTTGCGGCCCCCAGAATCTGCTAACACCGCCCCATGACCGCACCCGACGCGACCTCCCCTGCCAGCACTGATGCCCCCTCCTCCTGGCGCGACAGCCTTGCCGTTTACCTGCAACCGCGGGTGCTGATCGTGCTGTTCCTCGGCTTCTCGTCCGGGCTGCCGCTGGCGCTGTCGGGCTCGACGCTGCTGGTGTGGATGCGGGAGTCCGGCGTCGATCTCGGCACCATCGGGCTGTTTGCGCTGGTCGGCACGCCCTACACGTTGAAATTCCTGTGGGCGCCGCTGGTGGATGCGCTGCATGTGCCGCTGTTCACCCGCGCCTTTGGCCGCCGGCGCGGCTGGCTGCTGTTCTCGCAATTGCTGCTGATCGTCGCGATCCTGCTGCTGGCGCTGACCGACCCCGCGCGCTCGCCGTTCTACGTCGCGCTCGGCGCCCTGCTGGTGGCGACGACGTCCTCGACCCAGGACATCGTGGTCGACGCCTTTCGCGTCGAGAGCCTGCCGGAGAGCGAGCAGGCCGCCGGCATGGCGTCCTACGTCGCGGCCTATCGCATCGGCATGCTGGTCTCGACCGCGGGCGCGCTCTTCATCGTCTCCGGTTTTGAGAGCACGGGCATTCCGCGCACATCGGCCTGGATGTGGGGCTATGTGGTGATGGCCGCGATGGTGCTGATCGGCACTGTCACCGCGCTCGCCGCGACCGAGCCCGAGCAATCATTGCGGGCCGAAGCGGCGACACAAACCGAGACGGCGTTCGCGCGGGTGTTGCACGCCGCGATCGGCGCCTTCTCGGAATTCCTGTCGCGCAAGGACGCGATCGCCGCGCTCATCTTTGTGGTGCTGTTCAAATTCACCGACGCGTTCTCCGGCACCATGACGGCGCCGTTCGTGATCGACCTCGGCTTTTCCCGCAACGATTATGCGGCGATCGTGAAGGGCGTCGGCCTGGCGGCGACGTTGATCGGCGGCTTTGCCGGCGGTTTCGTCGCGCGGCGCTATTCGCTTTCGACCAGTCTATGGATCGGCGGCGTCGTGCAGGCGCTCGCCAACCTGTCCTTTTCCTGGCTCGCTTTCGTCGGCACCAGCCAATGGGCGCTGGCCTTCGCCATCACTTGCGAAAATTTCACCAGCGCCATCGGCACCGTGATCTTCGTCGCCTATCTCTCGGCGCTGTGCCAGAACCCGCTGCACACGGCGACGCAATATGCGCTGCTCACGGCGCTCGCGGCGGTCGGGCGCACCTATCTCTCATCGGGTGCGGGCTACGTCGCCAAGGCGACCGGCTGGCCGCTGTTCTTCGTGATCTGCGTGCTGGTGGCGATCCCGAGCCTGGTGCTGCTGACCTGGCTGCAGAAGCGCGGGCACTTTGAGGCGCTGGGGCCGGTGCGGGTTTAGCCCACGCTGTCATGCCCCGCGAAGGCGGGGCATCCAGTATTCCAGAGACGGATGTGATTGGCCGAGAAGCCGCGGCGTACTGGATCGCCCGCCTTCGCGGGCGATGACACCGAGATCATGGAGAAAGCGTTCCTCCGCCCCCTACTGCTTCCTGATCAAGCTCCACTTCGTGATCACGGCTTCGCTCATCTGGCCGGGATCGCTGGCGCAGGCGACTTCGTCGACCTTGACCGAGATCTCCTTGCCGACGAACGATTTCAGCTGCGCGGCCTGCGCGTCGCTGGAGGTGACGAGCTGGAAAGTCTCCGGCCCGGTCTCGAGATCGCACAGCCCGCTCGGCGCGGGCAGGCGGCGCGGCTCGGAGGTGATCTGGTAGGTCGCAATCCGCTTGCCGGCGTTCTTGACGTCGCGCACTTTCATTGTGTTGAGCTCACCCGACAGCACCTCGCCGGTGTTGATCGGCTTGCCCGGCTTCGCCGGCGGCGGCGCCTCGTCATCCTGCTGCGCGGAGACGGCCGGGGTCACCACCGTCATCATCATCGCGACCAAAGCCAGCTGTTTGGCGAATCGTTTCGTCATGTCGTCGGTTCCGTAAGTCTGGATTGCTAGAACAGGGTCCGCTGCCGCATGGCGGCCGATAGCGTACCTTCATCGAGATAATCAAGCTCGCCACCGACCGGCACACCATGGGCGAGACGCGTTACTTTTACGTTGGCGTCCTGGAGCAGGTCGGTGATGTAGTGCGCCGTGGTCTGGCCGTCGACCGTCGCGTTCAACGCCAGGATGATTTCGTGCACGTCGGCAGCATGCGCGCGCGCGACCAACGCGTCGATGGTGAGATCCTGCGGGCCGACGCCGTCGAGCGGCGACAGGGTCGCCCCTAGCACGTGATAGCGCCCGTGAGTTGCATTGGCCCGCTCCAGCGCCCAGAGGTCGGCGACATCGGCGACGACGACGATGATGGCGGGATCGCGCTTCGGATCGATGCAGACCGTGCAGGGATTTTGGGTGTCGATGTTGCCGCAGGTCTTGCAAACCTGGACCTTGTCGAGCGCGACTTGCAAGGCCGAGGTCAGCGGCGTCATCAGCGCTTCGCGCTTCTTGATCAGATGCAGCGCCGCACGCCGCGCGGAGCGAGGGCCCAAGCCCGGCAGCCGTGCAAGAAGCTGGACCAGCCGCTCGATTTCGGGACCTGCAACCGCGCCCATATTATTGGCCGAACAGCCCCGGCGGCAGGCCGAGCCCGCCGGTGAGCGACTGCATCTTCTCCTGCATGGCCGTCTCGGCCTTGCGGCGCGCGTCACCAAAAGCGGTGACCAGGAGGTCCTCCAGCACCTCGCGCTCTTCGGCCTTCATCAGCGAGGGGTCGATCTTGACGCCCTTGACGTCCATCTTCGCGGTCATGCGCACCGCGACGAGGCCGCCGCCGGAGATGCCCTCGACCTCGACATTGCCGAGCTGCTCTTGCATCTCCTGCATCTTGGATTGCAGCTGCGCCGCCTGCTTCATCATGCCGAGAAAATCAGCCATGGGTGCGTGTCCTTGAAAGATGGGCTCAGAGATCGTCGTCGCCGTCGGAACCGTCGGGCGGATCGTCGCTGCCATAGTCCGCATTAATATTGGAGTCCGGCGTCTCCGGGGCAAGCCTGCGGACCTCGACGACTTTCGCACCCGGGAAACGCGACAGCACCTCCTGCACGCGTGGATCGGCCTCGGCGGTACGCGCGTGTTCCTGCTTGGCGGCCTGGTTGACCGAGCGCAGCGTCGGCTGGCCCTGCTCGTTGGACACGATCACGGTCCAGCGCCGGCCGGTCCAGAGCTCGAACTTGCGCGCGAGCTCGGTAATCATGGTCTTGGAGGCATTCGGCTCGAGCGCGATCTCGAGCCGGCCCTCCTCGAAACGGACGAGGCGCATGTCGCTTTCGAGCGCGGCCTTGGTCATCAGGTCGCGCTTCTGGCCAGCGAGCGCGACGAGCTGGGTGAAGCTCGTGACGCGCAGAGCCGGCGTGGCAGCTTGGGGATCCGGCGCGGGCGCAGCCATCTGCGGCCGGGCGGCGCCGCCGAACGAGGACGGCGATGATGTCGGCATGCGAACCGGCGCCGCAGACGCAACAGGTGCTGCCGGCGCGCTGCGCGCAGCACTGCCGCCGCTCACGACCGGCGANGAGCCGCCGCCGTTCTGCTCCAGCATCCTGAGCGCTTCGTCCGGCGTCGGCATATCAGCGACATAGGCGATGCGCACCAGCACCATTTCGGCGGCAGCAGCCGGGCGCGTTGCGGCCTGCACCTCGGTGATGCCCTTGAGCAGCATCTGCCACATCCGCGACAGCACGCGCATCGAGATTTTCGAGGCGAAATCCCGCGCGCGCACGCGCTCGGTCTCGCCATAGGCGACATTGTCGGCGGTCGCCGGCACGATTTTCACGCGGGTAACGAAGTTGACGAATTCGGCGAGGTCCGAGAGCACCACGATCGGATCGGCGCCGACATCGTACTGGTCGCGGAACTCTTTGAAGGCAGCGGCGATGTCACCGCGCGCCAGCGAATCGAAGAGGTCGATGACGCGGGTGCGGTCGGCAAGGCCCAGCATCTGCCTGATAGCATCGGCCTTCACCGTGCCTGCCGCATGCGCGATCGCCTGGTCGAGCAGCGACAGCGAGTCGCGCACGGAACCTTCCGCAGCACGCGCGATGATGCCGAGCGCCTCCGGCTCGATCTCGACGTTTTCCTTGGCGGCGATGTTGGCGAGGTGCTTCATCAGCACGTCGGCCTCGACGCGGCGGAGATCAAAGCGCTGGCAGCGCGACAGCACCGTGACCGGAACCTTGCGGATCTCGGTGGTCGCGAACACGAATTTGGCGTGCTCCGGCGGTTCCTCAAGCGTCTTCAGGAAGGCGTTGAACGCCGCCGTCGACAACATGTGGACTTCGTCGATGATGTAGACCTTGTAGCGGGCGCTGGCCGGCGCGTAGCGCACGCTGTCATTGATCTGGCGGACGTCGTCGACGCCGGTATGCGACGCTGCGTCCATCTCCAGCACGTCCATGTGCCGGCTTTCCATGATCGCCTGGCAATGCACGCCCAATGTCGGCATGTGGACGGTCGGGCCCTTCACCGAGCCATCCGGCATCTCGTAGTTGAGCGCACGGGCAAGGATACGCGCAGTGGTGGTCTTGCCGACGCCGCGGACGCCGGTGAGGATCCAGGCCTGCGGAATGCGCCCGGTCTCGAACGCATTGGAGACGGTGCGGACCACGGCCTCCTGGCCGATCAGATCGTCGAAAGAGGAGGGGCGGTATTTGCGTGCCAGCACCCGGTAGGGGGTGCCCGGTTGGGCGCCGAGCGAAAAGCCAGCCTGGCCAGCGCTATCGGAATTCGGAGGGGCGCCAGCGTCGGTCATCGGTCGATCCGCAATGGAATGTCTCTCGCCGGCTTTTGCGGAAAGGAGCGCGCTGGCGGCTCGAGCCGCCGACGCAATTCGCTCGGAAAAACAAGTAGGAGACTGACGAGCGACCCGATCCGGACCTCGTTAGGGCTGCTTCCTTCCGGACCTGACCCGGTTGGCGAGTGGCTCGTCCACCGCCAATCTCCCGGTCCCTATTTGGGGCCAAAAGGGCTGGAAAGCAAGCGGGGAGCTCTGGCTTGCCCAGCATCCGGGCAATTCCTGGCCTGCCCAGCCGATAGGCTGTGCTTTCACTGCCGGGGGCGCCTTGGTATGAACGCTGCCGGAACTCCACCTAACCAGAAAAGCGATTGATCCCAATGGTTACACGTCGTGATGTTGCATCGATTGTCGGACTTGGCGCCATTGGCGTGGCGACCGCGGGCGCGCTCGCCTCCCCGGCCGTGGCCCAGGCGGCCGATCCGAACGAATCGACCTTCGCCCGCATCCGCCGCACCAAGAAGATGCGGATCGGCGCAGTCGGCGGCGGCGCGCCCTATTACATGAAGGATCTCTCCAGCGGCCAGTGGAAGGGCTTTTACGTCGACATCGCGAAAGCACTCGCCGACGACATGGAGGCCGAGCTCGACATCACCGAGACCACCTGGGGCAATTCGGTGCTCGATCTCCAGGCCAACAAGATCGACGTCTTCTTCGGCCTCAACCCGACCCCGAAGCGCGCGCTGGTGGTCGATTTCTCGGTGCCGGTCTTCAACAACGCCTTCGGCATCCTCTGCAAGAAGGATTTCAAGCCGAAGAGCTGGGCCGAGCTGAACTCGCCCGACGTCAAGATCGCCGTCGACCAAGGCTCGTCGCACGACCAGGTGGTCAGCCGCCTGACGCCGAAGGCGCAGATCTCCCGGCTCAAGACCGCCGATGATGCCACCGCCGCGCTCCAGACCGGCCGCGTCGACGCGCAGTGCCTGATCACCATGCTGTCGCTGACCGTGCTGAAGAAGAACCCGTCGCTCGGCCAGTTCGTGCTGCCGACGCCGATCTTCGCCACCACGTCCAACGCCGGCTTCCGCCGCGAGACCGACAAGACCTGGCGCGACTACGTCAACACCTGGATCGACTTCAACAAAGGCCTCGGCTTCATCCGCAACGCCATCATCACGAATATGGAGCTGGTGGGCGTGACCGAGGCGGACATTCCGCCGGGTGTTTCGCTGTAAGTGATGAAGTCAGGGCTGGCTCGCTACGCTCCACTCCCTCTCCCGCTTGCGGGAGAGGCACAGGCGGCTGTCGGCCGCCGTTCTTTAAAAGGACGCCGATGCATAGCATCGGCTATTGGTGAGGGTGTCTCCACAATCGAGAACCCCCGTAAGGAGAGAGCCCTCACCCGCATCGCATCTTCGATGCGACGCGACCTCTCCCGCAAGCGAGGGCTTTGCACAAATCGCGAATCTGCGATTCACTAAGAGAGATCTGAAGAGGGTCTTGGGATGGCATATCGGCAGGTTGGGCAACCGAGCTTCGCAGATGCGCTGGCGTCGCGGCGTGGGAAAGGCGGTGCGGTGCTGAGGCGGATTTGCGAACTGGTCGATTGGGGGGCTGTGGAGCGCGTGCTGTGCGGCCTTCCGGAACCTGAGCGTGGCGCGCCGGCCTATCCTCGGCTGGTGATGTTCAAGGCTGTGCTGTTGCAGCAATGGTACGGGCTGTCCGATCCGGAACTGGAAGAAGCGCTCGATGACCGGGCCTCTTTCCGCGACTTCTGCGGCTTTGCGCTGGGCGACGAGACGCCCGACCATACGACGATCTGGCGCTTCCGCGAAGCTTTGCAGCAGGCCGGTCTGGACGAGACGCTGTTTGCCGAGATGCTGCGCCAGATCGACGCGCGCGGGCTGGTGCCGCGTCGAGGCACATTGATCGACGCCAGCCTGATCCCGGCGGCGGTGAAGCCGCCGAAGCCGCCAAAGGACCCGCTGCCGCCCGGCCCAGACGGGCGCGCGCCGAGCAAGCTGGTCAACAGCGAGCGCGATGCGGATGCGCGATGGACCAAGAAGGGTGGCAAGCGATACTTCGGCTACAAGGCGCATGTCGGTGTCGACCAGTGCTCGGCGATCATCCGTCGCAGTAAGCTGACCGACGCTGCGGTCAACGATACGGTGCCGGCCGATGAATTGATCAGCGGCGACGAGAAGGCGGTCTACGCCGACCAGGCCTATGACAAGCACGAGCGCCGCGCCGGGCTGGCTGCCCGGGGCATCAAGCCGCGGCTGATGTTCCGGCCCAACAAGCATCATCCCCTGACCGAGCGGAAGAAGCGCTTCAACGACGCCGTGGGACGCCGCCACGCGCCGGTCGAGCAGGTCTTTGCGCGCCTCAAGGGCGTCTACGGCTGGGCGCGCGCTCGCTATCTGGGCTTGGCACGCAACCATACCCATCTGCGTCTTCTCTGCTTGGCCATGAACCTCAAACGATGGGCGGTGCTGTGTCCCGCGGGAGGTGT
>NZ_JYMS01000014.1:0-106609 GCF_000938285.1 Bradyrhizobium sp. LTSP857 | reverse complement strand
TCATTTCATCCCCTGTTGTCCTCTGTTTTTTCATGCGGAGACGGACTCCTGGCGTTGTGCGGCCAATGCGCCGGCCGCACGCCGTAGGTTGTAGGCGCAGCAGGCCAGCACGATGTGCACCTGATTGCGCTCGAAGTTGAAGAAGCGCATCCGCCGGAGACCATAATGCTCCTTGAACACGGCGTACGGACGCTCGACGGCGGCGCGCACCTTGGCGATTAGTTTGTTGCGCAGCTTCTGCCGCGGCGGCAGTTCGGGATGATGCTTGTTGGGCCGATGCATCAGGCGGTCCTTGATGCCAGCTTCTTTAAGACGCGCGTGCCGGGCATGCGTGTAGTAGGCCTGATCGCCATAGACCGCGGCCTCATCGCCGCAGAACAGACGATCCGCTGGCTCGGTATCGGTGATTGAGGCGTCCGTCACATGGACGCGACGAATGAGGGTGTGACCTGCATCCACGCCCGTGTGGATTTTATAGCCGAACACGCTCTTTTTGCCTTTCCGGCCCCAGCGAGCATCGCGATCCGCAGATGGTTTGGGTGGCGTATCCTCGCCATCCTTGCGTGCCTTGCGGGGCGGAGTGGCTCGTGCCGCGATTAACGAGGCGTCGACCAGCGTTCCCTGCTTGAGGATCAGCTTCTTGGCCTCCAACTGCCGATTGATCTCAGTGAAGATCTTCTCGATCAGACCGTCCTTGGCGAGTTCCTGCCGAAACCGCCACAATGTCGTGTGATCCGGGGTCTGATCGTGCAGGCTCAGACCAACAAAGCGGCGGAACGACAACCGGTCTGCAATGGCCGCTTCCAGCGCGGGATCAGACAGATTGTGCCAGATCCCGGCGAGCAAGCAGCGAAGCAAGACTTCCGCCGGATAGCTGCTGTTGCCGGCACCATCGCCGCCCCGCTTGCCAAGCAGCGAGCGCAGCGGCGCCCAATCCACAACAGCCTCCACCTCATCCAGGATGCTGCTTCGCGGTGCCCGAACCAGGCCATCCGCCAAGCTCATCTGACCGACATTGCGCTCAACCATGGCTCCCCTCGCTAGAATCAGCCATGATTCAAAGAATCACGTGCAGCCGATTATGCAAAGCCCTCCTTGTGGGAGAGGGTGGCTCGTCGCGTAGCGGCGAGACGGGTGAGGGGTTCTCTCTGCGTGCGACAGTGTCAGTTGAGCGCGCGGAGAGAACCCCTCATCCGGCGCTTCGCGCCACCTTCTCCCACAAGGGGAGAAGGATCGCACCGGTTTCGCCGCCGTTAGTTTCCTCCAAACACCCGATCCAGCGCCGCGTCATATGTCGCCTGCACCAGCTCCGGATGCAGCTTCCCCAGCGCCTCCATCATCACGCCGGAATTGATTTCGAGCACGCGCCAGTCGCCATCCACGCGCACCACGTCGATTGACGCAAAGGCGATGCCGATGGCGCTTGCGGCGTCGATCGCGAGTTTCACGCAAGCTGAGCGAGCCTCGCCGTCCTCCAGGAGCACGGGTTTTGCGCCGGCATCGAGATTGTGCCGCCAATCCCGGCCACGCTGCTTGCTGTAGACGACGAGGGGCACATCATCGAGCAGCACCACGCGGACCTCCTCCTCGATCTCGACATAAGGCGAAATCACGAGCCCGACGCTCATCGAAAAGACCTCGCCAACCGCGTGGTCGAGCTCCGCCTCCGTCGTTACCCTGAAAACAGATCGTCCCGACGTCCCCTCGTTCGGCTTCACCACGACGCCTTGCGGGTTCTGCGCTAGCAGCGCCAGCATCGCCTCGTGCCAGCCGGGGCCGACGATTTGCGCACCCAGCTTCGGGTTGAGGAAGAGATCATGGGGAATGCCGGGCACGTGCTCCAGCGCCAGCGCTTCGGCGGTTGCCGATTTGTCGTTGGCGAGACGATGCGCAATCGCGCTGTTGAGTCCGATGTCGTAGCCGAAAGCGAAGCGGCGCTCCTCCCCTCGGCGCATCGCGATCAGCCAGCCGCCGGCGCGGACATCGACGGCGATGCCATGGCCCGCGCAATAGCGCCTGATGGCCTGGACGAAGATCCGCTCACTGCTTGCCATTTCTTGGATCGTTCCAGTCTTCAATCGTTCCCGTCGCCAAAAGCCGCAAGAATGCGGGAAACGGCGCCAAACAGCGTGAAAGTCGGGGCTATTCTTAATGAAATTCTCGCGAGCGCGACGGAAATTAAGTGCTGCGATCGAGCCCCGCAGGGAAAAGAAATTACCCTCCATGCGCGTCCCGCAGCAGATTCATTAACAGTGCGATCAATTCCGCTGCAAATGCCGGTTTGAGCGGCATCAATTGCATCCCAAACGAGGTTGATTATTGGCCTCAATGGCGTAGATCACAGCCAAGAAATCCTCCGCCATGACGAGTGGTGTTCGCCTCGCTTTCAGCGGGCCGGGCAACGCTGTTGTTCTAAAACCGCAAATATTCGGAATATCGAAAATCATGAGCGCGTTTTACCGAGAGAAGGTTCTTTCCGTCCAGCACTGGACCGACACGCTGTTCAGCTTCCGCGCCACGCGCGATACCGGCTTCCGCTTCCAGAACGGCCAGTTCGCCATGATCGGCCTCGAGATCGATGGCCGTCCGCTGTTGCGCGCCTACAGCATGGCGAGCGCCAATCACGAGGAAGAGCTCGAATTCTTCTCGATCAAGGTCCAGGACGGCCCGCTGACCTCGCGCCTCCAGAAGATCAAGGAAGGCGACACCATCCTGGTCGGCCGCAAGGCGACCGGCACGCTGATCACCGACAATCTCATTCCCGGCAAACGGCTGATGCTGCTCTCGACCGGTACGGGCCTCGCCCCGTTCGCGAGCCTGATCAAGGACCCCGAGGTTTACGATCAGTTCGACACCATCGTGCTGGTGCACGGCTGCCGCCAGGTCTCCGAGCTCGCCTATGGCGAAAAGCTCGTCGCTTCCTTGCGCGAAGACGAGCTGTTCGGGGAGCTGCTCGCGGACAAGCTGGTGTATTACCCGACCGTGACCCGCGAGCCGTTCCGTAACCGCGGCCGCATCACCGACCTCATCAACTCCGAGCAGATCTTCAACGACATCGGCCAGGGTCCGCTCAACATCGAGACCGATCGTGTCATGATGTGCGGCAGCCCGGCGATGCTCGAAGAGCTGAAAGTCATGTTCGAAGGCCGCGATTTCATCGAGGGCTCCGGCAACAAGCCCGGTCATTTCGTGATCGAGAAGGCGTTCGTCGAGCGGTAGTCGCCGCTCGGCCCTCTCACCATCCTCCCCCGACTTTGTTATTGGCGCCGCTCGCGCGGGCGCTGTTATAAGCTCGCTGCAAAATCTCGCGGCGATGTTGCGATGCGAGAGGTGGGGGAGCTGCGCACATCTTGTCTGCGATCGATCATGGTCGTCCGCCAAACCCGACCGCCTTCGTGCTGGCGGGCGGCGGCAGTTTCGGGGCGATCCAGGTCGGCATGATGCATGCGCTGGCCAAGCACGGGGTCGTCGCCGACCTCGTGGTCGGCTCGAGCGTCGGCGCGATCAACGGCGCCTATTATGCCGGCGATCCCTCCCTCAAGGGCGTGCTCGGACTGGAAGCGATCTGGCGCAGCCTGAAACGTCAGGACGTCTTCCCGGTCACATGGCGAACCCTGCTCGGTTTCATGTGGCGGCGGGATTTCCTGATTCCCCATGACGGCATCCGCAAGCTGGTCGAGGACCATCTGCCCTACCGCAACCTCCAGGAGGCCCGGCTTCCCCTGCACATCGTCACCACCGATTTCGTCTCCGGCGAGAGCGTGGTGCTGTCGGACGGCTCGGCGGTGGAGGCGATCCTGGCGTCCACCGCGATCCCGGGTGCCTTCACGCCGGTCCGCTACCGAAATCTGTTCCTCGCCGACGGCGCAATCTCCTCCAACACGCCGGTCCGGGTTGCGGTTCACAAGGGCGCAAAGCGGCTGATCGTGCTGCCGGCCGGGCACGCCTGTGCGGCCGAAAGCCCCCCGGTCGGTGCGGTCGCCAATGCCCTGCATGCGCTGACGCTGCTGACGGCCCGGCAGTTGGTGGCCGAGCTCGAAGGGCTCGCCCCCGACATCGAATATGTCGTGGTGCCGCCGCTCTGCCCGGTGGTCGGCTCGCCCTACGATTTCTCGCGCACCGGCGAACATATCGACCGCGCGATCGCGAGCACCGACGCCTGGCTGGCGCAGGGAGGCCTTGAGCAGCACGGCGTGATTCCGCATCAGGCGCAGCTACATAGTCACTGATTTGTCATGTCATTGAATCTATTGCACTGCAAAAGCCCGCGCCCGGACGGATTGATTTGCAGCGTGCGGATTCGGTAGCCTGAAGCCAGGCCGCGTCATATCCATAGACGGGGCGCGGGCGTATTGTACCCCGTCATTTTGACGAGAAGGATGTGGTCGTGGCCAACGATAACAAGACGCAAGCTTCGGCCGAGGGTGTCATGGAAACTCTGCTGCTTCCATTTTCGCCACGCTTCATCATCCTGACGATCTGCGCGGTCGTCACCGCGCTCCTGATTGGCATCGGTATCGCCGACCGCAAGATCTTCGACATCCTGCTGATCCCGATCGTGATCTTCGGCGCCCTGACGCTGCTGGGCGTCCGCGATCTCATGCAGAAGGGCCATGCGGTCCTGCGCAACTACCCGATCTCGGCGCATATCCGCTTCCTGCTCGAAGAGATACGCCCGGAGATGCGGCAGTATTTCTTCGAGAGCGAGAAGGACGGCATGCCGTTCTCGCGTGACATCCGTGCGGTGGTGTACCAGCGCGCCAAGATGCAGCTCGACAAGCGTCCGTTCGGCACCCAGGAGGACGTCTACCGCGAGGGTTATGAATGGATGCATCACTCGGTGTCGCCCAAGGCGCATGCCGAGGAGAAGTATCGCATCACCATCGGCGGGCCGGACTGCACAAAGCCGTATTCGGCGTCGGTGTTCAACATCTCGGCGATGAGCTTCGGCGCACTCAGCCCCAATGCCGTGCGCGCGCTCAATGCCGGCGCCAAGAAGGGCGGCTTCGCCCATGACACCGGCGAGGGCGGCTTCAGCCCCTATCACCGCGAGATGGGCGGCGACATCATCTGGGAGATCGGCTCCGGCTATTTCGGCTGCCGTCATCTCGACGGCACCTTCGATCCCGACGCGTTCGCGCGGGTCGCGGGCCAGGACCAGATCAAGATGGTCGAGCTCAAGATCAGCCAGGGTGCCAAGCCCGGCCATGGCGGCGTGCTGCCGGCTGCCAAGGTTTCGGAAGAGATTTCCAAGATCCGCGGCGTCGCGATGGGCGAAGACTGCATCTCGCCGGCCTCGCATCGCGCCTTCTCGACCCCGGTCGGAATGATGCAATTCATCGCCGAAATGCGAAAGCTCTCCGGCGGCAAGCCGACCGGCTTCAAGCTCTGCATCGGCCATCCCTGGGAGTTTCTGGCGATCTGCAAGGCGATGCTGGAGACCGGCATCTATCCGGACTTCATCGTCGTCGACGGCAATGAGGGCGGCACCGGCGCCGCGCCGCTGGAATTTATGGACCACCTCGGCATGCCGATGCGCGAGGGCATCAATTTCGTCCACAATGCGCTGATCGGCATCAATGCGCGCGACCGCATCAGGCTCGGCGCGTCCGGCAAGATAGCGACCGCCTTCGACATGGCCCGCGCGATGGCGATCGGCGCCGACTGGTGCAATTCGGCCCGCGGCTTCATGTTCTCGCTCGGCTGCATCCAGTCGCTGAGCTGCCACACCGACCGCTGCCCGACCGGGGTGGCGACGCAGGATCCGACGCGGGCGCGCGCGCTCTACGTGCCGCTCAAGATCGACCGCGTGCACAATTATCACCACGCCACGCTGCACTCGCTGACCGAGCTGATTGCCGCGGCGGGTCTCGAACATCCGCAGCAGCTGCGGCCGATCCACTTCAGCCAACGGACGTCGACGACCCAGGTGAAAACCTTCGCGCAACTCTATCCGGCGCTGCGTCCGGGTGAGCTGCTCGAAGGCACGGAAGATCCGCGCTTCCGCGATGCCTGGCAGATGGCGCGGGCGGAGACGTTCCAGCCGGCGCCGTAAGGCGCCGGTCGACCGGATGATACCGCTGTGTCCTCCGGCTGCGTAAATTCACTGGGGGCAGGGTCAAGCTTTAACGTCTGTGTCAGCTTCGAGTGTAAATTGGCGCCATGGACGAGCGACGCGACAAAACCAGGCACCGCGTGCTGAAGGCCGGGACCATCGAGTTCGGCGGCGGCGTGATCGACTGCACCGTCCGCAACTTCTCGGACACCGGCGCGGCGCTTGATGTCACCAGCCCGGTCGGCATTCCCGCGCATTTCACCCTGTCCATCAAGGCCGACGGAACGCATCTGCCCTGCACCGTGGTCTGGCGCAAGGAAAAGCGGATCGGGGTGAGGTTTGGGTGAGGGTTCTGCGGTGCCGCGTGCCCGCAACTCACGCCGCCGCCTGCGGACCACTCCGGCTCGCCAGAATCTTGTCGATCCGCCGGCCATCGAGATCGACCACCTCGATATGCCAGCCACTGAGGTCGAAAGCGTCGCCGACATTGGGCAGGACGTTGAATTGTTGCAGCACCAGCCCCGCCACCGTGTGGTAGCGGTGCGGCGGCAGCTCGATGCCGAGCAGATCGCCGAACTCGTCGACCGGCATCCAGCCCTCGATGAGCAGCGACGAGTCCGCGCGTCTGACATAAGCCGGCTCCGGCGGGCCTTCCTCGGAATGGAAGGCGCCGACGATCGACTCCAGAATATCGGCTGCCGTGACCACGCCTTCGAAGGCGCCGTACTCGTCATAAACGAAACCGACATGAACCGGCGCAGCCCTCAGGATCGCGAGCACATCGCGGGCATCCGCTGAGGCGGGAATGCTCGGCGCTTCGCGGACAAGCGCCCGCAGATCCGGCGTGCGCTCGTTCATGTACGCGACCAGCAGGTCCTTGGCCTGAAGCACGCCGATTGGCTTTTCGCGATCGCCGTCCGAAGCGGGGAAGCGCGAATGCGGACTCTTCGCGATGATCGCTTGAATGGTTTCCGGGGCATCACTCAGGTCGATCTCGTCGACCTCCGTGCGCGGCGTCATCACGGCGCCGACCGGCCGGTCGCCGAGCCGCATCACGCCGGCGATCATCTCTTTCTCGCCGGGCTCGAGCACGCCGGCGTTCTCGGCCTCGCTGACGAGATGGTGGATCTCGTCCTCCGAGACCTTCTCCTCGGCCTTGCCGCCGCGGCCGAGCAGCGTGAGGATCAGCTTGCCTGAGAGATCAAGCAGGAAGACGAGCGGCAGCGATACCCGCGCCAGCACGTGCAACGCGGGCGCGACCCTGACCGCGATGCTTTCGGGATCGCGCAGCGCCACCTGCTTCGGCACCAGCTCGCCGACAATCAGCGTCGCATAGGTGATGAGCGTGACGACGATGCCGACGCCGACGATGTCGGCGATCCCGGCCGCAAGACCAAGCTCGACCAGCCATTGCGCCAGCCGCTGCCCGAGCGTCGCGCCTGAGAACGCGCCCGAGAGCACGCCGACCAGCGTGATCCCGATCTGCACCGTCGAGAGGAACTTTCCGGGATCGGCGGCAAGCATCAGCGCGCGCTCGGCGCCGCGCACGCCCTTGGCGGCAAGCAGCGACAGCCGCGCCGGGCGCGACGACACCACGGCGAGCTCGGACATGGACAGGAGGCCGTTGATGACGATCAGGACGACAACGATGATGAGTTCGACAGACAACATTTTTCGCAAGGGAGAGGGGATGCGGGCCGGCGGACGCCGGAGCGAGCCTCTTATATATGAACTCACCGCGTAGATTGCCCGTTCCGACCAAATTGTCGCAGCGCGCCAGAGGAGGGCCATTGTGGAGGGAACCAGGTTCTCCTAGGCTTGCAGCCCGGGGACATCGCAGCCTTCCCGTGAAGTGGTGATCCCACGCAAGCGCTGCTCGCTGATTTATGGAGCGAGCAATGGACGGGATCACAATCGAGCTTCCGCTTTTCCTGTTGGCCACTTTCGCCGGCGCGTTTGTCGCCGGCCTCTCCGGTTTTGCCTTCGGCCTGGTCGCCGCATCGTTGTGGCTCTATGTGCTGACGCCGCTCCAGAGCGCCAGCCTGATCGTCGGGTTCGGCCTTCTGGTGCAGGGTTATTCAGTCTGGAAGCTGCGCGCTGCAATCGATTGGCGCCGGCTATGGCCTTTCATGATCGGCGCGGTCGCGGGCGTGCCGGTCGGGGTGTGGCTTCTGACCTGGGCTGATCCGAAGAGCGTTCGCATCGCGGTTGGGGCGATCCTGATCGTCTACAGCCTTTATGCGTTGTTTCGGCCGCAGCTCAAGATCGCAACAATCGTGCCGCCCGCGGCCGACATCGCAGTCGGGTTCGTCAACGGCCTGCTCGGCGGGTTGACCGGCCTTGCCGGCATCATCATCACCATCTGGTGCAATTTGCGCGGCCTGCCGAAAGACCTTCAGCGTGCCACGTTCCAGCCCGTCGCGGTCGTGGTGTTCGCCATGGCGGCGCTCTTGCTCGGCGCCAAGGGATCGGTCACGCCCGAGACGGCAAAGCTGTTCGCGCTCGGCCTGCCGTTCCTGTTTGCCGGGACGTGGCTGGGGCTAAAGTTGTTCGGCCGGATCGATGAGGCCACGTTCCGCAAAATCGTGCTCGCGCTGCTGTTCGTCTCGGGTGTTGCGCTGCTGTTCTAGGAAGCGCACCGCGTCTCAGCCCGGGTTTTCCAGGCTGAACGTTTCGGACTGCTCGTCATAGGCGAACAGTTCGGCATAGCGGCCCCAGGACACGACCGTCTTGAGCGTCTCGTCCGCATAGTCCTCGGACATGTAGTCTTCGAGCTCGTTGCGGAACCGAGCCGCCGGCGCGGTATGCGAGGGGCGTTCGTCGAGCACGCGGCGAATCAATCCCATGACCGGCACGTAAGTGACGAGATGCTCGGCAAACAGCTTCTTGCGCGCGTCGGTCTCGAGATGGGCGAAGCGCTTGCCTGTTTCGGTGAGCATCAGGTCGCCTTCGCTGAGCTGCGCAAAGCGCAGGAGCTGGAGGGACTCGCCGAGATGGAGGATTTCGTCGGCTTCGAGCTGGAGCTGGCCTGCGAGCACCGGCAGGTCGGCATGTCCGTGATAGGGCGGTCCTGCCAGCGTTTCGATCAGGCCGGACAGCACGTTGGATGAGACGTGATGCAGGGTCATGCCGATACCGGTGCCGGGAATGCCCTCGATCGAAGGCGCCTTCGGCTCGGTGCGCTGGGTCATGCGGGCATAGATGTTGTCGACGAGCTGGCGGAAATACGGATCGAGGCGGTTGCGCGGATGAGGCAGATCGACCTTGATCTCGGTGGCGACGCGGCCGGGATTGGACGAGAACACCAGGATGCGATCGCACATCAGGACCGCCTCCTCGATGTTATGGGTCACCATCAACACGGACTTGATTGGCAGCCGGCCCTCGATCCAGAGATCGATCAAATCGGTGCGCAGCGTTTCGGCGGTGAGCACGTCGAGCGCCGAGAACGGCTCGTCCATCAGCAGGAGGTCCGGATGCACCACCAGCGCACGGGCGAAGCCGACGCGCTGGCGCATGCCGCCCGACAGCTCCTTGGGGAAGGCGGATTCGAAGCCGTCGAGGCCGATCAGATCGATCGCGGCGAGTGCGCGCTTGCGCCGCTCGGCGGATTCGACACCGAGCGCCTCCAGCCCGAGCTCGACGTTCTGGAGGACCGTCAACCAGGGAAACAGTGCAAACGATTGGAATACCATGGCGACGCCGTTCGGCGGGCCGACGATGGTTTCGCCGCGGCAGGTCGCGCTGCCCGAGGAGGGCGTGACGAGGCCGGCGATGATCCGCAGCAAAGTGGACTTGCCGGAGCCGGAGCGGCCGAGCAGGCCCACGATCTCTCCAGAACGGATCGTGAGGTCGACCTTTTCGAGCACCAGGAGTTGTTCGCCGCTGCCTTTGGGAAAGGATCGGCAGACGCCGCGGATATCGATGAGAGCGGAGGGTTGGTCGAGCATGATGGTCTCCTCATCAACCGAGACGCAGGCGGCGTTCGCCAAAGGCGTAGAGCGGTCGCCAAACCAGGCGATTGAACAACGTTACCAGGATGCACATCGTGGCGATGCCGAGCACGACGCGCGGGAAATCACCGGCTTCCGTCGCACTGGCGATATAGGCGCCAAGCCCGGTGGCACTGAGATGCGTGTCGCCCCAGCTCGCCACTTCGGCGACGATCGAGGCGTTCCACGAACCACCGGACGCGGTGATCGCGCCGGTGATGTAATAGGGAAAGATGCCGGGCAGGATCACCTTGGTCCACCAGCGCCATCCCCCGAGGTGGAAGCTGCCCGCCGCCTCCCTCAGGTCGGTCGGAAAGGCGCTGGCGCCCGCGATGACGTTGAACAGGATGTACCATTGCGTGCCGAGGATCATCAGCGGGCTGAGCCAGATATTGGCGTTCAGCTTGAAGCGGACGATCGCGACCACGAATACGGGAAAGGCGAGGTTGGCCGGGAAGGCCGCCAGAAACTGTGCCAGCGGCTGAATCCGCTCGGCGAGTTTCGGGCGCAGCCCGATCCAGACGCCGATCGGCACCCAGATCAGCGTGGCGAGGCTGATCAGGATGATGACGCGCAACAGCGTGATCAGCCCGTCGCGGATCGCAATGAGGACGTCGGGCAGTCCGAGACTGGCCGATAGATAGCGATAGGTCAGCCAGGCGGCATAGGCCGTACCTGCGAGGATGAGAGCAAGCCAAACTCCGTCGATCAGTCGTGACGGCTGGCTTTTGCTATTCGCTGACGGCCGCAGTTTTGGCAGCGAGATGCGCAAATTCGAGACCGCGCGATTGATGGCGGAAAAGGGAAGCGTAACGGCACGCAAAGCCCGGGTCCGGCGAAACAAGTCGAGCATCCACGAGGTCGGTGGGTCACCGGAAGCCGTCTGCTCGAAGCGGAATTTGTCGGCCCAGGCGATGATGGGGCGGAACAGCAACTGATCATAGGCGATGATGACGAGCAGCATCGCCAGGATGGCGTAGATGATCGCCGGCAAATCCTGCTGCTGGATCGCCAGCGCGACATAGGAGCCGACGCCCGGCAAGGTCACCGTGGTGTTGCCGACGGTGATCGCCTCCGAGGCGACCACGAAGAACCATCCGCCCGACATCGACATCATCGCGTTCCAGATCAGTCCCGGCATCGCGAAGGGCACGTCGAGCCGCCAGAAGCGCTGCCAGCCGGACAAATGAAAGCTCTGCGTAGCCTCTTCCAGATCCTTCGGCACGTTGCGCATGGACTGGTACATGCTGAACGTCATGTTCCAGGCCTGGCTCGTGAAGATTGCGAACACCGAGGCAAGCTCGGCGCCGAGCACCTGGCTCGGAAACAAATTCATGAAAAAGACGACGGTGAAGGTCAGAAAGCCCAGGATCGGCACGGACTGGAGAATGTCCAGCACCGGGATCATGACCATCTCCGCGCGCCGGCTCCTGGCGGCGACCGCCGCGTAGATGAACGTGAAGATGATCGAGCAAACCATCGCAAGCAGCATCCGCAAGACGGTGCGCAGCGCGTAGAGCGGCAGGTTTGCCGGATCGAGCGAGACTGGCGTGCGTTCAAGCTCGGACAGGGGCGCGACGGTTTGCTCGCCGCCATAGACGATCAGCACCATGGCGCCGATCACCAGGACCAGTGCCACGACATCCCAGACATTGGGGCTTAGCGCCCGGCCGATCGCGGCCGTGCGGCTATCTCTTGGCTTCATGGGGCCCACTCTTGGGCTAGAATCCCGGGCTAGAACTCGGCGTGCAGGCGGCCCGAGAAGATCGAGACCGGCCCACGGTCGGCGTTATAGGCCGGGTTTGTGATCAATTGATAGTCGGCAGTGAGCGTGACGCCTTTGATCACCGCATAGGCGTAGTAGGCCTCGAGGATGCGTTCGGTGCGGTAGTTGAGCTGGCCGTCGCCGATCAGCAGACCAGTGCCGCCGGCGGCGAGGAAGTCGCGATGTGCGGCCGACAGGCCGTTGATCGCGCCGCCGATGCCGATGGTGTCGTCCGGACGCCCCCAGCGGCTGCCCTTGATCGACAGGCCGCCCGAAACGCTGCGGTCGATGTCGGTGAAGTTGAGAATCTGGTTCTGGCCGTCGTTCCAGCTCGCCCGCGCAAACAATCCGACGTCGTTGACGATCTGCTGCTCGAGATTGACGTAGAAGCCGTATTTGAGCCGGTCGCGCTGGGTCGCGGTGACGATGTCGTTGATGTCGAGCGCCGGATTGGCGGCGGCGAGGTCTACCACTTGCTGATAGTTCGCCGTGTTGCCGCTGTTGGCAAAGACGCCGACGCGCAGTTTCCCGGGCTGTTCGAAGATCGCATGCCGCTCCTCGAACTCGACCACCGTGCCGCCGGTCTTGAAGGTGAGCACGTCGCTGTTCGGCGCGGCCGGCACCTGGAAGAAGCCGGCGCGGATCGCCCAATCCTTGCGGTTGAGCTCGACCACGGCGCCGCGGGTATAGCCGGGCAGGTCGGCGGGGAAGTCGTACGCGGCGGACGCCCACATCGCCCAGTTCATGAAGTCGGCGCGCGGGTCCTTCGCGTAGGCATTGCCGTCGAAGAAGTCGCCGACGGCGAAGCGGCCGACGATCAGCGTGACGCGGTCGATGTCGCGTTTTCCCGCAAGCTGGTTCGGGGCGTCGGCGACCTCTTCCTGCTCGCCGCCGAGGCCGAACGTCTGCTTGAAGTAATAGCGCTGTGCCCGGATCTTCGGGAATGGCGCGCCGGCCTTCTGCGCTTCGCCGTTGGAGAAGCCGGCAAGTCCGAGCGTGCCGTTGATGCCAAATCCCTGCGCCAGCTCTGGATTGAAATAGAACTCGCCGCCGTCCCAGAGTTTTGCACCCAGGAATGCCGTCGTCGTCCATGTCGCCTGAAACTGGCCGCTACCGGGCAGGCTCTGCGGGCTCGCATAGGGCGAGTGGATCGGCCCATAGCCTTGCGGCAGCACCGTCGTCTGGGCGTGCACATTCCAGTCGCCGGACTCGGGGAGTTTTGTCTTGCCGTTGACCGGCGCCATCCATGGCGTGTCGCCGAACTGGTAGTTCAGGCCGAGCTTGAACAGATGGATGCGCGGATCGACGTTGACGCTGCCGAGGCCAAAGCTGCTGAGATCGTAAGTCTTGCGCGACAGGTCGACATATTCGTATTCGGCCTTTGCTGTCCAGTTGCCGCTGACCGCGTATTCCAGCCCGAAACCGGCGGTCCAGCCGGTCTGGTAATGGCCGACCGGAAATAATCCGGTGACGCCGTCGCCGTCGTTGACGTTGATGTGGGTATGGCCCCAGGCGAAGCCGCCGGTGACATAGGGCATGAAGCGGTCGAAGGCATAACCGACGCGGCCACGCACGGTGCCGACATAGTCGATTGTGGTGTGGAAGGGCGCCGGTGAATGTGAGAGGGCCGGGCCGTCAGACGGACTCGTGAACGTCGAATCTGCCTCGATGCCGAGCACGACGCGGTTTGCGAGCTGGCGATTGTAGCCGAGCTGATAGCCGCCGGTGAGCCCGGTCGCGCTGTGCGGCAGGACGACGCCCTGCTCGGGCATGGGATTGGTGCCGGGCCCAAAGCCCGCATCGCCATAGCCGAAATGGCCGCCGACATAGAAACCTGTCCAGTCGTAGACGGTTCTCGCAGCGCGCGCCTTCAGCGGCAGGTCGGCGGCCGAGCTTGCACCCGGCAGGACCAGCACGCCGGCCGCGATCGCCGCCGCCGTCCGCAACAATTGATGTCGGTGACCTCTCAACGTCAAAACGCACGCCCCAGACATAAATGTGTCCCAACCGCCCCGACATCCCTGCCGATTCGCGACGATCCTGTCATCAGGTTCCGGTTGATCGGCCAATTCGACGAGATGATCTCGACGCGACGCGATTTCGTCCCAAGCCCCTGCGCTTGTTGCGAACCTTATTGCGAATAATTCTTAATAGCAACTAGTGCAGAATGTCGCAGACGATGGTTGGCAGCCTTGTGTGACGGGCCTGCAACAAATTCCCGGTCTCCAAAACGGGTGACCCCGCCCGGGGGGACAGCCGGGCGGGGTCGGGGGCACGACACGGGGTGGATGAGGCGCCCGTGTCGGACGCGGGATCCACGTGAGATCGGCCTCAGATCCTCAAATCAGTAGCAAGTACGAACGTTGCCGACGTACTGGCCGAACGCGTTGTACTGGGCGACCCAGCCGCAGCGGTGATAGCCGTAGGCGTAGGGCTGGTTGCTCGCGGCGACCGCGGTGCCGACAATGGCGGCGGTGGCGACGCCGGCGCCGATCGCCCAGCCGAGCGGCTTGGCTTCGGCCTGCGACGTGGTGGCCGCGATGCTGCCGCTGACGGCGAGGGCAGCGAGCGCGACTGCGGCAATCTTGGTCTTGATCGACATGTGAAACTCTATCCGGGTTGAGACGGTCCGTTGTGGTCCGCGTGCCCAGTTGGACGGAGGCTCTTCGAGTCCGGTTCGATGGCGGCAAAGGCGCCGGTGGTGCCTGGCTCTTTCCTGAATGATTCCAGTAAGATGAGGTCTAGCCGAGAGGGCCCTTGGCGAGCCTGTTCACGTCGAAGTTATCGACCTCTGCCAACAGCTCGCAGAAGGCGCGCGCGCCCTGATCGATGAGCTGCTCGCCCTTCTCAGCGACAGCCAATGTCGCGTTGCCGACCGCGCCGCTGGCGTTGAGATCCTGCGCCTGCCAGGCGAACGGCGCGGGCCGCTGCGTCGACAGCCAGCGAAATTCCTTGTCCATTGCGATGCTGCTCGCGGGAAAATCGGCGATCGCATTAACGCGCACCTGATCGGGATAGCGCGCCAGCATGATCGAGGTCTCGACCGCGCCGCCATGAATGCCGTGCCGCACTTCGTCGGCCGGGAACAATTGGTCCGCGCCTGACAGCCGCGACCACGATGTCGTCACCACGAACAGTTTTTGATGCGCGCGCAAATCCTGCGCGACCAGCATCATTGCCGCGCTGTTGCCGCCATGGCTGGTGATGATGACGAGCTTTTTCACCCCGCGCCGCGCGATGTCCTCGCCGATTGCGGTCCATCGCTTCAGCGCCGTCTCGGTCGGCAGCGTCTGCGTGCCCGGATAGTCGATATGCTCGGTGGAAATCCCGACCGGTTCAACGGGAAGGAAACTGGCCGGAACGTTTTCGGGCAAAAGCTCGCGCACGCGCGCGAGATAGGCGTCCGCGATCAGCACATCGGTCTCGAGCGGCAGATGCGGGCCGTGCTGCTCGGTCGCCGCCAGCGGCAGCACCGCGATCCAGCGCGACACGTCCGCATGGCCAGCGTCGGCCCAGTGGATCTCGGTCCAGTCGCGGGAAGGCGTCATCAAGGTTTCTTTGCCCGAATTTGTCGCGTAATTTGGGGTTATCAGGGGACGCGGGCCCGGCCGGCTCGCGTCCCCGAATGTCTTGCGGTTTTATCGTGTTGGTTTGGTATCGGCTAGAAGCGATCGACGGAGTCCAATCATGCGCCTCATTCATCTCTGGCGAGCGTTAACGGTTGCCCTTTGTCCCGTATTCGTTGCGGGCCAGCCGGCGCGCGCCGAGACCCTGGACAAGGTCGCTTTCGGCACCAATTGGGTCGCCGAAGCCGAACATGGCGGCTTCTTCCAGGCGGTCGCCGACGGCACCTACCAGAAGTACGGCCTCGACGTCACCATCGTTCCGGGCGGGCCGAACGAAAACAACCGGATGCTGCTGATCGCCGGCAAGCTCGATTTCTTCATGGCCGCGAACACACTGATGTCGTTCGACGCGGTTGCCAACAACGTCCCCGTGGTGACGATCGCCGCGATCTTCCAGAAAGATCCGCAGGTGATGCTGACGCAGCCGGATGCGAAGGTCAGCAAGATCGAGGACTTGAAGCCGCTGACGCTGTTCGTCTCCAAGGAAGGCATGACCAGCTATTTCCAATGGCTGAAGTCCGAATACGGTTTCAGCGAGAAGAACGTCCGTCCTTACAATTTCAATCCGCAGCCCTTCATCGCCAACCCCAAGAGCGCGATGCAGGGCTACGTCACCTCCGAGCCCTTCGCGGTCGAGAAGGCCGCCGGCTTCAAGCCGAATGTCATCCTGCTCGCCGATTCCGGCTTCAACACCTATTCGACCCTGATCGAGACCCGCCGCGATCTGGTCGACAAGAAGACCGACCTGGTGCAGCGCTTCGTCGATGCCTCCATCGTCGGCTGGAACAACTACATCTACGGCGACAATTCCGCCGGCAATGCCATGATCAAGAAGCTCAATCCGGAGATGACCGACGAGCTGCTCGCCTATTCCGTCGCCAAGATGAAGGAATACGGCATCGTGGATTCCGGCGAGTCCTTGAGGAACGGCATCGGCGCGATGAGCGATGATCGCTATACCTCCTTCTTCAACAAGATGGTGAAGGCCGGCGTCGTGAAACCCGATCTCGACTTCCGTAAGTCCTACACATTGCGCTTCGTCAACAAGGGCGTCGGCGTCGAGCTGCGCCCCGCCAAGCCGTAACGCAAGGTCCATGTCCTCAGTCAAAACTTCGGCGGGGGTCGAGGCCGGCCTGACGGCCTTGGCCGTCAGCCTGCGCGGCGTGACGAAGACCTACGACAACGGCGTCATGGCGCTCGGCCCGCTTGATCTCGCCGTGCGCAAGGGAGAGTTCATTTCGCTGCTCGGCCCGTCCGGCTGCGGCAAGTCGACGGCGTTGCGCCTGATTGCGGGGCTTGGCGCGCCGTCGTCTGGCACCGTGCGGGTGGCGCACCACGACGGCCCTGCACAGCCGGGCCAGGGCATCGGCTTCGTGTTCCAGGAGCCGACACTGATGCCCTGGACCAGCGTGCGCGAGAACGTGCGGTTGCCGCTGAAGCTTGGCGGCATCCCGAAGGCTGAAGGGCGCGCGCGAGCCGACGCGGCGCTGGCGAGCGTCGGCCTCGCCGATTTCGCCGACGCCTTTCCGCGTGAGCTGTCCGGCGGCATGAAGATGCGGGTCTCGCTGGCGCGCGCGCTCGTTACCGATCCCGATATCCTCCTGATGGATGAGCCGTTCGCGGCGCTCGACGAGATCACGCGCTTCCGCCTCAACAACGATCTGCTCGCGCTGTGGCGAGGCTTGCGCAAGACCGTCATCTTCGTCACCCATTCGGTGTTCGAATCCGTCTATCTGTCGCAACGCGTCGTGGTCATGACGGCGCGGCCCGGCAGCATCCAGGCCGACATCCGCATCGAGACGGTCGAGCCGCGCGGCGAGGAGTTTCGCACCTCGGCCGCCTATTCCGATTATTGCCGGAGAGTGTCGGCGGCACTGGCACCGTCCTATTCGGGGCAGTCAGTGCTATGAACGCTCAGCCCTCGATCGCCGCCAAACCGTCCGGTGCGCAACGCGCGGTGCGCTTCGTGCTGCCGGTCGTTGTATTCGCGGCTGGACTTCTGGCTTGGGAACTCGTGGTCCGCATCAAGGAGATCCCGCCTTATGTGCTTCCGGCGCCCTCGATCATCTTCCTGACGCTGATCAAGGACTGGGCGGTGCTGTCACAATCGCTCGCGACCACGCTTCTGACGACACTGGAAGGTTTTGTGGCCGCGAGCCTCGGCGGCATCGCGCTGGCGCTGTTGTTCAACCAGTCGAAATGGGTGGAATATTCGCTGTTTCCTTACGCCGTCGTGCTCCAGGTCACGCCGGTGATCGCGATTGCACCGCTGCTTCTGATCTATCTGGAGCAGCAGACCGCGGTCGTCGTCTGCGCCTTCATCGTCGCTTTTTTCCCGGTGCTGTCCAACACCACGCTCGGGCTGAATTCGGTCGACCGCAATCTCGCAGGCCTGTTCCAGCTTTATGGCGCCTCGCCACAGCAGACCCTGCGCTTTCTGAAGCTGCCGGCGGCGCTGCCCTATATCCTTGGCGGCCTGCGGATCGCCGGCGGGCTGTCGCTGATCGGCGCTGTCGTGGCCGAGATTGCGGCAGGAACGGCCGGCGCAGGCTCCGGGCTGGCCTACAGAATCGCAGAATCCGGCTATCGGTTGAACATACCCCGCATGTTCGCAGCGCTGCTTTTGTTGTCGCTGGCCGGGATTGTCATCTATGGGGTGCTGGCGCTAGTTTCGCATCTCGTTTTACGGCGCTGGCACGAGAGCGCGCTTGGAAAGGAAAACTGATGACTGCCGGTTCGATTTCGTCCGACAAGATCGACCTCCTGATCTATGGGCCGGTGCGGCCGATCCTCGAGAACGGTTTTTCCGATCATTTCGTCGTGCACAAGGCCGAGACGCGAGGTGACCTCGAGCGGTTGACGCCGGCGGTCCGCGAAAAAATCCGCGGCGTGGCGGTGACCTATCACACGGTGCGCGCCGACAAGGATTCGCTGTCACAATTGCCGAAGATCGAGATCGTTGCGAGCTTCGGCGTCGGCTACGACCACATCGATGCCAAATATGCCGCTGAGCATAACATCGTCGTCACCAACACGCCTGACGTCTTGACCGAGGAGGTCGCCGACGTTGCGATGGGCCTGCTGCTTGCCACCTTGCGTGAATTCATCAAGGCCGACCGTTACGTGCGCTCCGGCCTTTGGCAGACGCAGAACTATCCGCTCAGCGTCGGCTCGCTACGCGACCGCAAGGTCGGCATCGTCGGCATGGGCCGGATCGGCCAGGCGATCGCGCGCCGGCTCGATGCCTCGCTGGTGCCCGTGGTCTATCACACCCGCAATCCGTCCAAGGACGTCTCCTACAAGCACTATCCCGACCTGATCGAGATGGCGAAGGCGGTGGATACGCTGATGGTGATCGTACCCGGCGGTGCCAGCACCAACAAGATGATCAATGCCGAGGTGCTGAAGGCGCTTGGGCCCCGCGGCGTGCTGGTCAACGTCGCGCGCGGCTCCGTGGTCGACGAGCCGGCGCTGGTCCAGGCGCTGAAGTCCGGCACCATCCTCGCCGCCGGCCTCGACGTGTTCGCGGCCGAGCCGAACGTGCCGGACGAGCTCAAGACCATGCAGAACGTCATCCTGCTGCCGCATATCGGCTCGGCCTCGGTGGTGACGCGCAACGCCATGGACCAACTCGTGGTCGACAATCTCAAGACCTGGTTCGGCGGCAAGGCGCCGCTGACGCCGGTTGCGGAAACGCCGGTCAAGGGGCGCTGATGATCGTTCTTCGGGTCTTCGCGTTAGCCATCGCGGCATGTATTGCCGCGATGGGCGCTGCGCAGGCGCAGGACACGACGACCCTGAAGAAGGAGATGCCCGGACAATGGGAGCTCTCGACCACCGAACGCAGCAAGACCTGCGTCGTCACGATGAAGGCCGACGCCGCGGCGCAGGGTTTCAAGCTCGAGCTGGAGCCGGCCTGCAAGACCGCGCTGCCCTTCACCAAGGATATCGTCGCCTGGAGCATCAAGGGCCTCGACATCGTCCGTTTGCAGGATGCGACCGGTGAATCCGTGATCGACTTCACCGAGGTCGAGGCCGGCATCTTCGAAGGCCTGCGGCAGGGCGAAGGCGTCTACATCCTGCAAGACCTCGCCGCCGCGCGCTCGATGGCCAAGTCGATGGACCAGATGATCGGCGACTGGGCGATGGTACGCGGCAACGGCCAGCCGGTTTGCGGCCTGACGCTGACCAACACGGAAGCCGGGCCGGACAATTTCCAGGTCTTCCTCAAGCCGAAATGCGATGCGGCCATCGCGCAGTTCAACCCGACGCAATGGCGGCTCGAACGCGGCCAGATCATCCTGATGTCGCAATCCGGCGAGGTCTGGCAGTTCGAGGCCGATGACAACGCGCAATGGCGACGGGTTCCCGATACGGCCGATCCCCTGATCATGCTGCGCCAGTAGCGTCCATCCGTTCTTTTAATTTTTCTGCTCGCGCAAATTTTCCGTTGCCCATGTCGATCCGGCGTCGGCTGGATCGTCATCCCAATAGCGAGCTGATTTCGTGGCCAAACTCGCCGCGTCTCGCCTCAACAGGAGTTTTGCATGCGCTTCATGTACATCGTGACTTCCCCGAAGCCGGCTACGGGCCCGACACCGGCGCTGATGGAGGCGATGCAGCGGATTTCCGAGCGGGAGATCAAGGCCGGCCGGATGCTCGATAATGGCGGCCTGATGCCGCTTGCCACCGGTGCGCGGGTGCATGTCGCCGATGGCAAGCTCAGCGTCACCGACGGCCCCTTCGTGGAGGCCAAGGAGGTGATTGGCGGCTATGCCATTTTCGAATTGCGCGACAAGGACGAGGCCCTGGCGATGGCCAAGGAATTCATGCAGTTGCACCTCGACCACATGCCGGGCTGGGAAGGCACCTGCGAATTGCGGGCGTTCGCGACGCCGGGCGTGGACGTGGCCTGTGAGGTCAACGCGCGTGCGGGGGTAGTCGCCCACGCCTGATGGACACCACCGCTCGTCCCCGATGACGGCCGCCGACATCGATCGCGTCATCCGCGCCACCTGGCGCGTCGTGCAGCCGCGGCTGATCGCCACGCTGTCGCGGATGCTGCGCGATGTGCCGCTTGCGGAGGAGCTGACCCAGGACGCGCTGGTCGCGGCGCTGGAAGCCTGGCCGGTCATCGGCGTGCCCGAAAATCCCGGCGCCTGGCTCATGACGACCGCCAGGCGCCGTGCGCTTGATCATCTGCGCCGCGGCAAGATGCTCGCGGACAAGCACGACATGCTGGCGCGGGACATGATGCAGGAGCAGGCGACCGTGCCGGATTTCGATGCCGCGCTCGACGATGACATCGGCGACGAATTGTTGCGGCTGATCTTCACGGCCTGTCATCCGATCCTGTCGCGCGAAGCCCGTTCAGCGCTGGCGCTGCGCATGATCTGCGGCTTGACCACGCCTGAGATTGCGCGCGCCTATCTCGTGCCGGAGGCAACCATCTCGCAGCGCATCGTCCGCGCCAAGCGGACGCTCTCGGAATCCGGCCTCGCCTATGAGACGCCGAGCGGCGAAGCGTTGTCGGAGCGTCTCGCCTCGGTGCTGGAGGTTGTCTATCTGATCTTCAACGAGGGTTATTCGGCCGCGCGGGGAGAGGAATGGCTGCGGCCGCAGCTCTGTGACGAGGCGCTGCGCATCGGCCGCGTGCTCGCCGGTCTGGCACCGGACGAGCCGGAAGTTCATGGCCTCATTGCCCTGATGGACCTGAATGCTTCGCGGGTCCGCGCGCGCACCGATGCGAACGGTGATCCCATTCTGATGATGGACCAGGATCGCACCCTGTGGGATCAATTGCAGATCCGTCGCGGCCTGCGCTCGCTCGCACGTGCCGGCGAGCTCGGTGGCAGCGGAGGTTTTTACGCGCTTCAGGCCGCCATCGCGGCCTGTCACGCCACGGCGGAGCCTGCTGCAAACACCGACTGGCGGCGCGTCGCGGAGCTTTACGCCGGGTTGACGCGGCTGGTGCGCTCGCCGGTGATCGAGCTCAATCGCGCGATCGCTGTCGGCATGGCCGAGGGACCGCAAGCGGGACTTGACGTCGTGGACGCAATCGCCGGCGAGCCGGCGCTGACGGCCTATCATCATCTGCCGGCGGTCCGAGGCGACTTCCTGCAAAAGCTCGGGCGCATCGCAGAGGCGCGGCAGGCGTTCGAAGCCGCCGCGCATCTCGCAACCAACGGACGTGAGCGCGCGCTCATGCAGCGTCGCGCCGCGGCGCTACGCGGCGAGCGTCTCTAAGTCGTCGGCTTGGGCGGCGGCGCGGTGCCTTGCGCCCATTTCTCCATCTTGCCGAGCACGCCCCAGGCCGTGAGCGCCAGCGAGATCGGGAGAGCGAATTGGCTCAGGCCCGGCACCGAGGTCGCGATCGTCCCGAGCAGCCCGGCAAGACCGCCGGCGGTCGGGCTCGCCGTCACGGACGAGAGCAGCGCGGTGATGAGCGAGCCACCGATACCGAAGGCTGTCTTCTTGCCGTCCAAGAGTTTGCCGATGGTTTCGCCGAGCGCGCCGTTCACCTGGCCGAGGACGGGCTTGTTGCCGAGCAGGGCGCCGAGCAGGTCGACGACCTGTTTGAGCTGATTGGCAGGAGCAGGATTTGTTGCCGTGGTCGTTCCGGACGCGGGCACTGTCTTGGTGATGAGAGAGAGGAGCTGTCCAAGCACGCTGACTGTATTGTTGGCTGCCGGCGTTGTGCTCACGGGGGTTGTTGCTCCCGGCTGCAAGGCCTGTGTGAGGCTCTGCAGTTGGTTCAGGATCTGGGATAGCTGGGTCGACTGAACTCCGGTCGTCCCTGCCGGTGGGGTCGCTATCGGCGTCGTGCCTCCCGACTGTACGAGCTGCGCGAGATTTTCCAGCCGGCTCAGGATCTGAGACAGATCGACAGACTGTCCTCCCGCCGTCGCGCCTGCCGGTGTCGTGCCGGCCGGGGTTGTCCCTCCTGGCTGCACGACCTGTGTGAGGTCATCCAGTCGCTTCAGGATCTTGGACAGATCGACAGTTGGTGTCTGGACCGGTTGCGTCGTCGCGCGCGTGATGGCGGCAATTGTGGTTCCGTCGAGAAGGCCGGTGTCCTGAAGGCCGTTCCGTTGCTGAAATTGCGAGACCGCTGCCTTCGTTTTCGGGCCGCTGATGCCGTCTTCGTCGAGCGGCGGATTGGCGCCGAGCTTGTTGAGTGTCTGCTGCATGAGAAGAATCGTCGGTGCCATATCGTCGTCGGGCTCGGCACGGATGGCCATGGCTGGGCTACCCTCAAAGGTGATCGAGGAATCTTGCGCCATCATCGCATGCAGGATCACCGCGGTGCCGAGCTGCGAATCGACATGGTTGGAATCGAAGACGTGGTCCGCGACGAATTTGCCGGCTCTGGCCTCGGGCGGTCCATAGAGGGTCGAGCCGCCATAGAGATAGGGCGAATTGCAGCCCTTGGCGTGATAGCCGAGGCCATTGAAGCATTCGAGCCTGAACAAGGTGCGTGCGATGCCCCAGTCCTGCGTTCCGACGAAGTTCTCGATCCTCAGCGCGTCCACGGCGCCGTCGACGAACGAGGCGAACGGGCCGCGCCCTTTCGGGACGAGGCATGTCACGCGATGGAGCGTTTCGCCGTTGCCGAGATAGGTGTCGAAATCGAAATTGGATTCGCGATAGTGGCACAGTGCGATGAAGTGCCAGGGCACGCCGGTCAGCCGCTCGACCTGCTGATACGTCTCCTTGCCCTTGATCGCCTTGCGCGCGACGGCGTTTGCATCGGCGAGGCGTCCGGGCCGGATCTCGAGATTGGCCCAATTCCTCTCATATTCGCTTTTCAGACTTTCGAATGACACCATATCCCGCTCCCGCGAATTGCTAAATTATCGGTTCATCGTGCAAATCAGGCGCGAGCCGCGTGCCATCATCGGCCGGCATGGGCTCTCGGCGTGGCACGGCGAATGTGGCAGGTCGCCGTCTTGGCGTGTGTGAAGTGGCTTACAGGTCCGGCGCGAAATGAGGCGGCAGACTGCGGTCAAAGGCCGCAATATCCGCGCGATTTCGCAAGCGCACACCGGTGGCGGCATTGCAGTTCGGATCGACAGCGAGCGCATGACGATCAACAGTCCAGGAACTGGCGGGGGCCACTATCCGTTTATGACGGAGATGATCCCGCAAGGAGTTCTGCATGACTAGGCGCGTCCTCGCGATCGGCATCGAGCCCGGCAGCGCCGATTATAGCGCGTTTCCGCAACTCACGCCGGAACTCGTGCGCAGCTATATCGAGGCGCAGCTTCTGCGCTTGCGCGATCTTGGCTATGACGTCACGAGCTGCCTGATCGATCTCGACGCGGCCGCGGAAGCCGTCGTGATAGCGGCGCTGCGCGACGAACGCTTCGACTGCATCGTCATCGGTGCGGGCCTGCGCGAGCCGAAGGAGCGGCTGCTGCTGTTCGAGAAGGTGCTCAACCTCGTCCACCGCTTGGCACCGCAGGCCGCCATCTGCTTCAACACCACGCCCGCTGACACCGCGGAAGCGGTGCAGCGCTGGATCGAGCCGTAGCTGCGCGGGCGGCCGGGCAGTCGTCGCTCTGAAAGATAGCGGTGAAGGGACGAAACGTCAGTCGATTGCGCGCCTGCCTTGTTGCATGATACGGTTTATGCAACCATGCGGAGAGTGCAACTTCGTCCGAGCCCCTCGATGTTCAGAGCCGTCATCCTCGTTGTCCTCGCCTTTGCCCTGTCCGCCTGCGATGTCGTGGCCACGCTGAAGGACGGACTACAGCAAGCCCAGGCGGTCGAGGGCGATCTCGAACAGTCGACTGGCGTCAAGCCACGGGTTGGCTTCAACTGGCACAATGGGCGCCTCACATCGGTGACCGTCCTATTCCCGGGCCTCTATCAGAAGAAGCCCTTGGACGACCTCGCCGGTCTGGTGCGCGCGGCGGTGACCAAGGAATTCAAGCAGACGCCGGACGCGATCGTGCTCTCCTTTGCCCTGGACAAGGGGCCCTCGGCCTGAGGCGCGCAAGCCGTCGCGACAGGCCGGCCAGTCTGGCGCAAGAGGCGAGGGAGCGCCGGATTGCACTGGCATCACACCCCTGCCGGCGCTATGACGGGCGGCCCTGAACAGGAGGATTCGGAATGCTTCGAGGTCTTGGAATTGCAGCGTGCCTGAGCGTGGCCATGGCGATGCCTGTCCATGACGCGGTGGCGCAGGACGCTGTCGGCGGCGCCATTATCGGCGGTGTCGGCGGAGCGATCCTGGGTGGCGCGCTTGGTGGTGGCCGCGGCGCCGCGATTGGCGCCGTCGTCGGCGCTGGCACGGGTGCTGCGATTGCCTCCGAAGGCGAGCGCCGCCGGTCCGGCTATTACGCGTATCAGCGCGGCTGCTATATGCAGCGCCCGGATGGCCGCTACGTCCCGGTCGATCCGCGATACTGCTACTGAACCGACATCGCGCCGGCGCTGTCTCGTGCGCGCCGGCGCTTCCATGTCTGATGGCCCGCCTTTACGCAGCCCTGGCCCGGCTCACAGCTTCCCCGAGCTCGGCATTGGTGTAGGCCTTGCCGGCGATGCACACAGTCCATCCACCGCGTAGACCATTGACGAAAATCCGCTCGCGCGGATGGCGGCGTCCGCGGCCCTGAACACGATGTCGGTGGCCTCAGTGACGAAGCCAGCCTTTCGGCGGCCGCACTGAAGATGCCATCCGTGGCGAGGACGTTGATGGGCATGACTGAGGCTCCCTTGATGAGTTGAGCGGCGAACGCCGGCTGCGATCGCAGCTTGTGATAATATTGCGATCGTTATATAACGACCGTGATCTAAAAAGGTGCCGCCGTGCGCTACAAGACCGGACACAAGGAAGAAGCCCGCGCACGTATGGTCGCCGCGGCCGGGCGCGGTTTTCGCCGTCAGGGCTTTGGCGGCATCGGCGTCGACGGCCTTGCCAAGGAGGCCGAAGTGACCTCCGGCGCGTTCTACGGGCACTTCTCATCCAAGGGCGAAGCCTTTGAGACCGCACTCGTGGCAGGCCTGCAAGAACTGCGCACCGGCGTCGAAAGCCTGCGGGCTGAGCACGGCGCCAAATGGGTCGCGGTGTTCGTCGATTTCTATCTCGGACAAAAGCGGGTCTGCGAGCTCGGTTCGAGCTGCGCGCTACAGAGCCTGACCTCCGAGGTGCAGCGCGCCGATGACGGAATCAAGACCGTGTTCGAGACCGAGATCACGGCTGTGGTGAACGCGGTCGCGGATGGTTTGCCGGGCCGCTCAGTCAAGGACAGGCGCGCGCGCGCATGGGCGCTGCTCTCGATCCTGTCCGGCGGCGTCACCATGGCGCGGGCCGTCGCCGACAAGGAGGTCGGCGCTGCGATTGCGTCGGCGTGCCGCGCGGCTGCGCTCAACGCCTGTGCCGAGAGCTGATCACCTCACATGGAGGAGCCGTCCATGCAGATGTCGAACTATCTCTTCTTCACGACCCAGTGCGAGGCTGCACTCGCCTTCTACACCGCCTGCGGCCTCGGCGAGGTGACCGAGATCAAGCGCCACGGCGAAGCCGGGCCGCCGTTGAAGAACGCCGCGATGCAGGGCAAGGTCATGCATGCGAAGTTCGAAGGTCCGGGCCTCCGGTTCTATGCATCGGACAATGACGATGCCGAACCGATGCGCGGCTCAGCGCACATCCTGATGATGAACGGCACACAGGCGACGACGGACCTGTTCGCGCGCCTCGCCGAAGGCGGCATCATCACCACGCCGCTCGGCATCCAGCCCTGGGGCGACTATTACGGCAAGCTGACCGATCGCTTCGGCGTGCAGTGGATGCTCAACTGCGCGCTTCCGGCGTAGCACAAAAGCCTAGTCGCCAACCGGCCGGCGCAGCTATGTTCGTCCCGCCGGCGTCTCCGGCATGATCTGGCGCAGCGGCTCCGGGGTGATGGAGATATGGCCGGTAAACGGCCGGTCGTGCGCGGCGATCAGCAGGGCCGAGGTGGCGACGCCGGTTGCGAACAGCGCCATCGCGATTGCAGATCCCAGGCGGTTGTCGCAATGAACGAAGCCGATCACCAAGAGCTCGCATAAGGCCTGGAGATACAGGCACCACCATTTCACCGAATTCACCGCGGCGAGGCTGACGATGATCCGCTGCCGCCGCGCATCCAGCGCCTGCTCCAGCGCGGCGAGGATCTCGCGCTGCATGGTCTCCTGAGCCCGCCCTTGCGGCGTCATCGCGATGACGAGCTGCAAGGCTTCGGCGAGCGCCGGCGGCGTCACCTTCAGCGACGCCTCCTGATGCGCCATCATCGGCCATTCCACCGCGACAGCCTGCCCGACATAGTCGCGCACAAGGGAGCGTAGCTTGGTCTCCTGCTCGGGCGGCAGCCCTGCGGCCAGCAGCACGGCGCTGCGCAGCGCGCTGGCCTCGCGGCTCACTGCGGCGCCGGCGCGGTCGCTGTCACCCCAGACCTGCGCCGCGGTGAAGGCGACGAACAGGCCGAAGATGATGCCGAGCACCGGCAGCATGCCCGGCGAGATCGCCTTCAGCGACTTCGCGCGCTCCTCCGTCGCGACCAGCGCGACGAAGGCGAACACGGTCGCGGCCAGAAGATAAGTGAAGCCAAAGATCACCAGCGCCATCGCGGGCACCGGCAAATTGTGCAGCCAATCGCTCATGCCGTTCCTGCTACGTGATTCGCCGACTTAAATCAGCCGCATCCCGCGCAGCGCTCGGCGAAGGCGCTGATCAGGCGCTCGACGTCCGCTAACTGCTCGATCTGAGGGAAGTGGCCGGCCGCGGCCACTGGCGCATAGCGTGATTGGGGAATGCTGGAAGCCAGCACGCGGCCATAATCAGGACTGACGATGCGGTCGCTTTCGCCCCAGATGACCAGCGTCGGGATCGGCATCTTCGCCAGCCGCGCGCGCAGCGTCGGCTCGTGCATGAAGGGCTCGCCCGCATAGATGCGCAGGGCCCTATGGTTGTCCAGCATCGCGGCCGCCGCTTCCGGCGTCGATGGCGAGACGGCGAATTTCTGCGGATCGTGGAATGCAAGGGCGGCGCGCTCCGCCGGAGCCACGGCGGTGGGATCGACGATCGACAGTTCGGGCTTGCCGGCGTCGATCCCCACCGAATTGATCAAGACCGCGCCCGCGAGCCTCGGCGACAGGCGCAGCGCCATCTCGGCCGCGATCCAACCGCCCACCGAGTTGCCAACCAGCACGACATCCTTCAGGTCCAATCGTTCGATTAACAATAAATAGGCCAGCACCAGGTCGTCGATCCGGTCAAAGCGTTCCGGCCGCGGCGCGCCATTGAAGCCCGGATGGGTCGGCGTGATCGTACGTGCCTTCGTCGAAAGGGATTCGGCCAGTCCATACATCGAGGCCGGGCCCGCTCCGCCATGCAGCAGCAGAAAGGACCGCCCGGCGCCTGCATCGGCAAAGGACAGCTGCAGCGTGTCCGCGAACAGGTCGACGGTGTGATGTGCGATAGCCATCTTCAACTCCGATTGACATATCAATATATTTATATAACCATATTGATATGAGATACGCAATCGAAGATGTTGGCCTGCTCATCAAGCGGGCCCAGCACCGCCATCACCGTGAAATCGACGTCAGCCTCGCCACCATCGGCGTCAGCGTCGTGCAATGGAGTGCTCTTCGGGAGATCGACCGGAATCCCGGTGCCTCCATGCATCGGCTGGCCGAACTGAGCTTTAATTCCGATCAAGCGTTTGGCACGCTGATGGCCCGCTTGCTGCGCATTGGATTGATCGAAAGGCTTCAAGGGCCGGGACGCGTGGCCCATCACCGGTTGACACCGAATGGGACCGATCTTCTGCGCAAGGGCCGCAGACTGGTGACGAAGGTGCTTGCCTTGTCGTTCGCATCTCTGGACGAAGAAGAGCGGGATGCGCTCGGCGCGCTCCTCGCCAAACTGCTGGCCTGAAAGCCTTCGCGTGACAGGCCTTCGCTCTAAGAGAAACGCCCTCTATTGCCTCTCCTAGAAGGCGTACGGGATGTCGTGATAGACGCGGTGGTGCGCTATCATCCAACGTCCATCGACTTTCTTCAGAGTCGGCCGGTAGTAGCCACTCTCGATCGGGATGATGGTTCCTTGCGCGCCAAAAGCCCCTTCCGGCCAACCGCCTTCAGGCTTTTCTGCGCCGACGACGTTGAACACCACAAATTGGACGTCGAGCGTCGCGGTGTCGCCCTTCACTTCGATGATCGGGTCGTGGGTGGTGTGATGGCTCCATCCCCGTGGCGGATGCGGCTTCATCAACATGGTAACGGCGTCGCCGATCGCTTTCGCCCCGACCAACTCGCCAAGACGCTCAGCTGTGCCTGCGTTGTTGTAGAAAATCTCGGTCTTACCTTCGGGCAGGAAGATCTTGCTCATTGCCGCTCCGTCTCGGTGGTCGGCTGCCCGGACGTATCGCGCCATCACCTCCTGGATTTCACGTTGATCGGACATGGAAGGCCTCCTTGAGTTAATATGGTCCTATGATGGATACATATATAGCGCTTGATATGCAACAATAAAAGATACATATTTGGCCAGCTGAGAGCAGATGATGATCGATGTCCGTTTCCCCACTGCCTTGCAGATGATGCTCAGCCTGGCGCTGGCTCAGGCCGAAGGCGTCGAACGGTTAAGCTCCGCTGAGTTGGCTGAGGGGGTCGACTCCAATCCAACATTCGTCAGGCGTTTGTTGGTGCCCCTGATGCAGGCGGGTCTGGTTCGTTCGACCATGGGACGAGACGGGGGTGTGAGCCTCAGCGTCGACGCCGCCGCGATTACGCTCGGCGAAATCTACAAGGCGACAATGGGGGACAAGAAGCTATGGACCGGCCGTAGCGATATCCCCCATCGGTGCCTCGTCAGTTGCAATGTCGAACGATTCTTTGGGGACCTGGCCGACGAGGTCGATGAGTCGGTGTTGCGTTTGTTGAGCAAGCGGACGCTGGCTGATGCCCTCTTGGAACTTCGCACCCTCGACGCGGAGCGCGTCTAGGAAGATCAGTGCTCAATGACGACTTTGCCAACGACATTGCGCGCGCCGAAGTGCGTGATGGCCGTTTTGGCGTCGTCGAATGCATGGACGCTATCGATGACCGGCCGAATGCCATGCTGTTCCATCGCCCTGCACATGTCCTCAAGGTCTCGGCGGCTTCCAACTGTCACCGCGCGAAAGCCGACCCGGCTCCTGAACATGGTCATGAAGTCGACGCCACCTTCATACCCCGCCAGGATGCCGACGATGGAGATTTCCGCTCCAATCGCGGAGGCCTTCATCGACTGGGGCAGAGTCGCGGGGCCGCCCACCTCGACAACGCGATCGACGCCGCGGCCGTTGGTGAGTTCGCGGACCGCGTCACCCCACTCGGGCGTCGCATTGTAATTGATGACATCGTGCGCGCCGAGCCTGCGAAGCATCTCGGCCTTCTCATGGCTGGAGGTCGTCGAAATCACCCTGGCGCCAAGCGCAACAGCCAGCTGTACTGCGAACAGTGACACGCCACCGGTGCCCTGAGTGAGCACCAGATCGCCGGCGCGAACGCCGGCAAGTGCCGACCAAGCCGTCACCGCGGCGCAGGACAACGTAGCGCCTTCCTCGAAGCTCATGTGAGATGGCATGGGAACGAGGCTCTCCGCATTGACCACCTTGTATTCCGTCAGCCAGCCGTCGTGATCGATGACCCACTGCTCGGGTGGCGTGTTCAGCGTTCCGCCAAACCAGTTGGGCAGGAAGCAATTGACGACCTTGTCGCCGACCCGGCCGCGCTTGACACCTTCACCGAGCGCCTCGATTTCGCCAGCGCCATCCGACAACGGCACGCAGCCAATTTGAGCGGGCGGCTGATACTGGCCGGCGAAAATGATCAGATCGCGGAAGTTGAGCGACGATGCCCTGACGCGGACCAGGACTTCACCTCGGCTGGGCTGCGGAATCTCACTCTCCTTGATGATCAGGCTGTCGGGTCCGCCAAAACTGTTGATGTGGAATGAACGCATCGATCTTGCTCCTGGGCTTGGTGCCTTGTGATTTCCCTCTACCGGGAGCATGATTGTTTGATAATCATTCCATATTGGTACGAGCTGTGCAGCCTGGCTTCACAATAGATCGAGCGCGAATGGACGGCGTGGTCATGTTTCTGGCCGTTGCCGAGCTGCGGGGGTTTCGGGCTGCGGCCGCGCGTCTCGGGGTGACGCCTTCCGCTGTCAGCCAGGCAATTCGGAACCTCGAGGCCCGGATCGGCTCACCTCTTTTTGTGCGGACGACCAGAAGCGTCAACCTGACGGAGGCAGGCGAACGGCTTCTTGCCCACGCGCGGCCGGCCGCGGATATGTTGAGCGCCGGCATCGACGCTGCTGGCGGGTTAGGCGATGACGCGCGGGGCAAGCTACGCATCAACGCGCCGCGGCCAGCCCTGCCGTTGCTGATCAACCGCCTGCTGCCCGAGTTTCTGGCTGCCCACCCACTGATCCAGCTCGAGCTCGTTGGCGAGGATCGTCCGATCGATATCGTCGCGGAAGGGTATGACGCGGGCATACGGCTCGGCGATTTCGTTGAAATGGATATGGTCGCCGTTCGCCTGACGCTGGCCGAGCGGTTTGTCGTGGTGGGGACGCCGAGCATCTTCAAGGCGCAGGGCCGGCCGGTCCGCCCCGAAGATTTGCAGCGCTTCCGCTGCATCCTTTATCGGACCGATGCGAGCGGTGCGGACCACTGGCGATTTGTCGTTCAGGGGCGGCCTGTCACCATCGCGGTCACGGGTCCGCTGGTGATCTCCGATGTTGATCTGTGCATCAGGGCGGCACTGCGCGGTGTTGGATTGTTTCGCCTGCCGCGGTCGCTCGTCATACCCTATCTGAATACGGGGGTGCTTGAAACAGTACTCGATGCTTTTGGCGAAGATGTGCCCGGGCTCTCGCTCTATCACCCAAGTCGCAGCCAGGCGCTGCCAAAATTGCGCGCCTTTATCGAGTTTGCGATCACGCGCATGCGTCGTCCCGTGAACGCAACCGACTATCTACCCACGGCAGCGGATTAGCAGGCTTTGAGGCCCGCGCTTCGAGCCAGCCAGCCGACGGCGCATGCGCTCGCGTGATCCGATACGACCGTGGGGTATCGGGCGGGATTGCTATGCATCAATGCAAATCGGTCCGAGAGACGATGCCCGTCTTACCAGCCGCATCCCGCGCAGGCTCGCGTATCCGCTCGTGCCGACGATGATGTGGTCGTGCACGGCGATGCCGAACGGCTTGGCCGCTCGACATCATCAGCCTGCCGAAGAGCATCAAGATCGGCCACGCTAGCTTCTCCGACCATGTGCATACGCTGACGCTGCTGCGCGCGCACGCGGCTCAGCTGTTCGACTGAATCGCGAGCGGCGCCCTGAAGGTCAGGATCGGAGGCGTCTATCCGTTCGCTGAAGCCGCGCGGGCGCATGCGGGCATGGAGAGTCGCGTCACCACCGGCACGCTGCTGCTGATCCCGTGACTCTCGCGTCCGCTGGTCAGAATCGCTCGCCGACCAGTTCCTCGCTCTTGGCCCAGAGCGCCTTGGCGCGCTCCGGGTCGAGGGCGTAGGACCTGACGCCGGGGCTCACCGGGCTGATCAGCGCGTCGGTGATCTGCGACACCTGCGAGTTCTCGCAGTAACGGCCCCCGACCTCCTCAGCCGGCGCGACGAAGGCGGCCCAGACCGAGGTCGCGGCTCCCTGAGGAATCGTCTTGAACTGGAAGGGCGGCCGGCCCGCCGCCCCGAGCTGGGCATTGATCTGCGCCACGAGATTTTCAAGCTCGCCAGGCGCCATGTGACGGTCCAGCTCGGTCTGGATCCCACCCGGATGCAGCGCGATCGCCCGCACCCCACGCGCTTTGTGTCGCCGGTCGAACTCCACCGCGAACAGGATGTTGGCGGTCTTGGACCGGCCATAGGCGATCATCGGGTCGTAGGGCGTGCGCTCGAAATTGGGATCGTCGAGGTCGACGTCCGAATAGCGGTGACCGGAGGAGGCAACATTCACCAGCCGTCCGCCCGGGACGATCAGCGATGCGATGCGGTTCGCCAGCACGAAATGGCCGAGATGGTTGGTCCCGAACTGCGTCTCGAAGCCGTCGGCGGTGTGCCCGAAGGGCGTCCTCATCACACCCGCATTGGCGATCACCGCGTCGAACCGCCGCCCGTCGGCGAGCAAAGCGTCGGCACATGCGCGCACGCTCTCGAGCGAGGCGAGATCCAGCTCCACCATCTCAAAGCCACCGCCATTCGCCGCCTGCGCACGGACCTCGTTCGTCGCCCGCTCCGCCTTGGCAAGATCGCGCGCCGCACCGACCACCTGGGCCCCGTGCGCCGCCAGCGCGCGCGCCGTCTCCACGCCCAGCCCGGCCGATACGCCGGTGATGAGGACGCGCTTTCCGCTGAGATCGACCCCCGCCAGCACATCATCGGTGGTGGACGTCGCTCCGAAGCCTTTGGTCATGACAAACTCCTTCATCTTTGGGCATAGCTCTCCCCCCGGCGGCAAACCATTGTCTGCCAACGACTTTTGACGTAAGAGGAGAGCGTCTCCGTTTTAAATACGGAGACAGTCTCCGTTTATCAAGGGGTATTTTCGGGTTGGTCGATGAGGAGAAAGCCGCTACCGCCCGCAAGCCGCGCGCCGATGCGCGGCGGAACCGCATCCTCTTGCTCGAAACCGCGAAGGCCGCCTTCGCTGAAAAAGGGCCGGGGGCCAGTCTCGATGAGATCGCGCGGACCGCGGGTGTAGGGGCCGGGACTCTCTACCGTCATTTTCCGACCCGCGACGCGCTGATCGAGGCGGTCTACCGCAATGAGACAGAACAGCTTGTTGCAGCCGCTACGCGGTTGGCCGAGTCGCATTCTCCGACGGCTGCCTTGCGCGAATGGTTGCTGTTGTTCGTGGATTATATGGCCGCCAAGCACGGAATGTCCGAGGCGCTCAATTCGATCGTCGGCGGCACGTCCGAGCTGTACTCGGCGTCCGCGGAACAAATGAAGCGCGCAATTGGAAGGCTGATCGATCGTGCGGTCGCGAGCGGCGACATCCGTCTGGATCTTGAACCGCTCGACCTGCTGCGCGCGCTGGCCGGCGTTGCGAATTTAAGTTCGGGACCGGTTGGTAAGCAGGCCGCGAAGCGTATGGTCGACATCCTGATTGCGGGCGTCCAGAACAAGACGTGAGTCGTATCATCGCCTTCGGTCGACCGCTGCATGCCGCGCCTGCTCAGCCGAGTGACGGCGCCCCCGCGGCGCCTCTTGTCATTTTACGCCCCTCAAATCAGCCGCATCCCCTTCAAACTCGCATGCCCGTTCCTGCCGACGATGATGTGGTCATGCACGGCGATGCCGAGCGGCTTTGCGATCTCGATGATGGCCTTGGTCATCTGGATGTCCGCCTGCGAGGGCGAGGGATCGCCACTGGGATGATTATGCACCAGGATCAGCGCGGTCGCGGATAGCTCCAGCGCGCGCTTGATCACCTCGCGCGGATAGACCGGGGTGTGATCGACGGTGCCGGTCTGCTGCACCTCGTCGGCGATGAGCTGGTTGCGCTTGTCGAGGAAGAGCAGGCGGAATTGCTCCTTGTCGGCAAAGGCCATGCTGGTGCGGCAATAGGCGATCACCTCGTTCCACGACGACAGCGCATTGCGGCTGTTGACCTCGCCCTTGGCGACGCGGTGCGCGGCGGCGGCAATCAGCTTGAGCTGGTTGATTGCGGCTTCGCCCACGCCGTCGACCTCGCGCAGCCGCGCCACCGGCGCATGGACGACCTCGGCGAACGAGCCGAAGGTCTTGATCAGCGTCTTCGCCAGCGGTTTGGTGTCGCGCCGCGGCAGCGCCGGAAACAGCGCCATCTCCAGCAGCTCGTAATCGCTGAGCGCGTCCGCACCCGCACTGTAGAAGCGCTCGCGCAGCCGCTCGCGATGGCCGAGATAATGCGGCGTGTCCTCAGGCTTGCTGTTGTCGAGGTCGGTTTTGGTCGGCATCGCCCACAACCATGCCGGACGGTGCGCGTTTTGCAACCACGAAGTGTCGTGATAATCGGCGGCCGGTCTCGCAACCGGCCGCCGGAATGTCCGTCGGCTGCCTACGAGGCAAGTCCGCCCGGCGGGGTGCAGACCTCGATCAGGACATTGCCCGGCGCGGCGCAATAGAAGTGCGGGACGCGCGCGCCGCCGCCACGGTCCATGAACGCGATCTTGCTCGGGTTCAGGTCTGCGGTCGACAATTCCGCGTGCTTGGCCTCCACCTCGCTCGCCTCGTCATAATAGAAGCCGATATGGAAATTGGCCGGATAGTCGGCCGGCTCGCCTGTCTTGCCGCGCATCAATGTCAGGACGAAATCCTGCTTGTCGCGCAAGACGACCAGCGCTTCGCCGCGGGCCGCATAGGGCGCGAAGCCGAAGAAGCGCTGGAAGAAGGCGGCGAGGGCCGCCACGTCTGACGTCGCGAGGTTGAGATGTTGTAGTCGCATGTGTGCTCTCCGTTCAGGGTAAAGGAACGGACGGAGCTGGATTCCACGCTGTGCGGCGGCCGATATGACACGGTGACACAACCCGCCGAGCAGCGTGACGATCGCGTCACTCTGTCCGGCCGTGGGTCCTACCGTGGAGACGGTGGCAGAATTCCTGACATCAGGAACAGGCCGGGCTTACCAATCCGGCCATGCCTTTTTCGGCGCGGTCTGAATAGCAAAGATCGCGCGCATCGGCAACGTCACGCTACCCTCAACGCTCGCGCTTCAATCCCGGTACCAGCGCGGCCAGCCGATCCCTGATCGGGCGGCCGAACATCGGACCGCCCATGCCCAAGGGCGGCGGGCCCGGCGGCGAGCCAGGTGGCGGACCGCCGCGCATCCCCGGCGGAGGCGGCGGCGGACCGGCGCGCCCGACCGTCGCATCGGCGCGGCGGTCAACGCCGAGCGTCAGCGTCGCAACATAGCGATCGCGCTCCTCCTTGACCGCGCAGAAGGCGCGGTGGTCCGGGTCGGAGCGTTCGATGACGTGGTCGTTGGCGTTGATCACCATGCGCTGCCGCGCGCGGTCGCCGTAATCGGGCACATTGGTGTAGATGAACTCGTTCAGTGCGTCCGGCAGGAAGGTCTGCCCGGTCAGCACGGTGCGATCGCTCAAGAACACCTTGAAATGGATGTGCGTGGTGCGGCCGTCATACCAGCCGGGATAGATCGTGTTGAAATTGACCCAGCCGGAATCGTCTGTCGCCTGCGTGCCGCGCAGGAACGTGTTGCTGGTCGCATCGATATTGTGCGCATCGCCTTGGCCGGCAAACGCCGAATAAAGCCCCTTGGCGTCACAATGCCAGATGTCGACCCGCGCGCCGTGGATCGCCGTGCACGTGCCGGCCTCGATCACGCGCAGCCGCAAGGCCAGCGGCACGCCCGCCTTGCCCTCGGCGATGTCGGAGCGAACGAGTTTTGGGTCGGAATAAAACGGCCCTTCCTCCGCCTGCGGCGTCAGGATGCAGGCGGGCTCACCGGCAGCGGGCCCGGGCGCCGCCTCCGCACGGGTCTGCAGCAGGCCTGCGGCGCTGGCCGATACGAATCCAAGGAAGCCGCGGCGCGTCGATGGGCTCACCCGATCTCTCCTGCCTGTTTGGGAGAGATCGTCATCGGTAAACAGGATGGCAAGATCGGGCCGTGAAGGTGACGATAATCAGCCCGGTGGTTTCCCGCTGTGTCGCACCGGCAGCGGTACCGTGACGGCAATCACCCCGGCGACAATGAGCGCCATTCCGGCGAGAACTGACCAGGTAAATTCCTCGCCGAGCCATACGACGCCGAGCGCCACCGCAAATCCGGCGCGTAAGTAGCTGCCGCTCGTCGTGCCGAGTGCGCCGAGCGTGCGGATCAGGCGGAAATAGATCACCATTGCGAGCGCCGTGCAGACGACCGCGAGACCGAGGACCGCAGTGGTTGCCTGCACCGTTGGCGCCAGCGTCCAAGGCCGCTCGAAGATCGCGGCCATAGGCAGCATCAGGATCGCTGCACAGCTCATGGCGCCGGCTGCTGTGACGATCGCGGGAAAGGAGGAGAACCGCTGTCCCCAGATCGGTGCGAGCGCGTAGCAGAGGCTTGCGCCGAGCACGGCCATTTGCGCCAGCGGCGCCGTCGTGCCGATCCCGGAGAGCGCATCGATGCCGATCGTCACCGCGACGCCGGCAAGACCGAGCCCGACGCCGAGGATCCTCTCGCTGCTGATGGTTCGCCGTCCGCGCCCGGTCATCATGGCGATCACGAGCACGAACATCGGCGGGGTGGCATTGAGCACGCCAGCGAGGCCGCTTGCGATGTGCATCTCACCCCAGCTGATCAGTGTGAACGGCAACGCACTTTGCAGCAGGCCTTGCACGAGGAAGGCCGCCCAGACCGATCGCTTGCGGGGAAGGGAGTGCCCTTGCGCGGCGGCGATCACGATCAGGAGCACTGCCGCGATCGTCACGCGTGCGGCGACCATGGTGACGGGCGGTATCGTCGCGACGGCGACCTTGATCAGCGTGAACGAGCTGCCCCAGATCAGCGAGAGCAGCAACAACAGTCCGATCTCCAGGGATAAGGTGTTCCGTTCCGACATTGCCTGTGATGCCTGCGTGCTCATGCGAATCTGCTCCGGGATGCAGCGGCACCATGATCCGGAAGCGACCGCGCAGGCTGGCCGGATTCGGACCTCATCGCCCGATCGAGTCCGATTTCAGCTACTCGGGCGACTGCGATGAAACTACTATCCAGCGATGGCGAAGGTTTTGGCGCAGCCGCAAGCGCTGCCACCACATCTCGACTGGGACATCTGCGACCGGGCGCGGTTGGCGCGCGCACGCGCTTTCGACGGCCTGTTCTTCTCCGGGGTTCGCTCGACCCGCATCTACTGCAGGCCGGTCTGTCCGGTTCGCCCGGCCCGCTCGGAGAACGTCACCTTTTACCCGACCGCTGCGGCCGCAGAGCGGGCCGGCTTTCGCCCGTGTCTCCGCTGCCGCCCGGAGACGGCACCGGGGTCTCCGGCCTGGATGGGAACGGCGACCACTGTGGCGCGCGGAATGCGTCTGATCAATGCCGGCTTTCTGGATCGTGCCTCCGCGGCGGATCTGGCGGAGGCTCTTGGCGTCGGATCACGCCATCTCCTGCGTCTGTTCATGCGCCATACTGGCGCGAGCCCGAGCGAGATTGCGGCGACGCGGCGCGTGCAGGAAGCCAAGCGCCTGATCGATGGGACCGGTATGACCTTGGCGGAGATCGCCTTCGCCGCCGGGTTCGGCAGCGTTCGCCGCTTCAACGATGCTTTTGCCGCGACCTACAAGCGGCCGCCATCGTCATTCCGCCGGCGGCGATAGAGCATGATCCGGAAAAGTGTGCAGCGGTTTTCCGATAAGATCATGCTCAAACAATCGGTGTCGCGGCGAGATCAGCCGATCTGCTTCTCGCCGTGCCGCTCCGACAGCGTGAATATCTCGACGCCGGTGGCGGTGACGCCGACCGAGTGCTCGAACTGCGCCGACAGCGAGCGGTCGCGGGTCACCGCGGTCCAGCCGTCGGACAGGATCTTCACGTGCGGCTTGCCGAGATTGATCATCGGCTCGATCGTGAAGAACATACCGGGCTTGAGCTGCACGCCTTCGCCGGGCCGGCCGATATGAATGATGTTCGGCTCGTCGTGGAACATGCGGCCGAGGCCATGGCCGCAGAAATCGCGGACCACGCTCATGCCCTGCGGCTCGACGAAGCTCTGGATGGCGTGGCCGATGTCGCCGGTGGTGGCACCGGGCTTCACCGCGGCAATGCCGCGCATCAAGGATTCGTACGTCACCTCGATCAGCCGCTCGGCCTTGCGCGCGATCGGGCCGACCGCGTACATCCGGCTGGAATCGCCGTACCAGCCGTCGACGATGAAGGTGACGTCGATGTTGACGATGTCGCCTTCCTTCAGCGGCCGGTCGCCGGGCATGCCGTGGCAGACCACGTGGTTCAGCGAGGTGCAGGTCGAGTAGCGATAGCCGCGATACATCAGCGTCGCCGGATAGGCGCCATGGCTGAAGGCGAACTCGCGGACGAACTCGTCGATGCGCTCGGTCGGCACGCCGGGCCCGACGATGTCGGTGAGCTCATCGAGGCACTTGGCCACCAGCGCGCCTGCCTTGCGCATGCCGGCAAAGGCGCTCGGGCCATGCAGCTTGATCTGTCCGGTCTTGCGCAGGGAGGTATCGTTGGCTTCGACGTAGCTCATGCGGGGCGGTCTTCTGGGCTCGGGCCGATGTCGGCGGAAAGGCTTGATTTCAGGCCCCAATTTAATGATTGCGGGCGTTCGTGCAAGCCAAGCCAGAGCGTTTTCGAGCGAAGTGGGTACCGGTTCGCGTGAAGAAAACGCGTCAAAACAAGAATCCTAACCGCCATGCGCCCGAAAGCCGGCTCAATTCGGGACTTCTACGGTGGTTTCCACCGGCAGCGCGCCGCCGCGGACGCGGATTTCGCGGACGGGGTAGGGAACCCGGATGCCCTCGCGCTTGAAGACGTCCCACAGCGCCAGCATCACGTCGCTCTTGACGTTGTCCATGCCGTCGGGGTCGGCGAGCCAGAGGGTCAGCGAGAACTTCATGCCGGCCTCCGCGAACTCGGTCAGGATGCAGTTCGGCGGCTTGGCTTTCTGCGCGCGGGGATGGGCTATGGCCGTCTCGATGGCGAGCTTGCAGACCAGCCGCGGATCGGCGTCGTAATTGGTGCCGAAGGCGATCTTCACCAGCGTGTTCTTGTCGGTATAGGTCCAGTTGACGACCTTCTGCGTCACCAGATCCTCGTTCGGTACCAGGAATTCGCGACCGTCGCCGGCGGCAACGGAAATATAGCGCGTCTTCATCGCGCTGATGCGCCCGGTATTGTCGCCGATGGTGACGAGGTCGCCCGGCTTCACTGATTTGTCGGCGAGCAGGATGATGCCCGAGATGAAGTTGGCGACGATCTTCTGAAGGCCGATACCGATGCCGACGCCGACCGCGCCGGAGAACACCGCGAGCGCCGACAGGTCGATGCCGACCGCGCCGAGCGCGATGACGATCGCCACCGCGAGCAGCCCGATGCGGATGATCTTGACCAGCAGCACCTGGATCGACGGCGTCAGGTCGGAGGCCGAGTTGATCTTGCTCTCGGCGAAATTGCTGGCGATGTTGGTCAGCCAGAATGCGATGATCAAGAGTACGCCCGCCTTGATCACCAGCAGCGGCGTCAGCCGCAAACCGCCGAGCACGATCGCATAGGAGTCGAGCAGGTCGACCGCCGCATCGAGCTGGCCGAGGATGGAGAGCGCCGCGACAAACCACGCGGTGATCGACACCAGCTTGACGATGAATTCGTTGCGCAGCACCGAGGTCACGAGCCGGATCGCGAGCCAGGCCAGCCCCAGCTTGGCGGCGACCATCAACAGATAGCTGCGGCTCGGCCAGGTCGCATGGTACATCACGATGCGCGAGATGATCACAAGCAGCGTGAACACCGCCGCCGAGGCGCTGGAGACCATCACGCGGGCGAAGTGCCGAAGCGGCAGCGGCCAGCGCATCGCCAGCGACGTCATGTCGACGCGGTTGCGAACCGTCGCTTCCGCCGCATAAGCGATCCCGGTCGCCGCCAGAATGAGACCAAATTGCAGGTAGAACCAGGGCGAGGAGATTTCCGCCCCGAGACTGCGCGCGGTGGTCTGCACGAACTCCATGAGGTCTTTGAGGTCCATGTCCATCGCAAGGTCTCGTCGGGAAGTGGGCGGATTTGATTCGAGGGAGCCGCAGAATCCCACAAAGGGAGCGGCCGGACCATCGATACACCGGCATGTGATGCGCGTTAAGGCCGCAAAATACGGTCAGATTGCCGCGAGCGGGAGAAAATGGGTTGGCGCGGGAGTGTGCCGACGATAAGGATGCCATTCCAGCGATTTGCCAGCGATTTGCCCGCGATTTGTAACCGGAAGGTGGATGGCCTCTCTCGACTCCGTCAGTATCGCCATTCTGCTCGGCGCCGTCCTGGTGATGGCCGGCATCCTGTCGAGTCTGCTTGCGCTGCGCTTCGGCGCGCCGCTGCTGCTCGTATTCCTTGCGATCGGCATGCTGGCCGGCGATTCCGGCCCCGGCCAGCTCCAGTTCGACGACGTCCGCACCACCTATCTGGTCGGTTCGGTTGCGCTCGCTTTGATCCTGTTCGACGGCGGCTTGCGCACGCGCTTTGCCAGCATCCGCACCGTGCTGGCGCCCTCCGTGGTGCTCGCGACCGTCGGCGTGCTGCTAACGGCGCTGATCACGGCGCCGTTTGCGAAATACGCCCTCGACCTCAATTGGACGGAGGCGCTGCTGGTCGGCGCCGTGGTGGCCTCGACCGATGCCGCCGCGGTGTTCCTGCTGGTCCACACCCAGGGCCTGCGCCTGCGCCCGCGCGTCGGCGCGACGCTGGAGGCGGAATCCGGCACCAACGATCCCTTCGCGATCTTCCTCACCCTGATGCTGGTCGAATACATCTCGCTGGGATCGAGCTCGGCAGCGCATGTGGCGATGGAGTTCGTGCAGGAGGCGGTGCTCGGCGCCATCGTCGGTGTGATCGGCGGACGTCTCGTGGTGCTGGCGCTCAATCAAGTTGCGCTGCCGCAGGGCCTGCATGCGCCATTTGTCACCACGGCCGCGCTCGTCATTTTCGGCGGCTCGCAGATCATGCACGCCTCCGGCTTCCTCGCGGTCTATCTCGCCGGCATCATCATCGGCAACCGGCCGACGCGGGCGCATAATTCGGTGGTGGCCTTCCTGGATGCGGCGACCTGGCTGGCGCAGATCGTGATGTTCGTCCTGCTTGGCCTTTTGGTCTCGCCGAGCCGGTTGGGATCAAGCGTGCTGCCGGCGGTCGGGGTCGCCTTCGTCCTGATGCTGGTCGCCCGGCCGATCGCGGTGTTCGTGTGCCTGGCGCCATTCCGCTTCAACTGGCGCGAGAAGATCTTCATCGCCTGGACCGGCCTGCGCGGCGCGGTCGCGATCTTCCTGGCGTCGATCCCGATGCTGGTGGGCTTGTCGAAAGCCTATCTCTATTTCGACGTCGCCTTTGTCGTCGTCATCATCTCGCTGCTGCTGCAAGGCTGGACCCTGGCGCCCGCCGCGCGCAAGCTGCACGTGGCGCTGCCGCGCGCCGAGCGCGGCCCGCGCCGCGTCGAGCTTGATCTGCCCGGTCAGCTCGAGCAGCAGCTCGTCGGCTATCCGGTGCGGCCCAAGAGCCTCTATTTCCGCCGCGGCCTGATCCCGTCCTGGTCCAAGCCGACGCTGGTGATCCGCAACGAGAACATTTTGACGCCCGCGGAAGCCGACCCGATCGCGCCCGGCGACTACATCTATCTGCTGGCGCCGCCGGAAAAGGCCGAGTCGCTCGATCGCTTCTTCGTCGACATGCAGCCGAGCTCGGCGCCCGATCCGCATCTGCTCGGCGACTTCATGGTCTCCGGCGAGCACACGCTCGCCGAGCTTGCCGAGATCTACGGAGTGAACGTCGGCGAGGACGAGGGCAAACTGACGCTCGCCGATTGGTTCGACGTCCATCTCGACCGCGCGCCGAAGGAAGGCGCCGAGCTCCCGCTGGGCGAGATCGTGCTGGTTGCCCGAAGCATCTCCGGCGGCCGCGTCAACGTCGTCGGCCTGCGCCTGCCGGAAGACGAGGAAACGCCCGCGCCGCTGACGCGCGCGCAGGTGTTGCGGCGCAAGCTGGCGGAGCTGTGGACATCGGTGGCGGGGGTTTAGAGCTCGTCGCTATTTGTAGGCCGTTGCCACAATCTCGCTGTCATCGCCCGCGAAGTGCGGGCGATCCAGTATTCCAGAGGCAGCTGTGGTAGAGCCGAAACGCCGCGGCGTACTGGATGCCCCGCCTTCGCGGGGCATGACACCTTTGTGGCGGTGAAGACCAGCGCAACTCACTCCCCCGCCGGCACCACGTCCCGCCAATGCCGCGCAATCGCCGCCCGCGGCGCGATCCAGGCGGCGCCGCTGCCGGTGATGTGCGCAAGAATCCGCTCCAGCGCCCCAATCCGTCCGGGCCGTCCGATCATCCGCAGGTGCAATCCGATCGACATCATCTTCGGCGCCGTCTCGCCCTCGCGCTTCAGCCACTCGAACGCATCGATGACATAATCGGCGAAATCGGCGCCGTTGAAGCGCGAGGCGTTGTAATACTGCATGTCGTTGGTGTCGAAGGCGTAAGGCAACACGAGGTGCTGCTTGCCGGCGACATCCATGTAGTAGGGCAGGTCGTCATTATAGGCGTCGCTGTCGTAGAGGAAGCCACCGTCCTCGACCAGCAAGCGCCGCGTGTTCGGCGAGGTCGCCGAGCGCGTGTGCCAGCCGACCGGGCGCTTCCCGGTGACGCGCTCGATCGCTGCCACGGTCTTGGCGATGACCTTGCGCTCGCTGGCTTCATCCATCTCGGCATGGCTCTGCCAGCGCCAGCCATGCGCCGACACCTCATGCCCCCGCGCGACGGCATCGCGCGCGAGATCCGGTGAGCGCTCGACCGCGCGGCCGCACGAGCTCACGGTGACCTTGACGCCGCGGGCGTCGAACAGATCCATGATGCGCCACCACGCGGCGCGCGTGCCATATTCGAAATGGCTGTCGATGCAGGAATCCGGGCCGTCGAGCTTGTGGACCACCTCATAGATCGCTTCGTTGCCCGCGTCGCCGTCGTTGATGGAGAACTCCGAGCCCTCCTCGAAATTCACGACCAGCGACACCGCGACGCGCGCGCCGTTGGGCCAGTGCGGATTGGGCGGCTTGCCGCGGTAGCCGGCGAAGTCGCGTTGTGAAGATTTGGGTTCATTGCTCATGGATCAGTCCGAGGTTCCGGCCATGCGGTGCAGGCCGACGACGCGGTCGCTGACGAACAGCAGGATCACCGTGCCGGCGAGGATGAGGGTGGAGAGCGCCGCGAGCGTCGGATCCGGCGCTTCCTCGATATATTGCAGCATCCGGATCGGCAGCGTCTTGGTGCGGACGTCGGCGAGGAAGATCGAGACCGGGTAATTGTCGAACGAGGCGAGGAACGAGAAGAGGCCGGCGATCAGGAACGACGGCGCCAGCGCCGGCACCATCACCCGCAGCACGCCGCCGGGATAGGTGCAGCCGAGCGTGCGCGCCGCCTCGATCAGCGTGAAGTCGAACCGCGCAAGCCCGGCGATCATCGTGCGCGCGACATAAGGCAGCGTGATCACGAGATGCGCGACCAGCAGCGTCGCCCAGGGAGCGGTGAAGCCGATCGCGCGAAAGCCCTGTAGCAGCGCGATGCCGAGCACCAGGCCCGGCATCATCAGCGGCGAGACCAGAGCGGTCGCAAAGATGCCCGCACCCGGCATTTTTCCACGCGCGATCGCGATCGCCGCGAGCGTGCCGCAGACCAGCGAGATCGCAGTCGAGAACAGCGCGATCTGAAGCGACAGCAGCAGCGACGGCCAGAAGCCGTCGAGCCGGCTGATCTTGCCATACCAGCGCGTCGATGCACCCGTCAGCGGCAGGTCGAACACCGGCGTCGGCGAGAAGCTGGCAGCGGCGATCACCAGCAGTGGCGCGATCAGGAACAGCGCCAGCGCGATGGCCATCACCCAGCAAACGATGATTGCGGCCCGCGTCATCATTTCGGCTCCCGCGATAGGCGCGCGCTCAGCGCAACGACGGCAATGGCGATGGCCAGCAACACGACGCCGGCCGCGGCGCCGAAGCCCGGCTCGCGTGCGAGCAGATAGGCCTTTGCGATCGTGGTCGCGAGTGTTGGATATTTTTCGCCGATCAGCAGCGTCGGTACCACATAGGCGGAGACCGACAGCGAGAACACCAGCGCCACGCCGGCGATGATGCCGGGCAAGGTCAGCGGCAGGATCACACGGAAGAAAGTTCCGACCGGCGAGGCGCCCAGTGTGGCGGCCGCCTCCGCGTAGCGTGGATCGAGTTGCGCCACGATCGCGTAGATCGGCAGGATCATGAACGGCAGGAAGATGTTGACGGCGCCGACGATCAGCGCGGTCTCGGTAAAGATCATCCGGATCGGGTCTTCGATGATGCCGAGCGCGATCAGCATCTCGTTGACGATGCCGTCGCTGCGCAGCAGGATCGTCCAGGCAAAGGCCTTGACGATGACGCTGGCCGCAAGCGGCAGGAACAGCGTCGCGAGCAGGATCGAGCGCAGTGCGCCGCGGGCGCGTGCCAGCGCGAAGGCGGCCGGGTAGCTGATCAGGAACGCGATCAGTGTGGTCAAAAGTCCGAGCCGTAGCGAATTCCAGATCACGCCAAGATAATAAGGCGTGCCGAGCAGGCGCTTGTAATGCGCAAAAGTCAGCCCGTTGGCATCGACGATGCTGACGCCAAGCAGCAGCACCAGCGGCAGCGCGAACACGCCGGCGATGATGACGAAGGACGGCAGCACGAATCCGATCGCCGCAAGTCGCTCGCGGTCGACCGCAGGCGCCGTCACGGGCACGGGAAGGGCGGCTTCCGTCATGCCTGCGCCTCCATCGGAAACGCAAAGGTCTCGGTCACCGGCCAGCTCAGGCGGATCTCGTCATGCACGCGCGGGATCGCACCGTCGCGCCCCGAAAGTTCGGCGAGCAGGCTCTCGCCCGCGCCGGCATCGACCTCAACCAGCGTACGCGAGCCCTGGAACACCACGGAGCGGACGCGGCCGGCGGCAGAGTTCGCCTCGCCCTGCTCGCCAAGACGAAGCTGCTCGGGACGCGCCGCAACGATGACGGGGGAGCCCGCCTGGAAATTGCCGAGCGCCGACATGCGGCCGAGCTTGGTCTCGACATCGACCTTGCCGTTGTCAGCCGCCAGCACGGTCCCGGAAATCCGCGTCGACAGCCCGACGAAGTTGAGCGCGAACAGGCTTACGGGGCGCAAGTAAAGCTCGCGCGGCTCGGCGAGCTGCTCGATGCGCCCCTTGTTCATGACCGCGACGCGGTCGGACATGGTCAGCGCCTCGTCCTGGTCATGGGTGACGAAGATCGCGGTGGCCTTCACGTCCTGGAGCAGGCGGCGCAGCTCGACCTGCATCTCCTCGCGCAGCTTGCGATCGAGCGCCGAAAGCGCCTCGTCGAACAGCAGCACATCAGGCTCGACCGCAATCGCACGCGCCAGCGCCACGCGCTGCTGCTGGCCGCCCGACAGCGCCGAGATGCGGCGACCGCCGAGATGGCCGAGCTTGACCAGCGACAGCGCGCGTTCGACCGCGGCATCGATCTCGCGCTTGGCCGCGCCGCGCACCTTCAGTCCGAACGCGACATTGCCGGCGACGGTGAGATGCGGAAACAGCGCGTAGCTCTGGAACACGACGCCGACATTGCGCTTGTGCGGCGGCACGTTGGTGATGTCGCGCCCGGCGAGCTCGACCTTGCCGGTGTCGGGCTGCGCGAGGCCGGCGATGGCGCGCAGCAACGTGGTCTTGCCGCAGCCGGAGGGGCCGAGCAGCGTGACGAGCTCGCCGCGGCGGATGGTCAGGTCGATATGATCGAGGACCGTCGTCGGCCCGTAACGCTTGGAGACGCCGCGGACGACGAGATGCGGGCTGCTCTCGCTCATGTCATCTCCTTGCTCCAGCGGTCGACCCAGCCGGCGCGGTTTTTTGCAACGAACGCCCAGTCGGGTGCGAACAGCGAGGCCGGATCCGGGAAACCCGCTGGCGTCGGTGTGCCCTTGTTGGTCGGTGCGACAAAAGCCTTGTCGGCGAGGATGGTCTGCGCTTCCGGGCTGAGGAAGAAGTCGATCACGGCGTCCGCGAGATCACCGGCCGGCGCGCCAGCCACCTTCGCAATTCCGGACGGCATGGCGAAGCCGCCGTCCTGCGGCACAGCGAGATCGACCGGTGAGCCGTCGGCCTTGCGGATCAGCGTGTAGGCCGAGAATTGCCCGCCGATCATCCAGGCCTCGCCCTGCTCCATCAAATTGATGGCCTGCGGCGCGTTGGTATAGACGTTGAGTAGGTTCGGCTTCAGCTCCTTCACCTTCTTGAAGGCGGCGTCGATCTCGTACTGCGCCTCCTTGTAGGGCTTGCCGGTCTCGAGATGCGCGGCGGCGAGCAGCGTCCAGAAACCCTCGGTGTTGGAGAGCGACGGCACAATCACCTTGGAAGCGTATTTCGCGTCCCACAGGTCCGCCCATTTCGTTGGCGCTGTCTTCATGCGCTTGGTCGAATAGGCGATGCCGGCCCAGGGCCGCTGATAGTTGGCCCACATTCCGTCCTGGTGCACCGAGTTATCGACGAGCTTGCCGAGATTGGCGATCGACGACGCCGACATCTTGGTGATCAGCCCCTCGGCTGCCGCCGGCAGCATCACCGGATCATCCATGATAACGACGGAGATCTTTGGCGCGGCTTTGTCGGCCTGCATCTTCTGGAGATTGGTCAGCGAATTGGTGCCCTCGTAGAGCACCTTGCAGTCGAGCTTCTTCTCCAGCACCGGAAACAGATCGGCGTTGAAATACTTTGCGGCGCCCGCGGGGCCGCCGATGACGATCTCTTTGGTCGCCGCGCGCAGGCGCGCCGGGGCGGCTAGAGCAGCGGCCAGGGCCGCGCCGGATTTCAGAACGCTGCGTCGGGAGGGGGTGTGCATGGGCATGTCCCGTTTGTTGTGCGTAAAGCTTGCTACGAAGCAGCAGCAAGCGCCATGCCAAATGTGCACATTTTTATAAAGGTAAGTAATTTCAATGTATTGACCGAATCTCGCGTGTCTCGCCTGCGCAGCCGCGTAGAAAATGTGCACATTTTTTGGAGGTGACGCTGCGCATCCTTTGGGCCTAGCTATCGGCCATGGCGACGCAGCGCAGGCGAAATGGCAAGGGAAACGGCAAGGCCAATCCGGCAGAGGACGAGGCGGTCTATCAGGCCATCCTGCATGCGCTGCTGGAGGGCAAGCTGAAGGCGGGGACCAAGCTCGCCGAGCCGCCGCTCGCTGACATCTTTGGCGTGTCGCGCGAGCGCATCCGAAAAGTGCTGCATCGGTTAGGTGCGGAGCGGCGGCTGGAGATGATCCCCAACCGCGGCGCGCGGGTGCCGCGCCCGACGCTCGACGATGTCCGCAGCGTCTACGAGGCTCATCGCGTGCTCGAGGCCGGCGTGTTGACGCAGCTCGTGCGCCACATCGACGATGCCTTGATCGATCGGCTCAACGCCCATCTCGCCGAGGAGCGCGCTGCCGCAACGCGTGGCGACCGCGCTGCTTCGGTGCGGCTGTCCGGTGCGTTCCACGTCCATCTGGTCGAAGCGCTCGGCAACGCCGAGCTCACGCGCTTCCTTGCCGATCTGCTCAGCCGCTCCTCGGTGATGGTCTCAGTCTACGAACCCGCCACCGATTCGATCTGCGCCGTCGACGAGCACGGCGCCATCGTCGAAGCGTTGCGCGCCCGCGATGTCGCGCGTGCCATTGCGGTCTCGCGCGAGCATTTTCTGCATGTGGAGAGCCGGCTGCATCTGGATGATGTGGTGCCGGCGAGCGAGGATTTGGGAAGCGTGTTTGCGGCGGTGAAGCCGAAGCGGCGGAAGGCACGGTAAAGCCCGGCCGTCGTCCCGGCGAAGGCCGGGACCCATAGCCACAGGGAGTAGTTTGACGACGGCTAGTAGTTATCTTTTCGTCGCCGGTACTCAGACTGCCGTTTACCGTTACATCACGCGGTATGGGTCCCGGCCCCCCGTGCGCAATTGCGCACTAGGCCGGGACGACAGCGGAGGTCGGGGCGACCAGCATGCCTCACGTCAGCACCTTAACCCCACCAAACGACGTCACCCGCCCCTGCCTGAGCATCACAATCTGCGTCGCGAGCTGGCGCAGTTCGGCGACGTCGTGGCTGACATAGACCATGGGAATGTTGGCCTCGTCGCGCAGCCGCACCAGATAGGGCAGGATCTCGAGCTTGCGGCCCTCGTCGAGCGCGCCGAGCGGCTCGTCGAGCAGCAGCAGGCGCGGCTTGGACAGCAGAGCGCGTCCGAGCGCAACGCGCTGGCGCTCGCCGCCGGAGAGTTTTCCGGGACGGCGATCGAGCAGGGGGCCGATGTCAAGCAACTCGACGACGCGCTTGTGCTGCGCGGGATCGGACGGCAGACGATTCATCCGCCGTCCATAGTCGAGATTCTGCGCGACGTTGAGATGCGGAAACAGCCGGGCATCCTGGAACACATAGCCGATGCGGCGGCGATAGGTTGGGACATGGATACCCGCCGCGGTGTCGTCGACGGTCTCGCCGTCGATCACGATGGTGCCGCGGTCGGGACGCAAGAGCCCTGCGATCATGTTGATCAGCGAGCTCTTGCCGGCGCCGGACGCACCGAACAGGCCGGTGACGCGGCCCTCGCTTTCGAAGGACGCTTGAAGCGAAAACTCACCGAGCTGTTTTTCGACATCGACCCGCAGCATGGTCAGTTCCCGTGCAAGCGCGCGGTGGCGCGGCGGGCGAACCATTCAGCGGCGATCAACGCGCCGAGCGCGATCACGACCGAGATGATGACGAGCCGGCCCGCGGCTGTATCACCGTCCGGCGTCTGGATCAGCGAATAGATCGCCGAGGAAATCGTCTGGGTCTCGCCGGGAATGTTGGAGACGAAAGTGATGGTGGCGCCGAACTCGCCGATCGCCTTGGCAAAGCCGAGCACCATGCCGGCGAGCACGCCGGGCAGCGCCAAGGGCAGCGTCACCGTGAAGAAGACTTTGAAAGGAGCCGCACCGAGCGTCTCCGCGGCTTGCTCGAGCCTGCGGTCGATCGCCTCGATCGACAGCCGCATCGGGCGCACCAGCAGTGGAAACGACATCACGCCGCAGGCAAGCGCGGCGCCAGTCCAGCGAAACGCGAAGACGATGCCGAGATGGTCGGCGAGGAAGGCGCCCACGAGCCCGCGGCGGCCAAACGTAAGCAAGAGCAGATAGCCGGTGACGACCGGCGGCAGCACCAGCGGCAGATGCACCACCGCATCGAGCACCGCCTTGCCCCAGAAGTCTTTGCGGGCGAGCAGCCACGCCAGCACAATGCCGAACGGCGTCGCCACCAGCGTTGCGATGACGGCGACCCTGAGCGAGAGCAGGATCGCCGTCCATTCCGCGGGAGAGATATCGAGCATCAAGTCGTAGATATCAGGTTGTGGGGCTGATCAGGAACTTGAAGCCGTATTTTTCCAGAATGGTCTTGGCCGCCGACGTGCGCAGGAAGGCGAGATAGTCGTTGGTCTCGGGCTTTGCGGTCGTGGTCGCCGCTACCGGATAGATGATCGCGGGATGCGAATCCGCCGGGAAGGTGCCGACGATCTTGACGCCGGGCTCGACCTTGGCGTCGGTGGAATAGACGATGCCGAGGTTGGCCTCGTCGCGCGCCACCAGCGTCAGCGCGGCGCGCACGCTTTCGGCCATGGCGAATTTCGGCTCAGCCGCCTGCCAGGCGCCGAGCTTTTCCAGCGCAGCCTTGGCGTATTTGCCGACCGGCACCGACTTGACGTCGCCGGTCGCGATCTTGCCGTCGCCGGCGAGCTTGGCGAGATCGAAGCCTTGCGCGATCGTGACGTTGTCGATCTTGGAGTCCTTCGGCGCGATCAGCACGATGCTGTTGCCGAGCAGATTGACCCGGGTCGGCTCGTTGATGGTCTTCTTGGAAATGGCGTAGTCCATCCAGTCGGTGTCGGCGGAGACGAAGACGTCGGCCGGCGCGCCCTGCTCGATCTGCTTGGCGAGCACCGAGCTCGCGGCATAGCTGACACTGAACTTGACGCCGGTCTTGGCGGTGTAGGCGGCGTCGATCTCGTCGAGCGCGTTCTTCATCGAGGCGGCCGCGAACACGGTGATGGTCTTGTCCTCGGCGGCGGCAGGCGAGAGGCTCGCGCCCGCGAGGATCACGAAAGCGGTGAAAAGTCCGGCAATACGAAACATGGGGTAGCGCTCCGTGCGAGCCCGCGCGCGAAATCGCACGCGCAACCGGCGTTGGGTGGGAAGGCGTTGCGACCGGCGGAAGCGCTGTTCCGCGTGGCCTCGCAACGGCTTACGGCCGGCGAGGATATCGCATCTGCGAAGATAGCAGGCTGGGGCTTGAGGTGAAAGGCGACCGTTTGTCTAACCAACCCAGCCTATTGTGCCGGCAGGATCGAGATCGAGAGCGCATTGTCCTTGGCGCCGCTGATTTGGAGCACGAAGGGCTGCGCCGACAGCTCGTATTTCATGGTCTTGCGGATGCCGTCGCAATCGGTCGCGCCGCTGAAGGCGACGGGCTTGAGGAAATGCCCGTCCTGCACCACGTCGACCCACGCCCCGGTGGACAGGCTGACCGTGTAGAGACCTGCTTTCGCGGTCTTGATGCTCGTGAAGCCGGCAAAGGTGCCATCCTTCGGCGCGCGCTCCGGCGGCGACGGCAGTCTCGCCTCCTGAGGCGCGACCAGCGCCAGCGTGATGCCAGACGACGGCAGAGCTGCCTGCTCGGCTCCCGATGCCAGCTTGGCACGATCCGGCGCAGTGAGCGCAGCGCGCTCACGTTCGATCGGCCATTTGAACTTGTCGCAACCGCTGGGTTCTTCGGCGGCGAGGGCGGAGGTCGCGCTGAGTGAAAGCACGGCGAGGAGGGCAAGGACGCGCATGTCAAATCTCATCGTTGGCCACGCGAACGACGCGGCTTGCAGTCAGGTGGTTGAGGAGCGGGATGCGCATCCCGACGAGCCGCTGGCTTACGGCACAGCGGCAAGGTGATCCTAGCGCATTTGGGTGATGCGAACCAACCATCGAGTTCGTTGTCATGGACAAGTGATCTATCCGCTCGTCGTCCCGGCGAAGGCCGGGACCCATAACCACAAGGAGTAGTTTGGCGAAGACTCGGAGTTCGGTACATCGACTTTCCACAATCGATAGACCTCGCGGTATGGGTCCCGGCCTTCGCCGGGACGACGGCGGAGGCCTACGGCTTCGCATCCCCCGCGCGCAGCACGGCCTTACAAGCGGCCGGCATCTGCGCCAGCGTCATCGGCGGATGCGGCTTCGGTGGCTCCGGCGATGGCTTCGGATGCAGCACGCCCTCGCTGAACCAGTAGGCGAAGTCGGAAGCCTTGCAGCCCTCATCCTCAGATTGTGACGGCTGGCCCTGGCATTCGGTGGCGCCCGCCGGGCAGCGCATGCGGATGTGGAAGTGATAGTCGTGGCCCCACCACGGCCGGATCTTTGACAGCCAGGAGCGGTCGCCCTTGGCTTCGCGGCACAGCGCCTTCTTGATCGCGGGATTGACGAAGATGCGCTGCACCGCCGGCTCCTGCGCCGCGTCGCGCAGCACGAGCACGTGGGCGGGCGTGAACACTTTTGGATCGATGTCGAGGCGGTCGTCGCGCACCATCATCACCGCCGACGTCTCCTCGCGTTCCTCGCGCGAGAGGCGATGGTCCGGCATCGGCGTCAGCCAGATGTCGGCATCCAAACCAATCTGATGGCTGGCATGGCCGGACAATGCTGGCCCGCCGCGCGGCTGGCCGATGTCGCCGACCAGGATGCCGGGCCAGCCCGCATCCTTGTGCGCCTTGGCCGCGAGCCGCTTGATCAGCGCGATCATGTCGGGGTGGCCCCAGTTGCGATTGCGCGACAGCCGCATCACCTGCCAATTGTCGCCGTTGAGCGGCATCTGCTCGGCGCCGCCGATGCAGCCCTTCACATACGAGCCGATGACGTGCGCCGGCCCCGTCGAGGGCAGCAGTTTTCGCGCGAACAGCTCCTTGGCGCCGATCTTGGGATCGTTCGGATTGGCAAGCGGCGGCAGCGGCTTTGGATTCACGCTGCCCTTGTCCTGCGCCAGCGCGTCGCCGGCGGCCAGGAACGTCATGACAAGCAGGAGAGGGGCGATGCGGCGGAGACTCATGCTGATGGTCTTATAGCCCATCGCGGCGCCGATGCCGCACGCGATCTTCTTCCATCTAGAGCCCCGTGCCGATTCCACCGGAACGGAAATGGCTCTAGATCATCCCAAAGTCGCAGGTCGGCCGGCCGATTCTTAACGGCCCGATAACCCTATCCTGTGTTGACCAAAATTCGTGCGCGGAGTGCGCAATCACCGCGGCTCGCATGCAATCCCGTGCGATTTTGGAAACGATTCAAGCGAACGCGCAATTTTGCGCCAGCATGCTAGCCGATTGCGACGCGGGAACAGGTTTGGTGCGCCTGCCGACGCTAGGCCGCCTCGCAAACGGGCAACAAAGTCCGCATCACGCGCTCCGCGCAACGATGGCCCAGTGGCCCGGCTGCCGAAGATTACTTTTTTTTCAGACACTTGCCTCAAGAGTTGCAGCCGCTGGGCGCGACTGGACATGTGAGTTGAGTTTGGGGTCTCGAAAACCGAAAAAGCGAAAGCACACCGCGCTCGCCCGGGCCGGCCAACGGCTGTGCAAGCCGCGTTTCGCGCGCGCGCCTCGTCCGCCCGTCGAACGCGAAGCGGCCATCACCGAAGCGCACAAATCGCATGATCGCCTGCGTCAGGCCGTCGACATGCTGCCGCAGGGCATCGTGATCCTCGACCCCGAGGGCCGCTACGTTCTCTGGAACAAGCAATATTCGGAGATCTACAGCAAGACCGCCGATCTGTTCGCGGAAGGCGCGCGGCTGGAAGATACGCTGCGCATCGGCGTCGCCCGTGGCGACTATCCGGAGGCCGCCGGCCACGAGGATGAGTGGATCGCCGAGCGGCTGAAGAAGCTCCACCAGCCCGGCAAGCGCCACGAGCAGACGCTGTCGGACGGCCGCGTCATCCTGATCGAGGAACGCCGGACCGACGATGGCGGCATCGTCGGCCTGCGCGTCGACATCACCGAATTGAAGCAGCGCGAGGCCTCGTTCCGCCTGCTGTTCGACGGCAATCCCGTGCCCATGATCGTCTGTGCGCTGGATGACGAGTGCATCCTCGGTGTCAACGATTCCGCGGTCGCGCATTACGGCTATAGCCGCACCGAGTTCGAGAAGCTGAAGATCCGCTCGTTGCAGGCCTTCGACAGCGAGCCGCCCTGGACCACCGATCGGTCCAGCGAGGAGCAGGCCGCGCGCATCTGGAAGCACGTCAAGGCCGACGGCGCGCTGATCGATCTTGCGATCTATTCGCGCGAATTGACCTATGCCGAGCGGCCCGCGGTGCTGCTCGCGCTGATGGACATCACCGAGCGCAAGCGCGCCGAGGCGCGGCTCGCCTTCATGGCCCAGCATGACGGGCTGACCGGCCTGCCGAATCGCAATTTGCTGCGCCAGCAGGTGGACGAGATGCTGCTGCATACGCGTCGCGGCGCCGAGAAGGTCGCGGTGCTGATGCTGGGGCTCGACAATTTCAAGGCGGTCAACGACACGCTCGGACATGCTGTCGGCGACAAGCTCTTGCGCGGCGTCGCCAAGCGCTTGCGTTCGACGCTCCGCGAGGACGACGCGCTGGCGCGCCTCAATTCGGACGAGTTCGCGATCGCGCAGAGCGGGCTGACGCGTCCCGAGGATGCGGTGATGCTGGCAAAGCGCCTGCTGGAAGCCATCGCCGATCCCTATCTGCTCGACGGCCATTCCGTGGTGATCGGCGCCTCCATCGGCATCGCGATGGCGCCCGGCGACGGCGATGATTCCGAGAAGTTGCTCAAGAGCGCCGACATGGCGCTGTCGCGCGCCAAGCTGGATGCGCGCGGCACCTTCGCGTTCTTCGAGGCCGCGCTCGACGCCAAAGCGCAGAGCCGCCGCAAGATCGAGGTCGAGCTGCGCGACGCCATCCAGAGCGACGTGCTGCGGCCATATTATCAGCCGCTGGTCGATCTCTCGAGCGGGCGCATCACCGGCTTCGAGGCGCTGGTGCGCTGGCCGCATCCCGAGCGCGGCATGGTCTCGCCGGCCGAGTTCATTCCGGTTGCCGAGGACACCGGGCTGATCAATCCGCTCGGCGGGCTGATGCTGCGCCGCGCCTGTCTCGACGCCGCGACCTGGCCCGACGACGTCCGCGTCGCCGTCAACCTCTCGCCGCTCCAGTTCCGCAGCGGCAATCTGCTTTCGGTGGTGACGGACGCGCTGAAGCATTCCGGCCTGCCGCCGCGGCGGCTCGAGCTCGAGATCACCGAGACGCTGCTGCTGGAGAAGAGCGCGCAGGTGCTGGCGACGCTGCATGCGCTGCGCGCGCTCGGCGTGCGCATCTCGATGGACGATTTCGGCACCGGCTATTCCAGCCTCAGCTATCTGCGCAGCTTCCCGTTCGACAAGATCAAGATCGACCAGTCCTTCGTGCGTGATTTGGGCGCCAACCGCGAATCGCAAGCGATCATCCGCTCCATCGTCAGCCTCGGCAAAGGCCTCGGCGTCATCATCACCGCCGAGGGCGTCGAGACCGAAGCCGAGCTGAGCTGCCTCCGCGCCGAAGGCTGCGACGAAGGCCAGGGCTTTCTGTTCAGCAAGGCCCGCCCCAACGTCGAGATCATCAGCCTGCTGGCGGCACAGCGCGGGATTGATGGGGACGAGGACGCTGCGCTGGTGGCGTGAACGTGCCGTCTGATATGATCGAACCTCGAGCCGCTCGCCGGCGTCTCTTAGTCGGATCGGATCAACGGATGCTGCACCCATGGCCTCTGACGCCCCAACCCTGACGCCCGGGCCGCGCTATGCGCGCTTCTCGCGGCGGCTGAAAGCCATCCTGCTCGACTGGATGCTCGCGATGGTCTTGCTGTTCGGCGCCTTAGCGGTGGCGAGCAACGCGCAAAGCGATGCGCTGGCCCGAACCCTCGGCGTGTCGGTCGTCGTGATCCTGCTGCTCTACGAGCCGATACTGGTCTGGCGCACCGGCGGCACGCTCGGGCATGCCTGGACCAATCTACGCGTCGTCGACGACCGCGGCGGGCATTTGAGCTTTGCAAAGGCGCTCGCCCGCTTCGCCATCAAGAGCCTGCTCGGCTGGTACTCGTTCCTGACCATGGCGGCCACCCGGCGCAACCAGGCGATTCACGATCTCCTGACCCACTCGACCGTGCAGATTCGCGATCCGGCCAAAGCCAATCCGGGGCAATTCATCACGGAGCGGAGCGAGGACGACCCGGCGATGCCCTCGCGGCTGCGGCGAACGCTCGTGACGGTGGTCTATCTCGCGCTCGGCGTCTTGCTCTATTTCGGGGTGCTCGCCGCCCTGCTCCGGGGTGGCATCCTGTCCCGCGCCTGCCTCAATCACGATATTTGCTCCGGAGGCGACCGCATCGTCGATGTCGCCGCCGCCGTGGCATTCCTCCTGATGATCGCCCTGGTCATCGGCATGGGCTGGCGAGGCCGCCTGTTCGGCGCACGCAAGGCGTAGAGTGCGTCCTCCAGCGCAGGCCAAGGCGGTCCTTTCACCTTCCTCGTAGGGAGAGGTCGGAATTCAAGCGCAGCTTGAATTCCGGGTGAGGGGGACTCTCCGCGAGCCCAGCTGATGCAGCGACTGTCCAGACCGTGTTGATAGTCCTAGGGGAAGTACCGCCGAGCAAACTTCTGGAAGTTTTCCGTCAGGAACCGGTTTGCCCGCTTGCTGATGGGAGCGTCGGGTACCACGACCTCAAAAGCGTGATAAGCGCCGTCGAATACCTCGAACTCAACCGGAATATTGGCCCGGCGAAGGTTTTCGACGTAGATTTTCGTTTCATCCCGAAATGGCTCCAGACTGCCGACGTAAGTGATCGTCGGCGGCAATTTCGAATAGTCCGTGCAGCGCGCCGCAGCAGCGTAGGGCGTCACGTTCATCACGCCATCCAGATAACGGGACCAAGCCAGCCTGTTGGCTCCTTCATCCCATATCGGTGCGTCGTTTCCAACGACAGAGGCGCTGTTCTGCCGGTCGTCAATCATCGGATAGAGCGGCATTTGAAAGGCTATTTTTGCATCGCCGGTATCGGTAGCCTTGAGCGAGACGGCCGCCGCAAGCCCTCCGCCCGCGCTAGGTCCCGCCACGATGAATCCGTCGGTTCTTCCGCCGATGGAGGCCGCATTGTCCCTTATCCATAGCAGGGTGTCGTAGCAGTCGTTGAATGCAGCCGGGTACGGCGCTTCGCCGGCCTTTCTATAGTCCGGCGCGACGATGATGCAGGGTTCTGTTTCGATGAAGGCCTTGATGAGTGAGCCGAATTGCTCGGGCACCCCGTGAATATAACCGCCGCCGTGCAAATACAACATCACCGGCAGGGGTCCAACCGCCGCGGTTGGCCGATAGAGTCTCACACGAATGGGTGACCCGTCATTTCTGCTCGGAATATGCTGTTCTCGGCATACAAGTCCACGGATGTTTCTTCCCCGCAGGATGGCCCCAGTGAAACCGAACATGAGCAGAGCGAACCATCTCGTGTGAAAGAATCTTGCGACCATCCGCCCAACCGCATATCGGACGCGCAGGTCCTGATCCACCATGTCTCTGGCGACCTTCATCCGATACGTCCTGCCTTGACCTTCGGAACCTCTTCCATCCGAGAGGTATGCTGCAAGTGCAGGAAGCAAGTCCAGCAGGATACCGGCTATCGCAACGGGGCGGTCATCTTTGCCGGGATGGGCAGCCGAAGGCCCAGCCCGCGAGAAAACGCCGGGCGCCTCGATGCCGGCAGTCTTTCCGGGAGCTGTCCGAAATAGGCAATGGTCTGCGTCATCGCAGCTCTGATGGCCGGCTCGATCTTCGCGCTGATAAACCAGCAGACCAGGACAAGCATGCCCAGCTCGACAAATACGGCCGCGGTGGCATCCAGGCCGGCATCGACCAGGACACGAATGATCTCTGTGCCGATGACGTTGTGGGTGAGATAGAGCGGATAGGTGATCAGCCCGAGCGTTCTCCAATAAGCCGGCGCTTCACGAGACACGGTGCCCGCAGAACGCCTGTTCCTGTTCGCGCCATAGGCAATGAGGCCCACCGCCGCCGCCCAAACCGTGATCGGCACCAGGGCCGATTGATCCGAGATGGCGGGGATGCTCGTCAGGAAGAAGGAGGCAAAATAGTAGATTTCCGCGACGCCGGAGAGGCACGTGACGGCGACGGCGACTTGTTCGAGCGTCGTCAACTTTCTGTTTGCAGAAATGAACAGCCAGATCCCAAGCGCAAAGAAGCAGCCATGGTTCAACAGGAATGCTGCGGCGGGCACCCGGAACATCAGGATAATCAGATAGGGCAAGTCGTTGGGCGTCGTGCACGACAGAATCAGCAACGCGACAGCATTGAAGACCGCGCTGTAGATGGTGAGACCAAAGGCCACGTGTCGCAGGGTGATCCTCTTCGTGAGCATCGCGCAAAACACCAGCCCATAAAACGCCGCCTCGGCCGCCAGCGTCCAGTAGACGCCGTCAAGCCAGTCACCGATGACTCCCTTGGGAACGAGCGTCATGGCGTGGATGTAGGGGACAATGAATTGCGATACTGACCCACTGCCAAACAGAACCAGAACGAGGAGGGTCGCGGTGGCGCAAACCCAGACCGCGGGATAGAGCCTCAGCGCGCGGCCAAGAAGAAACTCAGTCGGCGAAGACTTGCTCGCGGAATTCGCGATGACGAAACCGGAAATAACGAAGAAGATTTCAACACCCACCCAGCCGAACCATGTGAAGGGCGCGGCGGACGGGTATAGAACATCGGCGGCGACGGTGCGCTCGAAACCTGGGACGCCAATCGAGACCCAGGCCCAGGACCAGAACATCTGGTGGAAAATGGCGACGCCGAGGGCAGTCGCGAAGCGCAGCGGATCCAGCAGGGGAAAATGGTTCTTCATGGGAGTGCTTCAAATGTATGAGACGCTCCCGTTGCAGATATTGGATCCCTTCACCGCGCTCTTTGAGGTAGGTCACACTTCTCCGCCATGCTTCAAATGCCCGGATCGTCGTATCTTCGCGCAGTGTGATTTTCCTCACGGTGTCAATGTGGGTTGCCCTTACGCCAAGACCACTCTTCATGAGGCGACGCGGGGCCGCTTCAGCCAAACAGGGCGACGGCCATGACGAATATCTCGCTCACGAGGACCGTTCGCAGCCCGGCCTCAGCCGGACGTGCCGCCCGATAGGATCCCCTTCCCGACATCCTCATAATGCGTGTCGCGAGCCTGGATCTGCTGGGTGATCGCGTGCATGTCGCGGAACCGCCGTTCGAACGGGTTGCTGCGAAACACCGCGGTCGCGCCGGCCATGTGATAGGCGGTGTCGACCACTTTTGCCGACTGCTGGATGGTCCAGGTCGCGGCGAGGCGAACCGCGCTGCGATGCGCCGGGCTGAACTTGCCGGTCGCGGAGAGGTCGCGCCACATCGCGTTCGCCGTCGCGTAGAGATAGGCGCGCGCGGCGCGCAAATCCCCCTCGGTGCGGCCGATCAACCCATGTACCGCCTGGTTGTCGCGCATGGCGCTGGCGGCAAGCGACTGATGTTTTGCGCGAGCCAGCGCGATTCCCGCATCGAGCGTGGCGCGCGCAACGCCGAGCGAGACCGCGGCGAAGCCAAGACTGTACGTCGATCCGGTCGGAAGCCTGTAGAGCGGACCCGGCTCGCGCAACGCCGCGGGCACGTCGCGGAACGCTGCAAAGCGATCGGGGATGAAGAGGTCGTGCACCTCGTAGGAATCGGTGCCGGTTCCGGCAAGCCCGATCGCCTGCCACACGTCGTGCATCACAGCGCTCGCAAGCGGGAACAGGATGGTACGCATCTCCGGTGAGCCGTCGGCGTTTTTGCGCGGCGTGCCGTCAGTGCCGATGATGCGGACATGCGCCCCCAGCCAGCTCGCCTGCCGCGAGCCCGAGGCGAAATCCCAGCGTGCCGTGGCGCGATAGCCGCCCTCGACCGCGCGTGCCTCATGCGCGACCGCGCCCCAGGCGAGGATGCCGGGCGCCGTGTTGAAGATCTCGTGCGCGGTGTCGCGGTCGAGGGAGGCTGCGATCATCGCGCAGACGCTGTTTTGGCCGAGACACCAGGCGGTGGAGGCATCTGCCTTCGCGATCTCCTCCAGCATCTGCATGAAGGCTTCCGGCGCAGCCTCGGCGCCGCCGAGGCTCTGCGGCAGCAACGCGCGATAGAGCCCGTTCTCGATCAGCGCGCCCACGACCGCCGGCGTCAGCCGCCGCGTCCGCTCGATCTGATCAGCCTCGCCCGCAATCAGCGGCGCGATGGCCCGTGCCCGCTCGACCAGATCAACCCCGGGAGTTGCATTCATGTCAGCGTTTCCTCGCCCATTCTTGGTGTGAGCGGTAAGTGACGCGATGGTGGTCTATTTGGCGGGGGCGATCAAGATCGCATCCCGGTGCTCAGTTGATCACGATCTGAAATCTCGGGATCTCTCGTAGCCCGGATGGAGCGAAGCGAAATCCGGGGCCTTCGGAAACTGCGGCGACGAACCCGGATTGCGCTTCGCTCCATCCAGGCTACGCATTCACTACGCCATAGGCTTGCAAGCTTGTCGCACAACCAGACTTAATGTTACCGTCCGTAGCATATTCGGGGCCGCTCAAGAGGAATACCATGAAGAAGCCGACTCGCCGCGCTGATCGCCCCGCCACGGTTGCCGCCAGCGCCGAGCCGGCGCCCATGCCGACGCTCGCGCACGCGCCGATGAGCGATATCATCGATGCCCTGGCCGCCGGGCGCGTCACCGCTACAGCGCTGACCAGAGTCTATCTTGCGCGCATCGAGGCCTATGACCGCGATGGTCCCATGCTCAATTCGGTCCGCGCGCTCAATCCCGACGCGCTCACGATCGCAGGCAAGCTCGACGACACCAGGCCGCCGGTCAAGCGGCCGTTGGCCGGCGTCCCGATCTTGATCAAGGACAACATCGCGACGTCTGACAAGCAGCAGACCACGGCGGGTTCGCTGGCGCTGGAGGGCGCACGCGCCAAACGCGACGCCACGGTGGTCAAGCTGCTGCGTAACGCCGGCGCGGTGATCCTGGGCAAGGCGAACCTGACGGAGTTCGCCAACATCCTCGCGATGGACATGCCCTCGGGCTATTCATCGCTGGGCGGCCAGGTGAAAAACCCCTATGCGCCGGCGCTGATGGACGATCGCGGCATTCCGGTCGTGTCCCCGGGCGGCTCGAGCTCGGGATCGGCGGTCGCCGTCGCCGCCGGTCTGTGCGCGGCCTCGATCGGCACCGAGACCTCGGGCTCGCTGCTGTTTCCCGCCAGCCAGAATGGTCTCGTCACCGTCAAGCCGACGGTCGGATTGATCAGCCGCGCCGGCATCGTGCCGATCGCGCATAGCCAGGACACCGCGGGGCCGATGACGCGCAATGTGCGCGACGCGGCGCTGCTTCTCAACGTGCTGGCCGCCAAGGATCCGCGCGATCCCGTGACGCTGCGGCAGCGGCGGCCGGCCGATTACACCGCGGGCCTCGCCTCCGACGCGATGAAGGGCGCGCGCATCGGCGTGCCGAGCGACCCCGCCGACCCGCTGAACGATCCCTATTACGGCAAGCTGGCACCCAAATGGACCGAGGTGATGACCGAGGCGATCAAGGTGATGGAGGATCTGGGCGCCGTCGTCGTGCGCGCCAGCATGCCGACGGCCGGCTGGATGGCCGGACCGGGCACGACCATGGCCGTGTTCAACCGCAATCCGCTGAGCCGCAACAAGGGCAATCCGATGATGCAGTCGGTCGTCTTCCTTTACGAGCTGAAGCACGATCTCAATCTCTATTTGAAGGATTGGGCGACCAACACGGAGATCAAGACCATCGCCGACATCGTCGCCTTCAACGAGGCGCACGCGGAGAAGGCGCTGCGTTTCGGCCAGGATCTGTTCCTCGCGGCCAACGCCACCAGGGGCGATCTCAGCGAGCGCGAGTACAAATCGGCGCGCGCCATGGACCTGCTCGCGGCGAAGACGCGCGGCATGGACGCCTACATCAACCAGCACAAGCTCGACGCCGTGCTGTTCCCCGGCAGCATGGGCGCCGCGATCGCCGCCAAGGCGGGCTATCCCAGCGTCATGGTGCCAGGCGGATTCGTCTCGGGAGCCGACGACAAGGACACGCCCGACTATCCGCTCGGCATCACTTTTGCTGGATCCGCCTGGAGCGAGCACAGGCTGCTGCGTCTGGCTTACGCGTTCGAGCAGGCGTCCCAGATGCGCAAGCCGCCGCCAGGCTTGGTCGCGCTCTAGAATCGGGTGCTGGCCCGATCAGCAACCCCGACAAATGCCGGAGATCTTGCGGTCGATATTGGCATCCTCCTGATCAAGGAAATCCTGCGATCCCAAGGTTGTTGCCGGCACGTCGGACGCGTGCGGCTGGCGGTGACCGACCGGCGCCGTCCAGGGCCGCGTGGTCGTTTCCTTTCCAGGAAGCGAGGGGTGGAAAGGCTGAGCCGAAGCTGCGCCCATCGCCGATACGATCGCGACCACAACCAGCATCTTTGAGGTGATCATAGGTATCTCCAAATGAATCCCGCGACACATGCGCGGTTCCGACATCTGGATTTGCAGCGACGGCCTGCTATTCCCCCTCGTCGCGTAGGCGTGATCCCGCTGTGGCCCGGTCTTACGGAATGACGCTTGGTCAGGCCGGCGCTTTCCGGCCGATCAGGCCGAAGATGATCATGACGAGGCTGATGCCGCCGACGGCACCGGAGACTTCTCCGACGGTTCGCATCAGGGCGACAGGATCATTGGACCACAGCGTCATGTCCTGCATGGACAGGAAGAACAGGATTGCAAGCACCAGCAGCACCGTGCCGACCGCAATCAATCGCCAGTTTCGCTTCCGCATGCGAGATGCTCCCCTGTATCGCCCAAGGATGGGCGGGGCCGTTCAGGACGCAGGGGATAGTGTCGTCGACGCCTGATCGGGTTCAATCGGAGCGGAGGACGCAGGTGAAGTTCGGCGAATTTCGTGCCGTCCCTCACCGTCACCCTGAGGTGCTCGCCTCTTCGGCGAGCCTCGAAGGGCGACGGCCCGGCTGTATCCGGGCCGCTCATCCTTCGAGGCTCAGCTTGCAATGCTTCGCATCGCAAGCTTCACACCTCGGGATGACGGGTTGAGAGGGGTTGTTTTCGAGATTCTGGTCAGAAGCACTCGGCCAACTCCAGCTGACGTCCCTCCGTTCGTCGCGCATCGTGATGGCGAGCTTCAACGTCTTCGTCTACGATCCGATCGAGCCACTTTTCGGAGACGTCTAGATGCAAACCATCGGCCTGATCGGAGGCATGAGCTGGGAGAGCACCGCGCTCTACTACAAGCTCATCAACGAGCGCGTCCGCGATCGCATGGGCAAGCTGCATTCGGCTCCGCTGCTGCTGTATTCCTACGACTTCCAGGAGATCAAGGACATGCAGTACGCCGGCCGCTGGGAAGAGGCGGCAGCCAGCCTGGCGGAGGTCGCGCAGCGCCTCGAAAGCGCCGGCGCGCGTGCGATCGTGCTGTGCACGAACACGATGCACAAGCTGGCGCCCGACATCGTGTCGAAGGTGACCATTCCCTTCATTCACATCGGCGACGCAACGGCGCAGCGGATTCGGGCCAAGGGGTATCGGCGGGTTGGGCTGCTCGGCACCAGGTTCACGATGGAGGAAGACTTCTACATCGACCGGCTGCGCGCGCATGATCTCGACGTGCTGGTTCCTCCCACTGACGCACGGGCTGACGTGAACCGCATCATCTACGATGAACTGTGCCTTGGCATCGTCGCCGCTCCCTCGCGCCGTCGCTACCAGGACGTGATGGCCGCGCTCGTCGCCGCCAGCGCGGAGTGCATCATCCTCGGCTGCACCGAGATCACGATGCTGGTCGGTGGGGGCGATACGACAGTCGAGACGTTCGATACGACGGCGATTCACGCCGAGACAGCGGCCGATTTTGCGATCGGATGATGGTGGTCTCGCTGGAGGCCAAAGCGGGGCAGGGTTTGGTCGGAGTGTAGGCCGCGAAGTAGGTATGCTCCCTCTCCCGCTTGCGGGAGAGGGCTGGGGTGGGGGTGCTTCCGTAATGGACACTCCCGATGTGGAGAGAGCCCCCATCCGGCGCTTCGCGCCGACCTCCCCCGCAAGCGCAGGGCGATCGCACAGCGGAAGGCTGCCGGATGAGCTCGGCCTGCATGGTTCGAGACGCCCGCTTTGGCGGGCTCCTCACCATGAGGGTTTAATATCTCGCCGCAAAACGCGACCTCATCCTGAGGGCCCGCCATAGGCGGGCGTCTCGAAGGATGGGCCGCAGGCAAGCTGCCCGCCACGTTTTTCTTCATATGCGATAGCCCTGCCCGCAAGCGGGAGAGGTGGACCGCGTCCTCGGCTTGCATCGATTCAACCAAAACTCTTCGCTTTTAGACGTCCGTCATCGGAAGCAATTCCAGCTTCGCCGCCGATTTTTCCAACAGCCGGGCTTGCGCCGCCCGCCGAGGATCGCTCCGATAGTTTTGAAAGTCCGCATCGGATGCGAAGCTGACGACGTGCATCTCGATGGTGCCATCCGGATTTCGAAGCCGTCGCTCCAGACATCCGTTGAACTCAGGCAACAGCGGCAAGACGGCCTCTTCGTAGGCGCGAAAGCTGTCGACACCCTCGGTAGGTATCCGGGCAATGAGCACAAACGTTACGGGGTTGGTTTGATGGGACATCACCGCTGCCGGTCACACACGCTGCGATCCTGCCATCATGCCCCTGTTTTGCCCGACGGGTCAAACGGACTTCGTAAAATCGAAAAAATGCAATGCCGACAAGCCGCCGGCTACTGTGCATGGGGTTGTTTTCGCGTTTTTGTTTGAGGCGAGGCTGGCGCGGCCGGAGTGAAGCCGGCGCCAGGCAGCAACGCGCCTCAGCTATCGACCTTCAGCGCGGCAATAAAAGCTTCCTGCGGGATATCGACCTTGCCGAACTGCCGCATCTTCTTCTTGCCTTCCTTCTGCTTCTCCAGAAGTTTTCGTTTACGCGTGATGTCGCCGCCATAGCACTTTGCGGTGACGTCCTTGCGCAGCGCGCGCACGGTCTCGCGGGCGATCACCTTGCCGCCGATCGCCGCCTGGATCGGGATCTGGAACATGTGCGGCGGGATCAGCTCCTTCATCTTCTCGACCATGGCGCGGCCGCGCCCCTCCGCGCGGGTCCGATGCACCAGCATCGAGAGCGCATCGACCGGTTCGTTGTTGACCAGGATCTGCATCTTGACGAGATCGGCCGGCTTGTAGTCGGTGAGATGATAGTCGAACGAGGCGTAGCCCTTGGAGACCGACTTCAGGCGGTCGTAGAAATCGAACACGACTTCGTTGAGCGGCAGGTCGTATTTCACCATCGCGCGCGAGCCGACATAGGTCAGCTCCTTCTGCGAGCCGCGGCGGTCCTGGCAAAGCTTCAAGACGCTGCCGAGATATTCGTCCGGCGTGAGGATCGTGGCCTCGATCCAGGGTTCCTGGATCTCGGCGATCTTGACCACGTCCGGCATGTCGACGGGATTGTGAATGGAGATTTCCTGCCCGTCGGTCAGCCTCATCTTGTAGATGACGCTTGGCGCGGTCGCGATCAGATTGAGATCGAACTCGCGCGACAGACGCTCCTGGATGATCTCCAGATGCAGCAGACCGAGGAAGCCGCAGCGGAAGCCGAAGCCGAGTGCGGCCGACGTCTCCATCTCGTAGGAGAAGCTGGCATCGTTGAGGCGCAGCTTGCCCATCGCCGCGCGCAAGGTCTCGAAATCATCGGCGTCCGCGGGGAACAGGCCGCAGAACACCACCGGGATGGCCGGCTTGAAGCCCGGCAGCATCTCCGTGACCGGCTTTCTGTCGTCGGTGATGGTGTCGCCGACGCGGGTGTCGGCGACTTCCTTGATTGCGGCGGTGATGAAGCCGATCTCGCCGGGGCCGAGCTCGTCGACCTGCGTCATCTTCGGCGTGAAGAAGCCGACGCGCTCGATGTCATAGGCCGCGCCCGTGCCCATCATGCGGATGCGGCTGTTCTTCTTCATGACGCCGTCGACGACGCGGATCAGCACGACCACGCCGAGATAGACGTCGTACCAGCTGTCGACCAGCAGCGCTTTCAATGTGGCTTCGCGATCGCCCTTCGGCGGCGGCAGGCGCGTGACGATCGCCTCCAGCACATCGGGAACGCCGAGGCCGGTCTTGGCGGAGATCATCACCGCGTCTGATGCGTCGATGCCGATCACGTCCTCGATCTGCTGCCTTATCTTCTCGGGTTCGGCGGCGGGCAGGTCGACCTTGTTGAGGACCGGAACGATCTCATGACCCGCGTCGAGCGCGTGGTAGACGTTGGCGAGCGTCTGCGCTTCCACGCCCTGGCTGGCGTCGACCACCAGTAGGGAACCCTCGCAGGCCGCCAGCGACCGCGAGACTTCGTAGGCGAAGTCGACATGGCCGGGCGTGTCCATCAGGTTGAAGATGTAATCCTTGCCGTCCTTGGCGCGGTAGGCGAGGCGGACCGTCTGCGCCTTGATGGTGATGCCGCGCTCGCGCTCGATGTCCATGGAATCGAGCACCTGCTCCTTGCCCGCCATTTCGCGGTCGGTGAGGCCGCCGGTCATCTGGATCAGGCGGTCGGCCAGCGTCGATTTGCCATGGTCGATATGGGCGACGATGGAGAAATTGCGGATGTTGGAAATGGGGACGGTCGTCATGGGCGCGGGATACCACTCACATCCCCGTGCGGCAACCATATTGCTGTATTTTCAGGGGCTTTGTTCACGCCAAGCTGATTCCACACTGGCCCAAAACGCGCTACGCAACGGCCCATGTCGACCACTTCGATCCCATCCGCCCGAGCCCGTGCAAAGACCCGGGTGAGCTTTGGCCGCTTCCGGGCCTGGCTGGTTGCCTGCGCGATCCACCCCTCAGCCCGCCTTTGGCTGGTGATCCAGTTCGCCATCCTGCATGCGGTGATCTGGACCTTCATCCTGATCAATCTCAAGGCAGCGCAGGACGTTCACATGGACGTCGCAGAGGCCTGGGGCTGGGGCCAGAAGTTCCTGCTCGGCTATGGCAAGCACCCGCCGTTGTCGGGCTGGATCGCCGGTGTCTGGTTCACGGCGTTCCCGGCGACGGACTGGGCGACCTATGCGCTCGCGATGGCCACCGTCAGCGTCGGCATGGTGATCTGCTGGCTCCTCGCGTTGCGCGTGGTCGATCCGCGCCGCGCGTTCCTGGTCGTGGTGATGGTCGCGCTCTACCCGATCTTCAATTTCAAGGGCTTCAAGTACAACCCGGACCTGTTGCAGCTCGTCACGCTGCCGCTGCTCGTGCTCGCTTATCTCAACGCCTTCGAGAAGCGGAGCTGGCAGTCCGGAATTTGGCTTGGACTCGCCGGTGCGCTGGCGCTGATGACCAAATACTGGGTGCTGACCATGATCGGCGCCATCGGGCTCGCCGCGCTGATCCATCCCGACCGGATCAGATTCCTGTTGTCGCCCGCGCCATGGGTCGCGATCGCGACGATGGCCGTGGCGATGATCCCGCATATCATCTGGCTCGCGGACGCCCATTTCGTGCCGCTGACCTATGCCGGCGATACCTATAGCATCGAGGATGCCGGCCTCGTGCATCAGCTCGTGTTCGGCTATGTCCTGCACAATGTCGCGCTGCTGGCATTGCCGGTGGCGCTCGCAAGCCTCGCGATGGCGCTGGTGCCGTCGTGGCTGACGCTGCTCTCGCGCGCGCCGTTGCGCATCGTCACGCGGGCTTGGGCGCGCGGCGCCAATTCCGGCGTCAACCTCTCGCAGGCGCTGAATATCTGGATCATCCAGATCATCGTCGCAGCCGGGCCGCCGCTCGGCGCGCTGGTCTTCAGCATCTACATGAAGACCGATTGGGGCATCTCGCTGTTCTTCCTGGTGCCCTTGGCGCTGGTCGCGATCCCTGCGCTGCGGGTGCAGGGTGCGGCGCTGTTCAATATCGTTGCGATCTGGCTCGTGCTCAGCATCGCAACGCTCATTGCCTCGCCCTGGATCGCCGCGCGCGAGATGGCGGTCAATTCCGACAATACGGCGACCTATGGCGCGCGCTCGGAGCTCGCGCGCGAGCTCACGCAAGCCTGGCACGCGCGTTTCGCTTCGCGTTGGGCCGTCGTCGCCGGCACCATGGAATCGATACAGCCGATGGTGTTCTACAGCCCCGATCATCCGGCCGCATTCACGCCGAACGAAGCCTGGAACTCCGGGCTGACGTCACTCGATGACGTGAAGAAATACGGCTTCATCGGTGTGTTCGATCCGGCCGACGGCCGCTTGCCCGCGTTCGAGAAATGGGTCTCGGAGACCGCGCCGAACGCCGAGCGCATCGTGATGACGACGCGCCGCTTTACCCACGGCAAGGCCGGACCGTCGATGACCTGGAACGTCTACATCGCCCCGCCGGAGAAGTGACCCTCAGGTCCCTTCTTCGTTGAACTTGCTTTCAACGAGCTCCGTGATCGCCGCAAGCGCAGCTTCCGCATCGGCACCGGCAGCGGCCACCGTGATCGTCGTGCCCGGTCCCGCGGCCAGCATCATCAGGCCCATGATCGAGGTGCCGCCGACGGTCTCGCCGCCGCGCGTCACCCACACTTGCGCGTTGAAGCGCTCGACCGCCTGGACGAATTTTGCGGAGGCGCGGGCGTGCAGGCCGCGCTTGTTGATGATCAGGAGGTCTTTAGAGATCGCGCCCGCGGGCACGCCCGTCCCGGCTTGGGGCGCGTCGTCGCTCATTTGCCGGCGAGCACGCGGCTGGCAATGGTGACGTATTTGCGGCCCGCTTCCTGGGCCATTGCGATCGCGTCCGGCAGCGAACGTTCTTCACGCACCTTGGCAAGCTTCACCAGCATGGGAAGGTTGATGCCCGCGAGCACTTCGACCTTCGGCCGGCTCATGCAGGATATTGCAAGGTTCGACGGCGTGCCGCCGAACATGTCGGTGAGGATCGCAACGCCATCGCCGGAATCGACGCGGTTAACCGCTTCGATGATGTCGCTTCGACAGAGATCGGAATCATCTTCGGCGCCGATCGTGATCGCTTCGATTTGCTTTTGTGGGCCCATGACATGTTCAAGCGCTGCCTTGAATTCGTCGGCAAGGCGCCCGTGGGTCACAAGTACTAGACCAATCATCGGAAAAACTCCTCGCGGGCGCTTTTGGTGCACCGCACGAACGCGCCACTTTGACCATCCAGAGCCCCCGCGCAAGAGGGGATGTTGCGTATCTCCCTGAATCTAGACGGATGGATGAGGGGAGCTGCGCCGGTCTATTCGGTCGCGATAGTGGGGTTCATATGGTTACCATTTCCCTTCAAACAATCGCCTGAAGGGTTAACGGAAGATGAACTCTTGGTAGTGGTCAAGGCCGCGACAACCAGTGGGAGGGGCAAATAACCGCGCTCGATCGGGATTCGCGGTATTTCGACACCTAAAATGCATATTTTCAGCGATTCCGCCGCAGGCAGGCGCTCGGCGTCCGCGGCGTCCAGATCGACCACGAGGCCGACGGTCGCACGCTCCACGAAGTCGCAGCGGCGAATTCCCAGGCCCCGGATCTCGATCAGGCCGGCCAATGGCTGGGCGGGACCAACCTCAATTTCATCGCCGACTGTCGCCAGATGGACACGGTCATCGCCGACCAGAACGGCCCTTTCGACCACGCCGGCGCGTCCCGCCATGATTAAATCGAAGGCAAGCCGCGACTTGCCGGAGCCCGAGGGCCCGCGGATTAGCACCGCCAGATTCCCGACCTTGACCGCGGAGGCGTGAATGCTGGGGCCGCCGTCGCTCATAGCGCCGGCAGCCTCACCACGAAGCGCGCGCCGGCAACCGTCGCCGCGCCGTCGGCGTCCGCAGGGCCTGCGCGGTTCTCCGCCCAGATGCGTCCGCCATGGGCGTCGACGATCTGCTTGGAGATCGAGAGCCCGAGCCCGGAGTTCTGGCCAAAACCCTGATGCGGACGGTCGGTGTAGAAGCGCTCGAAGATGCGCTCCAGCGCGTCGTCGCGGATGCCGGGGCCGTCATCGTCGACCACGATCTCGATCTCGCCGCGCACACGCCGGCAGGTGAGACGCACCTTGCTGCCGGGCTCGGAGAAGGATTGCGCGTTGGCGAGCAGATTCGAGACCACTTGCCCGAGCCGTGAATCGTGGCCGGTCACGGAAAGCGTGTCGGTCGGACTGCGGCCCTCGAAGCGCGCCTCGACCGCGACGTCGTGGCCGAGTTTTGTTTCATTGGCGACCCCAACCAGTGTGCCCAGCAGGCGCCTGAGATCGACCGGACTGGCATCCTGCCGCTGGAGTTCGGCATCGAGTCGGCTCGCGTCGGAAATGTCCGAGATCAGCCGGTCGAGCCGCTTGACGTCATGCTCGATCACCTCGAGCAGGCGGGCGCGGCTGTTCTCGTTGCGCGCCAGCGGCAGCGTCTCGACCGCGGAGCGCAGCGAGGTCAGCGGGTTCTTCAGTTCATGGGCGACGTCGGCGGCGAACATCTCGATCGCCTCGATCCGCTTGTAGAGCGCATTGGTCATGTCGCGCAGCGCGCCGGAGAGATGGCCGATCTCGTCACGGCGGCGGGTGAAGTCGGGAATCTCGACGCGGCTCTTGATGCGGCGACGGACCCGCTCGGCGCTGTCTGCGAGCCGGCGCACCGGGCCTGCGATCGTGCTGGCGAGCAGCAGCGACAGCATGATCATGACGGTGGCGGCGACACCGCCGACCTTGAGGATCGCCAGGCGTTCGGCGGTGACCATCTGGTCGATGTCGTCGCCTTGGGTGGACAGCATCAGCGCGCCGTGGATGGCGCGCGAGCGCAGCACGGGGACGGCGACCGAGACGATCACCTCGCCGCGCGCATTGACTCGCACCATCGAGCGCTTCTGGCCCTCGAGTGCATCGGCGACTTCCACATAGCCGTTGCCGTTCTCGCGCCCGAGCTCACGATACAGCGGCAGGTCGCCGCGGTTGATCCAGAGGCGTACCGCCACCGTCCCGCGTTCGACCAGGCCGGGCTTTTCCGACGGCGGCGGCAGCGGCAAGGTCCGCACGTTGTCGAGGTCACGGCTGTCGAGCAACACCGAGCCGTTGGGATCGAAAATCCGCGCGCGGGTCTTGGTTGGTGAGATCAGCGTGCGCAACACCGGCGCCACGCGCTCAGGATTGATCGGAAAATCCAGCGAATCGTCCGGTCCGCCATAGCTCTCGCCCAGTTTCAGGTCGAGCAGCCGCTCAGGGTCGACGGTAATCGCATTGGTCTGAACCGTCGCCGACGCTCCGATAGCGCCCGCGATGATTTCGGCCTGCACCAGGAGGCTCTGTGCCCGCGCGTCGATCAGGCCGGCGCGGAACTGCGACAGATAAAGGATGCTCGCGACCAGCGCGACCAGGCCCGCGAGGTTGAGCGAGACGATGCGGCGGGTCAGGCTCGAGAACGACAGCGCGAAGAAGAACTGCCCGGCGCGCTTGATCCAGTTCAGCGGCCGCCAGCCCTGCGCGACCGGTTTGTCGTCATAGTCCGAGGCGCCGTGGGAAGCGCTGTCCTCGGCGTTCGAACTCGACTCAGGCTGCGTTCGGTCCAGCAATGCTCACGCCCGCGTTAGGACAGCTCGTGCGATGGGTCCCCGCATCCTAGAGCCATCCCGGCCCTGATGGAATCAGAACCGGCCCAGCTCTCGTCTTTTGTGAAGGCGCGTGCGCCTCAGGCTTCCTTGAAGCGGTAGCCGACGCCGTAGAGCGTCTCGATCATCTCGAAATCGTTGTCCGTCACCTTGAACTTCTTGCGCAGCCGCTTGATGTGGCTGTCGATGGTGCGGTCGTCGACATAGACCTGATCGTCATAGGCGGCGTCCATCAGCGCGTTGCGGCTCTTGACCACGCCGGGGCGCGTTGCGAGCGCCTGGAGGATCAGGAATTCGGTGACGGTCAGTGTCACCGGCTCGTTCTTCCAGGTGCAGGTATGGCGTTCCGGGTCCATGCGCAGCAGGCCGCGGTCGAGCGCCTTGGCGTCGTTCTCCTTCGGCACGACGGTCGGATCCTTCGGCGCCGAGCGGCGCAGCACCGCCTTGACGCGCTCGACCAGTAGGCGCTGTGAGAACGGTTTGCGGATGAAATCGTCGGCGCCCATCTTGAGGCCGAACAGCTCGTCGATCTCTTCGTCCTTGGAGGTGAGGAAGATTACCGGCAAGTCGGATTTCTGCCGCAGCCGCCGCAGCGTCTCCATGCCGTCCATGCGCGGCATCTTGATGTCGAGGATGGCAAGATCGGGCTGGGTGGTGCGGAAACCGTCCAGCGCAGAAGCGCCGTCGGTGTAGGTCATGATGCGGTAGCCTTCCGCTTCCAGCGCGATCGAGACGGATGTGAGAATGTTGCGGTCGTCGTCGACCAAAGCGATTGTGGGCATGAGCCTGCTTTCTGCTTTCCGTTTGGATCGTGGCTTAAACGGCGAGCAATCCAGTGGTGCGCCGCATAGATGGGTCCCGAACTTGGAGTTCGAACTTTGTCACCGAGCAATGCAAGCTGGGCTGAAGTGTGACCAAGTTCCACGAAACACGGCAGATTCGCCGCATATCGACCCATAACCAGACCCTCGTTTACCCGAAAAAAGGCCCCTCTTGCAACCACCTGAACCGAGAAAGCCAATGCAACCGACCCCCGATTTCGACCCCGGAAGGCTCGCCAAATCGCTATTGCGGCGGTCCCGGCAGGGGGCGCTGGCCACGCTGATGGCCGGCAGCGGCGATCCCTATTGTTCCCTGGTCAATCTGGCGAGCCACCCCGACGGCTCGCCCATCCTGCTGATCTCGCGCCTGGCCCTGCACACCAGGAATATCCTGGCAGATAGCCGGGTCTCCCTGATGCTGGATGAGCGTGCCGCGGGTGATCCGTTGGAGGGCGCCCGGATCATGCTGTCCGGCCGGGCCGAACAGGCGGACGTCGAAAAAGATCTCCTCCAGCGACGGTATCTCAATGCTCATCCGTCGGCGGAAACCTTTGTTTTATTTAAGGATTTTTCGTTCTTTCGGATCATCCCTGCGGGAACCCATCTGGTCGCAGGCTTCGGCCGGATCGTGGATCTCGAGCCGGGGCAATTCCTCACGGACCTTGCGGGAGCCGAGGACCTGCTGGCGGCCGAGGAAGGCGCGGTCGAGCACATGAATGCCGACCACCGCGACGCCATGGGCCTCTATGCGACCAAGCTGCTCGGTGCGGCCGAGGGGGACTGGCGCTGCAGCGGCTGCGACCCTGACGGCCTCGACATGCAGGACGGCCAGACCGCGCTGCGGCTGGACTTCCCGGAGCGGGTGACCGACGGCACGGCGCTGCGCAAGATGCTGGTCAGGCTTGTCGGCGAAGCGCGCGCCAAGGTGGACTAGCGCCGACAATTTTGAACGCTGGCGCCCATCGCGGCGACCCAAGTCCGTAATGGTCTGCGGTTGGCTGCGAGAGGGTTCATGACGCGTTGTCGTTTGGCAGGGGTCGCAGGCTTTGCGCTCGCGATCACCTTATCGTTTGCCACGCCCGGCCTGGCCCAGAAGGCCGATCTTTCCGGACAAAGCGCGCGGATCAACGCGTTCAGGAGCGCCGGCAAATATACGGAGGCGCTGCCGCTGGCGCAGGCCATGGTGGCGTCTCTCGAGAAGACCAGCAACAACCGCGACCTTGCAGCCGCGCTCAACAACCTCGCGCAGATCTATGCCGATCAGGGCCATGACGATCAGGCCGAGCCGATCTACAAGCGCGCCATTGCGCTGATGGAAAAGGGCACCGGCCTCGACAGCGTCGAGATCGCGCCCTTACTGAACAATCTCGCCGCGCTCGATCAGCGGCAGAGCCGCTTCGCGGAAGCCGAGCCGTTGTTCAAGCGAGCGCTCGCCATTCGTGAAAAGGCGCTGTCGCGCGAGCATCCCGATGTCGGCCAGTCCCTCAACAATCTCGCCACGCTCTATGTGAAGCAGGAGCATTTTGCCGACGCCGAACCGCTGTTCCAGCGCGCGCTCGCGATCTATCAGAAGGTCGGCGGTCCCGAACATCCGGCGGTCGCGACGCTCCTGAACAATATCGGCCAGCTTGATCGCGACCTCAATCGCGACGCCGATGCAGAGGCACCGATCAAGCGCTCGCTCGCGATCCGCGAAAAGGTACTGGGGCCGGATCATCCCGACGTCGCGCGCTCGCTGAACAATCTCGCCGGGCTGTACGAGCACCAGCAGCGCTATGCCGAGGCCGAGCCGCTCTATCGCCGTGCGCTTGTCATCCGCGAGCGGGCGCTTGGCCCGGATCATCCGGATGTGGCGACCTCGACCAGCAATCTTGCTTATTTCCTCTATGTGGCCGGGCGAAATGCCGAGGCGCTGCCGTTTGCCGAAAAGACGCTTGCGACCAATCGCGCGCAATTGCGTGTCGTTTTGCCGATCCTGTTTTCCGCGCGCCAGCAATCTCTGCTGCCGGCCGACAAGGCGGTAGACGAGGCACTCGCGGCGATCCAGCGCGGCACGCAATCCTCCGCCGCATCCGCCGTGAACAAGCTCGCGGTACGGCTCGCGGCCGGCAGCGACCGGCTCGCCGAGCTCGTGCGCAAGGACCAGGATCTCGCGGCAGAGGCCGAGGCGCTCGACAAGGCGATCATCACCGCGGTGTCGAAGCAAGCGGCGCAACGCGACGTCGCGGCCGAGCAGCGCAGCCGCGCGCGCATCGCCGCAATCACAAGCGAGCGCGCCGGGTTGCAGAAGACGCTCGCCGTTGAGTTCCCCGACTACGCCTCGCTCTCCAATCCGTTGCCGCTGACGGTGAAGGACATCCAGCCGCTGCTCTCTGCTGATGAAGCGATGACGATCTATTCCGTCGTCGACAAGCGGAGTTATGTCATCGCGATCACGCGCGACGGCGTCGACTGGAAGGAGATTCCGCTTGGCGCAGATGCGCTGGCGCAGAAGGTCACCGCGTTCCGCAAAGGTCTCGATGTCGGCAAGGCGCGCGATGCCTCCGACAAATCAGGCCTGTTCGACCTCGCGCTCGCCAACGAGCTCTACGTCACGCTGCTAGGCCCGGTCGAGACGTTGACGAAAGAGAAGCGCAGCCTGCTCGTGGTGCCGTCGGGCGCGCTGACCGCACTGCCGTTTCATCTGCTCGTTACGGAGACGCCGCAGGCTGCGATCCCGGACAAGCTCGAAGGTTATCGCAGCGCTGCCTGGCTGTTGCGCCGTCAGGCCGTGTCGGTGTTGCCGTCGGTGGTCAGCCTGAAATCGCTTCGCGCCTTCGCGCGTGGCGATCAGGGCATCAAGCCGATGACGGGCTTTGGCGATCCCGTGTTCAATCCCGCCGAGGCCGGACCTGCCGACCGGCGCGCAGCAGGCGGGAAAGTCGCCGCGCGCAGCATCGCGACATCAGCCTATACCGATTTCTGGCGCGGCGCCGGCGTCGATCGCGCGCGGCTTGCGCAGGCGCTGCCGCAACTGCCCGACACCGCGGACGAGCTGAATGCGGTGGCTAAGGATGTCGGCGCGGCCGAGGCCGACATCCATCTCGGCCGCGATGCCAGCGAGACGACGCTCAAGCATGCAGCGCTTGCTCAATACAGCATCATCTACTTTGCCACCCACGGCCTGGTCGCCGGCGATATCAAGGGCGTGGGCGAGCCGTCGCTTGCGCTGTCCATTCCCGACCAGCCCTCCGAGCTCGACGACGGTCTGCTGACCGCGAGCGAAGTTGCCCAGCTCAAGCTCAACGCGGATTGGGTGGTGCTGTCGGCCTGCAACACGATCGCCGGCGACAAGCCCGGCGCCGAGGCCCTGTCTGGATTGGCGCGCGCGTTCTTCTATGCCGGCGCCCGCGCGCTGCTGGTCTCGCATTGGGCCGTAGATTCCGAAGCTGCCACCCGCTTGACCACATCGACTTTCGATTTGCTCAAAAACGAACCAAAAATCGGCCGAGCCGAAGCGCTGAGGCGCGCCATGTTAACCTACCTCGATGACACCTCGTCACCGCGCAATGCTTATCCCGCGATGTGGGGACCGTTCGCACTCATTGGCGAAGGTGCGGTACGATAGACTAATCTCTGGAATTGTGCGTCGCAACAACAACGGAGAACGCCGAATTGAGCGTTTGGTTGCGCGACCATCTCTAATTTTTTGATGCGCCTGCTCAGAGCAGACATGCGTGACTTTTGGCGCAGTCCTTGAATAAACCAAATCCCAAGGGATCAGCTTGGCAACGTCAGCGTTCACCGATATTAGGTCGTCCAACCGAGGCCGGACGGCCTGTTATTAACGGTGGCCGCGATGGCACCAAAGCTTGGTCGCGCAGAGTGTCGCGGGTTCTAGGAGGATTTTTCGTGCAAGAGACGGGCGTGCGCAACGGTGCCTTCGGTGCCGACAAATTCGGCTTAAAGAATCTCAAGCAGGTTCACTGGAACCTTGCTGCGCCGCAACTCTATCAATACTCGCTCGCTGCGGGCGAGGCGGTGCTGTCCGCCGACGGCGCACTCTGCGCCGACACCGGTGAGTTCACCGGCCGCAGCCCCAAGGACAAGTTCACGGTGCGTGACGCCACCACCGACAAGAAGATGTGGTGGGCCGGCAACCAGTCGATCACCGCGGAGCAGTTCGAGACGCTCTACCAGGACTTCCTCAAGCACGCCGAAGGCAAGTCGCTGTTCGCGCAGGACCTCTACGGCGGCGCCGATCCGGCTTACCGGATCAAGACCCGCGTCTTCACCGAGCTCGCCTGGCACTCGCTGTTCATTCGCACGCTCTTGATCCGCCCCGAGGCGGTCGAGCTGCCGAGCTTCACGCCGGAGCTCACCATCATTGACATGCCGAGCTTCCGCGCCGATCCGAAGCGCCATGGCTGCAAGTCGGAGAACGTCGTCGCGATCGACTTCGCCCGCAAGATCGTGCTGATCGCCGGCTCCTACTATGCCGGCGAGATGAAGAAGTCGGTCTTCACCACGCTGAACTATTACCTGCCCGAGCGCGGCGTGATGCCGATGCACTGCTCCGCCAATGTCGGCGCCAAGGGCGATGCCGCGATCTTCTTCGGCCTGTCCGGCACCGGCAAGACCACGCTGTCGGCCGATCCCAACCGCACGCTGATCGGTGACGACGAGCACGGCTGGGGCCCGAACGGCATCTTCAATTTCGAGGGCGGCTGCTACGCCAAGTGCATCAAGCTCTCGCAGGAAGCCGAGCCCGAGATCTACGCCGCCTCGACGCGCTTCGGCGCGGTGCTCGAGAACTGCGTGCTCGACGAAGACACCCGCGTGGTGGATTTCGACGACGGCTCCAAGACCGAGAACACCCGCTCGGCCTATCCGCTCGACTTCATCCCGAACGCCTCGCGCACCGGCCGCGCGCCGCAGCCGAAGAACGTGGTGATGCTCGCCGCCGACGCCTTCGGCGTGCTGCCGCCGATCGCAAAGCTCTCGCCGGCGCAGGCGATGTATCACTTCCTCTCGGGCTACACCGCCAAGGTTGCGGGCACCGAGCGTGGTCTCGGCAACGAGCCGCAGCCGGAATTCTCCACCTGCTTCGGCTCGCCGTTCCTGCCGCTCGACCCCAGCGTCTACGGCAACATGCTGCGTGACCTGATCGCGGAGCACAATGTCGATTGCTGGCTGGTCAACACCGGCTGGACCGGCGGCAAGTACGGCACGGGCTCGCGCATGCCGATCAAGGTGACGCGCGCGCTGCTCACCGCGGCGCTCGACGGTAGCTTGCGCAACGTCGAATTCCGTACCGACAAGTACTTTGGCTTCGCGGTCCCGACCGCCCTGCCGGGCGTGCCGAGCGAGATCCTCAACCCGGTCAACACCTGGAAGGACAAGGACGAGTTCGACAAGACCGCGCGCGCGCTGGTCGGCATGTTCCAGAAGAACTTTGCCAAGTTCGAAGCCCAGGTCGACGCCGAGGTGCGCGCGGCTGCGCCGGACGTGAAGCTCGCGGCGGAGTAATCTCTTTCAGTGTGAATGCAAAAGGGCGGCCGAGAGGCCGCCCTTTTTTGTGACCACTAGCGCGAACCACACACTCGGTGTCGTCCCGGCGAAGCCCCTACTGTATGCACACATCTTTTGACCGTCATCGGCAGCTTCAAAAAATGTGAGTCTTATCAAGGACGCAAACGTGCCCACGATAGGATCGCTCAAAAACCGGGGGCATCTAAGTCCCTGTATCTGAGTCGGTTTTTGAGATGTGTGCATACACTAGGGCGAAGCCCGGGACCCATACCGCGTGATCCATCGATGGAGCTCGGTGAAAGTACCAGCGAAGAAAACGATAACTACGAATCTTCGCCAAACTACTTCCGGTGGTTATGGGGCCCGGCCTTCGCCGGGACGACGTTGGGGTGAGACCTCACGCTTTGAAATACGCGATCTGCGTGCTGGTCGCGAGCAGTCTTCCATTCGGTGACCACAGCTCGGCGTTCTGGTCGGCGTAGCTCTTGTGCATGACCTTCGAATCGGCCGTCGCGAGCACGCGGGTGATGTCCTCGGCCGCGAGCTCGTCGCTATCGGTGTGAAAATACGTCGTCAGCGACACCGTGCCGAACGGCACCAGCTCGCGTCGCGCGTGGAAGATGCGGCCGAAGAAGGCGTCCGACATCGACATCAGCGACAGCATGTCGAGCTTGCGCGGCGTGCGGTCGCCGATCCAGATTTTCGAATAGGTGCTGGCGAGCTCGGCCTGCGGCGGGCCGATCCGCATCTCGCCCTCGACGAAACGGAATTCATACTGGTTGGCCCAGGACGCCGAGATTTTCGGGAATGGCAGCGTTGCCTCGAACGCCGTGGCATCCGGATATGTCGCCACCCTGTGCTCCCAGGACGGCTGGCGCTCGGCGAATACGGCGGTGGCGAGCGTCGCGACCTCGCCGCCGCCCTGCGACAGTTCGACGCTCCAGTGCTGGCTGGAACGGTTGGACTTCACCAACCGTATGTCGAGATCGAACGGTCCTTTGGCGATCGGCGCGCAGTAATTGACGGTGAGGGCGAGTGGTTCGCCGGCGCGTTGCGGATGCTCGATCAGCGCGCGCAAAATGGTCGCGGCGGTAGCGCCGCCGAACGGACCGACAAAGGCCCAGTAGTCGTCGCTGGTGTGTCCCTGCCAGCTAGAGTCACCGGCGGTGATGCGGGTGGCGTCGTCGAACGGGTGCGGGAGTTTCGCGTGCATTGTTTGATCCGGCTTTCAATGACGGACGTCATATCACGTCCGACGCCGGCTTGTGCAATTACCTTAGAGGTAGCCGATTTCACGCAGCGGAAAATCAGCTCGCCGCGTCGCGCAAATCCTCTGCCTCCTGGAACGGCGGCGTGACCGGATTGACCGGCACGTTCCAGATCTCCTCGGCATATTCGCGGATGGTGCGATCCGAGGAGAACCACGCCATGCGCGCGACGTTGAGGATCGATGCGCGCGTCCAGGCTGGCGCCACCTGCCAGCGCGCATCGACGGCGCGCTGCGCCTCGTAATAGGAATCGAAATCGGCGCTGACCATGTAATGGTCGAGATAGCGCAAGGCGTGCGCGATGGATTCGAACCGACCGGGCTCACCGGGCGAGAACTCGCCGGCGCCGATCGCATTGATGGCACGCTGTAGCTTTGGCGATTTGCGGATCACGTCGGAGGCATCCAGCCCCTGCTTGCGGCGGATCATCACGTCGCCGGCCTCCATGCCGAAGATGGCGATGTTTTCCAGGCCGACATGGTCGCGGATCTCGATGTTGGCGCCGTCGAGCGTACCGATCGTGAGGGCGCCGTTCAGCGATAGCTTCATGTTGCCGGTGCCGGACGCTTCCATGCCGGCGGTCGAGATCTGCTCGGACAGGTCGGCCGCGGGAATGATCACTTCCGCAAGGCTGACATTGTAGTCGGGCAGGAAGACGACCTTGAGCTTGCCGCCGATCGCGGGATCGTTGTTGACGACCTCCGCAACGTCGTTGATCAGCTTGATGATCAGCTTGGCGTAGCGATAGCTCGCCGCCGCTTTGCCGGCGAAGATCTTTACCCGCGGCACCCAGTTTGCGTTGGGATCGTCCTTCATCGACTGGTACAGCGCGACCGTCTCGATGACGTTGAGCAGCTGCCGCTTGTATTCGTGGATCCGCTTGATCTGCACGTCGAACAGCGCGTTCGGATCGACCTTGATGCCGATCCGCTCGCCGATCAGGCGCGCCAGCGCCGTCTTGTTGTGAAGCTTGACCGCACGGAATTTCTGCTGGAACGCGACGTCGCTGGCGCGCGCTTCCATCAGGCTGAGCTGGGTCGGATCGTCGAGCACTGCGTCGCCGCAAGCCTCGCGCAATAGGTCTGTCAGCCTCGGGTTCGCCAGCATCAGCCAGCGGCGGAAGGTGATGCCGTTGGTCTTGTTGGTGATGCGGCCAGGATAGAGATGGTTGAGATCGTGGAACACGGTCTCGCGCATCAGGTCGGAATGCATCGCCGAAACGCCGTTGATGCGGTGCGAGCCGACGAAGGCGAGCTGGCCCATGCGCACGCGCCGGCCGCTTCTCTCGTCGATCAGCGAGACCGAGGCGCGGAAATCGATGTCGCCGGGCGCGCGCGCTTCGGCGAGTGCGAGATGCTGCACGTTGATGCGATAGATGATCTCGAGATGCCGCGGCAGCAGGCGCTCGAACAGCTCGACCGGCCAGGTCTCCAGCGCCTCGGGCAGCAGCGTGTGGTTGGTGTAGGACAGCGTCGCGACCGTGATCTTCCAGGCCTCGTCCCAGCGGAAATTGTGCAGGTCGATAAGAATCCGCATCAGCTCGGTGACGGCAAGGCTCGGATGAGTGTCGTTGAGCTGCACCGCGACCTTGGACGACAGGCTGCGGAGCTGACCGTCGGACGAGAGATGCCGCTTGATGAGATCCTGGAGCGAGGCCGAGACGAAGAAATATTCCTGGCGCAGGCGCAGCTCGCGACCCGCCGGGCTCTCGTCGTTCGGATAGAGGAATTTGCAGATCGCTTCCGCGCGCGACTGCTCGGAGCTGGCGCTGACATAATCGCCCTTGTTGAAGGCGTCGAGCTTCAATGGATCGGGCGAGCGCGCCGACCACAGTCGTAGCGCATTGACGTGCTGGCCGCGCCAGCCGACGATCGGCGTGTCATAGGCGAGCGCCTGCACCGTCTCGCCCGGATGCCAGATCGCGCGGTCGCGGCCCTTGTCGTCGACATGCTCGACGCCGCCGCCGAAATTGATGTCGTAGATCACTTCCGGCCGCTGCAATTCCCAGGGATTGCCGAAGCCGAGCCATTCGTCCGGATATTCCTGCTGCCAGCCCTGATTGATGATCTGGCGGAACAGGCCGTAGTCGTAGCGGATGCCGTAGCCGATCGCGGGGATCGACAATGTCGCCATGCTCTCCATGAAACACGCGGCAAGCCGTCCGAGGCCGCCATTGCCGAGCGCGGCATCCGGCTCGCATTTGCGCAGCTCAGGCAGGGACACGCCGAGATCGCCGAGCGCGACCTCGAAGATCTTCAAAAGTCCCATATTGTTCAGCGCGTCGGTGAAGAGGCGGCCGATCAGGAATTCGAGCGAGAGATAATAGACGCGCTTGCGCCCCGCGTCGTAGCTGCGCTTCTCCGCGCTGAGCCAGCGATGCACGATGCGGTCGCGCAGCGTGAGCGCCGCAGCCTGATACCAGTCGTGCTTGGTCGCCATGCCCGCGTCCTTGCCGATGGCAAGGCGCAGCTTCGCCAGGATCGCACCCTTGATCTCCGACAGCGCGAGTTCGTCGATGGGCTGACCGGGGGCGGGGAAATTTGGCTGGAACGATTGATCTTGCAAGGCCGTCACTTCCTGGTCGCGAGAACACCACTAACCCTACGCAACTTGCTTCCGGACCGAAACCTCGCTGGCGCGGCCGTGAACTGCGCTGGCGTAAAATTATGCAAGGAACGGGCCGGTTTGGGAACCCGGGCGAGCACGGAGAAGCGTGGATTTGGTGCTAGATTGGGCGCCAATTCAGCCATCAGTATGGAGGAGACGCCCCATGAGACCTCTGATGCGACTGCTGATCGAAATCGCCACTGCGGCGCTTGTTGTCATCTGCATCGCCACCTCGAGCGCCGCCTTTGCCGCCGGCAAGGGCCGCAGCGCCGACGGCCTCAGCTGCGCGGTCGCGCTCCCGCAAAGCGCCACACCAGCGGCACGATGCGCCGCCATCAAGCGCCAATGCGGCGGAAAGTTTTATGCGAGCGCGTGCGGGGATAAGTTGATGTCGGCGATGTGAGGGCGAATAGCTTACCACGAAAGCAGTGTCGTCCCGGCGAAGGCCGGGACCCATAACCACCGCTGTTAGAGAAGATGCGAGAGATCGCGCCAATCCGGATTCTCGCGCTCAATCAAGCGAATCTTCCAGTCGCGTTGCCATTCCTTCAGCGCCTTCTCACGCGCGATCGCTTCGGATGGCGAAGCATACATCTCGACATAGACGAGCCGCGTCACGCCATACTTCTTTACGAATTTCGAGCCACGCCCTGAGCGATGCAAAGTGAGCCGATTGCTGAGGTCGTTGCAGACGCCGACGTAGAGCGTGCCGTATCGTCGGCTCGCAAGAATGTAGACGTAGTACGCGGCTGGTGCATTCATTGCTGGGCATCCACTTCCGAAACGTCCGACGGCGGTGGTTATGGGTCCCGGCCTTCGCCGGGACGACATTGCTGGAGTATCGGAACAAATTAAGAACACTTTAGCAAGTCTTTGATATATCATTGTGATTCGGCGCGTTGCCGACACAATATCTAGGGTCTGTCCGACGTTGCGAGGACTACATGTCCACCATTGCCTTCGATCAATTTGCTCTCACCCGGATCGCGGATTTCGCGCGCTCGCTGTCGCGGCTGCATCTGGCGGCGCGGCGCTATGCCGTCGATGACGATCAGTTCGACCGCGAGTTCAACGCGGTGTGCCAGTCGATCTGGGGCTACACCATCGACGACGTCAGCGACGATCTGTTCGCGGCTGAGGATCATTTGTTTCTCGACACGCTGGATGAAGCGCATGCGCGCATCTTCGCGGCCGAGCAGGGCTACGACCTCGTCGGCGAGACGGGCATGCTGACCGACTGGTGGGGCTTTTGCTGGATGATCTTGGCCGAGAAGCGCGGTCTGCTCACGGCAGACAACCGCGCCGCCGCACGTGCGGCGATCGAGGAGAAATATCTGGCGGCGCCGAATGTGATCGGAGTGATTATCGGACGGTGATGCTCTCGCTCCTCACCATGAGGAGCTCAATCCAATCCCGCCCGCTTTGCCGACTTCGCCGGTGCCTTCGGCACCGTCACATCAGGCAACGTCCCGTGCACGATCTCCGCGGCCGGAGCGTCGGCCGCCACTGTCTCCGCCCGCACTGGCGCCACCTTCATTTCGCCGAGCCGGGCGCGGACCTGAGCGGTGAGGCCGGGATAGGAGGCGACCGGGGTGAACTCCGCGGTCTGGTCGTTGCCGAGGCGAACGCCGGTATAGGCGACCAGGCCGTCGGTGGTGGCGATGACATCGCCGGCCTTCAGCGAGGGGTCCAGTGCGAGGTCGACCGGGGCAAGGCCAACCGGCTCGCGGCCGTTGCAGGTGCAGTCCGCGCGCAGCGCCTTGCGGTAGGCGAATGCGTTCTCGCTGTCGGCATAGCGTTCGCCGGTCTGCGCAAAGGCGCCGTCGATGTTGGAGCCGAAAAAGACCTTTGTGGCGGTGGCAGGACAGAAGGCCTGACACATCTGCGCCGGCGAAGCGACGCCGCGCATCAGCGGAAAATATTTTCCGTCGCAGCTGCGCACGCAGAACGCCGGGCCCGAGCTGCCGGCGGCCGCCGAGCGCGTCGGCGGGACATATTGCGGGGTCGCGGGATTCTGCTGGCCGGTAAAGGGATCAGCGTACGAGTTCGCCTGCGGCACCTCGCGCTGCGGCCGCTGCTGTGCGCCACCGAAAAGGAAGTCGAACAAGCCCTCGGCCGAAACCGGCGCGGGAGCCGCAAGCAGCGGGCTTCCGAAAATGGCGGCCACAAGCATCGCGCGACGCCGCCGGCGCGCATGGGACACAATCGTACGCAACGCTTACTCCACCCGACGCTACTGAACCGGCCGGGACCAGCGAGGTCTCAGCACATGATTCACCATAACGGGGGATGGTAAATGAGCGGTTGAGGGGAGCTTGGCGATTTATGCCTTCAAGAACTCTGACGCCTTGTAGAGCGAGCGGAAGGGCAGGCCGGCCGCACCGAATGTATCGGTGGCGCCTTCCTCGCGGTCGACCATGGTCAGCACCAGCACCACCTCGGCGCCGGTCTCGCGCACGGCTTCCACCGCCTTCATCGCCGAGCCGCCGGTGGTGGTGACATCCTCGACGATCACGACGCGCTTGCCCTCCAGCGTCTCGCCCCTGGGCAGGCCCTCGATCGCGAGCTTCGCGCCGTGCTCCTTCGGCTTCTTGCGCACGAAGAACGCCGCGATCGGATGGCCCTTGATCCAGGAGATCTGCGCCAGCGCGCCCGCAAGCGGCACTGCGCCCATCTCGAGCCCGCCGATGAAATCGAGCTGGTCGTCCTTCAGCGTCTCGTAGGTGAGCTCGGCGAGCAGCGTCGCGCCCTCCGGGTCCAGCATGGTCGGCTTGAGGTTGAAATAGAAATCGCTCTTGCGGCCCGACGCGAGCGTCACCTCGCCGCGGCCAAAGGAGCGCCGGCGGATGATTTCGAACAGGCGGGCGCGGGAGGCTGATTTCGACACGGCGGTCCCTCGGGAGCGTTCTTAGCGGAAGCGGAATTTATCCGCCACGGCGGTGACATTCCAGAGGGGGCGGGTCCCGTCAACAGGGATCGGCCATTCCGGTGCGCCGGTTGTAGGGGTGCAACCTTCTGGAGTACTTGGATGCCAGATATCTCGGGCAAGAAACTGGGCAAGGAAACAAGGCAAATGACCATCGAGCTGCACACCTGGAACACGCCGAACGGCCGCAAAATCTCGGTCGCGCTGGAGGAAATGGGGCTGCCCTACAAGGTCATTCCGGTGAACATCAGCAAGGGCGAGCAGATGGCGCCTGGGTTCCTGAAGCTCTCTCCGAACAACAAGATCCCAGCGATCGTCGACCCCGAGGGGCCCGACGGCAAGCCTGTCAGCGTGTTCGAGTCCGGTGCGATCCTGCTCTATCTCGGCGAAAAGACCGGTAAATTCCTGCCCAAACCGCTGGCCGGCCGCATTCCCGTCTACGAATGGCTGATGTGGCAGATGGGCGGCTTCGGGCCGATGCCGGGCCAGGTGCATCATTTCATTGCACTCGAGAACGAGCAGGACCGCGCCTACGGCCTCAAACGCTACATGGCGGAGACGCGCCGGCTCTACGGGGTGCTGGACCGTCGCCTGGACGGCTGCGATTTCGTCGCCGGCGATCTTTCGGTGGCCGATTTCGCCATTCTGGGCTGGGCCTGGCGCCATCCTCGCCACAAGGTGGATCTGGCCGATTTCCCCAACGTCAAGCGCTGGTACGAGGCCCTAATGGCGCGCCCCGCGGTAAAGCGGGGAATCGAGGCGAAGCTGGATTGAGGTGACGGTGTCATCGCCCGCGAAGGCGGGCGATCCAGTATTCCAGAGACGGCGGTGGTTGAGCCGAGAGGCCGCGGCGTACTGGGATGCCCCGGTCAAGCCGGGGCATGACAGCGTTGCCCTCACACCTTCCGCGCTTCCACCGCCATCCTGACCGCGAGCCCGGCCAGCACCGTGCCCATCAGCCAGCGTTGCACCAGCATCCAGCTCGGCCGGCTCGCCATGAACAGCGCGATCGATCCGGCCGCGAGCGCGATCACCGCATTCACGCTGACGCTGATCGCGACCTGAATCGCGCCCAGCACGAGCGACTGCGTCAGCACGCTGCCGGCGGTGGGATCGAGGAACTGCGGCAGCAGCGCGAGATAGAGCATCGCGATCTTCGGGTTGAGCAGATTGGTGACGAAGCCCATCGCGAACAATTTGCGCGGGCTGTCGATCGCGAGCTGCTTCACCTGGAACGGCGAACGCCCGCCCGGTTTCATCGCCCGCCAGGCGAGCCAGAGCAAATAGCCGGCACCCGCAAAGCGCAGTGCGTCATAGGCAAAGGGAATGGCGAGCAAGAGCGCGGTGATGCCGAACGCGGCGCACAGCATGTAGACCACGAAGCCGAGCGCCACGCCGCCGAGCGAGACGATGCCGGCTGCGGGGCCCTGCGTGATCGAGCGTGAGATCAGGTAGATCATGTTCGGTCCGGGTGTGAGTACAAGACCGAGGCAGACGAGGGCGAAGCCGAGCAGGGCGGAGGTGTGGGGCATGGTGAACCGGTGCGGGGGATCGCACGGTTCTAATATGCACGGCTCGGTGAGGCCATCGCGCAATTGCTCGGAGGACAATTGGATTCGCCGCGTTTTACTCCAATGTCATTCCGGCCTTCGCCGGGACGACACCGTCCGGTCAATGCGCCTCGTCCCAATTCGTTGCCGCGCGCGCGTCCACATGCAGCGGAACCGAGAGCAGCACGGCCGGGAACGGCGCGTCCTGCATGACGTGCTGCACGACGGGAAGCGTCGCTGCGACCTCCGCGTCGGGCACCTCGAAGATCAATTCGTCATGCACCTGGAGCAGCATCTGCGCTGAGAGTTTTTTTGCGGCGAGCGCGTCCTCCACCCGCGTCATGGCGCGGCGGATGATGTCGGCGGCGGTGCCCTGAAGCCGGGCGTTGATCGCGGCGCGTTCGTTGAAGGCGCGCACCGAGGCGTTCGACGCCTTGATGTCGGGATAGTGGCATTTGCGGCCGAACAGCGTGGTGACGTAGCCGTGGCTCCGGCAGAAATCCCGCGTCTCGTCCATATAGGCGCGGATGCCGGGGAAGCGCTCGAAATATTTCTTGATGTAGGCTGACGCTTCTTCGCGCGCGATGCCGAGCTGGTTGGCCAGCCCAAACGCCGAGATGCCGTAGATGATGCCAAAATTGATCGCTTTCGCACGGCGGCGGATTTCGCTCGGCATGCCCTTGATCGGTACGCCGAACATCTCGGAGGCCGTCATCGCGTGAATGTCGAGGCCGTCCTTGAACGCCTGCTTCAGCACGGGAATGTCGGCGATCTCCGCCAGCAGTCGCAATTCGATCTGCGAATAGTCGGCGGAGACGAGCTTGTGTCCGGGCGTCGCGATGAAGGCGCGCCTGATCTTGCGGCCGTCCTCGGTGCGCACCGGAATGTTCTGCAAATTCGGCTCGTTCGAGGACAGCCGGCCCGTCGTGGTCGCGGCCAGCGCGTAGGTCGTGTGCACGCGATGGGTCTGCGGATTGACATAGGTCGGCAGCGCGTCGGTGTAAGTCGATTTCAGCTTGGAGACCTGGCGCCACTCCAGAATCTTCTTCGGGAGATCGTGGCCTTGCTCAGCGAGATCATCCAGCACCTGCGCGGTGGTTGACCAAGCGCCGGTTTTTGTCTTGGTGCCGCCGCTCAGCCCCATCTTGCCGAACAGGATGTCGCCGATTTGCTTGGGGCTGCCGACATTGACCGGTTCGCCCGCGATCTCCTGGATCTCGGCCTCGACCCGCGCGGCGGTCTGGGCGAAGTCGCCGGAGAGACGCGACAGCACCTGGCGATCGATCGAGATGCCGCGCCGCTCCATTCGTGCGAGCACCGAGACCAGCGGCCGCTCCAGCGTCTCGTAGACTGCGGTCATGTGCTCGGCGACGAGACGCGGCTTCAGCACGCGCCGTATGCGCAGGATCATGTCGGCGCCTTCCGCCGACAGCGGCATGGCCTTCTCGATCGGGACCTGGTCGAAGGTGATCTTGCCCTTGCCGCTGCCGAGCAGCTCGCCCTCCTTCAGCATGGCGTGGCCGAACCAGCGCTCGGCCAGCGAGTCGAGTTCATTTGAACCTCGCCCGGCATCGAGCACATAGGAGATCAGTTTGGCGTCGTCGGTGTTGCGCAGCGTGATGCCGTGCTGTGCCAGCATCACGGCCGTGAATTTAACGTCGAAACCGATCTTGAGAATGCCGGCCGATTCCAGCACGGGCCGCAGCGCCTCGATGGCGTCAGCATGCTTCACCTGATCGGGCGCGAGGCCGGCGTCGAACAGGCCGGCGCCGCCGCCGGATTGCTTGTGCGCCAGCGGCACATAGCAGGCATCGTTCGGCGCCAACGCCAGCGCGATGCCACAGAGATCGGCCTGCATCGGATCGATGGAATTGGCGCGGATCTCGATCGCGACATGGCCGACTTCGTGGATGCGCGCGATGAAGGCGTTGAGTTCGGCAAGATTCTTGATCGCCTGATACTTGCCGCGGTCGATCGGAAGCTTTCGCAAGGCCTCTTCGCGCGCGGCAGCTAACGAGATTGGCGCGCCCTTGAGGCTTGCTGACTTGTCGCCCTTGTCGCCACCCTTTGCGGTTGCCGCAGGAGCGGCGAAGAGATCGCCGGACGTCTCGGACGATTTTGTCCTGGCCGCACCGTCGCCGCCGCGCGCCTCGCTGCTGTTGCTGGCATCGGCATCGATATTCGCGGGATCGATCTGCGAATAGTCGGCGACGCGGCGCGTCAGCGTGGAAAACTCCATCGCCTTCAGGAAGGCCACCAGCTTGCGCGCATCGGGCTCGTGCACCGCGAGGTCGTCGAGCGGCACCTCCAGCTCGACCTTGTCGTCGAGCAGCACGAGCTTTCGCGAGATCCGCGCCTTCTCCGCGTTCTCGATCAGCGCCTCGCGACGCTTGGGTTGCTTGATCTCGGTCGCGCGGAACAAGAGCTGCTCGAGGTCGCCATATTCGACGATCAGTTGCGCGGCAGTCTTGATGCCGATACCCGGCACGCCCGGCACGTTGTCGGTGGAATCGCCGGCCAGCGCCTGCACCTCGACGACCTTCTCCGGAGGCACGCCGAACTTCTCGATCACCTCGGGGATGCCGATGCGGCGATCCTTCATGGTGTCGTACATCGTGATCTTGTCGTTGACGAGCTGCATCAAATCCTTGTCGGAGGAGACGATGGTCGTGTGCGCGCCGCGGTCGCTAGCCTGCCGCGCATAGGTCGCGATGAGGTCGTCGGCCTCGAAGCCGCCCTGTTCCAGGCAGGGCAGGTCGAAGGCGCGCACGGCTTCGCGGATCAGTGCGAATTGCGGGATCAGATCGTCGGGCGCCGGCGGCCGGTGCGCCTTGTATTCGGGATAGATCTTGTTGCGGAACGTCACTTCCGACTTGTCGAACACGATCGCCAGATGCGTCGGCCGGTTGTCGGCGGGCATGTCGCGCAACAGCTTCCACAGCATGTTGCAGAAGCCGAGCACGGCATTGACCTGAAGGCCGTCGGACTTGCGGTTCAGCGGCGGCAGCGCGTGATAGGCGCGGAAGATGTAGCCGGAACCGTCGACCAGGAAGACGTGGTCACCCTTGCCGGCGGCCTTTGCCGCAACCGGTTTGGCAGCAGCTGTCGCAGCGGGTTTGGTGTCGGCTTGGGCGGAGGTCTTCGGGGAGGTTTTGGGCATGGCCGCAATGTATGAATTTTTGCGGCAAAAGACAGCCTCGAGAGGTCGCAATTTTGGCGACTCGCACAGGCAAATCGCGGCGACGGCAGAGCCTCCGAGATCAGGCCAGGCAGCCTTCGATGAAGCTTGCCACCGCGCGCACGGCTGGCGTGCGGCGCAGATCGCGATGGAGAACCAGCCAGACCTCGCGCCCGACCGGGCGCCCGCCGATGTCATGGCGCTGCAGTCGCGGATCGGCCTCGCCAAGAAATCTTGGCAAGGCGGCGAGGCCAATTCCGGTCCTGGCCGCTGCTGCCTGGTTCTCAAGGTCGTTGGTGCGAAGCACGATCTCGCGCGTGCCGGCGAAGCGCATCAGCCACCGCTGTTGAGGAACCTCATCCATGCTGGCGTCGTAGGCGACGAAGGCGAAAGCATGCGGTTGTGTCGTCTTCAGATAGTCGGGCGAGCCGTAGAGGGCGAACTCGAAATAGCCGATCTTGCGGGCGATCAGCCCCGGCTCCGTCGGACGAGACAGGCGAAGCGCCAGATCCGCCTCGCGGCGATTGAGCGAGGCTGTGCGCTTCTCGCCGATCAGCTTGATCCGGATGCCAGGATGCTGTTGCCGTAGCCGGATCAGCTTCGGCGCGATCAAGAGGTTGGCCAACGAAGGCGGCGCGCTGATCGTGATCTCGCCGGCGATCTCGGATTTTGAGGCCAGCGCGGCGCGCTCCACCGCAAACGCCGTCTCCGCCATCGGAGCTCCGATCTTGGCGATGCGCTTGCCGTCTTCGGTGAGCTCGTAGCTGCGCGGCCTGCGGTCCACGAGCTTGAGTGACATGGATGCTTCCAGGGCGGCCACGCGGCGGGCCACGGTGACGTGGTCGACGTTGAGGATCTTTGCAGCGGCTGACAGGCTGCCCTCACGTGCGAGCGCCAGGAAATGCTGCAGGTCGGTCCAGTCCATGTGCGAATTCTCACAATGAAGTCTCAGTTGTGAGCAGTTTCGCAGATATTCGGATCATTCCATAGTCCCCCATCATCGACGGGAGAACTCGACATGGCCGTGATCGTGAGGCTGAAGGCGCCGGGTGGCGTAGAACAACTCGAACTGGCGAGCGCCGATCTGCCGCCGCCAGGCTGCGGCGAAATCCGGCTGCAGCAGACCGCGATCGGCGTCAATTCCATCGACATCTATCAGCGCATCGGTCTCTACGCGCTTTCGCCCGAGCGAATTCCCGGCGTTGAGGCGGTGGGCATCGTCGCGGCGCTGGGTTCTGAGGTGGCCGGTCTCGCGGTCGGGGACCGCGTCGCTTACGCTGGCGCACCGGTCGGTGCCTATGCGTCTGAGCGCAATCTGCCGTCCTGGCGCTGCCTGAAGCTTCCCGCCAGCCTGCCGGATGAGGCGGTCGCCGCGGCGTTCGTCAAGAGTATTACAGCTGACATGCTGCTCAGTCGCGTTTTCCCTGTCGGCCGCGGGACGACGATTCTCGTCCATAGTGCCGCAGGAGGGCTCGGACAGCTCCTGACGCGCTGGGCCAGTGCACTCGGGGCTGTCGTGATCGGGACCGTCGGTTCGCTGGCGAAAGCCGAGATCGCCCGCGCTGCCGGTGCGCGTCATGTGATCGTCGGGCGGGACGCCGATTTTGCCGCAGCCGTCGCCGATCTCACTACTGGACGCGGCGTCGATGTCGCCTATGACGGTGTCGGGGGGATGACGTTGCAAAAGACGCTGGGCTGCGTGCGGCCATTTGGCGTCGTGGCGAGTATGGGCCAGTCGGCCGGGCCGATCCCGCCCGTCGATGTCCACGATCTCGGGCCGCGGCGCAGCTTGATGTTGGCGCGGCCGAGCGTCATGGCTCACATGAACGATGCCGATATGTACCGCCGTTCTGCCGCGCGGGCGCTTGCCGCGATGGTCGATGGCGTGCTCCAGGTGACCGGCAAAGCCTACAGCCTGCGGGACGCGGCGCTGGCGCAGGCCGACCTGGAAGCCGGACGTACGACGGGAGCCTTGTATCTGCGACCTTGAGCGGCCTACTCCGCCGCCTGCAACACCGGCGCGGCCTTCTTCGGTGCGATCCAGAATGCATCGGGCCGCTCGAACAGGAAGTCGGCATTGAGCCGCAGTGCGACCTGCCAGATCGCCAGCGAGCCGATCACGCCGACGATGGTGACGATCAGCGACACCGTGCCGATATCGGGAATAATGCCGGCGTGCAGCAGCAGCGTGCGCGTTGCCGCCATCGGCAGGAAGAAGCCGAGGTAGATCACGATCGAATGCGCGCCGCAGAAGCGTAAAAAGTTCAGCCAATGCGCGCGCGCGAGCAGCGTGCCCATCGTGATGATGGCGCAGGCGCCGGCAAAGCCTAGCACGAGCGACACGATCATCCATTCGCTGGCGCCGAGCGCGACCACACTCGCATTGATGAGCGCCCAGGCCGCGAGCGCTGCAAGCGCCCATGCGGGATGGTTGCGCGCGCGGTCCGACAGCGCGAACACATAAGGCGCGAACAGATAGCCCGAGTAGAAATAGACGAAGCGCGCGCAGAATTCGTCGATCGCGGTCCAGCCGGTCGCCACATGCGCCGACTCCAGCGCTGCCGCGACGATCCAGATCGCCAGCGGCGGGATTCGCCGTGTCAGTTTTGTGACGACGAAGAAGATCGGCAGCAGGTAAATGAACCAGAGCGTGCCGAACGGCTCGATGAAGGATTCGAGATACAGCAGCCCTGCGTCGCGCCAGCCGGTCTCGGCCGCGAAAGCAGGCGCCTTGAAGCCGAACTGGATTGTCACCCAGACGACATAAAAATAAGCGAAATGCACCACCTTGCGGTCGAGATAGGTCCGCCAGTCCCGATCGATCACCAGTGGCAGGAACAGCCCCGAAATCAGGAAGAAGTCCGGCATCCGAAACGGCTTTGCGAACGCCACCAGGACATGCATGAAACCAGTCTCGCCGGCGGCGAGCTCGACCCCCAGCACCGAATGCATCATCACGACCATGACGATGCAGATGCCCTTGGCATAGTCGACCCAATCGACACGCGCGGCGGCCGGGGCGTGATGCCCTCTGCTCGCGGCGATTGTGCCGGATGGTGTCATGGTGTCCCTGTTCGAAGCGAGTTCCGCCCGGCTCTGTCCGGGTGTGGGGCAGTGTGGGCCCTTGCGGTTTACGATTTCTTTACCGGTACAATTTGCGTGCCGGTTTTTGCCTGCAGACTGTTCTCTTTCCTCGGGAAAATGCTAAACCGCCCCGAATTGGGGTTTCGTTAACCAACGCAGGCAGGGTTATTCATGCGCATCGCTATGATCGGCACGGGTTATGTGGGACTGGTGTCCGGAGCCTGTTTTGCGGATTTCGGTCACGACGTCACCTGCGTCGATAAGGACGAGAAGAAGATCGCAGCGCTTCATCGCGGCGAGATCCCGATCTACGAGCCCGGGCTCGACGAGCTGGTCGCGACCAACGTCAAGGCCAAGCGGCTCGATTTCACCACCGACCTGTCCAAGCCGGTCGCGGACGCCGACGCCGTGTTCATCGCGGTCGGCACGCCGTCGCGCCGTGGCGATGGCCACGCCGATCTCTCCTATGTCTACGCCGCTGCGCGCGAGATCGCGCAGTCGCTCTCGGGCTTCACCGTCGTGGTGACGAAATCGACCGTCCCGGTCGGCACCGGCGACGAGGTCGAGCGCATCATTCGCGAGGCTAACCCCAAGGCCGACGTCGTCGTCGCCTCCAACCCCGAGTTCCTGCGCGAAGGCGCCGCGATCCGCGACTTCAAGTTCCCCGACCGCGTCGTGGTCGGCACCTCCGACGAGCGTGGCCGCAAGGTGATGGGCGACGTCTACCGCCCGCTGTCGCTCAACCAGGCGCCGCTGATGTTCACGGAACGCCGCACCGCCGAGATGATCAAATACGCTGCGAACGCGTTCCTCGCGACCAAGATCACCTTCATCAACGAGATCGCGGATCTCTCCGAAAAGGTCGGCGCCAACGTGCAGGAGGTCGCGCGCGGCATTGGCCTCGACAACCGCATCGGCACGAAGTTTTTGCACGCCGGCCCAGGCTTCGGCGGCTCCTGCTTCCCGAAAGACACCAAGGCGCTGATCAAGATCGCGCAGGACTATGACGTGAGCTTGCGCATCGTCGAGTCCGTGCTGGCGGTCAACGAGAACCGCAAGCGCGCGATGGCGCGGAAGGTAAGCCAGGCGCTTGGCGGCTCGCTGCGCGGCAAGACCATCGCTGTGCTCGGCCTCACCTTCAAGCCCGATACGGATGATATGCGCGACGCGCCGTCGATCCCGCTCGTCACCGGCCTCCTCGACATGGGCGCGAAGGTCAAGGCCTACGATCCCGTCGGCATGGAGCAGGCCAAGGGCGAGCTGCCCAGCATCATTTATTGCGAAGATGCGTATTCCTGCGCGGAAGGCGCCGATGCGGTCGTCATCGTCACCGAATGGACGCAGTTCCGCGGCCTCGATCTCGACCGGCTGAAGGCGACCATGGCGCAACCTGTCGTCGTCGATCTCCGCAATATCTTCCGCCCGGAAGACATGCGTGCGGCCGGCTTCGTCTATGAGAGCATCGGACGGCCTCCGGTTCAGGGCTGAGCGCGACATACGATTGTCATACCCCGCGAAGGCGGGGTATCCAGTAACCCCGATCTTCGTGATGACTGGGACCTGAGTTTACTGGATCACCCGCCTCGGCGCGCAATCGCGCGTAAGGCGGGTGATGACGGAAGCGAGATACTTGCCCCGCAGCTTCGATACGCCCCTCCCGATCGACGCCGTGCTCGACGAGCTGTCGCGCACGCTGGAGGCGCACAATGCCGCCGTGCTGGTGGCGCCGCCCGGCGCTGGCAAGACCACGCGGGTGCCGCTGGCGCTGCTGGATGCGCCCTGGGCCAGGGCTAAGAAAATCATCGTGCTGGAGCCGCGGCGCATTGCTGCCCGGGCGAGCGCCGATCGCATGGCCAAATCGCTTGGCGAGCGCGCCGGCGAAACCGTCGGCTACCGTGTCCGTTTCGGCTCGAAGATATCGCGCGCGACCCGCATCGAGGTGGTGACCGAAGGCATCTTCACCCGCCAGATCCTCGACGATCCCGAGCTCTCGGGCATTGCCGCAATCCTGTTCGACGAATTCCATGAACGCTCGCTCGACGCCGATCTCGGCTTGGCGCTGGCGCGCGATGCGCAACTGGGCCTGCGCGAGGATCTGCGCATCCTCGTGATGTCGGCAACGCTCGACGGCGCCCGTGTTGGAAAGCTCCTGGGCAATGCGCCCGTCGTTGAAAGCGAGGGCCGCGCCTTTCCGGTCGAGACGCGCTATCTCGGCCGCAAGGCAGATGCGCAGGTGGAGCGGCAGATGGCGGATGCGATTGCCTCGGCCCTGCGCGCCGATGCCGGCTCGGTGCTAGCATTTTTGCCGGGCGCCGCCGAAATCCGCCGCACCCAGACTTTCCTCGGCGAGCGTGTGCAGGACGCCAGCATCGAGATCGTGCCGCTGTTCGGTGCGCTCGATGCCGCCGTGCAGGATCGCGCGATCTCGCCCGCGCCCAAGGGCATGCGCAAGGTGGTGCTGGCGACCTCGATCGCGGAGACCTCGCTCACGATCGAAGGCGTGCGTATCGTGGTCGATTCCGGTCTTGCCCGCGTGCCGCGCTATGAGCCGGATATCGGGCTGACGCGGCTCGAGACCGTGCGCGTCTCGCGCGCAGCAGCCGATCAACGCCGCGGCCGCGCAGGCCGCACCGAACCGGGCGTCTGCTACCGTCTTTGGGACGAGCCGCAGACGGCGTCGCTTGCGCCCTATACCCAGCCTGAAATTCTCAGCGCAGATCTCTCCTCGCTGGTGCTCGATCTCGCGCAATGGGGCGTGGCTGATCCGGCGGCGCTGTCGTTCCTCGATCCACCGCCCGGGCCGGCCTGGAAGGAAGCCAAGAGCCTGCTCACCGAGCTCAACGCGCTCGATGGTGACGGCCGCATCACCACTGAGGGCAAGAGCCTGCGCGCGCTGGCGCTGCCGCCACGGCTCGCGCGCATGATCGTGGATTCGCATCGTGCGGGCGCCGGCGAGGCCGCCGCGGAAATCGCCGCCATTCTCACCGAGCGCGGGCTCGGCGGCGACAGCGCCGATCTCGAGTACCGGCGCGACCAGTTCCGCCGCGACCGCTCGCCGCGCGCATCGAGTGCGCGCGATCTGGCGCGGCGCTGGGCGTCGCAAGTGGCGGCTTCCGAGAAAGCGGGGCAGCAGGAGGATCTCTCGACCGGCCTGATGCTCGCCTATGCCTTCCCGGACCGCGTCGCGCGCAACCGCGGCAATGGCAGTTTTGTGCTCGCCAATGGCCGAGGTGCCGCCGTCGAGCAATCCTCGTCGCTCGCCCGCACACCCTACATCGCGATCGGCGAGATGACGGGGACGGCGGCGAGCGGACGCATCCTGCTCGCCGCGCCAATCACGCAGGACGATATCGAGCTTCATTTCGCCGAGCATATCGAGGCCGTCGACGAGATCACTTTCGATCGTGGTGCAATGGCATTGCGCGCGCGGCGCAAGCGCACGCTGCATGCGATCACATTATCCGAGGCCACACTCGCCGTGTCGCCTTCGGAGGTGACCGCGCGCATCTTCGCGGACGGGCTGATCGCCGCGGGCCTCGACCGGCTGCCCTGGTCGAAGGCCGCAAAACAATGGCGCGACCGCGTGATGTTTTTGCGCAAGGCCGAGGGCGAGAGTTGGCCTGATCTGTCAGATGACGGACTGATCGCGCGGCGCGACGACTGGCTGGTGCCGGCGCTCTACGACAAGATCGCGCTGAAGGATATCTCCGCCGGCGATCTCTCCGATGCGCTGATGGCGCTGCTGCCCTGGGAAATGCGCGCGCGGCTCGAGCGCGAGGCGCCGACGCATTTCGAGGCGCCGACCGGCACGGTGCTCGCGATCGATTACGAGGCCGAGCAGGGACCGACCATCGCGGTGCGGCTCCAGGAATTGTTCGGGCTCAACACCCATCCGTCGATTGCGGCCGGCAAGGTGCCGCTGGTGCTGGAACTACTGTCGCCGGCGCAGCGCCCAGTGCAGGTGACGCGCGATCTCCCCGGCTTCTGGCGCGGCAGCTACGCCGCGGTGCGCTCGGACCTGCGCGGCCGCTACCCGCGCCACCCCTGGCCGGATGATCCGGCGAGCGCGCTGCCGACCCGACGGGTGAAACCGCGCGGCACCTGAGAGATCACGACCCCGCATTAACCGTCCGCTCATCCTTTTCGTCAAAATGACACCGGCTTGGTCGCGGCGTAGCTCGCAGGCGGGCGCGTTGCGTGGTGAAATCGTGCTTTCCGTTCCGAGTGGTGTCATGCGTAACATAATGATCTTCGCGGCCATCCTGATCGGGCTGGGCACCTTCATGGCGCAGATGGCGGACAGGATCAGCTCCGCCTCCGCGACGTCAGCGCCGCGCACGACCATTGCGGTCGCGTCAACGGCGCAGGCCGGCAGCCGCAGCTTCAGCATTCCCCGCGATGGCCGCGGTCATTTCCAGGCCGAGGGCCGCATCGACGGCCAGCGCATCGGCTTCATGGTCGACACCGGCGCTTCCGTGGTTGCGCTGAACGAGACCTCGGCCGCCCGCTTCGGCCTGCGTCCCTCGCGCAGCGAGTACAACGCCACCGTCACCACCGCCAACGGCACCATCAAGGCCGCGCGCGCCCGCATCGCGATGCTGGACGTCGGCGGCCTCGTCGTGCGTGACGTCGATGCCATGGTGCTGCCGGACGAGGCGCTGTCGGAAAACCTGCTCGGCCTCTCCTTCCTGTCCCGCCTCAAGCGTTTCGAATACGCCAACGGCCAGATGGTGCTGGAGCAGTAGCTCGGCGTCCCGGTCACCGGCTCGACCGGCGAAACCTTAGACGCTGCGCGGCGCGACGGTATTCCAATATCGCGGATTGGCCGGCGACTGAATTCGGACCCAGCGATAAGGGGCGCGCGACCACGGCCTGATCTGCGGGGTCAAATTGTCCAGCACTAGGTCCCCGCTCCTAGTCAGTACCACCAGAACGAGATGATGCTTGCCCCAAACGGTCACGACCTCGCCGAGCAGCAGCGTCCGCGCGGGCCATCCGCCCTTCATGAGCCGGTGGCGTTTGCTGACAGCGTAGTCGTTGCAGTCACCGCGCTCCGGATCAATGAGCCAGGTCTCCGTCGCCAGACCGAACTCATTCGGTTCCGGGACGATAGCGCGGTTCACAGTCTGGTTGACGTCTTTCAAGCTGGCCCATCGTGCCTCGGTCAGGAGGACCGGACCGCCTCGAAACAGCGGGCGGGTGCGGCATTCATCCTGGTAGCGCAGGCAAAACACGGTGTACGCGAACGGCGGAAGCGCCGGACCGTCAAGCTTGAGGTGGGGGGGCGCCGACATGGCGCTGGCCGGTATGCCCAACAATCTCTCATCGGCCGATTGGCCGGCGGTCATTTGAGAGACCATCGTGATCGTGCCGGCTGCGATCGCAGCCAAGATCGACACCCTGCGCATGCTTTGTCTCCCACGTTTGGAACGCGGAGCAAGCTCGAAGCGAAGCTTTTAATGCTCTAATGGGTCGATCAGGCTGCGTCGAACGCCAGGGCGATTGTCGAGTGGTCACCGGGCGAGACGGAGTAACATGTACGCATATGCGCGGCGCGGCCGATAGGTTTCAACACGATTTCGCGATCAGAGGTTGTGGGCTGCAATGTTCTCATTTGCAGCCAGCGGGTTCGATCGCGCCCGAGATTTCTGCGGAGCCATTCCAGATGATCCGAGCGGGGAGCCGTGACCCGCCGTTACCAATCTGCCGTAATTATCAGCCATAAGCGGTCAATCCCACCTTCCGTTGCAGCCGGGCATTCGCTAAGGCTGCAGTCAACGCCTGCTCCTTTTCACGAGATCCCCTCAATGTTCCCCAAGCCGAAATCCGTGTTGCTGCCCAACACCTATGCCTTCGAATCCGAGCCGATGGTGAAGGCCACGGGTTTCCGCGAATACGACGCGCGCTGGCTGTTCCAAAAGGAAATCAACCTGATGGGGATACAGGCGCTCGGCATGGGGCTGGGTGCGCTGATCGCGGAGCTCGGCGTCAGCCAGGAGATCGTCACCGGCCATGATTTCCGCGGCTATTCGGCCTCGATCAAATATGCGCTGATCTCCGGCCTGATGGCGGCGGGCTGCAAGGTGCACGACATCGGCCTGGCGGTAACGCCGATGGCCTATTTCGCGCAGTTCGACCTCGACGTGCCCTGCTGTGCCATGGTCACGGCCTCGCACAACGACAATGGCTGGACCGGCGTGAAGATGGGCGCCAACCGCCCGCTGACGTTTGGCCCGGACGAGATGACGCGGCTGAAGGAAATCGTGCTCAATGCCGATTTCAAGAACAAGGCCGGCGGCTCCTACCAATTCCACGAGAACTATCCGGCGCGCTACATCGCCGATCTCACCAATCGTCCGAAGCTGAAGCGCAAGCTGAAAGTCGTTGCGGCCTGTGGCAACGGTACCGCCGGTGCATTCGCGCCGCAGGTACTGGAAGCGATCGGCTGCGAGGTGATCCCGCTCGACACCGAGCTCGACCACACCTTCCCGAAATACAATCCGAACCCTGAAGACATGGAAATGCTGCACGCGATCCGCGATGCGGTGCTCCAGCACAAGGCCGACGTCGGCCTCGGTTTCGACGGTGACGGTGACCGCTGCGGCGTCGTCGACAACACCGGCGAGGAGATCTTTGCCGACAAGGTCGGCGTGATGCTGGCGCGCGATATGTCGGCGATCCACAAGGACGCGCAGTTCATCGTCGACGTGAAGTCGACCGGCCTCTTCATCACCGATCCGGTGCTCCAGAAGCAGGGCGCAAAGACCACCTATTGGAAGACCGGCCATTCCTACATGAAGCGCCGCACCCACGAGACCGGCGCGCTCGCCGGCTTCGAGAAATCCGGCCATTTCTTCTTCAACAAGCCGTATGGACGCGGCTATGACGACGGCCTGGTCTCGGCGCTCGCGATCTGCGACATGCTCGATCGCGCGCCCGGCAAGTCGATGGCGGACTTGAAGAACGCGCTGCCAAAGACCTGGTCGTCGCCGACCATGTCGCCGCATTGCGCCGACGAGGTCAAATACGGCGTCATCGACCAGGTCGTGAAGCACTTTGAAGGCTTGCAGGCGAAGGGCGCCAAGATCGGCGGCCAGGCGATCCGCGATCTCGTCACCGTCAACGGCGTGCGCGTCACGGTCGAAGACGGCAGCTGGGGGCTGGTGCGCGCCTCCTCCAACAAACCCGAGCTCGTGGTCGTGGTCGAGAGCCCGGTCTCCGAGCAGCGCATGCACGACATGTTCGAGATGGTGAACAGCGTGTTGCGCACGCATCCCGAAGTCGGCGAGTACAATCAGAAGATCTGAGCAGCGGGGCGCGCGCTCGCCGAATCGCCGGGTCATCGAGCCGGGCGATGACAGCTTTTTCGTGTGGTGAGTCTTAAGCCGCCACCACCGCCGGAATCGGGAGCGCCGTGACCGACTTGATCTTCTCCATCGCGAAGCGCGAGGTGACGTTCTTCAGCGGCACGGCGCTGATCAGCTTCTTGTAGAAGATGTCATAGGCCTGCATGTCCGCGACTACGACGCGCAGCATGTAGTCGACGTCGCCGGCCATGCGATAGAACTCCATCACTTCGGGCATGGCACTGACGGCCTCGGCGAATTTCTTCAGCCATGCGTCCGAATGATCGGAGCTCTCGACCGACACGAACACGGAGATGCCGAGCCCGATCTTGTTCTGGTCGACCAGTGCCACCCGCTTGGTGATCACGCCGTCAGCTTCCAGGCGCTGGATGCGCTTCCAGCAGGGGGTCGAGGACAGTCCGACCCGGTCTCCGATCTCGGCAACCGACAGGGAAGCATCGTCCTGAAGCACCATCAGGATCTTGCGATCGATGGCGTCGAGGCGGCGGCTGGTCTCGGGGAGTTGGACAGCGAGGTCAGTCATCTGAAGAACTTTGTTCCATTATGAGGGCTGGTTTCCCTCTTATAGAGAAAAATCTTCTATCGCAAGCCTATAATCTCGGCGGTGAGCTCGGAGCCAACCTTGGGTGACTGCGTAAAAGCTCTTCAACTTCAATGCGTTGTGGGGCGGCCAGGCCGCCGCCATGCCGGGTGCATTTCAGCGCTGCGGCGGCCGCGGCGAATCGCAGCGCCTCCCGCGCGTCGCCGCCCTCAGTGAGGCGGAGCGTGAAGGCGCCATGGAAGACGTCGCCGGCGCCGAGCGTGTCTACGGCATCGACCGGAAAGGCCGGCGTCTCCTCAAGCGCTCCCGCCTCGTTCAGCCAGATCGTGCCATTCGGACCGCGGGTGGCGGCCAGGAAGGCCGGTGTCAGACCCGCCAGGCGCTTCAGCGCCTCGCTATCGTCGGTTACGCCTGCGGTCTGCTGCACCTGTTCGCTGGCGAACAGCAGATGCGAGGCGGCGGTGAGCAGGCCATCGGTCAGCGCCATCGCGCGGTCGACGCTACCGACGACGGCAATGCCGCGCCAGGTCGCGCACGGGAATGCCGATGCAGAGGATGCGCGGCGCGATCCCTGATTCAGCCATCGGCGGTCTCAGCTCTTGTCGTGCACCCAGCGGCCGAGCAGATGATGGGCGATCGCGAAAGGATGCGGACCTGCGAGCCCGTCTGGATGCGTCCGCGTCAACATCAGGGCGGCCTCTTCGCGCGTGAACCAGCGCGCATCCTCGAGCTCGGAGTGATCGACGACGACGTCCTCGTTCAGCGCTCGCGCGCTACAGCCGATCATCAGCGACGACGGATAGGGCCAGGGCTGAGTCATGTAATACTGCACGTCGGTACAGCTGATGCCGGACTCTTCGAGGATCTCGCGGCGCACCGCATCCTCGATGGTTTCGGCGGCCTCGACGAAGCCGGCGAGGCAGGAATACATGCCCGGCGGAAACTGCTTCTGGCGGCCGAGCAGGCATTTTTCGCCGGACGCCACCAGCATGATCACGACCGGATCGGTGCGGGGGAAATGCTCGGCCTTGCAGCTTGGGCATTCGCGCTTCCAGCCACCTTCCTTCATCGCGCTGCGCGTGCCGCAATTGGCGCAATAGCCGTGGCGCTGGTGCCAGCTCACCATCGACTTCGCCATTGCGATCGCCGAGAGCTCTTGCGGTGGAATCGCGCCCTGCATCGCCATGCCGCGCAGCTCGGTGACGGTGTAGTCCTCGCGCCCGATCAGCTTTTCCGCTGCGGCTTGGGGCAGGCCCATGCCGAACACAGCCGCACCATCGCGCAGCCCTAGGAAAATCGTGCCGGGATTGGCGCCGCACTTCAGCGCCTCGTCGAACGAGAGCAGCGCGCGTGCTTTTTCGCCCTCGCGCTTCACCAGCAGCGAGTCGCGGTAGACGACATAGGCGCGCGATGACGGCTTCTGCTCCATCGCGAACAGCTTTTCATCATCGCGGCGCAGGTGCGCGGCGCGATCGAGGACGTCGGTGACGAAGGCCGGTTGCCCCAGCGGAAACGAGTCGAATGCTGACATTTCTTGTTCTTTCAACCCAACCAGATTTTTCGGCGAAGCGCACTGATGAAATTCTGCACCTCGGTGGCGTCGTGCGCCAAGGGCTTCATCACGCCCCACACCGGCCGCGGCCAGGCGGCGTCACTGGTCCGGCGCGCGATGATGTGGACGTGAAGCTGCGGCACGAGGTTGCCAAGCGCCGCGATGTTGAGCTTGTCGCATTGGGTGATCTCCTTCAGCGCACGCGACACGCGGGAGATCTCGGTCATCAGCTGCGCCTGCTGGACCTCGTCGAGATCGATGATCTCGACCGCATCGGAGCGCCGCGGCACCAGCAGCAGCCAGGGATAATGCGCGTCCTTGATGACCAGCACCTTCGACAGCGGCAGATCGCCGATGTCGATGGTGTCCTCTTTCAGGCGGGAGTGCAGCGACCAGGCGGGATCGGACATGAATGTTTCCGGATGGCCCGATGGGGACGGGCTTGTTTGGTCGGACCATACGATACCGAGTTGGCGAGGGGAAGGTTAGCGCTCCGCAGGTCCCGCATGCTTTGTTGTCGTCCCGGCCTAGTGCGCAATTGCGCACGGGGGGCCGGGACCCATAACCACAGGGAGTAGTTTGGCGAAAGTTCGTAGTGAAGAGTCTTCCCGCGCTAGGAGCACCTGCGCCTATCGATAGATCACGCGGTATGGGTCCCGGCCTTCGCCGGGACGACGGCGAATTCGTGGCGGCTGCCTACGCTTCCGCCAGCACCCGCGCATTGGCGCGGACCGAGGCTTCGCTGACGCGAATCCCGAGGCCCGGCCCGTCAGGCACGACGACATGGCCGCCGCGGTTGGCGACGCGCTCTTCGAGCACGTCTTCGGTCAGCACATGATGCGGCATGTAGAATTCGCAGCCGAGCGAGATGCCCGGCGTTGCCGCGATCAGCTGCGTGCCGGCGGCGAGCCCAATGCCGCCCTCCCACAGCGTGCCGCCATAGCCGGGCAGGCCGGCGATGTCGGCGATCGCCATGATCGCCTGGGCCTCGAACAGGCCGCCGGCCTTCATCAGCTTGATCGAGACGGCGTCGGCCGCCTCGCGGCGCACCACCTCCATCATGTCGCGGCGGTCGAAACAGCTTTCGTCGGCAAGTACAGGCGTTTCCAGCGCCGCGGTGAGCTGCGCCATCACGTCGAGAAATTTGCGCGGCACCGGCTGCTCGATGAAGGTCGGCGCAAACTGTTCGATATCGCGCAGGATCTTGATGGCGCCGAACGGCGCCAGCGCCTGGTTGTAGTCGACGCGAAGGTCGACCTTGTCGCCGAACTCGTTCCGGATCGCTTCAAGATGGTCGAGGTCCTCCCGATGCGGCTTCACGCCGGTCTTGACCTTGTAGATGACGTTGCCGTCTGGAACCATTTTTCGCATGCGTTCGAGATCGGCGGGAAAGTCCGGATCGGCGATCGAGAACGACAGGGGAATCGTGTCGCGCACGCGGCCGCCGAGCAAGTCAGCGACCGAAAGCCCCGACGATTTGCCGACGATGTCGAGCAGCGCCATCTCGATCGCGACCTTGGCTTCGGCGTGACCGACCAGGGCGCGGTCGAGCTCAGCCATCAGCGCGCGAATGCGGCGCACGGGTTTGCCGAGCACGATCGGCCGCAGATAGATGTCGAGGGCGGAGAAGGCCGCTTCCGGCGTTCCCGTGAACACTTCCCATGGCGCTGCCTCGCCCCAGCCGACCACGCCGTCGCTTGATGTGAGCTCGAGTAGCACACGCTTGACCGTGCCCTTGACGTTGCCGACGCCCTGGAGGCGCGCCATCTTGATCGGACTCTCGATCAGGAACAGCCTGATGCGTGCGACGGTTGCTTCGGTCATGTCAAGCCTCCATTGACGTGCCAGACCTGGCCGGTGACGTAGGACGCCTTCGGCGATGCCAGGAAGGCGATGATTTCAGCGACTTCGTCCGGCCGCCCGCGACGGCGCATCGGGATCAGCGCCTCGGTCGCAGCGATTTGCTCGGGTGAGAGCCGGCTCTCGCTCGGCTTGTCCTTGACGATCAGCCCAGGCGCAACCGCGTTGACGGTGATGCCGTCCTTGGCAAGTTCAACTGCGGTGAGTCGCACCAGCGCTTCGAGCGCGGCGCGGCTGGCGGCCGTTGCTGCGAACGGCGCAAACTCGGGCCGGATCGCGTGCGCGACGAAGGACGACACCGCGACAATCCGCGCATCGTGGCCGGCACGCAACAGCGGCAGCGCGGCGTCGACCAGCCGCGTGAAGGCCAGCGCCGATTCATCCATTGCCTGGCGGAATTGATCCGCCGGCGTGCCGATGGCGCTGCCGCGGCGAGCGTGGCCGCCGACCAGGATCAACCCATCGAGGCGACCGAAGGCGCTCTGTGTCGCGGCGACGGCATCGGTGATCGCCGCTTCCTCGGCAAGATCGCCGAGGCACTTTGCGACAACAGCGCCTTGCGCTTCGGCCTCCACTGCTGTGGCATCAAGGCCGGCTGCGTTCGAGCGCGTATGCAGCAGCAGTGCGGTGCCGGGCGCTGCGAGCAGTTTTGCGGTGGCGCGACCGATGCCGCTGGCGGCGCCGGTGACAAGATAAACACGATCGATATTGGGCATCACGATACTGTTGTGGCCGGCGGCAGTGCGCCGGTGCGGTGGAAATGGCTGAGGAAGGCGCGCGTCGCGGCTGCCTGCGGATTATCGATCACCTGCCGCGCCGGGCCTTCCTCGACGACGATTCCGTCGCGCATGAAGATCAAGCGGTCGGCGACCTCGCGCGCAAAGGCGATTTCGTGAGTTACGATCACCATGGTCATGCCCTCGGATGCCAGCCGCTGGATGACGGCGAGCACTTCGCCGACGAGCTCGGGATCGAGCGCCGAAGTCGCCTCGTCGAACAGCATCACGTCCGGCTCCATCGCGAGCGCGCGCGCGATTGCAACGCGCTGCTTCTGGCCGCCGGAGAGCGTTGCCGGATATTGGTCGGCCTTTTCCGCGAGGCCCACTTTCGCAAGCTGGGCGCGAGCGAGCTTCTCGGCGTCCGCCTTGGCCATGCGACGAACCGTGACCGGACCCTCCATCACATTCTGGAGCGTCGTCATGTGCGGGAACAGGTTGAAATGCTGGAATACCATGCCGGTGGTGGCGCGGAATTTTGCCAGCGTCTTCACGTCGGGTAGCTTCGAACCCTCGCCGAATGCAAAGCTTGTGTCGCCGACGCGGACGCTGCCGCCGTCGGGCACGACCAGGAGATTGATGCAGCGGAGCAGCGTCGACTTGCCCGAGCCGGAGGGGCCGATCAGCGCGACGACGCCGCCCTTGGCGACGTCGAGGCTGATGGTCTTCAAGACTTCATTGCTGCCAAAGCTCTTGCGCAAGCCTCTGATCTCGATTTTTGACATCTCGCTCATTCGCTGACCGCCAGTCGCTTCTCGCCGCGCCGGGCGAGGATGGTCAGAGGAATCAGGATCGCGGCGTAGGCGACCGCGACCGCGGTGTAGGTCTCTAACGGCCGGTAGCTGTCATGGGCTGCGACCTGGCTCTGATAGACCAGATCAGGCACCGCCAGCACCGAGACCAGCGAGGTGTTCTTGAACTGAATGATCGATTGGTTCATCAGCGCCGGGATCATGCGCTTGATCGCCTGCGGCAGCACGATGCGTCGCATCGCCTGGCCCGGTGTCATGCCGAGCGCAGCACCCGCTTCCGACTGGCCGTTGTCGATCGAGACGATGCCGCCGCGGATGATCTCCGAGTAGAACGAGCCGCCATAGAGCGAGAGCGCCAGCGCCGAGGCCGTGATCGGCGTCATCTCGACGCCGGCGAGGATCGGCAGCGCGTAATAGAACCAGATCAGCTGCACCAGGATCGGCGTGCAGCGGAACGCCTCGATGAAGGTGAGGGCGAGGAGACGCACGGCCCTGAAGCGCGACAGGCTACCGAACGCGCCGAACAGCCCGAACACCAGCCCGAGCACGACGATGACCACGGTAAAGCCGACGGTGACGCCAAGCCCGTTGAGAAAGAGCCAGCGATAGCTCCAGAGGATGCCGAAGTCCCACTGATACATGCGTTCTTTCTTGCTTCACCTCTCCCGCAAGCGAGGGCTTTGCTTAATTGGCCGTGCGGGAGTGAGGCTCGATGTGGGGCATTTTTTTGTGTGGCCTCGGATTGCGAGCGAACGCAGACGGCCTTGTTTTCGTGGCCGATCGATGGCGTTGGGCTACGGCGGTCACGCTACACCTCCCGCGGGACACAGCACCGCCCATCGTTTGAGGTTCATGGCCAAGCAGAGAAGACGCAGATGGGTATGGTTGCGTGCCAAGCCCAGATAGCGAGCGCGCGCCCAGCCGTAGACGCCCTTGAGGCGCGCAAAGACCTGCTCGACCGGCGCGTGGCGGCGTCCCACGGCGTCGTTGAAGCGCTTCTTCCGCTCGGTCAGGGGATGATGCTTGTTGGGCCGGAACATCAGCCGCGGCTTGATGCCCCGGGCAGCCAGCCCGGCGCGGCGCTCGTGCTTGTCATAGGCCTGGTCGGCGTAGACCGCCTTCTCGTCGCCGCTGATCAATTCATCGGCCGGCACCGTATCGTTGACCGCAGCGTCGGTCAGCTTACTGCGACGGATGATCGCCGAGCACTGGTCGACACCGACATGCGCCTTGTAGCCGAAGTATCGCTTGCCACCCTTCTTGGTCCATCGCGCATCCGCATCGCGCTCGCTGTTGACCAGCTTGCTCGGCGCGCGCCCGTCTGGGCCGGGCGGCAGCGGGTCCTTTGGCGGCTTCGGCGGCTTCACCGCCGCCGGGATCAGGCTGGCGTCGATCAATGTGCCTCGACGCGGCACCAGCCCGCGCGCGTCGATCTGGCGCAGCATCTCGGCAAACAGCGTCTCGTCCAGACCGGCCTGCTGCAAAGCTTCGCGGAAGCGCCAGATCGTCGTATGGTCGGGCGTCTCGTCGCCCAGCGCAAAGCCGCAGAAGTCGCGGAAAGAGGCCCGGTCATCGAGCGCTTCTTCCAGTTCCGGATCGGACAGCCCGTACCATTGCTGCAACAGCACAGCCTTGAACATCACCAGCCGAGGATAGGCCGGCGCGCCACGCTCAGGTTCCGGAAGGCCGCACAGCACGCGCTCCACAGCCCCCCAATCGACCAGTTCGCAAATCCGCCTCAGCACCGCACCGCCTTTCCCACGCCGCGACGCCAGCGCATCTGCGAAGCTCGGTTGCCCAACCTGCCGATATGCCATCCCAAGACCCTCTTCAGATCTCTCTTAGTGAATCGCAGATTCGCGATTTGTGCAAAGCCCTCGC
>NZ_JYMS01000013.1:0-65920 GCF_000938285.1 Bradyrhizobium sp. LTSP857 | reverse complement strand
GTCTCCCTCCGGCGAGGGCCGCCTTGTTGGATTAGTCCAATTGGTGCGTAACAGTCCTTATGGACAGCCATAAGCGCAGTACTCAGCTTGAACGGCTTGAGGTGGTCGAGACTGGTCGCCGGCGACGCTGGTCGGATGACGAAAAGCTGCGGATCGTGACCGAAAGCTTTCAAGCGCCGCGCGCGATATCGTCGACAGCAAGACGCCATGGCATATCACGTTCGTTGCTGATGACATGGCGGCGCTCGTTCGGTCCCGAGCCGATCAGCCCTCAAAGCGAGCAATCCGGCTTTGCGCGGGTCGTCCTTGCCGCTGAGGTCGAGCCGGCGGTTGCTGCCACAGCGACGAGCGGGCAGATGGTGATCGTCGTTGGCCGGGATCGTCGGGTGATTGTCGATGCGGGCGTCGATGCGGCCGCCCTGGCGCGGGTGCTGCAGGTTCTGGAGCGTCGATGATCCCAGTCTCTTCGAGCGCACGCATCTGGATTGCGACCGGCTACACTGACATGCGCAAGGGCATGCAGGGTTTGTCATTATTGGTGCAGGAAAGCCTTGGTCGCGATCCGTTCGCCGGAGATGTCTTCGTGTTCCGCGGACGCGGCGGTTCGCTGATCAAGGCCTTGTGGCACGATGGAATTGGATTGTCGCTCTACGCGAAGCGGTTGGACCGTGGCCGTTTTGTCTGGCCGGCGACGGTGGGCGGTGTGGTGGGGCTGAGCGCGGCGCAGATGAGTTATCTGCTGGAGGCGATCGACTGGCGCAATCCGCAGCACACGTGGCGGCCACAGAGCGCAGGATAGGCTCAAAAAAGTTCTGAGGTGCGGAAGAAAAGACGCCTCAAATCGCCTCTTTTGTGATTCCATCGGGGCCATGGGTGACGGCCTTGAATCGCTGCCAGACGACATCGAAACGCTGCAAGCGGCATTGATCGTTGCTCGGGCGGAGGCTGCGGCCGCCCGTGCCCGGCAGTCCGACGACCAGGCGTTGATCGCCCATCTGAAGCTGCAGATCGAGAAACTCAACCGCGACCGCCATGGTCCGCGCTCGGAGCGTACCGCGCGGCTATTGGATCAGCTTGAACTGACGCTGGAGGAGCTGGAGAGTTCGGCGACGGAGGACGAACTCGCCGCCGAAATGGCCGCGGCCAAAACCACGAAGGTGGCGTCGTTCACGCGCAAGCGGCCGTCACGCCAGCCGTTCCCGGAGCATCTACCTCGCGAGCGGGTGATCGTGCCGGGACCTGTGGCGTGCGCCTGCTGTGGCGGCGCGCGGCTGTCCAAGCTCGGCGAGGACATCACCGAGACGCTGGAGGTGATCCCGAAATCCTGGAAAGTGATCCAGCACGTCCGCGAGAAGTTTACTTGCCGTGATTGCGAGAAGATCAGCCAGGCTCCGGCGCCGTTCCATGTGCTTGCCCGCGGCTGGGCGGGGCCAAGCCTGCTGGCGATGGTGCTGTTCGAGAAGTTTGGTCAACATCAGCCGCTGAACCGGCAAGCGGAGCGCTATGCCAAGGAGGGCGTGCCGATCAGTCTGTCGACCCTGGCCGACCAGGTCGGCGGCTGCACCGCGGCGCTGGCACCTTTGTTCAAGCGCCTCGAGGCCTACGTACTGAGCGCCGAGCGATTGCACGGGGACGACACCACGGTTCCGGTCCTGGCCAAAGGCAAGACCGACACCGGCCGGATCTGGGTCTATGTGCGCGACGACAAGCCTTTTGGAGGGCAGGCCCCGCCGGGCGCGGTGTTCTATTACTCGCGCGATCGGGCCGGCGAGCATCCCCAGGCTCACTTGGCCAACTACAGCGGAATCTTCCAGGCCGATGCCTATGGCGGCTATGGCAGGCTTTACGAACCGGGCCGCAACGCAGGTCCGATCCTGGAAGCCGCGTGCTGGGTCCATGCCCGGCGGCCGTTCTTCGTGATGGCTGATCTGGCCGAGAATGCGCGTCGCAAGGCTCAGGGCAAGAGGCCGGCAGTGATCTCGCCGCTGGCGCTGGAAACAGTCCGCCGGATCGACGCCCTGTTCGAGATCGAGCGGACCATCAACGGTCAGAGCGCCGAAAGGCGCCAGGCAGTTCGCCGGGAACTCAGCGCGCCGCTCGTGGCCGATCTGGAAGCCTGGATGCGCACACAACGCGCCAAGCTCTCGCGCAGCAACGATGTCGCCAAGGCCATGGACTACATGCTCAAGCGCTGGAGCGCATTTACCCGCTTCCTCGATGACGGCCGCATCTGCCTGTCCAACAATGCGGCGGAGCGTGGCGTGCGCGGCATCGCTTTAGGTCGGAAGTCGTGGTTGTTCTGCGGCTCGGATCGCGGCGGCGAGCGGGCGGCGGTGATGTACAGCCTGATCGTCACCGCCAAGATGAACGACGTCGATCCGCAAGCCTGGCTCGCCGACGTTCTGGCGCGCATCGCCGAGCATCCCGTCCAAAGGCTCGACGAACTGCTGCCATGGAATTGGCGCTCTGCCATCCGGAACGTTGATCAAGCCGCCTGAGCCGAAAATGACCCGCGCGCGGTCTTCGCCGGATGCTTACAATCCTTTTAGCTGAGAGCCGAAATGTTTTCACCAATGGTCGGCAATGCATTGAACGCGTAGGTTCAGAAGGTGACACGTTCGAGAGTGATCGACCTCATTAACTGAGGACGTCATCATGACCGATGTCTCAAATACCGCGGAGGGGCACACCAAAATCGAGAGCACCGTCCGGTATCTGGGAATTGAAGTCGACGATGCGCTCGCGATAGCAGAGCAGGTCGACATCTGAACTGACTGGGCAGAGCGGACATGCTCTGCCCCTCTCTTGCTACCGGCTTCGGGCCAATAGTAGAACTCGGAAGTGTGCTGGTTACGGCTTCTGGACGCAGCTGGGATTAAGTCTCCACGTCGCTAGGGCAAGCTGGTCCCAGGCCATGCAAAAGATAGCGGGCTGCAAAGGCCCTCGAGACACTGCCAATCATCCATAAACAGGGCCGTCGGCCCATTCAAGCAGCTATCGCCATTGCCCGGGCCGCGATCCGGCCGTAAGCAATCTGAATGGGATCGCGCATGTCGACGAAACGAGAAGCTGCTAGCCGAAGCAAGCCACGCGCCTCTGCCCGGCCCCCGCTGTAGCGGCAAAGCGGTGCAAACGCCGGCATTACCTTATGCTCGCTGCCGTAAAGGTCCTGGTAGTCGCCAATATTATCCCAGGCGATTGGACCACCCCTGTACTGAAACGACTCGGCTGCCGTGCCTTCCGCAAAGATCACTTCATGAGTATCGAGGTCCACGCAGAAATATTCGATGGTTTCGGACATCATTGCATCGTCGTCGAACGTGATCGAGCTTCCATTGACGAGATGTTTCGCGGGGATCAAAACGCTATCGATTAAAAGGGAGTGTTCCTGCGATAGATACAAATCCCTCTGCGGCGTTTGATCATCGATCGCGGAGCGTGACACCCGGACCGGCATAACGCTCGGATGCCAGGAGGCCGACGCATTCCTTCTAATGGTTTTTCGACCCACCCATTTGACCGGCAATGCACCGTTGGTCGTGATGACCAAAGCACCGATTGGCAGGTCTTCAACGGGCGTTTCGCCGTCGGCCGTCCGAATAAGCGTTCCTCGCCCGAAACAATTATGATTGGGACCGCCTCGGGAATCGCCGCGATCCTTGGGATTCCCCCGAGGAAATATGCCGAGTGCGTTGGCATCTTTGACCTTGAGGCCTGCGAGCAGTGACGACGAAATTGCGATAGTCGATAGTCTTCCCGTCCCCGCGGCAACGATCGCCATGAAATGACGGCGCGCAGGGCTGATGGGCGGACGGCGATCGCCAGATTTGCGGGCCATGAGTTCCCCAGTCTTTTTGCTGAAAACACACCCAACGAATGGAATTAACTTGAACTGTATTAAACCATGAATTTAATAGAAATTCAATATAAATTCTGATTAAATAATTGTCATGTTGAGCCTTGGAGTTCGTTGCCGCCTCTGGCCCGCTTCGGCGCTTTATGATTTCACAGAAGACAACTTCAGCGCCACGCGGGTCAAGTCCGCGCCGACACGGACACTTTACGTCTTTCCGTAACGCGTGAAGCGCGAAAATGTCACCGAGCGGACGGTCATATCGCTCGGCCCACAAATGGCCTCCGGTCTCGGCTTCTATCATCTGTGCGGAGATGCGAAGACGATTGCCGTCTTTACGCAGGCTTCCTTCGAACACGTAGCGTACCCCGAGCTCGCGACCCACGCGTTTCACGTCTACAGTCTCTTCCTTGTAGGTGAAGCTCGAATTGCGCGCGACCACGAACAGCCATTTGATGCAAGACAATCCAGCGATGATGTTTTCGACCATGCCGTCGGCGAAATACTCCTGCTTGGGGTCGCCGCTCAAATTTGAAAACGGAAGCACCGCGACGGATGGCTTGTCGGGCAACGCAAGTGCTGGTGACGTCTGCGGGTTTGCCTCGGCAGATGGATTGCCCGTCGCGACCAACGGCCCGACATAACGTGCCGGGAGGCGAGCCATGTGCGGCACCTCCGTCAGGAACCCCCGCAGCCACTGGCTTTGCAACCAACGTCAGCGCCGCGCCGCCACTGCCTATTCCCGAGACGTGAGGAGCGGCGCACCGGCTTGCCTTGCAGGTACGCCTGACAATCATGAATCAACTTCAGGTAGGTTTCGCGTCGGATTTGACTGGCCGCCTCTTCTCGATCAGGCAAACCCGGCGCGACAAAATATTAAGCGCTTCATTTTTTTGGCACAGTTCTGCCAAATTATCATTGGTATTTAAATATTGGGGCAGGACGATTTAATCGGAGTCCTGCAATGCTAAAATGCGTAACCATTGCGTCGCTGATTTTTGCAAGCTCATCCATTGCTTCGGAAGCGCGGCCCCCCACTGGTCAAATTCCGGAATGCAATGTGACTATGCCTTGCGACTTTTCGTACTTGCAGATGCGCCACATAAGATTTTCGCGGTATTCCCGGCCACCGTTTTCAGACGCGCACCCAGGCGCTGACGTTCGTAACGGCTCGGCGGAGACGAATGTCCCTCACGGTCAGATTGTCGGCGGTCGCCCCGCCGGTTGCCCGCGATCTTTCTGCGGTTGCGGCGCGGCTATACGTGTGTTTGGCCGTATCGTGCCGGAATTGAACCTCGCGGCCAATTGGCTACGCTTTCCGCGTGCATCGCCGGCACCGGGGATGGTTGCAGCACGCCACGGGCACGTCTTCGTGTTGGAACAACACCTCGGGGGCGACATGTGGATGGCGTATGATGCCAACTCTGGCGGGCGGGCAACGAGAATTCACTCGCGTTCACTGCGGGGTTATACGGTCGTGAACCCACATGCTGGATGACCCTTTTTCAGCGACGCGACAATGGATCAAGCTAGGACGTCGTGGGATAGTTGGCAGCGCAAGCTGCCAACTGTGTCGGCTGCGCGCCGTGATGATTAGTTACTTCGACAATGGAGATATGTAGTCCTGGTGGAGGTAAGTTGGTTTTGTGGCATCATCGAACAGCACGGTGACGGAACTCGTGCGAGGGCTAACATCGACAACCGTACCGGTCTGGTGAGCCAGTTCTGGGCAGCGACGCATCCCAAATTCGCTCATCTTGAAGCGAGCACCAACAACAACTGTGCTTGTCCTCTGACCAACCAATCCCGCAATCCAATGTCTGTGTCTTTGAACCGACGCTCAACTCAGGTTATTACTCCGACTCCGAATTTTCAGCAACCTGCGGCAATATACGTACGTAAATGCACGTTGTCCCCTTTGTCGGTACCGTCATTCATCTCAAATCGCTGACTTTGCCGAAAGTTCCATCTCTCAAACGGTCGAACGATACCGTACTTCGCACCACTGCTGACCTGATCCCAGCGGACGTGCCAAAGGTGGCCCAGGCCAAGCCTCGGCAACGGCGCGCCAAGTCCTGGGCTCCATCTCAAGTTCGAACACGGGCTGCGGCTGGCTTATTCAGTTATTGCGCGGAAACTGGCGCGTCCAGGTCGGTTCCGATCTAGCCAAATTCGAAGGCTTGAGGTCGGCGGGGTCGCAGTCGCGCCTGCTTTTACGTCTCTCATCTTCCTCGTCTGCACAATTGGGGCCTGCGGATGCATCTATGCTTCCAGAGCTTGTGATACTCGTGGGTGATCCTCCCCCACCATGCGCCCCCCCACCGCCAGAAGAGCCACCTCCGGATGCCCCACCACCGTGACCAGAGGCTTTACCCCCTTGAAATGGTGGCCCCCCCGACGTTCCAGAGGCGCCCCCGGACGGAGGGTCATCGTCGAGGAATGAATGCCCGCCATTGTCGCGATTTCCCCCGTCGCGTGCGCCCGAGCGCGCAATGGCGCTCGAGGTCAGGGATGTTGACAGAAGCAGGGTCATCGCAGGAGGCGTGACAGCAACGAATCTCCCGCAGGTTTTCAGAAATTCTCTGCGGTCGTCATCCTCACTGCTGTCCGATGTGGACATATCTCTCTCCGATTTAATTCTCGGTTATATTTATATTAATTAAATCAGATTTCAATCGAAAGTTTTCAAGGCCTGCCGGAACAGCTCCGATTCCGGCCGAACCCTTTTCGATGCGGAGAGGGCGCGGCAATACGTGGCCCGCCATCCTCCTCCCCAGATGGAGAGCACCGGATTCGCGATGGCCCTGGATTAGCTGGCCAGTTCGGCCCGCGAATGTTTGAGCCTCCGCCCCGCGGGCAGCCAAGATCAATCTGCGCAATGATTGAAGATCCGAGGCTGCGCGGCAGACATTCCGCCGCTTGCGACCCTCCCCGGCTGCCGCGCCTATTGCCTGTACTCGTATCTTTCGCAGCGCGGATCGCTGCGCTTCACCAGGGCGATCTCCTGAAACTGGAATTTCGGATCGCAATGCAGCAGGCCATATTCCGAGGAGTACGGGAATGGTGCGCGCCAGCAAAGGTTCACACCGGCGGGCACCTCAATCGGGTATCCCCGGATGCTGTAGGCGCAGGCAGCGTTAAGACCGGCTTCTGGTCTCTTGAACGGGCCCGAAGGCGCGAGTTCGGCTTGGGCCGGCGCAATTAACGCGACCAAGACGATCAGAAATGCACGCATTTGAACCACCCTGGACTGATCTTCCTCAGGACGAGCCAGTTCCCTCGCGTCACACCGGGAAAGAGCCCGCACGATTAAATCAAGTATAATGATATCGAAATTAATTCAAGAAAGTAAATCACCGAGCTCTCGTCAAGTCGATGGCTGCAGGCTACGGACAACAGCAAGACGGCTCCAGCAGCCCAGGGGGCGGCGAGCTGCTGAAACCGCTCCGGGGCCCCTTGGCGCTTAATCTGGCGCCAATCTCGATTATTTAATCAAAGATAAAATCACATTTCAAATTTTTATTTTTATCTTCAGGTTATATTTGCTGCATGAGAGCGACTTCGCCGAAACGGATCACTGCCGTGCCATTGCAATTTCACCGGTCCGTCGAGGCCATGGAAGTCTGGAGCGCCAGCAGGGGCGGTTTCTCATTTGTGATCAGCTTCGAGAGTCCCACCGGTCCAGGCTTTCACGGACGTACCGGCTACATGGCGAGCTGGCGCCCGCTCGACCCGACCAAAGGGGCCATCAGGATCGGCGGCTCACCGTTTCAATCCCTTGCTGAGGCCGAGCAAGGCTGCAACAGGTTCGTTGAGCACTTGGCCGCACTAGAAGGCCTCGGCTGGTCAAAGTGACGACACATTAAACGAAAGCTTACCTTTCGAGGGGTCGACATGCGTCGACGTATCTAGGAATGAAGTGCGCGACGGCACAGTCGGCGGTTTGGTCAAGGTCCTAAGCGCCGGTCACTCCCGCCCGTCTCTATGCCAGGTCGCCAGAAAAGCCTTCTACGCGCCTTACCCGGGGCCGCCCCCCACCCTTGGCGAGAGAACCTCTGCGTCAGAGGCGGAGAAGGCAATCAGGACATATCCACTGGCACGCCTCGCGGCCATTCCGACGTGCGTTTTCCATTTCAGATCGGCCAGATCCCGCTGTGATACGATTAAGGGGGTGAGTTCGCGCGTCGAGTGGCGCCATTCGTTCTAGGAGAGCGCCATGGTCGCGAGAACCGTACGATTGCTGATATCCAGCTTCTGGAAGATTCGATGAAGATGAACCTTGATGGTGCCTTCGGCAATATTCAGGCGACGGCCGATTTCCTTGTTCGACAGCCCTTCAGAGACAAGCCGCATGATCTGCCGCTCCCGCTCCGTTAGCTGGGTCAAGGGCTTCTCTTCATCAGTTGCGGGGGGGTCCTTACTGCTCTCCTGGCTGGTCCGTGGAACAGACAGCGGTCTCTGGCCCTGTGCAACCTGTCGCAAGACCTCCACCAGCGTCGCCGGTGTCGCATCCTTCGAAACCACGGCATGCGCGCCATTCGCAGCCAGTCTCGCCAATTCACGGTCCTCGGCTAAACCGGTAAAGAATACCGCGCGCGTACGCAGGCCTGCGGACTTAGCGAAAGCGAGGATTTCCACTCCATTCATGTCGGGCATTGCGACATCGAGAAGCAAAATGTCGGGAACAAGACGTCGCATCGCCTCGATGCAGTCTGCACCGCGGCCGCAGGACGCCACGACAGCGAAGTCATGCTGCGCTGCAAGAGTGATATTGATCCCTTGCAGGACAATGGGATGTCGGTCTGCGATGACGACTGTGATGCGGCGCATGCTTCGTCAACCTATTCCCAGAAACCCCGCGGGCGCTAGCTTAATCCCGTTAGACGACAATTCATTGTAAAGCAGGCCATATTTACCAAGGCTGCAATTTCGCTCTGACAGAATGTCGCACTCCCCTCGGACTTACTCCGGCAACACCTGAGAGCAACATCACCAAATGTCAACCAAAGGATGCGTAAGGTACCTCAAGTACGCAGGGCTTTGAATAAACTCCAAAAATGCAGATTCATCGCGAAAAGGGCGGAGTTGAGATCAATTGACGATAGTTTCTATATAGAAGTTCGCGCAATAAGTGTGGCGGCGCCATGGCTGGGACATCCCGTCATATGATGACCGACATCCACTATTGTTACGTCAGGCCCTATTACCAACGACATATAGGGACATTTCGATTTCAAATCTACCATGAGCCAGAGTTCGCCCAGAGGAGTGAGGACTCGACTCAAGGGAGTGACAAAAAGGAATTTCCTTCTTTTAAAAATTGGCTTCAACCTTTTTCAAGTTCGGTCGCGTGCCGGCCCGAGGGGCTCAGAGGTGCGAGTTCTGTCTCCGAACCGGCACAACCGCTAGTAATGAGTAGGTTGTCACATGTACTGTTCAATTATTTTACGCCAAGCACACCAAGCTCTAATCGTTCAATTCGCGGAATTGCAGAATTTGCGTAGTCGCGTGCTGGAGGCCGAGCAGCGACTGCTCGGTACACGGCGACGGGCGAACAGGCAGGCGAGATTCCGGCGCGTTCGTAAGCGCGGACTGAGCCGGTAGTGCCGGCACTTCATGGAGCTAGGCCGCCGGCCCTCAAGCAGGATCGTACTTGCTCAATCGGGGTATGACCTGATAGTTCCCTCCACTTGGATGGGGAAGGGTTCTATGCAGAAAGACGATTGGGCATCAATGCCCACAGCCGAGCTGTGGGCGCTCTACGACGGGGTGACCGCTGTCCTCAGTCGCAGACTGGCTGCAGAAAAAGCCAAGCTGGAGGAGCGGCTTCGCCGAATAGAGGGGGCCGCCGGCACAGCCCGAAGCGATGAAACTGTGCGCCGCCCTTATCCGGCAGTCTTGCCCAAGTACCAGAACCCGAAGAACCCCTCCGAAACCTGGTCGGGTCGCGGTAAGCAGCCCCGGTGGCTGAAAGCCCAGCTCAGAGCCGGAAAGAAGCTGGATGATCTCCTGATCGACCGGCCATCCAAGCGGCGGCGGACCGGCTGAGCCCTGCTGGACCGGTACGGCGTTCGCATACCAAAATTGGCGGCTTGGCCTCTCTCAGCGGTCACGGTCCTCTTTACCGTTCGGACTACCGTCGCCGCCGCCGTTGCCATAGCCATAGCCATAGCCATAGCCATAGCCATTGTTGCGATGCGCAGCGTGGCCGCCCGAGCTGGCTATCGCGGTCGAGGTTAGAGAGGTGGAAAGCAAAAGGGTCATCACCGGCGGAGTCACGGCTGCAAATTTTCCGCAGCTCTTTAAGAACTCCCGGCGATCCTCACTCTCTTCGATATCAAGGTGGGTCATCACCACACACGAACGCCTATTTAATAATAACCCAAAACCGACAAATCACAACTTAAATATGTTAATTGTACGGTTTTAAGTTTCAACTTGCAATCACTCCTCGCTGCAGTCTCTCGACATTGGACGAAACAGGCACCAAGTCGTCGCGCAAGAAGCGTCGAAACGCTCTCTGCAAATAGGGCCGGCAATCGCGCTCACGCCGCCCCCCGGTTCCACAATATTATTAGTTTTGACATTTAATTTGATCGGATTTATCTATTTTGATATAATCGGAAATGATCACGTGGCTGAAGCAATAACCGTCAGGAGATGCGGATTGTACGTCGATTTTCAGCTTCACTCACTCAGCAGACTCTTCGCCCGGACGGATTCCCTGCGGTACGAGTACGCCAATGCCCAGCCTTGGCCCCACATCGTCGTCAATGACGCGTTTCCCGAGAGACTGTTGGACATGGTCGCCGCCGAATGCGCGGCGATCAAGGCAGCCCGGCTTATTGCAACCAACACTGATCGCTTGGTGAAGCAGGAAAGTTCGGAAGGTTTGGGGCCGGCTACCGAGCATCTACTAGAGTTCGTCGACAGTGATCGTTTCAGAGACTTCATCTCGGGCATAACCGGAGTCGAAAATCTTATCGCCGATCCGACGCACAAATTCGCCGGGGTGCACAGAACGCCCGCAGGTGGCTTCACGAAAATTCATCGCGACTTCGAGATTCACCCAGCGACCGGCCTCTTCCACCGTGTAAATCTGCTCATTTATCTCAATAGGGACTGGCCCGACGATTATGGAGGCAGTTTGGAATTGTGGCCTCCAGATATGTCAGCGCTTGGACGCCGAATCTTCCCAAGATTCAACACCATGATCGTCTGGGAGACACATGGAGCCACGCTGCATGGCTTGCCTGATCCCGTCGCTTGCCCAGCCGAACGAATGCGCCTCTCGGTCGCAGCCTACTACTACACCACGACGCGCCGTATCCCCGCACGCGGCGAGCGCCGTGTCCGGTATTGGGCCGCCCGTCCTGGCGAAGACCAGTCGATCGAGCGCATGAGCTGGCAGGATCAGCTTCGCGCGCTCATCCCCGACCGGCTGTACAACGCGCTCCGGGCTGCGCGCGACCGGATATCAAGGCCTCGCCGCCCGAAAGCATCATGAATTTTTTCTCAGTGGCAACGGTGGGACCCGCCCCATGACCGGAACCGACGCCGGACAATCCTTCAGACACGTGCGACCCGCTGGTGCGGAGACACGAGTTTCCGGCCGACCCGGCTTCTCACTCGCCCGCCTCCGAACCCTGATGACGCGCGCCGTCGCGGCAACGGAGCTGGATCTTTCCGGATTGACCGTACTGACCGAAGCCGCGACCGGAGCTTATGCTGTGACCGCCGTCATCGCCGCGATGGCCGGAGCGGCACATGTCTACGCGCTCACCAAGCCCACCCGCCACGGGACGGTGGCCGATGTCCGGCTGCAGACGCTCGACCTTGCCGCTATGCTCGGCGTCGCCGATCGCATTGAGATTGTGGAGGAGATCAGCCTCGGTGTGCTCCAGAACGTCGATATAGTGACCAATAGCGGTCACCTTCGACCCCTGACGGCCGCGCTGATCGACCAGTTGCGCAGTGACGCCGTGATTGCCTTGATGTTCGAGGCCTGGGAGTTTCGCCGTGAAGACCTGGATATCGAAGCGTGCGCGAGGCGCAAAATCCCGGTCGTCGGCGTGAACGAGCGACATCCTGCCGTCGATGTCTTCTCGTTCCTCGGGCCGCTCAGCGTGAAGCAATTGCACGATTGCGGTCTGGCGGTCTATGGCAGCAGAATCGCCTTGCTATGTGACAACGACTTCCTTGAACCGCTGCGCGCCGGGCTTGCAGGTGCAGGCGCGAGCGTTGAGACATTCAATAGTGTCGCGGCGGTTCATTCCGACGCGTGGGATGCAATTCTCGTCGCGCTCCAGCCGGCGGCAACGCTACGCATCGGTGTAGCGGAGGCTGCACATCTCGCCGCCTGCGCACCCACAGGCGCTGTCGTGGTACAATTCTGGGGCGACATGGACCGCGCCGCCCTCACTCGAAACGGGCTTGCGCTCTGGCCCGCGCAGCCTGTCGGGCTGGGCCATATGGGCATTCTTCTATCGGAGATTGGCCCCGAGCCCATCGTACGGCTGCAGACGGGAGGATTGCGCGCGGCCGAATGGGTTCGGCGCGGCGGCGCCATAAAGCCGGACGGCTTCGCTCAGCTCGTACCGTGGCAGGGATTGACATGACGAAGCGGCTGGAACCGGATGTCGTACTTCTTGCGGACGGACCAACCGGCTTGGCAGCTCTTCGCTCGTTGGCCGCGCAGTGCCGCGTGGCCCATGTCTTCCGAAAGCCAGATCAACCGGAGGACAATGCGTTCAGGGCGTTTGCGAAAGACCGCGATATCCCGATTTCGGAGTTGCGTGAGTTGAATCAGCTTCGGAATCTGATCACCGACCTACGCCCGGCTGCGGTCGTGATTTCCTCTTTTGACCGCATCATCCCGGCGCAGATTCTCGCGTTGTGCCGTTTCATCAATGTGCACTATTCGCTTCTACCGCACTATCGCGGCCGCGCTAACGTGAACTGGGCGCTCATCAACGGCGAAACGGCCGCCGGCATCAGCATTCATCTGGTCATCCCGGAGCTCGATGGCGGCAATCTGCTGTTTCAGCACGCGATTCCGATCGGTTCGAGCGACACAGTCACATCCCTCTACGATCGTCTCAACGCAATCCAGGAACGTGAGCTTGGCGGCGTGGTGCTCCGAGCCATCACGGGTTATCAGGGCGTCGCTCAGACTCCCGATCAAGCTTCCTATGGCTGCGCTCGTGTGCCGGAAGATGGAGAGATAGATTGGCGACAGCCCACCGATGTCATTGACCGACTGATCCGCGGCTTGACACCGCCATTCCCCGGCGCCTTCACTCACCTCGATGCTCAACAGCTCATCATCGCCGGCGCGTCGCCACGGCACGACGCTCCTGCTTATGTCGGCCGCGTTCCAGGACGGATCGTAGGCCGCTCAGCCGCCGAGGGTTGGGTGGACGTGCTCACTGGCGATGGCGTCCTGCGCATATTCCGTATTCTTACATCCAATTCCGAACACCCCTGTGCTGCCGCATCCGTCTTAGGATCGACACGCGCTACTCTTGGTCTGTCGCGCCTCGATCTTCTCCGCCGGATCGTCGCGCTCGAAGACAGGCTAGCCTCGCTCGAGCAAGTCAAATGCGTTCAGGAATAGTCTGCAGCTTGCCGCTGGTGGAAAGCGGCAGGTGCCCGGCACTTATACCCTTTCCTGCACAACCGTCGCCCACAGCCGACTATCGCCTGGCAATTGCAGACGAACCCAGCGATAGGGCACCCGCGACCACGATTTGATCTGAGGCGTGAGATTGTCGAGGACGAGATCGCCGCTCCGGGTGCGTACGAGAAGCACCAGATGATGCTCTCCCGAATTGAGGACGACCTCGCTCAACAGCAGGACTCTGGCCGGCCAGCCCCGCTGGAGCAACTCGTGGCGCTTGCTCACCGCGTAATCGTTGCAATCGCCCCGATCGGGGTTGATGACCCACTCCTCGCCTGCAACGCCCAGTTCGTTGCGAACGGGCACGATCGCGAGGTTGACTGCACGGTTAATCTCTTGCAGATCCACCCAGCGTTCCTCAGTCAGCCGGACCGGCCCGCCGCGGAATGATCGCCGCGGACGACATTCAGCTGCATGACGCAGGCAAAAGACGGTGTACGCGAACGGAGCAAGTGTGGCGCGTCCGAGCACAATGTGCTGAGGGGCCCGCTGCCAGACCGCGGGCACGGCCACACGGCCCGCACGCGCCCCCTGAATCCCTCCGATCATGACGGCAACCGTCACCGCGATCACTGAGCAGGAGGTATGCATCTGCCGATCCCCTTGAGAACGCAAAACGGAGGTTCGGATGAACTGACAGGGCAGCGATGAGCGCGGCTGTACGCAATTAATTGAATTATCTTATTTTAAATATATATTATTATTAAAATATAAAATCAACAATTAAATCAAGGCGACGCATTTAAACGACTGATCGCAGATGCATGACGAGAGGCCGCATCTGGGTCTGCGGCAGATCCGGGAGGGACGATTGAGCAATCCCACAGCGATCGGCTAGACCCCGGGGCACACTGAGCGGGTCTCGCAACAGCGAGCCGATCCACTAGGCGAACCGACACGGTCGATTCTAATAATCCGAATTTACGAGAGAATTAAATGACTTCTTGAGATTTAATTATTGATTTAATCTGTCGCCGACGCGATCTTTCTCTGAATGGAGCCCCCTGCAACGGGAGTGTTTGCAAATGCCGGACGAGCTGCTGGTTATCCTGGGAGTCGAGGCCACAATGCTCATCTTCATCGCGGCGATGACCCTGCACGTCAGGCGCACGGATGTACTGAGTGGGCGGTTCTTCGAGCCGTCGTCAGTCACGCGGGACAAGGGGCACTTGCCGCAATCACTCCGCGCCGGCGTGCGGGATCTGCTGCCGTTGATGCGGTCGCGGATCAGGATCAATCCATTCAGTCTGTCGCTGTGGGGCGGCCTGGCCAGAAGCCTACAATCGGGTCTTCGAACAGCGCTGCGAAGACCGTCGTTGCTTGCGGCACGTTTCCGTCGAGCCGGAACGGCCATTGCCACCGATTCCGGTCGCAACGTCTTGCGACGGCCTGGTGGCAAGCCCGGCGCTCTCAGACGCACCGCGCCAAGTCCGAGCGCTCACGCTGTCGAGGCTCTGCTATTCCGCCCAGTGAAGCGTCAACGCTCCTTGAAGGCGCGCTCCGCCTGATCCCGTAGCGGCTTGAGAAGATAGGACAGCGCGGTCCGCCCCGACGTCTTGATGAAGACTTCGACCGGCATGCCGGGCAACAGCTTCGCCGACCCAAGCTTCGCCAGGTCCTCCGCGTTCAGCAAGACACGACCGGTGTAGTAGCTCGTGCCGGTGCGCTGATCCTGTGTAATGTCCGCGGAGACAACGCCGACCTCCCCGTCGATCTCGGGCGTGGTTTTCTGATTGAAGGCCGCAAAGCGCATCGTCGTGGTTTGCCCCACATAAACCTGATCAATGTCCCGAGGCGTGATCTTGACCTCAACTGCAAGCGAGTCAGCATCGGGCACGATCAGCATGATTTGCTCGCCGGGAGAAATTACACCCCCGACGGTATGAACGCTGAGTTCGTGGACCCGGCCGGACTGCGGCGCCCGGATATCAATCCGATTCAGCTGATCGACTGCCGCCGTCTTGCGCTCGGAAAGCTCGGAGAGTTTCGAACGCGTTTCGATCAGGTCCTTGCCGACCTCCGTCCGCAGGTCCTGATCGATCTGAATGATCTGGAGTCCAATTTCCGCTATCTTGCCCTTCGACTGGGCTATCATTCCTGCCAGCTGGCTACGCTCGCCGTCGAGACGGGCGGTATCGCGTTCGAGGGAATTGAGCCGCGTGATCGGCACCAGGCTTTTTTGCCAGAGGCTGCGCACGCCTTCTAGCTCCTGGCGGATCAGATCGATCTCTCTTTGCTTGGCCTCGGTCTGGCCCGTCAATCCCTTGATCTCGTTTTCCAGCTGCACACTTTTCTCTTGCAACTGCGCCTTTTGGCCACTCCTGGACAGGCGACGCAGGTCGAATAACGTCCGCTCCGCGGTGATCGCCCGGCCCGCCTCAGAGTTGCTTTCTTTAGTCCGGTCGATCAGCACCTTGGGAAACGCAATTTGCTCGACACCGTCGCGCTCCGCTTCGAGGCGAGCCTGCCGTGCGAGCAGTTCATCAAGACCCTTGGTGACAATTGTTGCGTTTGCCAGCGTTTGGGTCTCGTCGAGACGAACCAAAACGTCGCCGACATTGACCCGGTCCCCCTCCCGCACGCGAAGCTCGCCGACGATCCCGCCCGTGGCGTGCTGAACTTTCTTCACGCTCGAATCTACCACGACGACACCCTGGGTGATCACCGCACCCGACAGTTCGGTCGTTGTCGCCCAGCCACCGACGCCAAACGCCACGGAGCCAAACATGATCATGCCGACGATCATGTAGCGCTGGATGGATTGCATGGCTGGTAATGTTATCTGGCTGTTCATCGGCTGCCTCCGAGACCGTCCGCGACCACCTTGAGCGGTACGGGATTGCGCAGCACCCTCCTGAGGACCTCCTCCCTCTTCCCGAATGATTGAACCCTCCCGTCCCCGAGGACCAGAACATGATCCACACCTTCGAGCGCCTTAGGGCGATGCGCGACAATGGCGACAATCCCGCCGCGGCGACGCACATTGAGGATGGCCTTGGTAAGCGCCTCTTCGCCCTCCGAGTCGAGATTCGAAGACGGCTCATCGAGTACGACCAGGAACGGCTTGCCGTAGAAGGCGCGCGCAAGTCCGATACGCTGCCGTTGACCTGCCGATAGCGCCACTCCACCTTCGCCGATTTTCGTGCTGTAGCCGTCCGGAAGAGAAAGAACGAGGTCATGTGCGCCCGCAGAGTGGGATGCTTCCAGAACCGCAGCGGCCGTCGCCTGGGGATCGAAGCGCGCAATGTTCATCGCAATGCTACCGTCGGACAGTTCAATGTCCTGAGGCAGATAGCCTATGTGCTTGCCGAGCGCGTCCGAAGACCAGTGGTCGAGTGCAGCGTTGTCAAGCTTAATCCTGCCGCGCGCGCATGGCCACGCGCCAACCAATGCGCGCGCGAGTGTCGATTTTCCAGATCCGCTCGGACCAATGATTCCAACAGCCTCACCTTTACAAAGCTGGAACGACACTTCACTGAGGGTGGGCCGCTCCGCATTTGGTGCACCGACATAGAGCTGTTCGATCGTAAGCGTTTCCACAGGGGGAGGCAGCGCCAGTCGCTCCTCTTCGGCCGGCAGAAGCCGCAGCAACTGGTCCAGCCGCAGTCCCGATTGCCGCGCGGTAACAAATCCTTTCCAGTTCGCAATGGCGACCTCGACTGGCGCCAGCGCCCGCGCAGTGAGGATCGATCCGGCAATGATGATGCCGGCTGTCGATTCCTGATTGATGACGAGAACCGCGCCAACGGCAAGAACCAACGATTGCAAGATCGAACGAAAGACCTTGGAGATGCCGCCGAGGCCATTTGCGACATCGCTCGCCCTTTCGTGGGCTGCGAGATACTTCGCGTTGACATCATGCCAACGCAGGGCTGCCTGCTGCCGCATGCCCATCGCCTGTAGAACTTCGGCATTCCGTCGCCCCTCTTGGGCCAGGGCGCTGCGAGACACCGCCAGACGCGAAGATGCTGTTGCCGGCCCTCGCGTTCGCGTTTCAGCGAGCATGGTAATGCCGATCAACACCAGCGCTCCAATCAGCGCGGTGATCCCGATCCAGAAATGAAAGAGGAAACAGACACCGAGATAGATCGGCATCCATGGGAGATCGAACAGCGCCGTCGGCCCTCCGCCCGACAGGAAGCTACGGACCTGGTCAAGATCGCGCAACGGCTGCAGGCCGTCGCCGTCAGTCCTGGTTTTCAGCGGAAGCCGCACGAGTGCATCGAATACACGAATGCCCAGCCTCTCGTCGAAATAGCGGCCGATGCGTACGCTGATCCTGCTCCTGACGAAGTCGAGCCCACCCTGGAACAGGTAAAGCACGGTCGCCAGCACCATGAGTGAGATGAGCGTGGGGATGCTGCGCCCAGGTAAGACCCGATCGTAAACCTGCAACATGAAGAACGAGCCGGTGAGCATCAGAAGATTGCTCATGCCGCTGAAAGCCCCGAGAGCCCAGAAAATCCGGCGGCAGGACCGCAGAAAGGCCGACATCTCTGATTGCGGCTCGTCATAGTCGTCAGCCGGCCGAAGCCGGTCGGGGAATAATCGTTTCCGCAAGGCTTCGACGAGGTTCGTTACCAAGTCAATCAACCGCGGCGCTCGCAGCTCGGCAGCTTCGGCCCACTGTCGTCCGGCAGACCAAAGCCCGGTCAGGTATGATATCTGTATTCGATAAAAACTCGCAGGCGGGGGGGATACCCCCCGCCGTCCAAAGTCATTCATGGCACCCGCCCTTGAACCATGCCTTTGTCCGAAGACCCCCCAAAGAGATCCCCAAGGCACTGTTGAGTACTGCTTCGTGTCGTCGACCTATCTGCTACGCGAAATGGAAGTCGTGGCTGTTCAACGCATCGAGCTTCGTATTCTTCAGCGTGAGGGTGTCGCTCCCCGTCGTGACAACGACGTCGTGGCCGGACTGGGTCGCGTGGGAGAGAACGCTCGCAAAACTGTCGAACACGGTCTTGCTGAACTGGACCGTATCCTGCGCACGACCGCTTGTTGCAAAGTCCTTGATAGCGTCGTGGCCGAAGTTCGTGGCAAATACGAAGGTATCCGCCCCTCCCTTGCCGACCATGACGTCATTTCCGGTCGTGCCGGTCAACGTGTCGCGCCCGCTCGAACCGACGATCGCCTCGCCCGAGCTCTTACCGACCACGTGGCCAGCCGTGTCAACCTGCTCCGCTGTGAAGGCACGAGTCTTCCCCGACAGATCGGATGTCTGGAAGCTCCACTTGCCGTCGGCTCCCACCGCGACTGATCCGGCGGATACCGTCCCGTCAGACAGCTTGACCTGGCTACTGGGGTCAGCAGTGCCGTTGATCGTCGCGGAGTGATTCCAGTGCTGATTTACGTTGGTGATCTCGACCGTGGAGGTGCCGTTGCCGCCGTGCGAGCCAATCGGTGGATCGATCGGCTGGGACAAGGCGCTTGTGTTCCCGGCAGCGTCAGTGGCCGAAGCTACGAAAGTGTGGGACCCGTGCTTGAGATTCGAGGTCGTAACGCTCCAGTTGCCGTCGGTCGCGGCCGTTGTTGTCCCAAGCAGAGTCGTCCCCTCGTAGAGCTTGACCGTACTGCCCGCTTCCGCCGTCCCGGCTACCGTCGCGTGATTGTGCGTCGTCAGATCGCTCAACAGCACCGGCGCAGTCGGAGCCTTCGCATCCACCGTCACCCCCAGTGCAGCAGAGGCTGCGCTGGTAACACCGGAAACCATATCCGTGGCGGTGAAGCTGTGCTTGCCGTCGGGCAACGCGGCAGTCGTATAGTGCCATGCTCCGCTAGCATCCGCCGTCACGGTGCCAAGCTGGGTTTTGCCGTCGTAAACCTTCACGGTGCTCTTCGCAGCCGCGCTCCCCGTCAGCGTCAACGTCTTGTCGCTGGTGATGTGGTCCCCGACAACCCCGGTATCTGTAGAGAACGAGGCAATCTTCGGTGCGGCAGGCGGTGTCGACGAACTCGAACCGGTGCTCCCTGAACCTGACGAACCTGTACCGGACGAACTCGACCCGGACGAACTCGAAGATCCGACGACGGGATCGGACGCCGCCGACGCGGCGCTTACGTTGCCCGCGAGGTCAGTCGCTTTCGCCGTGAGAACGTGTGCACCGGCCGCAAGAGCAGCGGTCGTCACCGTCCAGGCACCGCTGGCGTTGGTTGTTGCGCTGCCGACCTGCGTCGTTCCGTCATACACCTTGATGGTGCTGTTTGCTTCCGCCTTACCGGACGCGACTACCTGATTCGCGCTGTTGACGGTATCGCTGACGATCGTCGGCGCGGCAGGCGCCTTGGTGTCGACGGTAACCGCCAGCGCAGCCGACGCCACGCTGGCCTTGCCCGACGAACTGGTCGCGGTAGCCGTCAGCACATGCTTCGCGTCAGTCAGAACCGAAGTGATGTAGTCCCAGCCACCGCTCGAGTTTGTTGTTGCGGTGCCGATCTGCGTCGAGCCGTCATATACCTTTACAGTGCTGCCTGCGGCGGCGGTCCCGTGCAGAGTAATCTTGTTCGCGTCAGTGACGCCGTCACCGGAAATGCCGGTATCGGGCGACCACGACGCAATGACGGGAGAGCCTGGAGCCGCGCTCGTCGTGCCGGAATTCGCCGGCGCGCTGGAATTCGCCGACGTGTTCAGCGCTGCGGTCAGCGCCGCACCGTCATCGACGTTGCCGGAAAAGACCGCATTATTCCCACGGATCAGCGCATCGCCGTACTGGGCCCCACCGATGTGATTGTTGGTAAACGACACCCCCGTGATCGGGGCGCTACCACCGTTGGAGTCCGAGTAGACAGTGTACGCGCCACCATACAGCAGGTTATTGGTGACCGTGACGTTGGAGACCGCCCCGAAGTCGTTGTCAATCATGACCGCTGAGGTCCATCCCCATTGGTTGATGATCGAGTTGCCGGTGATTTGAATGTTGGAGAGCCCTCCATCGATCTGGATGCCATCGTAGTGCGGCGATCCACCCGCATGGAGATCATGGATGTAGTTGCCCTGGATAACGGAGTTGCTTCCGGGCACAATCCCGTTCTCGACATTGAAGATATTATTCCCGACAAACGTGCCGCTCCCCATGATGCCCTGGTTGCCTGTACCGTCGGGAGCACGGCCGGTGCCATCGATGGTGCAGTTCTTGACCACCGCGCCCGTCACTCCGGAATCGATGTTCACAACCGCCCAATCACCAGACGTGATCTTGCAGTTCACAAGCGTCACATTGTCGGCCTGGATATAGACGCTTCCTGTGATGTTGAGTCCCGAGATCACCGCCCCTGCCTTGGTGATCACTACGTCACCAGATGGAGTTAGAGTTACTCCCGCCGGCACGCCGGTGTTCGTCGCGTCAGGCCATGCAGTCGTTGAAGTTGCTGCCAAAATAGTCTCTCCGTCTCTGTGTTGTCCCCGTTAATTGACACTCGACGCTTTCGGACTTTTTCGAACTTTCCGATCTCGCGATTTAATCGCCCAAACGAGATCCGCCGATGCCATGCTTAACGCAGCGTTAATGGTCGGCTACAGAAGGCCTTTTTTTGACGACACCACGGCTCCGCTAAGGTCATTTAGCTGCGTGCGTCGTCAAACTCACGAATCGCGAGACTTCACTTTAGAATTTACATCACGGAAAATAAACGCAATTTGCTTCTAGCCGCGCCCTGGATCGCGATGAAATCCGATGACAGGCGGTTTTAAAGACACTTTTCTTGCGGAGACGGGCACACACCCCTGGCCGATCAGGGAGGCAAACAACCCTTTATACGAAGATATTAATTAAGAATACGATCGCATATATAATTGGCACCGATTATAGGGATTAAATTAGTGACCTCAATCCAGGTCTCTCTGTGGCAAGGACCCAGATGTCGGCCGCATCGAGCGATCCAGGTGCTGCACGGAGATGTCATTCGCGTGCGCGCGCGTCCATCGGCACAATGTCCGTGAAATTGTTCATGGAGGTGCTATCGCAAGTGTTACTGCAACGAAGCTTCGAAGCCGCCGTTCCGAACCGGGGGCCGCGCCGCGAGTGGTGCCCACACCTTGACAAGCATAAGTCTGCGATAGTTGTGTTCTGCGAAGGCAGTCCGCCGTCCCTATGTGGGCTCGGAACTTCCAACTAGACCTTTCGGCACAGAAACACCTTCTCCCCCCGAATAAGTCCACATTGTGAAACCGCCGGTTCGACCGCTGTGAATTCATCGACGATAAAGCCGGCCTGCTCGAGCCGTTCTCGGAAATCGCTACCGAAAAAACGGACGTGATCGTGCTGATTAAAATACAATATGCGGTCGTCCACCGACTTCTGCCTCGCCTGATCCTCAAACGTCTTCTGCCAACCCTCGATGATAGGAATCATCGCAACCAACGTGCCGCCTTTGCGCAAGATCCGGAACAATTCCGGTATTGCGAGACGGTCGTCCACGTGTTCCAGAATATGGCAGCAGATAATCACATCGAATTTGTCATTCTCGATGCCAATGTTTTCAATATTGATATCTAGATCTGCGCCCCTGCCGCCAAATTCGCAGGTCACATAGCTGCGCGGCTTTCTCGCTTGTAGATACTTTTTGAGCCCGGCCTCAGGTGCGAAGTGCAAGATATCCTTGCCCGCAAACAAGTCCCGCTCGGCATCGCATAACGCCAACAATCGGTGCCGCTCATGCGAGAGACAGCTCGGGCACAGCGAATCGATGTTGATGCCCAATCCAAGCGGATTGGCATAGGCAAAGAAACGCCCCCGATATCCGCATACCGGGCACATTCTCTCGAATCTTCCGAACAAGAAGCGGATCGTCCGAAGCCCACTGCGTATCGACCAGACGTATGGACGCAAACGTCCCCTGAAGCTTCCAATCGACGACGTGGCCACATCAAAGTTGCTCATCTTGCGCTCCCAACATCTGCCATTCCCGGAGCGAGGCGCGCACCCCGATGCAAACGCCCCAGAATGTCCACATATAATTCCAGAAATGCACCGTCAGCCCGGTCAGCAGGAAGACCAGGCAGACGATCGTAAATCCTCTTTGAATTTCACTCGGGCGCTGACCCGGAACCGGCAACAGCGCCGAGAGGTTCAGACCAATCAGCAAGATGGTAACCGGCACGCCGTAATGCAGGCTGGTAACCAGCCACACGCTGTCGACGGTGCGATCGAGCAGATAATATCCAAATGTCACAAATCCTGCGCCTGTTAATGGTGCCTGCCAGACCTGGGCCGACACGGCGTCCCAGATCATGAGACGATAAAAGCCCGTCTGCGGATCGAACGTTACGTGCGACAATATCCAGCTGAGCGGATTGTTTGCGGCAAGCGTGACCGCAACAACAAAAGCCCCGGCGCCAATCCACAGCAGGCTCCATCGCCAAGAACTGCGCCACATCAACTGATCATAGACGTAGCTCGAGCCGACGATCGCTATACCCATGACAGCCGCCGAAGAAAGCGACAGCAGCCCACCAACGAAGCACAGGCCCGCCCACATCAATCGCTTCGCGGCCCTTTCCGGTGAGTACAGCAAGATCGCCGCGGCCAGCGAGCAGAATACGCCATAGAGGATAGGGTGATCGAACGTTGATATTGCGCGACGGAGCCCGGCCCGCACGCCATCTCCGCTCGAAGGATCATCCGTCAGGAACATTTCCTGCGGAGGAAAGATAGCAGCTACGGCCTCCCGGGCGATCCAATGCCCGGTCAGAACGTCCCCTACCGCAACGCAGATTGCAATCGCCGTGAACACTTTCAGCAAGCGAACGAACTGTCGAATCGCGGTCGGCCCGAAGACAAACACACGTGCAACGAAATACCCTCCAACGAAGTCAAGGGCCTCAGCAGCGGCGGAAAACGCCGACTGAAGCCCGGCAGCATAGCCAGCCGCGACCACCATTCCGATCGCGAGCATCGCCGCCAGCCCATCCGATATCAGCAGCCGTCGGTTAGGCTGCATTAACCGGCTAAGCGCCGGCAGGAACAAAATGATCAAGCCGATCCGCGTCGGCGTCAGCTTTGCGCCGGCGATCAGCAACTGCAAGCCAGACGGCAGCACAATGCCGACGAGAAGCAGCGGAACAGCAAGACTCGTGCGCGGCTGCACGGTCGATGAAAGCTCGACCGCGGTGGCGCGCGCGTAGGGCCGCCTCGCGACAAGAGCATTGCCGGAGTAACTCATGCGTCGAGCTCCTCGAACCGGTCGGCGAGCGGTGGCGGACCACGCATGCCGCTCAGTTGATGCGGCACAACAAGCCGGCGCTTCATGTGCAGACTACTCCCGCGCCGAACTATCAAATCTCAGATTACGAACCAACGACCAACCATCGTTCTCATTCTGAAGATAGTTGGGCCTATTCTTCCGAAACAGGACGGGCCCGTACTGTCCAGGACCAATGTGATTATTGGTGATCGAGATGCCGGATATTGGACTGTCGTTAAACTTCCCGTCGGAATAGATCGTATAGCTGCCGCCCGCCAGGAGATTGTCCTCGATTACGACGTTGGAGACCGGTCCAAATTCGTTGTCAATCATGATAGCGCTGGCGGCGCCATGCGAATTGATGATCGTGTTGTGCCGGATGACCACGTCGGAAATTCCGCCATCGATCTGAATACCGTCATAGTGCGGGGCGCCGCCGGCATCGAGATCGTGAATGAAATTGCCCTCGATCAGGTTTCTATTTCCAGTCAGCACGATGCCATTTTCGACGTTGGAGATGTTGTTGCGCAGGAATGTGCCCTGCCCCATGATGCCCTGGTTTCCGTTGCCATCAGGGTCCGCGCCCAATCCATCGATCGTGCAATCCCTCACGACAATTCCGGTTTGGTGTGGATCGATTTTGATGACGGCCCAGGCGTTTGCCGAGATACGTGACATCTCGATGGTCACGTTGTCGGCGCTGATGGTAACACCGCCATGGATATCTAGGCCTGAAATAGTCGTACCTCCAGAAGTGACCGTAAGCGGCCCGGATCGCTCCAGCTTGTGATCACCGGGCCCTGTACTGGTTGCATCGGGCCAAGATGCGGACAATCGCGGCTTCGCCGGATCGTTCGGCTCGAGTGCCAGGCCTGTCGCAATCTCGAATAGGGAAACCCAACCAACAATGAACGCTGTGGCGAGCACACCGCGTCCCCATCGGCGCTTACAGCCGCCTGCCGTCGATCCGGCACTGCCGGCGGATACCATCATCATCACGCTGCTTCGGCCCTGTATGTCTGATAGCCGTTGACCCACTCTCGGCGGCGCTTCCAGACTGCTCCCCAGTATTCGGCATTCCTTCGCCATTCCGAATTTCGCGCTACCGCAGCCGCCATTCCGTAGCCGCACCAGCGTGTGAGCGGTGCAATCAAATGCAACACATGGCCGATCGTCCGCGCCGGCCAGCCAAAATGGCGATTGATCAGCGTCATCCGCCCCTTGAACACTTTGACCCGCTTGTCGACAGGCACGATGTCCGATGCGCCGCCATAGTGGACGATGGTGGCGTCAGGCGTGACGGCGGGGTGCGCCCCCAATGAGCGTGCACGCTGGCAGAGGTCCGCCTCTTCTCCGTACATGAAGAATATCGGATCGAAGCCTCCGAGCTTGTCCCAGAGCATTCGGTCTATCAGCAGAAAACAGCCCGTAACGATGTCGACGTGCCGCTCGGTATCTCGGTCCCACCCGCCATAGGCCTCGGAATTGAAAATCGGATTTTCCCGGCCGAAATATGTAAACCCCAGCGCAAAGCATAACAAATTCCACAGGCTCATTCTTCGAAAGCAGGACGTACGGTTGAGGCTGCCATCCGGAAAGAGCGTGCGTCCGCCCCACACATGAAATGAAGGATTTTCTTCGGCAAACTCGACCAGGCGATCGATCGCATGGTCAAGAATGATCGTGTCCGGATTGAGTAGAAGTATTCGTCGACCGCGCGCCTCCTGTACGGCCATATTGTTGGCGCGACCGAACCCAACGTTGTCATCCAGCGCAACCAATTTGACCTCAGGGAATTGACGCGAGATCGCAGCGGCACTGCCGTCGGATGAGTTGTTGTCGACAACGATTATTTCATAGCTCGCAGCCAATGTTTCCACGACAATTGACGACAGGCAGTCGAGCGTGATGTCTCGGGTATTGTAGCTCACCACAATGATCGAGACATCCAGCTGGCTGCCCGATCCCAACGGCTTTTCACCACCGAAAGCGTTGCTCATCGTAACTCTGCTCCCTTAAGAGCTCTCCGTCTGATGCGGACTACCGCCTTCAAATCGGGTGTATACGCGCCTTCGCGCCGCTGCACTGAATCAGCTTCAAGGTTCTCCATCACATTGTTGCGCCGCTCGTATTGTCGCGCCGCAGCGGGGATTACGAGACGCTGCCGACGGGCAAAGGTCCGGAGGCGCGAGGACACCCAATTGAAGACCGGTGCCTTTTGCCTCAGCGCCGGCTCTTCGACAAATCGCCAAGAGGCGTACGCCAGAATAAGAGTCGCGAGTGCTGCGAAAATGGCCAGCCGCCAGCCGGCCTGAAGATCAAACATCGTCACCATCGCCAGTATGACTGGCGAATGGATCAAATATACGCCATATGACAGATCGTGCTTGAGCGGCACTCGAGCGGCGAGGTCGGAAAGTCCGAAATACACCACGACGTAGGGTATGCATAACGGCAGCACGACCGCACTGAATCCTCCGGCTGCGCCAACCAATGCGAGTCCCACAGCCAGCCCCGCCCAGAATCCCGATAACGGAATTCTGTCGCCGTAGAGATAGAGACATGTGCCGGTGATGAAGTAGATGAAGAGACTGATGAAGTCCACGAGGCGTTGCGGACAAAGGGCGTGCAGCGAAGGAGCGAACGCCAGCGCGACATAGGCAAGATAGAACAGGCCCCAAACAACCAACGTCAGCACGCGACGGCCTAGAAATCCGACGACGCTCAGCACTACCAGCGCCGCATATGACCAGATCTCGATATTGAGCGTCCAGAGCGGGCCATTGATCTGAACTTCATGTCCATACCGCACGACCCCGGGCAGGTAGTGAGACATCAGCGTGACGGCGTTTTTCAGGTACGAGTAGAGTTCGGGGCTCCCAAAATAGTCAGCCAAGGAGTAAGTCGTGAGGGCGGGGCCCAACACGAACATAGACGCGACGACAACGACGAAAAGTGCGGGGAAAATCCGCAACGCTCTATTCACTGCGAACTTAACCAAGTCGCCCGATCGAACCAGGCCCGGTGCGAGCAGGAAGCCACTTACGCAAAAGAAAATAACGACTGCAAACAGACCGAGCTGAATGAAACCGCCGCTGAACTGATAGAGAACGTCATTGACGCCCCACCACGCGTGGTGAGCGAGGACTATCAGCGCGGCCACAAGCCTGATCTGGTCAAAACCAGGTCCTCGGGCTGACACGCTGGCGAGCCGGTCACTGATCGTCGCTCGCCGGATCAAAGACATCGAATTCTCGCGCAAATTGATATTAAAGCATTATCCCGACGAGATTATTAAATGTCAAAAGAAATTAAACAATGATTATATTTAATGCATGAACCACGCGGAGCATCGAGCTGCCTTTCAATCGGAACCCAGCACCTGCGGTTCGACGGCGCGGCCATCTTTCCCTGCTTTTGAAGCGATCACGACGATGGACTCAGCGAGCGGAAGTGAAAGAGCCCTCGGCATTATCCCTGCAAGAACTGACGTCATGCCAAACAGGCCATCACCGCGACGCGCTGGAATTCCGAGCACCTTGTCAACGTGCAGTCCCGCTGCGGCGCACCACTTCCTCAGTTGCCGAGCCGACGCAAAATGGACTCCAAAGACCTGATATTTGCTGGACCGTTTGGATTGCCTCGCCGCCCGGAGGTAGGATCGAAACGCCCTCGGAGACCTCATGTTGGGCATTTGGATGACGGCAACCGATCGCTCGTGCATGAACCACCGTAGCTGCTGGAGCAGCTTCTGCGGATCACGGGCGAGGTGCAGGAGGTTAAGGCAAATGACACAGTCGTATGCTTGGCGATGCCTTCGTTCGGCACCATTCATATCTCCGTAGATCATTTCGATTCCGTTCGCGGCCGGACCGGCCACGATCACGGGATCCAGAGGTATTGCCACCACTCGCAAACCGCCGGCCTGCAGCCGCTTTTCCGTGCCGCCGGAGCCGCAACCGACCGAGAGAACACTGCGCGCAGCTGTCGGCACCAGAGACACGATTTCGTCTGCCGCTGGCTCATAATAGTCCTTCGAAAAAGCTGCATGCCGGAGACGGGTTTCCGTTGGCAGCAAGGAGCAGGCATCGTACATGCCTTCGGCGACTTGCATCAGAGCGTCCGTCTGCCGGCGAAGCTCTTCTGCGCCGACACCCATCTGACCGATATAGCGGTTGGACAGGTGGTGTACGGTAAAATCCTCCAGACGGGAGATCGGGACCAATTTGGTCAACCCGCACTGGGTATACGGATCTGTTGCTGCTGTGCAGGCAAGATCGTACTTACCTTCATGCGGAACAACGTCGAATCCCCCAGAACGCAGCGCGTTACGGAGCTGCTCGCGCGTCAGGACAAAGCAGGCAGCGTGCTCATTGGTGAAATGCGCCAGAACACAATCGCCCCGCCGTCTGACCGAGGAAGGATCCCAGTGAAAATGAGCATGAACATCGGGGTAGTTTCGGCGGCCATCTTTCCCAAATTCCACCCGTAGAAAACCGGCAATCTCGTTCCCGGACATGAATGGTGTCACTTCGAGCCAAGCGCGGATGTTCCGCTCGGTGACCAGGATGTCGTCTTCCGAATAAATGAAGAGGTCGTATTGGTCGCAGCGCTCTGCAAACAGCTTCTTGTGTGCGAATGGCAAAGACCACGGATTCTTGCTGGGCAGCCCGACAATACAATCTGTTCCGAGCGAAGCCCGTTTGTCGAGATTTGAGAGCACGACGATATCGACGGCGAATGCCATCGACCTATATTCCTTGACGACACGTTCTAGATGAAGATCATTGGTGCTCCCATAACTCGCAATTGCGACCAGCACACGAGGCGGAGCGTGGGCCGCCCGCCTCACCGCCTCCTGAGTGACATGCGTATTCATCGCGCCCGCCAAATCTTGGTTTCAGGGATTACGCTGCTGCAAATATGAGAAACATATCTCCCAAGCTAAACATTTTATCTTTTAATGTCGACATTATTATTGATTTAATTTAAACGCTGTTCCACCATTGAAAAACGATGTGAATTCCGTCGAACATCCCCGACCGAGGCAGCCACCCTGAGGAATCATGCCGGCATGAAGGTGCTGATCTACCCACATTCTATGGAGTTGGGAGGATCACAACTCAATGCTTTGCAGCTTGCCGAGGCAGTTCAACATCTCGGTCATGATGTGACTGTGGCTTCCGAACCTGGTCCTCTCCTGGACAGGGTGAGGGAGGCGGGCCTTAGGCATGTCGAATTTCCGCGGCATCGGGCCCGGCCGTCGCCCACCGTCGGCCGCATGCTGCGCAGTATCGTCAAGGAAGGTTCGATCGATGTGGTGCACGGCCATGAGTGGCCGCCCATAGTCGAGGCCTTTCTGAGCCTAGCTCTATCGAGCAGGGCCGCCGTGGTCGGGACGGTTATGTCGATGTCCGTGCCGCCCTTCCTTCCACGCAACACTCCCCTGACTGTCGGCACAGAAATGATCCGGCAAGCCGCCCTCGCGGCTGGACATCGAGACGTCACCCTGCTCGAGCCACCGGTCGACACGATATCCGACCACCCGCTGCTGGATGGCTCCGGTTTTCGCCTTGCTTACGGAATTGCACCTGACGAGATAACGATCGCGATGATCTGTCGGCTGGTGCCGAACCTTAAGTTGGAGGGTCTGCTTTCGGCCTGCGACGCCGTCGGGGCGATGGCCCTCGACGGGCGGCCCGTGCGGCTGATCATCATCGGTGACGGGCCCGCGCGGCCCCTCGTCTCCGAGCGCGCAGCCGGGGCCAATGCCGCAGCCGGCCGAACAGCAGTCGTGCTCGTGGGTGAGATGTCGGATCCACGCCCGGCCTACGCTGCCGCGGACATTATCATCGGCCAGGGAGGTTCGGCCCTGCGAGGCATGGCGTTTGGCAAGCCGCTGGTGGTCATTGGCGAGCACGGATTCAGCGAACTCTTGACGCAGGAGACTGCCCCGATTTTCCTACGACAGGGCTGGTACGGCCTCGGCATGGGCTCTCGTGGTGCCGGCGCAGAGGCACTTCGATCGGCTCTCGAGACCGCCCTCACCTCTGCACCGCTCCGTCGTGATTTGGGGGCATTCGGGCGCCGTTTGGTGGAACACCGCTTCAGCCTTGAGCACGCAGCACGAGCGATTGAGCAGATTTATCTGCGCGCCGTGCGCAACAAGCTATCTACCCAACAACGTTTCGCAGATGCCACTCGATGCGTTGCCAGCGTTGCCGGCTACAAGCTTCAGCGGAAGTACCGGCGATGGATTGGTTCGGCTTCCGGGGAAGACGACAATGATCTCGCTCGAATCTCTGCCGTTCTATCCACAGCGCATCACGCGATGAAACCAATCGCCTCTCGAACCGATATGGTCGCGTCGGATACGGCCCCAGAGATATCCCAGCACCCCGATCGCTGACCTGCTACACGGCGCGTCGTAGTCTCAGCGGGCGAGTTCTGCCCTTACAGCGGTCGCGACGCGCTCCTGATCCTCGTCACTCATCTGTGCATAGAGCGGCAGCAGGATGGCGTGATCCTGAGCGAGCTCCGATTGCCGCAGAACATGACGCGGCTTCAAGCCAGCATAAGGCGCTTCGCGATGCGAGCACATAATGCCGCGGCGCGTGGCGATTCCCTGATCGAGCAACGATTGCATCATCGCCCGCTGGTCGATTCGATCTGGCAAACGTACACAATAGCTCTGCCAGTTCGACCGGGCCCATTCCGGTTCGAAAGGCAACCGCAGTCCCTCGGTATTGCCAAGCAGTTCGACGTAGCGAGATGCTAACCTGCGCCGTCGAGCAATCAGCTGCGGAAGCCGCTCGAGCTGTTTGCGCCCAATCGCCGCTTGTATATCGGTCATTCGGTAGTTGTAGCCGACAAGGAGGTATTCCTCGAAGATGACGCGCGGCGAGCCGTGACGCACACTGTCCGGAACGCTCATACCGTGCTGGCGCAGGAGCCTGAACTTGCGATCGAGCTCAGGGTCTGCGGTGGAGAGCATTCCGCCCTCGCCAGTCGTCATTACCTTCCGGGGATGGAAGGAGAAGCACGCAATGTGTCCATGGGGCCTGCCGATCGGCTGCCACTCCTCGCCTATCCGGATTTGCGAGCCGATCGCACAGGCCGCATCCTCGATCACGGTGATGCCGTGGCGATTTGCCACGGCCAAGAGCGCGGCCATGTCGCAAGGCATACCCATCTGATGGACTGCGATGACCGCTCGGGTTCGCTCGGTAATGGCTTCGGCTAGCTGCCGGCAATCCAGATTGTATGTCTCCGGATCAATATCGACAAACACCGGAGTAGCGCCCTGATATCGGATGGCGTTCGCGGTCGCGATGAAGGAGTGACTGACCGTAATCACCTCATCGCCGCTACCAATTTCCAACGCGGCCAAGGCGAGCTGCAGGGCGGTCGTGCAATTCGCTACGGCACACGCGTGCGGGGCACCGACCTGGGAAGCGAACTCGCGCTCGAATGCGGCGACCTGCGGCCCTTGCGAGAGCCAGCCCGATAGCACGACTTCGCGGGCAGCGTCAGCCTCCGTCTCGGCCAGAAGGGGTGCCGCAATCGGAATCACGACGCCGCCGCCTGTCCTTGACGGACCGTCGCGTCACGTTCGGTGCGCCACCATTTCACCAGGTCTGCAAGACCCTGCTCAAGTGAAACCGCGGTGCGGAAGCCCAGCAGGCGCTCCGCCTTGCCCGTGGATGCCAGCCGACGCGGGACCGGGTTGACCGAGCGCTCAGGTGCCAATTCGGGCGCGAGGCCGCGGCGCCCCATCACCGATGCGAGAGCTTCAGCGAGTTGGATCAAACTGGTCTCGGTACCGCTGCCGATGTTAAAGACCTCATCGGTAACCTTTGCCCTGGCCGCGAGAATATTGGCCCGCGCGACGTCGCGGACGTGCACGAAATCCATGGTTTGATGGCCATCACCAAAGATGATTGGACACAACCCTGCTTCGAGCCTCTCCATCCACCTGATCAACACTTCGGTGTACCGCCCGTGGATATCCATGCGGCTGCCATAGACATTAAAATAGCGAAATGCCACGTAGTCGAGGCCGCTTACATCATTGAAGGCCCGCAGCAGCCCTTCGTTAAACGCTTTGGCCGCGCCGTAGAGAGTTCGGTTATTATACGGATTTTGCCGCTCGGTCGTTGGAAACTCCTCGGCCATACCGTAGACGGAGGCGGACGATGCTGCGATGATCTTCTCGATGTCGTATTTGGTGCACAGCTCGAGCAGGTCGAAGGTGGCGTCCACCATGACTTCTTTGGCAAGGCGCGGTTCGGTTGCACAATGAGTGATGCGCAGGGCAGCCTGGTGAAAGACGATATCGGCGGACTTGACCAACGCCTCCATCAGCTTGCGATCGCGTATGTCGCCATGAACCAACCGCACCGGTCCACGGCCGAGCGCCCGCCGTACATTTTCAGGCCTGCCCCTGACCATGTTGTCGAGGGCGACGATTTCGATGCAGCCCTCGTCGCAGAGCAGATCAACGATATGCGAGCCGATGAATCCCGCCCCGCCGGTGACCAGAACCCGTTTTCCCTTGAGATCGATCAAGACGCTCTCCTATTGTGGGACCTTGCCATGAGGTCTTGTGAAGTTTGGTCTTCGGCGCTAACCGGCCGGCTGGAGGATGATGTCGCCAGACACGCCAATGTCGATACGACTTCGGCCACCTGTTCCGGCAGCAACTCTGGATAGACCGGAAGTGAAAGGAATTCGTTTGCAAGCATCTCGGTGACAGGAAGATCGCCGGGCCGATAGCCGAGTTCCGCATATGCCTTCTGCAGGTGCACCGGAACGGGGTAGTGAATTCCGGCGCCGATGCTCGCCTCACGCAACCTCTTCAGGGCCTCCTCGCGCTGCGGCAACCTGATCGCATACACGTGGTAGACGTGGCGGCTGTGCCAAGGCGGCTCGGGGTGAGCGAATGGAAGGCTCGATAGCAACGCATCGTATTGCCGGGCGATCGTACGTCGCGCCTCTGTCCAGGATTCGATGTGACGCATCTTCACGTTCAGTACCGCGCCCTGAATGCCGTCCATCCGATAGTTGTATCCGGCGATAACGTGGTCGTATTTTGCCTCCTGGCCCCAATCGCGCAGCAATGCCACGCGGCGCGCGAATTCGGGCCGGTTCGTTACGACTGCTCCTCCTTCGCCAAATGCGCCCAGATTTTTGCCGGGATAGAAGCTGAAGCATCCGAGATCGCCAATCGAGCCGGCGCGGCGGCCCCTGTATTCCGCACCGTGGGCCTGCGCCGCGTCCTCAATGACCACCAGGCCATGGCGACGGGCGATCGACATGATCGGATCCATCTCGGCCATCAGTCCGTGAAGGTGAACGGGTAGGATCGCTTTCGTTCGCGGCGTTATCGCGGCCTCGATGGCGGCTGGATCCATTGTCCATGTTGCCGGATCGACATCGACGAACACCGGCTTGGCGCCGCTGTAGAGAATGGCCGCGGTTGTCGCGACGAACGTCATCGACACGGTGATGACTTCATCGCCCGGTCCAATGCCTGCCGCGAGCAGCGCCAAATGAAGCGCCGATGTCCCACTGTTCACTGCGCGACAATGGGCCGTCTGGCAATAATCCGCAAAACGTTGCTCGAACGCCGTCACCTCCGACCCCTGCACAAACTCCGCACTGTCGATAACCCGTGCGACTGCCGCGTCGATGTCGAACTTGATCTGGCTGTATTGGGCTTTCAAATCCAGAAATGGTATCAATGTATGACCTCAGAGCTTGTCGAGATTTAAAATATTTAAACTATTATTATTCTAATTAATCAAGCATTAAATCGGCGCAATGGATATCGAGGACTCAACTCGTAAAGATGGTTTATGGAGCTGTTTGAGATATGCGGTCAGTCAACGTCGTGTTTTTCGCGGAAACAACGCGAGCCGGCACTCCCGCAACAATGGCTGCCGGCGGCACATCCTTCGTTACCACCGCTCCGGCGCCGACCAATGCGCCGGCCCCGATCGTCACACCGCATAGAATTGTAGCATTCGAGCCAATGGACGCTCCCTTCCCCACCTGGGTGCGCTGTAGCGTCCAGTCGGAAGCCCCCTGAGGACGGCCATCGGACGTGGTCGCCTTCGGATGCTTGTCGTTCGTAAACATAACGCCATGGCCGACGAATACCTCGTCCTCGATGATTACACCTTCGCAGATGAAGCTGTGTGACGATATCTTGCAGCGAGCACCGACAATTGCGCCAGCCTGGATTTCGACGAACGTGCCAATCCTGCTCTCATCACCGATTTCGCATCCATATAAATTGACCAGTTCGGGATGGAGGATGCGGACGTCACGACCAAGCTTGACGTCTTGCGTTATGGGCATGTTTGAACTCCTAGTTATACGGCTACGGGTATCGGGCGCGACGGCCCTGGAGCGACTCGACCAGACCGATTGCAGCCCGATGAAGTTCATGCAGCAGCGGGTGTCCCGTGATAACCAGCCCCAGCCACCAACATAACGCGACGGCGACGCCCCCTGACATCAAAGCGACAACGGGCGCGAGGCTCTCCGCCTCTGTCAACGTTGCACTTATAATCACACCGGATGATGCGATAGCCGTTACAATTCCGCTCTTTAGCAGAGCACGCGCAAATTCTCCGGGCCTGAAGTTGAGATGGCGCCCGAGAAAATATACCGCCACCGCGGCTTGGAATGGCAACGTCAGGATCGCCGATGCTGCCACCGCCTCTACGCCCAGGAACGATGCCCCGAAAATGACGAGAAGCGATGGCGGAAGCGAGATCAGAGACGAGATCAGCGCATCATGTACCCTTCCGACGGTAACGAATACCGGGTAGGTCAGGCAGGCAGCGAACAGCGCCAAGCTACCGACACATAGAAGGCGCACCACCGGAACGATTTCCAGCCAGGTCGGACCAAGCCAGAGCAAAACGATAGGCCGCGCCATGACTGCGACAAAAATCATGAACGGCCATTGTACAACAGAGAGCAACTGAACGGCGTCAAGGTAGACGGACTTCAAGTCGCCTCCGGCCTTGCTACGGGCGACAACCGCCGGCATGATTACAGGGCTTAGGACCTGCGTGACCAACTTGTCGAACACTTGCGTCAAGGCGGTCGCCCGGCTGTACAGACCGACCGAGGCGAAGTCGAGAATCTTTGCCAGAAACAGCTGAGGCGCGAGGCCGTAGAATACGTTAACGACGCTAACCGCACCGGAATAAAGACCGAAGCCGACGATCTCACGGCAATCGAGCAGCGACGGGCGCATCGCGCCAAAATCGCGCCGCCACATCAGCAGCATCAGAGCTAACATCGCGTTGCCCGCCACGCCACCCCAGATCGGCGCCATGTAGCTGAAGTCAGCAACTGCGAGGACGACGGAAACGGTCGCGACCACCATACCGGCTATCAGATTGCAGATCGCCAGCACGCCGAATTCCATCTCTCGCCGGAACAGCGCCGATATGGTTCCGGAAAACGGCAACAGGAGAAGATTGAGCGCAGAAACCTCGATGCCGCGCTTCAAGCTTGGCATCTCGAATAGGTGCGAAAGCGGTTGGGCAAGCGCAAATAGAGCCATGGCGGCCGCCGCCGAGATCACCATAGTAATCGTGAACGTGGTCTGCACATTTGCGCGCGTCAATTCTCGCTTCTGAACCAAATAGCTCGCACCTGCAAACTCCTGAAAACAAGCAGAGATCACCGATATGATGGCGTTCGCAACCGCATAGATGCCGAACTCCGACGGCGACAACAAACGGGCAAGCACCGCGGTCACGACAACGAAAAGCAGAAGGCTGGCGTAGCGGTCGAACGCCGAAAACAAGATCGAACGCTGTACTGAGCTCATTGCGCTGCTGCCACACCTGCCACGATGAGATGCTACGTCATGGCACCATTATGCCGTCGCTCTGGTGCGTTCCGGAATTCCGCGCAACCGTTTGAGGAATATGGGCGCGCCTCGCTGCGCGATAGAAAGCGATGCAGCCTCCAGCACCTCGATCACCTGGAGGCTCGAGATCCCGTCCGAAATCGGCTGCGCGCCCGTACGCACACACTCGACAAAATGCTCGACTTCCGTTTGCAGCGCCTCGGTCGGCGCGATGTGGGGAGCCCACATGTCCCCGGCACGATAACCGATCCGAAATTGATGCGCATCTTCGGACGGCGCGTCGAGTGTAATTCCTTTGTCGTAGACCTTGATCTTTTCGGTCGGCTCGAGGTCGTCATAGACAATCATCTTCTTGCTGCCGCCAATGAATGTCTGCCGCACCTTGACCGGCGAGAGCCAATTGACGCTCACATGGGCCACGCACGCATTCGCAAAGAACAAGGTGATGTGAGCCATGTTCTCCGGCGATCCGGCGACGTGGCACGATCCCGTCGCCGACACCGCGATTGGCTCCTCATCGAGAATATAGCGGATGATTGAAATGTCGTGCACCGCTAGATCCCATATTACGTTTATATCCTTTTGGAACAAGCCGAGGCTCGATCGGGTGCTATCGTAATAGTAGATGTCCCCGAGCTCTTTCTTCAACAGGAGCTCACGAATCTTTTGAACTGCCGGCGTGTAGAGAAACGTGTGATCAACCATCAACGTCAAACCGCGCCGATCGGCTTCATCGATCAACCGGCAGACAAGGTCCGCGCTTGGCGCAAGGGGCTTCTCCACCAAAACATGCTTCCCGGCCCTCAATGCCGCAAGGGCCAGATCGTAGTGTGTATGCACCGGGGTCGCGATGGCGATTGCGTCAATCTCGGGGTTTTTCAGAAGCTCTTCATAGTGCTGGGTCGTCACAATGCCCGGATAGAGACGATTACTGACGGCCAGCTTGCCCGGATCGAGATCGCTCACGCCGACAACGCGGGCGGCGGGGCTGCCCGCAAAGTTACGAACGAGATTCGGCCCCCAATAGCCGTACCCCACAATCCCGATTCCCAGTTGGCTGCTTGGCATGCTGTCCTCGGCGTTGTTCTGGGTTTAGACCTTGATCTGGTTTGGCTGGTGGTCGAACAAAATGGCCATCACGTCCGTGCTGGCATGTCCTGCCATATGCCTCGCGTGTCCACGACATCGAGATGACGGCGCTCTGCCAGCGGCACCATCTTGAATTCATCATGGTCGACAAGAAGAACTGCGATTTCGCAACTGCGCAGCGCTTCGTCGATGCTCATGAACGCAACGCGATAGTCCGCGAGCTGAGGTGGGAGACGCCGCAAATTCGGTTCGACAATTTTGATCCGTTCACCATATTTCGCGGCTAGATGGGTCGCGATCTCCATCGCCGGGCTTTCGCGCAAATCGTCGACGTTGGCCTTGAACGCCAGTCCACAACAGGCAACGTTTGCATACGGATGATCGTCGATCAGCGCCTCAATGCGCTCGATGACCTTTTGCGTCTTGGCATTATTAACTTCGCGGCTCGTCCGCATGACGCGCGCGAGATCCGGCGCGGAATCAATGATGAACCAGGGGTCTACTGCGATGCAGTGCCCGCCGACTCCCGGCCCTGGCCGCAGTACATTTACGCGCGGATGACGGTTAGCAATATCGATCACCTCCCAGACATTGATGTCGAACCTGTCGCAGATCAGCGAAAGCTCGTTGGCAAATGCGATGTTGGTGTCGCGGAAGGCGTTTTCCGTCAACTTGACCAGCTCGGCCGCGCGCGCCGTGGTGCCAACGCAGGCGCCGCGAACGAACATCTTGTAGAAGCGTTGAGCGCGCCTTGTGCAGGCTGATGTAATCCCGCCGATGCACCTGTCATTGTTGATGAGCTCAGTCAAAATCCGTCCTGGCAGCACGCGCTCCGGACAATAAGCGACGTAGATCGCTCCGTCTTCCTTGCCGTTGACGCCGATATGCAAATCGGGCCTGCGTTCGCCAAGACGTTTTGCGATACCCTCGGTAGTTCCGATCGGCGAGGTCGATTCAAGAATGACGAGGTTGCCAGGCACCAGAAGGTCTAAGACGCTCTCGACGGCGGCATTCACGCTTGACAAGTCTGGCCGGTTCTCGCGATCAATCGGGGTAGGTACCGCGATGATGAAAACGTCGGCTGGCTCCGGTTTGTTCGACGTCGTAAGCACACCGCTCGATACGACCTTGGATACGAGGCCATCGAGGTCGGGCTCCGCGATGTGAATCTTGCCGCTCGCCACTGTATCGACGATACGTTGATTGGTGTCCACACCCACCACCTTGAGCCCCCGGCTCGCAATCAGGGCAGCGGTCGGCAACCCGATATAGCCAAGCCCAACGACACAGACTTTCTGAAATTCAGGCATCGAGAAGGACTTTCACAATCCGCTCGCTAGCATGCCCGTCCCCGAACGGATTATGCGAGCGCGCCATGGCGGCGTAGGTTTCGTCATCGTCCAGAAGGCGGAATGTCTCCGCAACGATCTTGTCGTAGTCCGCTCCGACCAAGCGAGCCGTGCCCGCTTCCACTCCCTCCGGACGCTCGGTCGTCTCGCGCATCACCAGGACCGGCTTCCCGAAAGTCGGCGCCTCCTCCTGTACGCCGCCCGAGTCGGTCAGCACCAAGTGAGATAACGACAGGAGGCTCACAAAGTCCGTGTATTCCTGAGGCGAAATAAGAACGACCCTCGGGTGGTCCGCGAGCCGAGACGCGAAAACATCGCGGACATTCGGATTCGGGTGGACGGGAAGCACAATAGCAACGTCCTCCCTGCGCAGGATCGTCTCTAGTGCATTGACAATGTTGGTAACACCGCCCCCGAAATTCTCCCTCCGATGGCAGGTCACCAGGATAATACGGCGGTTCCCGTGGCGTTTCTTGATGCCGTCCCAACGACAAGAGAGTTGTGGGTCGGCTTCGACCATGGCTTTCGCGAAGATGAGAGCGTCGACCACGGTATTTCCGGTGACGTGAATGCGGTCATCGGAAACGTTCTCAGAGCGCAACGCGCTCGCGGCGCGCTGTGTTGGTGCAAAATGCTGATCGGCGATCGACCCGACGATCTTTCGGTTCACCTCCTCGGGCCAGGGAGCGAAGATGTCTCCACTTCGCAGTCCGGCTTCGATGTGCGAGACCGGAATACGATGATAATACGACGCCAGCGCACCCGTCATGGCCGTCGCGGTGTCGCCCTGCACAATAACCCTGGTAGGCTTGACTTTGTCCATAAGCTCGCCGATTTCCCCGAGCAGCCGGGCGGTGAGATGATCCAGGGTCTGATTGGCCGTCATGACGTTCAAATCAAAATCCGGGACCACTTTGGCCAGCTTCAGGACTTGATCGAGCAACTGCCGGTGCTGTGCAGTCGCACAGATGGTTATGGTAATGTCCTTGCGCTTTTCGGCCTTAAGTCGGTTGATGACTGGAAAGAGCTTGATTGCCTCCGGTCGGGTCCCGAGGAGAATGAGAAAATGCTTGTGCACGCCTCACCCTCCAATCCGGCTGGTACCCGACGGAACCGTGCCGAGCGCTCCAAGCGAACGTCGAAGCGCCTGCCGCATAACGGCCGGCGCAAGAATGCCTGCGAACAGCGTATTCGTCCTGGCGTATCGCCACCACATACGCCCGGGCTCCTGATAGATGCGGTACAGCCACTCGAGACCAAGCTTCTGAATTTTTATCGGAGCGCGTTGAACGGCGCCCGCCAGAATGTCGAACCCACCACCCACACCCATGATAAACGGCACACCGAGATCATCGCGATGGGCCGCGAGGAAGCGCTCCTTCCGGGGTGTCGGCATGCCAATGAAGAGACAATCGGCCCCGCTGGATTGGATGTCCCGGACGACCTCAGTCTCCTGGTCGCGCTTGAAATAGCCGTCGTGTAGGCCCGCAAAGACGAGTGAAGGATGCCTCTCGCACGCGTGTTCCATTGCCTGCCGCAGGACGGCGGGAGTAGCCCCCAGGAAATAGGGCTTGAAGCCGTTCTGCGCGCACACCGCGAGCAGCTCAATGAGGAGATCCACGCCCGTGACGCGCGAAGTAGCCGGGAGGCCAAGCGCACGAGCGCCCCATAGAATTCCCATGCCATCGATGCTGACGACGTCGCTATTGGCGACATCGGCCGCGAGCATGGGATCGGATCGCATATTGATGAATTTGGCGACGTTCAGCGCTACATGCTGCAGCCTGCGGCGGGTGCGCATGGCATTGCGCGCCAGCTCGACTGTTTCTGCCATCGTCAGAAGGTCGACGGGGCACCCCAAGAATGACGCACGCATGGGAAAATCCTCCAAAAACATCACTTGGTTTAATTTAGATTTAAGTTTATTAATCCAAATATAGCTGGCAACCATTTAATAGCAAGTTTTAAATTATTAAAAGCCAGGCGCCTAAATCGACACTGAAACGGCAGAGCTGCAGCGAAAGGAATCGCTGCAAACAGCCCTGGAAAATTAAATAATGAAGGGATTATCAGCGCATGATTTCGGTGATTGTTCCGCACCTCAACCAACCCGCCGCGCTGGAAGCCTGTCTGTGCAGCTTGGACGTCCAGAGCCTGTCTCGGGATCTGTTCGAGATCATCGTGGTGGACAACGGCTCTGCCACGCCTCCCGTAGACGTTATTGCCGCCCATCGTAGCGTACGGCTGCTGCATGAGTCGCAGCCGGGGCCCGGGCCGGCGAGAAACGCCGGAGCCGCGAATGCGCGAGGGGACATTTTCGCCTTCATGGACGCGGACTGCCGCGCGCATCCCGACTGGCTCACCGCTATTGATGAAACGTTTCAGCAGGCGGGGCCAGGAACCATTCTTGGCGGGGAGGTTCGGATTTGGCCGCTCGCCAAAGGACGCTTAACGGCGATCGAAGCGTACGAAAGCGTTTTCGGCTTTCGTAACCGCCTGTACGTTACGAAGCACGGTTACTCGGTGACGGCGAACCTTGCTGTCCGCCGTGCTGACTTTGCGGCTATCGGACCGTTCCCGGGCATCCAGTTCGCGGAAGATATGCAGTGGGGACAACTGGCAATCCGGGCTGGCCGCCAATTCCGCTATGTTCCGGAGATGATCGTGCTCCATCCTGCGCGGCGTTCCCTTCAGGAGCTCTATGCCAAGTGGGACCGGCAAATCACGCACTACCGCAACATGGCGCAAGGCAGACGCGGCTGGCAGATCCGCTGGTTCGCGCTCGCGCTTCTCATCTTCGGGTCGCCGGCGGTTAGCGCGATCAGCGTTCTGACCACCAGCCGCGTCCGGGGAATAAGCGATCGAGTCAAGGCGATCGCCGTTCTTTGCGCCGTCCGAAGCCATCGGACCGCCAAGATGCTGGCGTTGCTCCGTGGCCAGAGCGCTGTCATCTGGAACCGCTAGCGTACCGGACGCCCAGGCTCAGGTTCGCCATCGGACGGTGGCGGCATTTCCTCGAAGGCCGCATGGTGGCTTAGATTCCGCAGGTCGGTACGCCGGCCGAAGGACCACAAGATCCAACCAAGTTCGTAGCTGCGGCACTCGAGCCGAACTCCCACGCTAGCGCTGTCGATCAGCGTCTCCTGCCCGGCTCCGAGCCAGGCGTTCTTGAGCGCTCGCAGCACCCGCGGTGCCTTGGTCTTCAATTCACGCTCGCGAACCTGCGAGCGGATGGTCAGGTTCAGTTCGGGCACGAGCATGGATCGTGCAAGCTGGTTCTGACCAAGCACCCAGTTGAATCCCTTAGTAAGGGCGTCCCGCGCTCCCCGCCGCTCATAGCGCTCCGCCCATTCCAGCAATGCTGGGGCCATTCCATACTGATGGACCGAATAGACTTCGTAGAAATCAAGCACCCGGCCGTTCAGCGCATCGAAAAACCAAGGCCATTCGCCTTGGGGGCCTTGAAGCGCCATCAGATTGCGCACACACTTATCCGCCATGACAAGCGCGGAGGCGTCACCCGCGAACTCGCCGTAGTGATAGCAAGCGAGCGAGAGATAGGTCTCGGTCGCAAATGATGCGAAACGGCGCCGAAACCCGAATGGCGCGTCGAAGAACAATCCGGAATCGCTACCGAAACGCTCCCTGAGGAAGCGATAGAGCGGTTCGGCGAAACACGCCCACTCCCTTTCGCCAGCCTTGGCTTGAGCCACGACTCCCGTCAGCAGCATACCTAGGTCCTGCGCGCGGAACGAATTCCACCGTGCCTGGTCCGAAAGGATTTGTTTCAATCTGCGATTCACTTGCTCCGGAATCGGAAGGCCGAGTTCGGCGGCGGCCCACAAAGCCATACCAAAGGCATAGGTGCGCACGGGAAGGGCGGTGAGGTTCATAGCATTTCGATGGAATATCTCAGAGAGATCAATACCGTTTGGCAGATCCGCAACCCGCGACATCCCAAGCAGCACATTGAGGGTATAAAACACGTCGCTATGCGGTACCGACTCGTTTGCCGAAGCACGACCGTCAAGGTGATAAATGTGCGACCAACGGTGCTCTTTAGGTAACCAACAGCGCTCCAACCCCTTGAGCGCGTAGTTCACCAGCGGAGAGTTCGCCGACGGCCTGTTCGCCGTAGCAGGCATCACCAGCTTAACACTACTATTCGGACTGTTCATGATTGCAAACCCAGCTGCCAGGTCAATATTCCCGAATGCTTTCATCCAGGCCGCGGATCAAGGGATAGAGGAAGTACGAAATGATCGTGCGCTTTCCGACCTTCAACTCCGCCGTCACCGCCATACCAGGAATCAGTTGAACACGTTCCGACGGCAGCCGAAGGTGCGTGTCCCGCAAATCGACCAGTACGCGATAATAGGGCGCTGGCGCGCGGTTCGCACCTTCGGCCTTCGGGTCCGGTGAGAACGAGTCCTGGCTGATGACTCGTACCTCACCGGTCGCCGTACCGTATTTCTGGAATGGGAATGCCTCGAATTTGATCCGCACGGGCTGCCCGACCGCAATCTGCCCGATGTCCTTGCCCTCGATCCTGACCTCCGCCTGGAGCGCCACATCGCGAGGGACCAGCACGAACAATGTCTCGGCCTCGCGTACGACCGAGCCGATAGTTCGGTTGGCAACCTCGAGCACCACAGCGTCGGCCGGGGCCTGCAGTACGATCAACCGACGGCGGAGCTGCACCTTCTTGAGCTCCTCCGCGGCCCCGTCGCGCTTCGGCATGGTCTCCACAAGCTCCTGATAGGCCGTCCGCCGAAATTCTTCTGCGAATACTCTCTGATCCGCGCGTGCCTTTTCCAAACGATGCGTGTTATCGACGATGCTGCCGCGAACGCGAGCCATATTGCTCTCGACCTCAAGCCGCGCATCTTGGGAAAGCAGGAAGTTCAGCCTTGAGCCGACTTCCTTGGCCATCAACGCGCTCCTCATGGCTTCGATAGAGCGCATCGTGTCCAATCGTTGACCCAGCAGATCCTCCTCGTCGTGTGCAGTCTTCAGATTGGCTTGAGCGGACGCGATCTGAGCATCATAGTTTTGGATTTGGGCCTCGAATGCGGTCCTACGCTGCATAAACACCTTGCGTTGCAGGACCTGGTCGGAATCGGCAGGATCCACAACGACGTACTCTGAACCATCCAACTCCGCCTGAATCCGGTGAATGGAGGCGTCGAAGGCGGCGACCCGGCTGCGCAATTGATCAAGGTCAGCCTGCGAAAATGTCGGATCGAGCGTCGCCAACACCTCACCGCGGTTAACGGAGTCACCTGCCCTGACATGAACATCCCGGATAACCGAGGTTTCCAGCGGTTGCACAACGAGGTTGGGACGCGTGGTAGTCAGCTTGCCCTGCGCCGTCACGACCGTGTCAACACGCGAGACGCATGCAAAAACGACCCCGGCCGCTATCGCCGCTACAACGCAATAGAGCGTGATCCGGCCTACGCGCGGCGGCGTACGTTGCTCGATCTCCACGGCATCTGACTGAAACTCCGCCAGGACGCGCGGCTCTATCGGCGCTCGCCTCAACAGTCCCCGCCTCCGCCGTGCAACCGTCGGAGACCCCGCTCTGTCGAACCCCGCTGCAGCTTGCGAATTCTTGGAGGCGGTCATGCGACCTGCCTCATCTGCTGATTCCAGAGATGCCTGTAGATAGTGCATTTCGACAGCAGCCGATCGTGACGGTCGACGTCGACGATCCTGCCTCGGTCAATTACCAGAATCTGGCTCGCGTCTGACAACATGGAGAGCCGGTGCGATACGATGATGACGGTCCGTCCCTCCGCCATACGGCGCAAGTTGCGGCGGATGATCGTTTCACTCTCGGAGTCGAGCGCGCTGGTCGCTTCGTCCAAGATCAGAATACGCGGATCGACGATCAGCGCGCGGGCGATCGCAAGGCGCTGCTTCTGCCCGCCGGACAGGTTCGACGCCTGCTCCTCGAGCATGGTGTCGAACCCTCTCGGCAGCCGCTCGATGAACTCATCGGCGCCCGCTAGCCGAGCCGCCCTGACGATTTCGTCGAACGTCGCGTCGCGCTTCACGCAGGCAATATTCTCGCGCACGGTCCCCCGGAACAAGAAGCTGTCCTGAAGTACGATCCCGAGATTCCGCCGCAAATGGGCCAGATCCAGCTCACGCGAATCGTGACCATCGATCCGCAGCAATCCCTGCTGCACCGGATACATTCCGGCGATAAGTCGCGTTAGCGTCGTCTTGCCCGAGCCGCTGCGGCCGACAATTCCGAAGATCGACCCGGGTGCGACCGAAAACGACACATCGTCCAGCACGGGTGGACCGTCGCCATAGCGGAAACTCACGTTTTCGAACTCGATTTGACCGGCGAACTCCGGCCGCAGCCCTTCGCGGTGGCCGTCCCGTTCCTGCTGCTGGTTCATGACCTCCCCGAGCATCTTAACGGCCAGTGCAACCTCCTGATATTCGTGCACCATGGTCACCAATTGAACCAACGGCTGCGAAACGCGTCCGGCCAACATATTGAAGGCGACCAGCGCGCCAATCGTCATTTCGCCGCTGAACACATCCAGCGCGCCCAGAACGACGATGCCGAGCGTCATCATCTTCTCGAGGAAGCCCGTCACCGCCTGAGCTCCCGCCGATATCTTTTCAACACCGAAGCGCATCGAAACGGATTGCGCACAGCGATCGTCCCACGCCCTGTTCTGGGTTGGCTCCATGGCCAACGACTTGACCGTGCGCATTCCGTGCACGGTCTCAACCAGAAGAGCCTGGCGTCCGGCCTCGGCCTGATAGAGACTATAGAGCCGTCGTCGGAACGGTCCCATCAACAAGGCGACCACACACCCGCTCGCGGCGGTGAAGGCCAGTACGACGCCTGTCAGCTTGATGCTGTAGAGGGCCAGGACAGGAAGGAACACAAAGAGCGAAAGCGCGTCCAGTGCGGTCAAGAACAGACGGCCGGTCAGGAATTCGCGGATCCGACCGGCCTGCTGCATGTGCTTCACGAGGACGCCGGCAGATATGTGCTCGAAGAACGTTACGGGAAGTCCCAGAAGATGCCGGAATGTCTTGGTCGCGACCCGGATATCAATCCTGTTCGTGGCATACAAAAGCAGGTAGCGACGCAAAAAGCTGAATATGGCGTCGAAGCAAAGTGCAACAATCGCGCCGGCCGTGAGTACGTAAAGCGTCGTGAAACTCTCGTGCACAAGAACTTTGTCGATGACGAGTTGAAAGAAGATGGGAAGCGCGAGACCGAGCGCATAAAGGAAGACGGCAGCGATCGCGACATCGGAGAACAAACGCCATTCCCGTAGCATCTCCGGTACAAACCAGCGCAGTCCGAAGGCCCCGCGGGCGTCCGTTGTCCGGCGTTCGCGCTTGAACAGGATCGCCGTTCCAGACCATCGCGTACAAAACCGATCTGTATCAACAACCACCGGCTCGTGCTTCCGCTCAGCCAGCGGATCGAAGACCGTTACAGTCTCCGTACCGTCGCCCTGCGTCCCAGCGCCCATGACGACGACCCAGTTCTGGTTCGAGAGCTGAACAAGGGCCGGGTATGCTTCACCGAGATGACATAGCGCCTCCCAATCGAGCTGGGCCGATCGAGCACGAAGTCCGGCATCGTGCGCCATGCGGAGCACAAGGCTGGTCGAGACTTCCTGTTCGCCGACAGCATAGGCATGGCGCAGACGCTCCGACGGCAGGTCGATACCATGATGGGTAGCAATCCTGGAAAGGCATTCAAGTGCGGTCCACGCCGCGAAACGAACCTCGTCGTCGGACGCTGACGAGCCCGGTTCACACCGCTCGATTTCAACGGAAGTTGGTTGAGACATTTGGAGACCGCGGTTGATCCGAAACTAACGAAATGCGCTCCGCCGACGAGGAGGCTTGCGGCGTCGCTACGGTCGCCCTCGGCTGAGAGCGCTGAATGACGCCCGCGTCGACAAGCCCCTGAAGCGCGTTCTGCAGTACCTCGACGGAGTTCGCGAACGACTCCGCTGAGAAGATCAACCGCTGGAGAAAGACTTTCTTGGGCGCATTGTTGGCGTCACGTTCCGTGGGAGAAAGACTTACCAGGTCCACTCGTACGATCGATCCGCCGATTGTGACCTCGTCAATCCCGTCGGTGTAGAGTTCGTCATGCATCGGCTTGCTTCCTTGCGGCGTCAATTTAATGTTGATCGACTCTGACATCGATTTTCGGAGCCGGAAATGGCTGCGGGAACCGAAGGATTTCACTGAGATACTTACCGTATCCACTCTTCTCCAACGGCTCGGCCAGCGCCAGGACCTGTTTGCGATCGATGAATCCCTGCCTGAAGGCGACCTCCTCAAGGCACGCCACTTTCATTCCCTGGCGTTTCTCAAGTGTCTGCACGAACATTCCCGCGTCGATGAGCGACTCGACCGTGCCGGTATCCAGCCATGCGAACCCCCGCCCCATTCGCTCCACATGAAGAGCATTGGCCGAAAGGTAGCGCGTTTGCAGATCGGTGATCTCAAGCTCTCCGCGCGCTGACGGTTCGACGCGACGAGCATACTGAACAACGCGATTGTCGAAGAAATAGAGGCCGGTAATCGCCCAATTTGACACCGGCTTATTCGGCTTCTCCTCGATTCGCACCGGGCGATCTGTCTCGTCAAAGCTGACGACGCCATATCGTTCTGGATCGCGCACGTGATACGCGAAGACCGTCGCGCCCTGTTCGCGCGCCGCGGCTTTGGCGAGCAGTTCGCTCAAGCCATCTCCGAAGAAGATATTGTCCCCGAGTATCATGGCCACGCGATCGCTTCCGATGAAGTCGGCGCCTACAATGAACGCTTCCGCGAGACCTCCTGGTCGGGGCTGTTCCGCGTAGCTGAGACGAACGCCCCACTGGCTGCCATCACCTAGCAGTCGCTCAAATTGGCACCGGTCTGCCGGCGTCGTGATGACCAGAATCTCTCGGATGCCCGCCAGCATCAGGGTCGACAGGGGATAATAGATCATCGGCTTGTCATAGATGGGCAGCAACTGCTTGCTGACCACGCGCGTGATCGGATAGAGGCGGGTTCCGCTGCCGCCTGCTAAAATGATTCCCTTCAGCATTGGTATTTCCTTCTCCGACGAGTTGGTCGAGGCAGGCTTCGAGAGAATGCTGCCAGGCCGGCAATCGAATTCCGAACACACGTTCGGCCTTGGATGAATCAAGTCGCGAATTCGGAGGTCTGCGCGCGGCGCACGGATACTGTTCGGCCGTGATCGCTTCGAGTTTGGGAGGCTGCACTCCACGACGGGCAAGTCCTTCGAAGATTGCCTCCGCAAAACCGTGCCAGCTCGTAGCCCCTTCGCCGGCGAGGTGGAAGATGCCCGCGACGGTACGCCGGTCATCGGTTAGCGCCCGTTCCACGATCTGGAGAAGCGCCGCCGCGAGCGCGGACGCCGAGGTCGGGTTTCCAAGTTGATCGCAAACGACCCTTACAATCGGGCGCGTTTCCGACAGCCGCAACATCGTCCGAACGAAGTTGGTGCCATATGGGCTGTAGATCCAGGAGGATCTGACCACAGTCGCAAGCGGATGCGCTGCCAAGACAGCCGCCTCCCCCGCGAGCTTCGAGGCGCCGTAGACGCTTAATGGTGCGGGAATATCCGCCTCGTCGTAGGCCCCCTGCTTCGCACCGTCGAAGACATAATCGGTCGACACATGTACAAACGGGATGTTCCTTTGCCATGCAACATTTGCCAACGCTGCCGCACCGTCCCGGTTGATGCTGAAGGCCCTTCCGCGCTCCGATTCTGCCTGATCCACTGCCGTGTAGGCGGCGGCGTTGACGATCATTGAGGGGGCGAGGGAAGCGATAGTCCTGTCGATTCCTACGCGAGCCTCCAGGTCAAGCTCGTTGCGCCCAAGAGCCACCGTACGCAGGCCGCGGAGAGCGGCGAGATCGTCTAGGCATCTTGCCAATTGGCCATTCCGACCAGCTATTAGAATCGGTTGCTCAGTCATTTGTGACCTCAGTGTTGCGTGGCGAGAAGACCGAGGCGAGAACCGTCGTAGACCTCGGTGCGAGCACACCTCCACCAAGTGCGGCTAGCAAGATACCATTCCACGGTCTCGACTAGACCTTGCTCGAAGGTGCGCGCGGGTTGCCAACCGAGTTCGCGGTATACTTTGGACGCGTCGATGACGTAGCGCGCATCATGCCCTGGACGATCCGGCACGAACTTAATCAGCGAGCGCCTCGCGGCCGAACCCGGACACAACCGATCGAGCAAGTCGCAAATCTGGGTCACGACATTCAGATTGGACCGCTCACAATTGCCGCCTAGATTGTACTTCTCGCCGGGCTGGCCATCGACCAGCAACTTTATTAACCCTGCTGCATGATCTTCAACGTGAAGCCAGTCGCGTACATTGCTTCCGTCGCCATAGACCGGCAGCGGCTTGAGCTCGATCGCATTGAGGATTGTCAACGGAATGAGCTTCTCCGGGAATTGGAAGGGGCCATAATTATTTGAACAATTCGATACGATGATCGGAAGACCATATGTCTTGAACCACGCAAGAGCGAGGTGGTCTGAGGCTGCCTTGCTTGCCGAATACGGCGAGCTCGGCCGGTACGGCGTATCTTCACAGAAGCAACCAAGTGGCCCCAACGAGCCATAGACCTCGTCTGTTGAAACGTGGATGAACCTGAATTGTTCGCGCCGCTCACTTGGTAATCCGTCGTAGTATTTCCTGGCCGCCTCCAACAAATTGTAGGTCCCGACTATGTTGGTATTGATGAACGCCGCAGAGCCTGTAATTGACCGATCGACATGACTCTCCGCCGCAAGATGGATTACTGCGCTCGGCTCCCATCTGGCGAATACGTCATTCATCGCCTCCTGGTCGCAGATATCCTGCTGCACCAAGCGATACGAACTCATGCCGTCGATCGACGCCAACGAATCTAAGCTGGCTGCGTAGGTCAGCTTGTCGACATTGACTACCGCGGCACCCGCCTTCAGCACCAATTGTCGACACACCGCAGAACCAATAAAGCCCGCGCCGCCCGTTACCAGGACACGCATCCCACACCCCTTCCTAAGCGAAAATCGAGGCAAGTTGATCGAACGTGGGAAGCGTCCGGTCCTTTGGAGAAACCAAAGCCGCCGATGCCGTCACCGGCCACTCGATCCTCAAGTCAGGATCGGCCCAATAGAGCCCGCCGTCATGCTCGGGAGAATAGATCTCATCTACCTTGTAGAAGACCACCGTCCGGCGCTGGAGCGTACAGAAGCCGTGAGCGAACCCTTTTGGAACAAACAGCTGATCGTTGTTCTCGCTATCCAGGTTCACCGAGACATGCTTGCCATAGGTCGGCGACGCCCACCGGAGGTCGACAACAACGTCGAGAATTGCCCCGCTTAGCACCCGGATTAACTTGGCTTGCGCAAATGGTGGCCGCTGGAAGTGCAAACCGCGAACGGTTCCAACCCGCTCCGAGCATGACTGGTTGTCCTGAACGAAGTCATGGGGAATTCCCTTCTCGGCAAAGGCCGAACGCCGAAACGTCTCGCAGAAATAACCACGGCTGTCGGAAAGGCGATCGGTTCGGACCATTTTGACATCAGGGATCGCCAAACATCGTACTTCCACCATCGTGGGTATCCTCCGACACCTTTAAATCGTCTCAGCTGAAAACCATCTTGATCTATGCGGCGTCTTCTAATTAACCGAGCGGCGCACCCGATTCAGACGATCGGGCCGCCTGGTCCGAATATAATTACACCATTACGATTTAATGCCGCCTTCGGTCGCCAGCTCCGACCGGCTAGCATTTTATATTAATAGCCGATACCCATTTAATTTGGCAACCCTAAATTTATTAGATATATTGTTTTTAATGTCGCGCACCCCTTTCAATTAATCGGCAGTCTTTAGAATCGACGCGATCCCATCTACGGCAAAGAGATAAGAATGATGCTTCAGACCCCTTCGCTGCAGACCGACAGAACACGCCTGCCACTAACCATGCAGATGCAATCCGGCCAGCAGGACGGGGCGGACATCGGAGCGTTGATCAAGTCGGCGCTTGTCTTTCTCAGGCGCCAGTACCTGATGATTCTTGTCACTGCAGCCCTCGCAAGCGCGACTAGCATGCTATATCTGCGATTGGTTCCCCCGACCTACACGGCTCAGGTTCAGATTCTTCTTGGCAATCCCCGAGCGCAATTCCTTCAGCAACAATCTCTTCTCTCCGAGCCTCTCGTCGATGTTGCTCAGATCGAGACGCAGTTGCAGATCATCAAATCGCGCGCGACGGCGGTTGCGGTGATTAAGCAATTGGCGCTCGCTGATCATCCGGACTTCAAGGAGGCGAGCTCTTCACTGTCTTCACTTCAGCGCTGGATCCGGAAGTGGAGATCAAACCCTCCGGAAGGTGGGCAATCTACGAAGCCAAATCAGCTCTCAGAAAACACGATCGCCGCTTTTCTGGATCGCCTTTCCGCCGGTCGGGTGAGCTATAGCCACGTCATTGAAGTCAATTTCAGCTCGAGCGATCCGCAGCTGGCCGCGGACATCGCTAACGCTGTTGCCAACGTCTACATTTCCGATCAGCTCAGCGCGAAGTTTGAAGCCACTCGTACCGCAACGGGCTGGCTGCAGGAGCGGCTGCGCAGCCTGGGAGACGAGGCGCTGACCGCCGAACGCGCCGTCAATGCATACAGATCGCAGAACAACATGGTTTCCGCGGGCGGGAAACCAATCGATGAACAGCAGATCAATGACCTCAATGCCCGCCTCGTGGCCGCTCGGGCGCAGGCATCCGACGCGCAGGTAAAACTCAAACGTTACGAGAGCATTCTGCAGAGCAACTCGACGAATTCGTCCGCGGCAGATCTTCCGGAGGCACTCGGCGCCGACGTGCTTCAGAGCCAGATCATCAACGGCCTCAGACAGCAGTACCTCGATTTCTCCAGACGCGAGGCCGAGTGGTCGACACGTTATGGACACGATCACCTCGCCGTCGTCAATCTGCGAAATCGCGTGCGGGATACTCGCACCTCTATTCTCGAAGAGGTCAGGCGACTTGCCGAATCCAGTCGCAACGAATTTGAAGCCGCCCAGCAACGGCTGCAAGAGCAGGAGAAACAGCTCGCGCAAGCTGTATCACAATCGCGCGTCACAAACTCGGCGGAATTAACGATAAGGGAGCTAGAGAGTCGGGCGAAGAGCTTGCGCGCGCTATACGAGACATTTCTGCAGCACTACATGGGCTCGGCGCAACAGGAAACGTTCCCTATTTCCGAAACGCGGGTCATTTTTCCTGCTTCGGCCGCGCAAACGCGGAGTAAGCCGAAGACCAAGGTGGTCCTTGCCTTCGGCCTGCTGGGTGGGCTCGCGCTCGGAATTCTCCTTGCTTTCGTCCGCGACGTAATGGACCGCGTTTTCCGTACATCTTCGCAACTCGAGGCCGCACTAGAATTGCCCTGCCTGTCTCTCGTGCCGTTGCTGCTAGTGCCCAAGACGCGGCGGCGAACGATCCGCGCTCAACAGACACACGAAGACTTGAGCCAACGGACACTCTCGACCGTTCCAGAGATCCATCATGCGGTCGTCAGCATGCCTCTCTCTCGATACACCGAGGCCATTCGATCGATTAAGCTTGCGATTGACCACAGCCCAGCGAAAGCGTCCAACCAGGTGATTGGCGTCACGTCGGCTCTCCCAAACGAAGGAAAAACCACGATTGCAGCTTCCCTTGCGCAACTGATCGGGCACAGCGGCAAGAAAGTGATCATCGTCGATTGCGACCTCAGAAATCCTTCACTCTCGTCGAGCGTTGCTCCCAAAGCGACGGCCGGCATTGTTGAAGTCGCGAATGGTAGTCGTCCACTTGAGGAAGCAATCTGGCACGATCCCAAGACCAATCTTGCATTTCTTCCGGCCGTTCGGCGCGGAACTTTGCTTCACACGAGCGAGATTCTGTCCGCGGAATCGATCTCCAAACTCTTTGATCGCCTCCGGCAGAACTATGATTACATTATTGTCGACCTTCCGCCGCTGACCCCCCTTGTGGATGTACGCGTTACGGGTTCCTTGGTCGATTGCTACGTTCTCGTGGTCGAATGGGGACGCACGAAGATAGACGTCATACAGCACGCCCTCCATACGGCTCCGATGGTCTCCGACGCGCTTATCGGCGCGATTCTCAACAAGACTGATATCAGAGCGATGTCGCGATATGACGCTCGCAGAAGCGATTATTATGATGACAGCCATTATATCCGCTATGGCTTTTCGGATGCCTGAAATGATCTGCTGGATATGCACGACAAGCGAGCCATCGTTTGGCGAGACGGGTATCTGCCGGAAAATCAGACACAAAGGATGCCGTTAGATGGTTGCTAGGCTCCTGATGTTGACACTTCTGGCGATCGTCATTTCCGCATTTGCCATGCCGGAGACGCCGCAGATACGGGCGACGTTGGCTGCTGTTCTGGCGGCGGCATTGCTGGGCGTAGCAGTTTTACCGTCCTCTTCTACGCTGACCCGCTTTGCGAGACTGCTAGCGCCCTTTCTCGCCCTCGCGATCAGTGCCCCGGCCATTTGGATGATTCTGCAACTCGCTCCAATACCTTTCCGCGGACTCGGCAACCCGATATGGACAACCGCATCGTCTGCGCTGAATGAGCTTCTCGCCGAGCGGCTCACGGTCGATATGTGCGCGACGTTGCAGGCGTCCGTTCAGTACGGCGCGGTCATTTCCCTGGGGCTTGTTACAGCCCTCGTCGCTCAGGAGAGACAGCGCGCGGCGCAACTCCTTTACACGCTTGCAGCGGCCACCACACTCTTGTGCGCGCGTATGATTTGGCGGCACACGGGCGGCCTGGATGGTTTTCCGTCCACTCAGGACGCTCCCTCCCTGGCGGGTGGTGCAGTCCCTGCCGTGTTGGGTGTCTTGCTGTCCGCCGCGATGGTGGTACGTACGATCGACAAAATTCAACGGGGCAGGCTTCCGTCAGGTTTGGCCTCCAATCCAATCATAGCGCTGCCGTTCGCACTTTTTTCGATGCTCATCTGTGGGGCGGCGCTTCTCCTTGAGGGCAGCTCTAGCATCGCCATTGCTGCTTTTCTTGGAACGGCACTGCTGCTCGCCGTGTTCGCGATACGCAAATGGTTCTACCGGATTTGGAGCACCGTCGGCGTTCTTGCCACCATTGGTGTGCTCTTTCTTACAAGCGTCACGATGCTACCGATGAAGGAAAATACCGATCCAACGATCGCACTATCGATGCAGAACCACATGGCGACTGAAAGGATGCTCCTCGATACAAATCAGGTCGGATCCGGTGCAGGAACATACGTGGCGCTTCTCCCGATCCATCGAGACATTGGCACGATTGCATCGCGCGAGCGCCCAACGGCTGCCGCTGCCGTCGCGATCGAGATGGGCCGACCATTCCTTTTGGGTGTACTGATCGTGACTGTACTTGGTATTTGCACTTTGTTCAGACGTTCCTTGCTGCGACGCTACGACTATGTCTACGCGGCGGTTGGCGCAAGTGCCGCGGTGTCCCTGACCATATTGGCCTTTATCGAGGACGGCATTCTGGATTTCGGCGCGTCTCTGTTGGCGGCCGCGCTTTTCGGATTGGCTTTTGGGCAAAGTCGATCGAGTAGCGAGATCACGTCCTCGGGACGGCCGCGGCCGGCGGATGGGGTAAATAGCCGGAATTCGACGTGGCTTCCCTTCCGTTTAGTTACCCTCGGCAGTGCATCCGCTCGCGTAGTGCTGGGCGCCGTCGCAGTCGTGGTGGCCGTCCAATCAGCATGGCTGCTCACGCATGAGAGGTATCTCGTTGGTCCGCCAACTGCGACCAGCGGCGTGTGGTTCGGGACGATGTTCGGTTCCGCATTGCACTCACAGCCACGCGACAGCGGCTTGCGAGAACGGCAGCTTGCCGCAGCGGCGCAAACATCCATCGACGGGGCTGAAGCCGCACAGCGGGAAGACCGCCTGCAGTCGGACGTTTCGAACACCCTCGCAGATGCCTTGCGGCACTCACCATTGCGAGGTGATCTTTGGCTGATGCTTGCAGCGATGTCGAAGGAACTCAGGTCGACCAAATATGACGTCGTTACTTTGCTAAAGATCTCATACTACACGGCGCCAAATGATTTGGACCTACTTCCGCTACGTCTATCTGTCGCTTTCGCCACGGACTCTGCAATAAATGATCCTGATCTGCGTGAGCTGACAAAACGTGACGTCAAGATTGCGGTCACGAAGCGGCCTGCTCTTAGAGCCGCCATTGCTGCCGCCTATCAATCGGCGCCAGTCGACGTAAGGGCTTTCGCGGATAATCTGGTTTCCGAGCTCGATCCAACTTATCTCCCTAACATGCGCAGGCAGCGTCCCTAGTCCCGAGCCGCCGCACGAACATCGCGCATGGCTCAAAGACAATGCCCCACCCCGCCGGATGGTGGAGCGCAGATCGCCGGCGAGAAAATACTTTGACAGAAATTTAACCGCCCAAGTGCGCATTTTTAACTTGATGGATATGATTAATTAATAAATAATTAAATATTAATTTTCAGGCGCCTCGCCAATGAATTTCGTGAATCGGCATATCACTGATCCGGGCGATACGGTGCGTGTCGCAGCCCAGCCGCTCCGGTCCCGCAGGCACAAATGGCCTGTTCGTTATGATTCAATTGAGCACGTGGCGCTCGGTATTGACATTGCGACGATCTTTGTTGCTGGCGTCCTCTCCACCTTGCTCTATCAGGTCCAAAATAATGGAGGCAACTCAGGTAACGCCTTCAGTCTCACGCTGGTCTCCTCGGCGTGCTTTGTTTCTCTGTTGAAGTCCCATGGACTATATCGGCCAACCGAGCTCCTCGTCGTCCGAAATCAGATTCGCGCAATTTGCATGGCGTGGACATTTTTGCTTCTTTTGGTTTGGGCGGCGAGCGGTTTCAAAGTCCATCTTGAATATTCTCCAGAACTCCTCTTCGCCGTTTGCGGCTTAGCCCTCCTCATAGCGCAGCGGGGGGCCGTTAAGGTCCTTCTGGCAAAAGGTCTGAGCGGAAGAAGGTTCGCCAACACCAACATTGTTCTGATCAGCGATCAACCGCTATCGAAAAGCGCTGGGCTCTCAGAAACTTTGGCAATTCAGGGCTTTTGCGTCAAAGGACGCTTCAGCTTGCCTCCGATTGGATCCGGTCCTGCTCTTCGAAGACGGATCAGTGCCAACGTAATTGACTACATACGCAATATCGAACTCAATGCGGTCGTGTTGGAAGCGGCCCCGGAGCGCTGGTCCGAGCTTCGCGCCTTCGTCGCCGATCTAAGGGTAGTGCCGTTCCCTATCATGTTCGTCCCAGTCGGGACAGCATCCGAATGGGTTCGACATCCCCTCCGGAGCCTCGGAAGCGCGATCTGCGCCGAACTCCAGCGCGGCCCTCTCACAGCGGTCGAATGCGCGGGCAAGCGAATGATTGATCTTGTCGGCGCGGGACTGGCGTTGATGATACTTGCGCCGGGGATCGCGGCGGCTGCCATCGCGATTAAATTGGATTCTGCCGGACCCGTGTTCTTTAGACAAAAGCGTTGCGGCTTCAACGGCCAGATCTTTTCAATCCGCAAATTTCGGACAATGCATGTGCTTGAGGATGGACCTGTGATCATTCAGGCCACCCCCATCGACCCACGTGTCACTCGGGTCGGCAAATGGCTGCGCCGAACCAGCTTCGACGAATTACCGCAACTGCTGAATGTCCTTGACGGAAGCATGTCACTGGTAGGCCCGCGTCCTCACGCCCTATCGCACGATGGGCAATTCGGCAAGCTCGTACGGAACTATGCCTTTCGCCGCAGGGTCAAACCAGGATTGAGCGGGTGGGCGCAGATCCATGGCTGCCGTGGCCCAACCCCCACAGCTGACATGATCGAAAGGCGCGTACAGTATGATCTCTGGTACATCGACAACTGGAGCCTTCGGCTGGATCTCGCAATCCTGATTCGAACTCCCATTGAGATCCTGCGGGGACGCAATGCCTGTTAGGCTCCACGCCGCGCAGATCAAATCATGCGCGTTGTCGAACCTTCGAGTTTGCTTCACCTATCCGAAAATCCTCGATCCTGCGGCCAGACTTCATAGCAGCGACCAACCATCTCGGCCGCTTGCCGCGCCCCGACCAGGTTTCGGATGTTTGCGGGTTCCGATATTTCGGAAGCACTCGCGGATACTTGCGTCTCTGTTTGCCAGCCGCGCCCCCCTCTGGCCCACTGCGATCCGCCGAAACCGGCATCCCGCCACCAAGAACCGCCAGGCGCTTCTCCAATTCGTGCTTTTCCGCCTTGATGCGGGCCGACAAAATGCCGCTGATTTCCTCGTGGAGTAACCACAGGTCATCAAGCGACATCGTTTCTAACTCTAGTTTCTTCAGTGCCATGCCACTACCCGATAGCTGCACTTCACTAATATTGCGGCGAAAAACATTAATCAAGGGCGAGTTCAATATTACACAGAAAAATGTATGGAGCCGATATAACCGCCCCCGACCCCAACAATAAATGCCGCACGTAAAAAGTGCATCCCGGCCGCTCTGCGAGTCCAGACCGCAAGCCGTAAAATGTCAAATCGGTCGCACGAACAATCTGTTAGGCTGGACCCTTCTAGAGTACGCCCCTCTCCCGCGGCCACCTTTTCGCCTTCGGGGTACACCTCTCACATTATACCCTTTGGACTGCCGCAAACGGGTGTGAATGATTTCTATGTCCCTCAGGGCACGCAACCTGAGCTCGATTTGGACCTCCAGCGCCTGGACGTCCGACAGTGCCCCCGATGGAACGATAAACTGACTAACCGACTTCTGGAGACGCCCGAGAGCATACTGGACCAACATGTTTCCGCCTCGTTGCAGCCCAGCAATTTTATTTTGCCGGACAAATTAAATAAAATAATCATAGCAACGCAATTTAAATAAATTATAATACATTTACTGCGACGTCAAATTAAGTAGCAAGCATCGGCAAACCTCTAGTTCGCCGCACAGGGCGCTCCGCTACTCGACAGTCGTGGATGACGGGACAGACAACTTCAGTTGAACGGTGACGAGAGTGCTATGCATAGGCAAGAACTCGAAACCATGGATTTTGAGGAACTTTGGCTCCTTCACGAGGAGCTGACAAAGATCCTTGCTGAGAAGATTACTGCGGAAAAGCAGGAGTTGGAAAAACGGCTAGCGCAACTCAGCCGGCCGGATCGGCTTGGTCAAAACGAAATGGTTGCGGCGGAGACGGGGACAGAGCAACCGCCTCGCCGCAAGTACCCGAAGGTCGTACCGAAATACTTTAACCCGCTCCGGCCCACCGAAACTTGGTCTGGCCGCGGCAAACAGCCTCGCTGGCTGGTCGCCGCGCTCCAATCGGGACACTCATTGGACGAGTTTCGAATTCTTGAAAGCGGCGGCCCACCGGATACAAAGGCCGGTGGCCGAGGGCATTCATAGCACGCGAAGCAGTACAAACACGGCATGCCCTAACATGCTGAGACCAGCGAAAATTCGGCGGGCATCTGCCGATATTGAAAGCAGCCGATGCCAAGAGGCCGTTCGGCCGAAATGATTTGCGCTCAAGCCAACTCTGTTTTCTGGACCACGGTTGGCGTAGCCTAATGTTAGACCTTTCCCGCACGAACTCCGACAGCCTTTCCCAATAGAAACTGCAACGTATCGGCGCTTGGCATGGACCACGATCCGTGGCTGCGCTTGCTGGCATATTCGATTGCCGCCTCTCGCCTGTAGTTTCCGAGGTCCAGAACCGTGATCGCAAGCAAAGGCACCCGTGTAACTGGAAAGCGGGCTTGCATCAGCCGTCGCACGAATTGCAGCCGGGGGATAAATCTCGAGCGGAGCGACAACGGAACGTCGACCCCGAGCAATTCGGCGAGAGCGAGTAGCTGGCTTTCGAGGGCATTTCTCATCAATTTGCCCGAGACCTGGGAGGTAAGTTCCGCCCAGTCGATGCCACCGGCCGAATAGTTCAGATCTCGCAACTCGACAAGATGCCGCAGATCGATGTCACCGAGCCAATAACCATAGTCCTGAAACTGATCATGTATGATCAGCATCAATGCTTGGAAAGTCGGTGTGGGAATATACGCCGTCCCACGACCGAGTTGTGCAAGCCGACAGTGATCCGGAGCATGTCCAAAGTCCCGGTAGAAGCATGCCGGACCAGGTGCGCTTCGTTGCAGATCGATTGCTCCAACATCACACGAGCGGTTAAGCTCAACGTACCATCTTTGGCCCGCAGAACGGCTTCGGTCAGGAATCTCGTAGCCAATTGCGGTCAGAGCCGCTACTGCCCTTTCCGTTTCCTCCGGCCTGACCATGACATCGAGATCAGCCATCAGGCGCACCCCTCGGCGCCCGTACGGCGTGGTAGCTAATGTTGCTGCCCCCTTAAGCAGAACCGGCGTAACTCCCCGGTCATTCATCGCAGCAACGGCTTCTTCCAATTGAGCGAACAGCCGATCATTGCGCCGCACGTTCCGGCGATAGATATCGCGGACGCAAGCGCAGACATCGTCCGGAACCATCGACGTAAATTTGTCGACTACGTCAATGAGCCACGGCGTGGTTAATGTCTGATTTGCCAGGCCGACTACGGACATCCACTCGACACCGGCCGGCGGGACACCTCGCAAGCAATTGCATAGACTTGTCAAAGCCCGACTATGCCCTACCATCACACAGGTCCAATACGATCCGCCGGGCTTCCATCGACTCGCAGTATGTGAGTTCAAATGAACTCGCGCCTGCGACAATGCGCTTCAATGCGGAAAAGCCGGCTTGCGAAAGTTTCCCATCGACAGCGAATGCACTCTCAATCAGCCGTTTCATCGACTCGAGCTGATCAAGCGCCCTGAGCTTGGCGGGGCCGCCTGTGATCCGGTTCAAAAAGATAACCCAATTTGCGGACAGCGCTGCATTGCATAGATCAGCTACCGGCGTGTACCGCACTAAAGTTCCATCTGATCGACGAGACGTCGCGGTGGGCCCATCGGTTTGCAATCGCGAGAATAGTCCCCATGCCCCCTGCTTAAGGGTGAGAGCAAACGGAATTCCAGAGATGGTTCCGTCAACCCCGATCAGCGCCACGTCGTCGCCGGCATACCGAAATCCCGCATCTAACAGCCGCAGGGTAAGCGTAGACTTCCCGGCTCCCGGTTCGCCGCACAGTAACAAGCCGCCACCATCTCTCGTAAGCGACGCTGCGTGCAGAGCGAAGGCCGAACGATGGCTTCGGATAAGTCGCTCGGTGATATACGCCTTGATGGTAGGTGCCAATGCTTCGATTTCACACCTATGGACACTCGCGTCATCTCCGCGGAAAATCACTTGGCCGCCAAGCTCTACGACCTTGATGGCAATGTCATCATCGCTGGCACCGTCGTCCAAAGCACAGAACAAACACACCAATTTTTCCAATAGGCCCCGGTTGGCGGCATAGATGCTGATCCTGCGTCGATCTAGAATAGCTGACAAGGAATAGTCATTCGATGCTCCCCAATCAACATCGAGAAGCGCTCTGTCCAGCCAGGCGCCTATGGCCTGGTTCGCGAATTGGCAGGCTATGCCTTCGCTAATACCGAACTTCCCAAGCCCCCGATAAATATCTTCCAAGGAGGCATTTTGCGCCAAACTACACCAAACGAAAGCCCCGACCTTGTCGAGTTCATAGATCTCCTGTCTCGCCCCACTGAAGAGCACCGATCGACCGTCCAGTAGCGCAAACTGCGCGTCGACGGCCGGTCTCAATATGATTTCCGGTGGGAATTTGCGCACCGCGGCCTCAACAAATCTGCGCCGACTGGACGAGCGGCGGCCGCCAGTTAACTTCAACGATACCGCCGCAGAGAGCCGGATGCCGCAACTCACTTCGCCGTTCAACGCGCTAAATCGCCCCGATCACGCCACCATATGATTGCTCTCACCTGTCTCAGGTGGAGACATGCTCAATATATGGTCTCTAACAGGCCGCCCGTAGGCAAACAGCCTGTGAGCATCGAGCAAATACCGATAGGCCTCGCGATCGGCACTCCGCTCTCTCAAAATCCGCTCTTTCTCGCCGATGCCTATCAATTTCTGGTGCATCTCGGCCAATTGCCGCGCAGACGAGGTTGAGCTGTGATTTTTATGAATTAAATTCCACATCGTTCCCTCCAGCCGTACACATTTACAAGCTTAGATTATGCCGTCGTCGACAATTAACGCAACGGTATTTTGAATTTAATTCATCGTCTCATTTGTTTTAGATTTGAACCGCACCATGGTCTTTCAGCACTAAAGACGCTGGCGGTAGCTGCGGACCCACTCGGTCCCCACAAATTTCCGCACACGAGTTCCGACCATAGGAACGATGGCGCGGGTGCAAGACGCCCTCGAGCACTGCCGAAGTCCTTTCCGCAAAGATCGCGACGCACGAGCCACCGATCTCAGGCGTTCGCCAACGCCAGGTTTTCTTTTCCGCCTCGCATCTATCCGTTCGCGTGGAAAGTCAGCCGCGATCGCGCCCCCTGGAATACATCTGCATTAAATAAATATATTGAAATCTATTGGGATTTCGGTTAATTTTAATAGGTTCCGGATAAATCAAACAAGGAACATGGCTAAAGTGTCAACACTCGGCTGCCGGATCTGTCCGACAACCGCAACAGGGTGAGGCTTGCATACGGGTTCCTATTTATGTTCGGCCGCGCTAGCACCAACAAATTCGGTGTGGGTTGCAGTACCATCCTGACAATAACGTTGGTATTGACAGCCCCCGCTCTCGCAGAACTAACGCCAACTCCGGTGGCGCTAGAGCCTAACGTGACGACAGCAGACCCCGGCTGGACGACAAGCCGAGAGAGACAGCGCTCGCCGCGCCGCGGACAACTCAACAACACCGATGTCCCGCAGCTCGCACAAGCTAAAAGCGGCGATACCGAGGAGCTGCGACAAGCTATCGCCCATGAACAGCAGAAGGTACAGGCCCTTGCGCGCGACCTTCGAACATCCCGACAGGATCTGGAATCCGTCCTGAAGTTGTTAGAGCAAGCACGCCAGCAATGGATCAGCATAGCGGAAGCCGCCGAAACTGAAACGGGAAGACTGCAGAAATCGCTTCAAGAGGAGCGCGCGCGGGGACAGCGGCTAGAACAGGACCTAACCATCGCGCGCCGCGATCTCGAACTCCAAGCGGGGCTAACACCCGGAGCCGACGATAACAGGAGTGAGCTCAAACACGCTGCAGAACGCGATCTGCGGGAGTTGAAAGACGTTGCGCAGCGGGAGCGTGATCGGGCCAGCCGGTTGGAGCAGGATCTGGCCGCTGCCCGCCGTGAACTGGAGACGCAGGTAACACTGGCCGCCAGAGCTGCCGCGGCGATCAGCGCTAAGGAAGCGGCAGAGAAAGCACTCACAGAGTTGCAAACGAACTTCCAACAGGAGCACGAACGTGCCAAGCACCTTGAGGAGGACCTTGGAAAGACGCGATCCGAGCTCGACAAGCGTTCCTTGCAGATTGCGAGAGCGAACGAAGAAACGACGCAGATCAAACTGGCGGCGGACAACTCCCTCGCCAAAGTGAAGCTGTCATTGAAAGAGGACCGCGAAAAAGCAGAAGGACTCGTGCAGGAGCTATCGCGGGCGCGCGCCAGACTGTTCGCATACGAAGCGCAGGCTGCGGCAAACGACGATAAGGCAAACGAGTCGCAAGAGCTGCTTCGACACGAACGCGATCGATCCAGCCGACTTGAGGAAGAACTAGCGGGAGTACGTCGGGCTCCTGAGTCAAGGTCCGCGGCGGGCAAACCGGGCGAAGACGCCGCCGGCACACCGTCTCGACGGGACCTACCATGGGCGGGACTGCTCCGCTTGCCGCAGCAGCCACAGTCTCTGGGAGAGCTTGCAGCAACATCAGATAAGACGAAGACAGCGCCTACCGACCCTGCCGTCGTCACTACCGGCGAAATCGAACGCGAACCCTTCATTGAAGGGCAGACGGTTCGCCCCCTGGCCGGCGCCGGCGATACGCTACTCGAACACGACTACGCAGCCGAACTGATGCGGCTGACCGCCCGTGCAACGGGACTGCTTCGGCAAGGCGACATTGGCGCGGCAAGAGCTGTCCTGGAACGCGCAGCCGAGTTGGGTAGTGCTCAGGCAGCGTTCGCGCTCGCCGAAACGTTTGATCCGAATGTTCTCGCGAAATGGGGCGCCTACGGAATGCGTGGCGATCCGATCAAAGCGCGAGAGCTCTACGCCAAGGCTGAAGCCGGAGGGATCAAGGAAGCGAAGGAACGATTTGACGCCGTTAGCCGGTAGCAGCGTCGTCGCGGCAAGCACGAAATTTCGACGGGCTGGCCATGACTTGTTCAACCCGATCTGGTTGCACATGGCAAAGCGAAGACTGCCGCGATTAACTCGGTTCGACCAAGGAGCTTTCGATGGAGCAGATTATTGAAATACGCCGATGGGCCTTTCTTATGGTACTTTCTCCGCTGCTCTTGATTTTGGAACCACGGCCCGCAATTCCGCAAGCGCAACATTCGCGCCCGTCTCAGACTCAGCTGACTCGAAATGGGGCGGAGTACGCGAGACCGGAAATTGCGGCGATGAACGCCTGGACCGTCGGACTTGCTGGAGGCCTTCTCGAAGGAGCCCCCCTCCGACTTGCCGCGGAAATTGCACGCGTGACCGACGATGGAAACAATCTGCACGTACTTCCTGTTGTCACACGCGGCGCAACAGAAAACGTCAATTCCCTGCTCTACCTGCGTGGCATCGATGCGGCGATCATCAACTCCGACGCGCTTGAAGAGTACAAGAGCCAGGTGCCGGATATCCAGCAGCGTATTGCATATATTCTCAATCTGTTTCCGTCCGAGCTGCACATTTTCGTCAGGCCTGAAATCCGGAGTTTAAGCGATCTGGCCGGGAAGACGGTCAACTTCAACACAAAGGGTACTGCTGCGGCCTATTCGGGGCCCCTGATCTTCAGTCGCCTCCGGCTTGAGGTGAATCAGACCTTCATTCCCCACCAAGTCGCGCTCGAGCAGATGCGCAAGGGCGAGATCGCAGCCGTCGTCTTCGTGACGTCAAAGCCTGTAGATGCCTTCGTGCGCGGCCGTTGGGACTCTGGCTTTAAGTTCCTGTCAATCCCCTACGATAGCAGGTTCGAAGATTACTATTTGCCATCTTCGCTGGACGCGACGGATTACCCCAATCTGATCAAGCAAGGCGAACGCGTATTGACCGTTGCCGTGCCAACCGTGCTCGTTGCTTTCAACTGGCCGCTCAAGTCGAAGCGCTTTCAACGTGTTACGCGCTTCGTCGATCACCTGTTCTCTCGAATAGAAAAACTGCAGGAGCCGGGCTTCGATCCGAAGTGGAAATCGATCAACCTGGCCGCGGTAGTGCCCGGCCTCACGCGATTTCCAGCAGCACAAGCCTGGCTTGACCGTCAGCCGATCCAGGCCTCGCAATGATATTCCTCGTCGTGGTGCTCCTTATGACGCTCGCAATCAGCAGCGGAATCGCTTGGGCGCAAGGCTTCGAAGACCCCATGGTACAGCTTCGTGCCTGTTCTCTGGTCGACCGCACGCAGCGTCAGGATTGCTTGGACCGATTGTCCCGCACGATATCCCCCGATAGCCCGTCGCCTCGTGAAGGCCCGAACTGGACCATTAGCGAGACCACCTCGCCAGTGGATTACTCGCCGATCATTAGTGCGATGACGTCATCGCGGGGCGGCGGCGCCGGACCCACGATGAAGCTTTGGATAGGATGCCGCAGTGGACGGACGGAAATGTGGTTGGAGGGATCCGAAATTTCTGGCCACGGCAATGATGACATCATTTCTCTGCGCATCAATGACGGCCCATCTCTTCAGGTCCCTGCAATAGCGTCGGTGTCCAGGCAAGGTGTGGCTGTCGGAGGGGACGTCATTCGCCTCGTGCAGTCTCTGCCCGATAGCGGCGTACTCGCCGTGCATCTTTCAATGAGCACCAAGAATGGCCACGACGCAGTGTTTGCGCTCGGAGGCTTCGAGAGCGTGCGGGCGAAAATGGCACCAATATGCAAGTGGCCGCGCGCGGCTGCGAAGTCCCGAAATTGACAATGAATCGAGGCTTGTTCGGAGAGGCACAATGAGCATGTTTCAGCAAGTTATCACAGGAACAGCAGCGGCAATCATTTCATTACTGGTCGGTCTATCGGGCTCCGGAGCACAGGAAGCCGGCGCTGCCCAAGCAACTTCGCCGGCTCCTATGCCAAAGCACCACGCAGCAGCAAAGCCAACAAATCCAACGGCGACTGCCCTAACGCAAAAGCGATCGGCGATGGCTCGCATGATGTCACGATCTGCCAGCACGAAGGAGCATCGCTTGATCCTCCAGGTCAACAGCAACGACTCGGCCGCGATGAATCTTGCATTGAACAACGCGACCAATGTCACGCAATACTATAAAGACCTCGGTGAACACGTAAAAGTTGAGGTTATCACTTTCGGCCCCGGCTTGCACATGCTCCGTAACGACACTTCACCGGTGAAGGCTCGAATCGAGGAAATGGCCCTGAGCACGCCAGAGGTGTCGTTCAAGGCTTGCGGGAATACTCAAGAGAAGATGCAAAAAGCCGAGAACAAGGACATACCAATTGTTCCGCAAGCGCAGGTGGTAAAATCAGGCGTCGTCAGAGTGATGGAACTGCAGGAGCAGGGATGGGCCTACGTTAAGCCGTGAAGAGGCGGCTTCGACAGACGAACAGGTAGAACTCAACTTTGGAGAAAGTGCACGTCGGCTGGCCTGCATTTTCCGACTCGCAAGGAGTCGCCACTTATTCGGCATCGCGGCTACAGAGCACGTCGGTGATTCCGTTCTTAAACCGAAATTTATTATATCGATTTACTTTTAAATTCAATAATGCAACATTTTGCCGTTAATTACCTCTGCCTCGACTGGAGTTTCTGAGCATGGGTCGCTCCCCATCCATTGTACCGCATGTGGCGGCAGACCAGGATGTCTATCTTGTGCTTGAGGATTTTGGTGGCCGGCTCGGGCGAGCCTGGTGCGAAACGGCCGAAGAGGACACCAGTCGCGCGACATTGATGCGACACATGATAGACGGCCTGTACGAGCATCCCACTCGCATCGTGGCCTTCAATACGGCGGAGGGTTGGTCGCGCGATGTAACGGCAGACGTCGCGGATGAACTGCGGCGCCGCGTTGTCGAGTTCGATGAAGTGACACCATCCCTATTGAATTTCCTGGACAGAGCGATAAGGCATTGAGGTGGGGATTCGCGGTTTGTGCACGCGCACGCTCTGATCGGGAAGAGTTGTGGTGAATATGAGGGGCGTGGCCGAGCCGCTGACAAGCAAGGCGTCCGCTCCTCGCCCGAGATCCTGATCGCAAACTTCGCGGCGCAATCTTCAACGATTTCACGTCAACCTTGTAACTTGAGCTGCGAGACTTGCGGCGAGCGCGGCGCCATTCTCCAAGGGCGGATCTGAACCGATCTTGCATTCCCCCGATCAATGCTCTGACTGACGGTCGACCGGTGATTTCTTGTGGAGCAGCCCAAGACGCTTTTCGAGTTCGCCTTTCTTCGCAATGAGCCTCGCGGCAAGAATAGCATCGACGACGCTGTGGAGATCCCACAGCTCATCAATTGACATGTCCTTGAAGCGCTCCAGATCCATGATCCCCTCGAATCACGCTTTCCCATAAGCTGGGCTTAAGCGATGGGGGATGGCAACTAATTGCGGGTTGTCTGGAGTGGATTTCTGTGAATCCTACCCTCCCGTTAGGAAGAGGGCGCGTACAAGATCGCAGGTGGTGT
>NZ_JYMS01000012.1:0-6340 GCF_000938285.1 Bradyrhizobium sp. LTSP857 | reverse complement strand
CCTGTTGCGTCACTTCCGACCTATGCGTTCCAGCGGCAGCGTTACTGGCTGGAGGCTGAGAAGGCGAGTGGGGACGCCGCGACGATGGGGCTGTCGGATGCGTCGCATCCGCTGCTTGGCGCTGCGACGCCGCTTGCGGAGAGCGACGGGTTTTTGTTGACGGGCCGGTTGTCGTTGTCGGAAGCGGGCTGGCTTGGCGACCATGCGGTGTTCGGGACGGTGCTGCTGCCGGGGACCGGGCTGCTGGAGCTGGGCTTTGCGGCGGCGCGTGCGGTTGGATTGACTGAAGTGTCGCAGCTGACGCTGCTGGCGCCGCTGGTGCTGCCGGCGGAGGGTGGTGTCCGGCTGCAGGTTCAGGTTGATGGTGCCGAGGCAGGCGGCGGAGGCCGGGACCTGAGCATCTATAGCCGAGTGGAAGATGCGGCTGAGGGCGGGTCGTGGACGCTGCATGCGCAGGGCGTGCTGGGCGAGGCTGCGGAGCAGGAAGCCGCGCAAGAGAGCGGGCTTGAAGTCTGGCCGCCTGTTGGCGGCGAGGCGATCGACCTGAGCGGTCATTACGCGCGGATGCAGGCGCGGGGCTACGGCTATGGGCCGCTGTTCCAGGGTCTGGTCGAGGCCTGGCGGGTTGGTGATGCCGTGGTTGGGCGGGCGGTGCTTGCGGAAGCGCTGTGGCCGTCGGCGGACGAGTACGGCTTGCACCCGGCGCTGCTGGACAGTGCGCTGCATGTGCTGAGTTTTGATCGTGTGGCAGGCGCCGATCTCGACGGCGGTGCTGACGCTCCGCTGCTGCTGCCGTTCGAGTGGTCGGAGGTATCGCTGGCAGCGACGGGTGCGCGTGAGCTGCGGATCCGGGCCTCGGTCGAGCGCAGCGGCGAGGGCGAGGCGCTGGCGCATCTGCAGCTTGCGGATGGTCACGGGCGTGTGGTGGCGCATGTCGGGGGCTTGCGGCTGAAGCAGGCGAGCGAAGCGCAGATCCGCGATGCCGCGCGCAGCGAGGCGCAGCATCTTTATCGTCTGGAATGGCGTGCGGTCGCCTTGGGTGAGAGCGGAACTCAAGCGCTTGCCCCGCCGGTGATCGTCGGAGGCGACGGCAAGCTGGCCGCAGCTCTGGGGCTTGATCACGCCGAGAGCGTATCGGCCCTTGTTACGCGCCTCGACGAAGGCGGAGCGATCCCCGCTCAAATCGTGTTCGACCATCTGTCTGATCCGGCTGAACCAGCAGGCCCCGTGCTTGCGGCGACGCATGCGACGGCGGAGCGTGGCCTGGCCGAGCTGCAGGGGATTTTTGGCGAAGCGCGGCTGAACGAGACGGCGGTGATTTGGCTGACGCGGGGCGCGGTGGCGACGGGTCCGGATGAAGGCGCAAGCGGACTGTCGCGGGCGCCGCTGTGGGGTCTGGTGCGGAGCGCACGTGCGGAACATCCGGATCGGCGGCTGCAGCTTGTCGATGTCGATGTCGTGCTTGCAGATGCATCGCTGCTGGCGAAGCTGACGTCGACGACGTCGGAGCCTGAGCTGGCGCTGCGCCATGGTGCGGTGCTGGCACCCAGGCTGGCGCGCACTGGCGCGGGCACACTTCAGGCACCGGCGTCAGCGCCGGATTACCGCGTGGTGGTCACCGATCCCGGCCGGCTCGACGGCGTCAGCCTGGTGGCAGCACCGGAGCTGTCGGAGCCATTGGCACCAAATGATGTCCGGGTCTGCGTGCGTGCGGCCGGCATGAACTTCCGCGATGTGCTGATCACGCTGGGGCAGATTGCCTCGCCCGGCATCGGGTTCGAGTTTGCCGGCGTGGTGGAGGCGGTCGGCGCGGACGTGACGTCGGTTGCGGTTGGCGATCGCGTATTTGGCTGTGGGCGCGGCTGTTTTGGCACACGCGCGGTCACAGTGGCCGAACAGCTTGCAAGGGTCCCGGCGGGGATGTCGTTCGAGGCGGCGGCGACGATCCCGCTGGCCTATCTGACGGCGCTGTATGCGCTGCAGGAGCTCGGGCATATCAGGTCGGGTGATCGGGTTCTGGTGCACGCGGCGGCCGGCGGCGTCGGGATGGCTGCGGTGCAGCTGTGCCGTCACTTCGGCGCGGAGGTCTATGGCACGGCGAGCCCGGGTAAATGGCCGGTGCTGGAACGGATGGGACTGGACGGACGGCATATCGCCAACTCGCGCGATCTAAGCTTCGAGACCCAGTTCCGATCGGCAACCAAAGGCGAGGGCGTCGATATCGTTCTCAATGCGCTGACGGGCGAGTTCGTCGATGCCTCGCTGCGGCTTTTGCCGCGGGGCGGCCGCTTCCTGGAGATGGGGATCGCTGATGGGCGTGACGGTGCTGCGATCGCCGCAAAATACCGTGGCGTGAGCTACCATGCGTTCGTGCTGCCGACGGATCGGATGCCGGCGCTCTTGAAGCAGATCATGGGCTTGTTTGCGCAGGGCGTGCTAAAACCGTTGCCCTATGTTGCCTACGACATCAGGCAGATGCCGGCAGCGCTGCGGCAGATGGCGCAGGGTCGTCATGTCGGCAAGCAGGTGGTGCAATTGCCGCGGCGTCTTGCCGCCGGCGGCACGGTGCTGATCACGGGCGGTGCGGGCGAGCTCGGCCGCGAGGTCGCGCGGCACCTTGTGACTGAGCACGGTGTGCGTCATCTCCTGCTGACGTCGCGTCGCGGCATGGCCGCGCCTGGCGCGAGCGAGCTGTTGGCGGAGCTCGAAGGGCTGGGTGCGCAGACGGTCGAGCTGGTGAGTTGCGACGTCGGAGATCGTGACGCTGTCAGCAAAGTCTTGCGCGCGATCGCGCCGGAACGTCCGTTGACGGGCGTGTTCCATCTGGCAGCTTTGCTGGACGACGGCATCGTGCCGGCGCTCAACGTCGAGCGGCTGGAGCGGGTGCTGCGGCCCAAACTCGATGGCGCCTGGCACCTGCACGAGCTGACGGCGGATCAGGATCTTGCGGCGTTCGTGCTGTTCTCGTCGGTGGCAGCCCTTGGCAGTCCGGGCCAGGCGAACTACGCGGCGGCGAACGTGTTTTTGGATGCGCTTGCGGCGGAGCGGCGACATCGTGGTCTGGCCGGGCAGAGCCTGCTGTGGGGGCTGTGGGAGCAGCGCGGCGTCGGCATGACGGCGCATCTGGGCCGGGCCGAGCTGATGCGGATGCGCCGGCAGGGCGTGCAGGCGCTGTCGCTGCAGCTCGGGCTCGCGCTGCTGGATGCGGCGCAGGCGCAGCCTGAGGCCATGCTGGTCCCGATCCATCTGGATGTCGGCGCGATGCAGCGCCAGCTCAGTGACGACGTGCCGGCGCTGTATCGCGGCCTGGTGCGCAGCGGCTTGCGGCGGGCATCAACCGCATCGAGCGGCGACACCAACAGTCTGCGGTCGCGGCTGGCGGCGCTGGCCAGCGAAGGCGAGCGGCAGCAGGCGCTGGTGGAGCTGGCGCAGGAGGAGATTGCGGCGGTGCTGGCGCTGCCCGGAGCCGCGTCGGTGCCTGCGGATCAACCGCTGAAGGATCTCGGGCTGGACTCGCTGATGGCGGTCGAGCTGCGCAACCGCCTGTCGGGGCGGGTCGGCACCAAGCTGCCGGCGACGCTGGCGTTCGATTATCCGACGGCGCGGGCGATGTCGCGCCTGCTGCTCGAGAAGCTCGAGCTCGATAACGTCAAGTCAGGTCCGTCGATCTGGGGGGATGAGCAAATCCGCCGGAAGCTACGAGACATTTCGATCGAAGCGCTCCGTAAATCGGGGCTTCTTGAGCGTCTTATGGTGCAGCCGAATGATACTTCTCGGCGTGCAAGCGACGATGAATTGTCCGCGCATATCGATGACGCGGAAACGGACTCTTTGCTGAGTATTGCGTCTGAATTGCTTTGAAAAACATGCAGCACATAAATCAAGAAGTTCAGGATTTAAAAAACGCTCTTCGCCAGAGTCTTCATAAGATTCGGGATCTGAAGTCGTCTCTCGAAGCGGTGGAGAACGCCTCCTCCGAGCCGATCGCGATCGTAGGGATGAGCTGCCGCGGTCCTGGAGGACTGACGGGTCCCGAGAGCTACTGGTCGTTGCTGGAGCGCGGTGGCGACGGCGTTGGCCCGCTGCCGGATCGCTGGAGCCGGGATCTGCTGCGGCGCCTGGAGGAGATCACGGGCGGGCTGACGCAGCAAGGCGGCTTTATCGAAGCGGTTGCGGAGTTTGACGCATCTTTCTTCGGCATCGCGCCGCGGGAGGCGGTGGAGATGGACCCGCAGCAGCGCCTGATCCTGGAAGCGGTGTGGGAGGCGCTGGAGCGCGCGGGCCTGCAACCGGACGGGCTGAGCGAGAGCCGGACCGGCGTCTATCTCGGCGCGATGGCGGGCGACTATGGTACGCGCTCGCCTGAAGCGATGACGATGTGGACGGCGACGGGCACGACGTCGAGCGTGCTGGCGGGTCGTGTCTCCTACGTGCTGGGCCTCGAGGGTCCGGCAATGACGGTCGATACGGCATGCTCTTCATCGTTGACGGCGCTGCACCTGGCCTGCACGGCGCTCCGGCAAAGCGAGTGTGATCTGGCGCTGGCGGGCGGCGTGACCGTGATGTCGACGCCCTCGACTCTGGTGGCGTTAGGGCCGGACAACGGCATGGCGCCCGACGGCCGCTGCAAGGCGTTCTCAGCGGGCGCCAATGGCGCAGGCTGGAGTGAAGGTTGCGGCGTGCTGGTGCTGAAGCGGCAGTCGGATGCGGAACGGGATGGCGATGAGATCCTGGCGCTGATCCGGGGTTCTGCAGTGAACCAGGACGGACGAAGCCAGGGGCTGACGGCGCCGAACGGTCCGAGCCAGCAGCGTGTGATCCGTGCGGCGCTGTCGGCGAGCGGGGTGAGCCCCGACGAGATCGACGTCGTCGAGGCACACGGGACCGGGACCAGTCTCGGTGATCCCATCGAAGCAGGCGCCTTGGCCGCGGTGTTCGGGCCGACGCGGCGCGCGGATCGTCCGCTGTGGCTGGGCTCGTCGAAGTCGAACCTCGGTCACACCCAGGCGGCGGCCGGTGTTCTCGGCGTGATGAAGATGGTGCTTGCGCTCAAGCACGAGGTTCTGCCGAAGACGCTGCATGCGGAACATCCGAGCCACCAGATCGAGTGGGACGGCAGCGGGCTGTCGCTGCTGCAGGAGGCGCGTGCGTGGCCCCGCGATGTGGCACGGCCACGGCGCGCAGGCGTCAGCGCGTTTGGACTGAGCGGGACGAATGCGCATGTCGTGATCGAGGAGGCGCCGGCGCGGTCTGATGCGAGCAGCGCGGCAGATGCGTCATCGCCATCTCCTTTGATCCCGCTATTGGTATCCGGTCGTGACGAGGCGGCCCTTCGCGCGCAGGCGGGTCGGTACGGCGAGTGGCTGTCGCGGCATCCGGAAGCCGACTGGAGCTCCGTGATTGCGACGGCGGCGTTGCACCGGACGCAGTTTACCTCGCGGGCGGCGGTCTCAGTGCGCGATGCGGCGGAAGCCGTGGACGCACTGCGTGCGCTGGCTCAGGGCCGCCCGCATCCGGCGGTGGCGGTTGGAGAAGCCAGGGGCGAGCAAGGCAAGCTGGCATTCCTGTTTACGGGCCAGGGCGCGCAGCGGATCGGCATGGGCCGGGCGCTGCTGGAGACGTGTGCGGCGTTCCGTGCGGCATTCGAGGAAGTCTGCGGTCATTTTGACGAACTGCTGGATCTGCCGCTTCGCAGCGTGATGTTTGCGGAGGAAGGCTCGGAGGCTGCCTCCAAGCTCGACGAGACCGCCTATGCGCAGCCTGCTTTGTTCGCGGTCGAGGTGGCACTGTTCCGCCAGCTGGAGCAGTGGGGCATCGAGCCTGACATTCTGCTCGGCCACTCCATTGGAGAGCTTGCGGCTGCGCATGTCTCGGGAGTGTGGTCACTGAAGGATGCCTGCCGCGTGGTCGCGGCGCGCGGCCGCCTGATGCAGGCGCAACCTGCCGGCGGCGCCATGGTGGCGCTGGAGGCAAGCGAAGAGGAAGTGCTGCCGCTGCTCACTGACGGTGTCGAGATTGCGGGACTGAACGGGCCGCGCTCGACGGTGATATCCGGCGATGAAGTAGCTGTGCTGGCGCTGGCGGAGCAGTTCAGGAGCAAGGGCCGCCGGACCAGCCGCCTGCAGGTCAGCCACGCGTTCCACTCGCAGCGCATGGAGCCGATGCTGGAGGCGTTCGGCAAGGTGCTGGCGTCCGTCACCTTTGGCACGCCGCGCTTGCCGATCGTGAGCAACGTGACGGGACGTCTGGCGACCAAGGACGAGCTTTGCAGCGCGGAGTACTGGGTGCGTCAGGTACGCAGTCCGGTACGGTTCCTCGACGGCGTGCATGTGCTGGAAGC
>NZ_JYMS01000011.1:0-6080 GCF_000938285.1 Bradyrhizobium sp. LTSP857 | reverse complement strand
CCTGTTGCGTCACTTCCGACCTATGCGTTCCAGCGGCAGCGTTACTGGCTGGAGGCTGAGAAGGCGAGTGGGGACGCCGCGACGATGGGGCTGTCGGATGCGTCGCATCCGCTGCTTGGCGCTGCGACGCCGCTTGCGGAGAGCGACGGGTTTTTGTTGACGGGCCGGTTGTCGTTGTCGGAAGCGGGCTGGCTTGGCGACCATGCGGTGTTCGGGACGGTGCTGCTGCCGGGGACCGGGCTGCTGGAGCTGGGCTTTGCGGCGGCGCGTGCGGTTGGATTGACTGAAGTGTCGCAGCTGACGCTGCTGGCGCCGCTGGTGCTGCCGGCGGAGGGTGGTGTCCGGCTGCAGGTTCAGGTTGATGGTGCCGAGGCAGGCGGCGGAGGCCGGGACCTGAGCATCTATAGCCGAGTGGAAGATGCGGCTGAGGGCGGGTCGTGGACGCTGCATGCGCAGGGCGTGCTGGGCGAGGCTGCGGAGCAGGAAGCCGCGCAAGAGAGCGGGCTTGAAGTCTGGCCGCCTGTTGGCGGCGAGGCGATCGACCTGAGCGGTCATTACGCGCGGATGCAGGCGCGGGGCTACGGCTATGGGCCGCTGTTCCAGGGTCTGGTCGAGGCCTGGCGGGTTGGTGATGCCGTGGTTGGGCGGGCGGTGCTTGCGGAAGCGCTGTGGCCGTCGGCGGACGAGTACGGCTTGCACCCGGCGCTGCTGGACAGTGCGCTGCATGTGCTGAGTTTTGATCGTGTGGCAGGCGCCGATCTCGACGGCGGTGCTGACGCTCCGCTGCTGCTGCCGTTCGAGTGGTCGGAGGTATCGCTGGCAGCGACGGGTGCGCGTGAGCTGCGGATCCGGGCCTCGGTCGAGCGCAGCGGCGAGGGCGAGGCGCTGGCGCATCTGCAGCTTGCGGATGGTCACGGGCGTGTGGTGGCGCATGTCGGGGGCTTGCGGCTGAAGCAGGCGAGCGAAGCGCAGATCCGCGATGCCGCGCGCAGCGAGGCGCAGCATCTTTATCGTCTGGAATGGCGTGCGGTCGCCTTGGGTGAGAGCGGAACTCAAGCGCTTGCCCCGCCGGTGATCGTCGGAGGCGACGGCAAGCTGGCCGCAGCTCTGGGGCTTGATCACGCCGAGAGCGTATCGGCCCTTGTTACGCGCCTCGACGAAGGCGGAGCGATCCCCGCTCAAATCGTGTTCGACCATCTGTCTGATCCGGCTGAACCAGCAGGCCCCGTGCTTGCGGCGACGCATGCGACGGCGGAGCGTGGCCTGGCCGAGCTGCAGGGGATTTTTGGCGAAGCGCGGCTGAACGAGACGGCGGTGATTTGGCTGACGCGGGGCGCGGTGGCGACGGGTCCGGATGAAGGCGCAAGCGGACTGTCGCGGGCGCCGCTGTGGGGTCTGGTGCGGAGCGCACGTGCGGAACATCCGGATCGGCGGCTGCAGCTTGTCGATGTCGATGTCGTGCTTGCAGATGCATCGCTGCTGGCGAAGCTGACGTCGACGACGTCGGAGCCTGAGCTGGCGCTGCGCCATGGTGCGGTGCTGGCACCCAGGCTGGCGCGCACTGGCGCGGGCACACTTCAGGCACCGGCGTCAGCGCCGGATTACCGCGTGGTGGTCACCGATCCCGGCCGGCTCGACGGCGTCAGCCTGGTGGCAGCACCGGAGCTGTCGGAGCCATTGGCACCAAATGATGTCCGGGTCTGCGTGCGTGCGGCCGGCATGAACTTCCGCGATGTGCTGATCACGCTGGGGCAGATTGCCTCGCCCGGCATCGGGTTCGAGTTTGCCGGCGTGGTGGAGGCGGTCGGCGCGGACGTGACGTCGGTTGCGGTTGGCGATCGCGTATTTGGCTGTGGGCGCGGCTGTTTTGGCACACGCGCGGTCACAGTGGCCGAACAGCTTGCAAGGGTCCCGGCGGGGATGTCGTTCGAGGCGGCGGCGACGATCCCGCTGGCCTATCTGACGGCGCTGTATGCGCTGCAGGAGCTCGGGCATATCAGGTCGGGTGATCGGGTTCTGGTGCACGCGGCGGCCGGCGGCGTCGGGATGGCTGCGGTGCAGCTGTGCCGTCACTTCGGCGCGGAGGTCTATGGCACGGCGAGCCCGGGTAAATGGCCGGTGCTGGAACGGATGGGACTGGACGGACGGCATATCGCCAACTCGCGCGATCTAAGCTTCGAGACCCAGTTCCGATCGGCAACCAAAGGCGAGGGCGTCGATATCGTTCTCAATGCGCTGACGGGCGAGTTCGTCGATGCCTCGCTGCGGCTTTTGCCGCGGGGCGGCCGCTTCCTGGAGATGGGGATCGCTGATGGGCGTGACGGTGCTGCGATCGCCGCAAAATACCGTGGCGTGAGCTACCATGCGTTCGTGCTGCCGACGGATCGGATGCCGGCGCTCTTGAAGCAGATCATGGGCTTGTTTGCGCAGGGCGTGCTAAAACCGTTGCCCTATGTTGCCTACGACATCAGGCAGATGCCGGCAGCGCTGCGGCAGATGGCGCAGGGTCGTCATGTCGGCAAGCAGGTGGTGCAATTGCCGCGGCGTCTTGCCGCCGGCGGCACGGTGCTGATCACGGGCGGTGCGGGCGAGCTCGGCCGCGAGGTCGCGCGGCACCTTGTGACTGAGCACGGTGTGCGTCATCTCCTGCTGACGTCGCGTCGCGGCATGGCCGCGCCTGGCGCGAGCGAGCTGTTGGCGGAGCTCGAAGGGCTGGGTGCGCAGACGGTCGAGCTGGTGAGTTGCGACGTCGGAGATCGTGACGCTGTCAGCAAAGTCTTGCGCGCGATCGCGCCGGAACGTCCGTTGACGGGCGTGTTCCATCTGGCAGCTTTGCTGGACGACGGCATCGTGCCGGCGCTCAACGTCGAGCGGCTGGAGCGGGTGCTGCGGCCCAAACTCGATGGCGCCTGGCACCTGCACGAGCTGACGGCGGATCAGGATCTTGCGGCGTTCGTGCTGTTCTCGTCGGTGGCAGCCCTTGGCAGTCCGGGCCAGGCGAACTACGCGGCGGCGAACGTGTTTTTGGATGCGCTTGCGGCGGAGCGGCGACATCGTGGTCTGGCCGGGCAGAGCCTGCTGTGGGGGCTGTGGGAGCAGCGCGGCGTCGGCATGACGGCGCATCTGGGCCGGGCCGAGCTGATGCGGATGCGCCGGCAGGGCGTGCAGGCGCTGTCGCTGCAGCTCGGGCTCGCGCTGCTGGATGCGGCGCAGGCGCAGCCTGAGGCCATGCTGGTCCCGATCCATCTGGATGTCGGCGCGATGCAGCGCCAGCTCAGTGACGACGTGCCGGCGCTGTATCGCGGCCTGGTGCGCAGCGGCTTGCGGCGGGCATCAGCGGCATCGAGCGGCGACACCAATGCGTTGCGCGTGCGGCTGGCCGCCCTTGGCAGCGAGGGCGAGCGGCTGGCTGCGCTGGTGGAGCTGGCACAGGAGGAGATTGCGGCGGTGCTGGCGCTGCCCGGGGCCGCCTCGGTGTCTGCGGACCAACCACTGAAGGATCTCGGGCTGGACTCGCTGATGGCGGTCGAGCTGCGCAACCGCCTGTCGGGACGGGTCGGGACCAAGCTGCCGGCGACGCTGGCGTTCGATTATCCGACGGCGCGGGCGATGTCGCGCCTGCTGCTCGAAAAGCTCGAGCTCGGTCGAGCTTCTGTCCGTCTGGAGCCGCGGCGGGCAATCACCGCGTCGGAGCCGATCGCGATTGTCGGGATGAGCTGCCGCACACCCGGAGGCCCGGCGAGTCCGGAGAGCTACTGGTCATTGCTGGAGCGCGGCGGCGACGGCGTTGGCCCGCTGCCGGGCCGCTGGAGCCGGGATCTGCTGCGGCGCCTGGAGGAGATCACGGGCGGACTGTCGCAGCAAGGCGGTTTTATCGATGGGGTTGCGGACTTCGACGCATCTTTCTTCGGCATCGCGCCGCGGGAGGCGGTGGAGATGGATCCGCAGCAGCGTCTGATCCTGGAAGCGGTGTGGGAAGCGCTGGAGCGCGCGGGGATCCGACCCGAGGGGCTCAGCGAGAGCCGGACCGGGGTGTATCTCGGCTCGATGGCTGGCGATTATGGCACGCATTCGCTCGAGGCGATGACGATGTGGACGGCGACCGGCACGACGTCGAGCGTGCTGGCGGGCCGCGTCTCCTACGTGCTGGGCCTCGAGGGTCCGGCGATGACGGTCGATACGGCATGCTCGTCGTCATTGACCGCGCTGCATCTGGCCTGCGCGGCTTTGCGGCAAAGCGAGTGCGATCTGGCGCTGGCGGGCGGCGTGACTGTGATGTCGACGCCCGCGACCTTTGTGGCGCTGGGACCGGACAACGGCATGGCGCCGGACGGTCGCTGCAAGGCGTTCTCGGCGGGGGCCAATGGCGCGGGCTGGAGCGAAGGCTGCGGCGTGCTGGTGCTGAAGCGGCAGTCGGATGCGGAGCGGGACGGCGACGAGATTTTGGCACTGATCCGGGGTTCTGCAGTGAACCAGGACGGACGAAGCCAGGGCCTGACGGCGCCGAACGGTCCGAGCCAGCAGCGGGTGATCCGTGCGGCCTTATCGGCGAGCGGGGTGAGCCCCGACGAGATCGACGTCGTCGAAGCGCACGGGACCGGAACCAGCCTCGGTGATCCCATCGAAGCAGGCGCCTTGGCCGCGGTGTTCGGGCCGACGCGGCGGGCGGATCGTCCGCTGTGGCTGGGCTCGTCGAAGTCGAACCTCGGGCACACGCAGGCGGCGGCGGGTGTTCTCGGCGTGATGAAGATGGTGCTTGCGCTCAAGCACGAGGTTTTGCCGAAGACGCTGCATGCGGAACATCCCAGCCACCAGATCGAGTGGGACGGCAGCGGGCTGTCGCTGCTGCAGGAGGCGCGTGCGTGGCCGCGTGATGTGGCACGGCCTCGGCGCGCAGGCGTCAGCGCGTTTGGACTGAGCGGGACGAATGCGCATGTTGTTCTGGAGGAAGCGCCGGCGGGCTCTGCTGCTGTCAGCAGTGAGGTGCAGGAGGCTGCGAACGGCGCGGTCGGGGCTGAGGCGTCATCGCCGTTGATCCCGCTGCTGGTGTCGGGCCGTGACGAGGCAGCACTTTGGGCGCAGGCTGGCCGGTATGGGGAGTGGCTGTCGCAGCATCCTGATGCGGACTTCCATTCTGTGATTGCGACGGCGGCATTGCACCGGACGCAGTTTGCTTCGCGGGCCGCGGTGTCGGTACGCGATGCGGCGGAAGCCGTGGACGCACTGCGATCGCTGGCCGAAGGCCGCCCGCATGCGATGGTATCGGTTGGAGAAACCAGGGGCGAGCAAGGCAAGCTGGCGTTCCTGTTTACGGGTCAGGGCGCGCAGCGGATCGGCATGGGCAGCGCGCTGCTGGAGACGTGTGCGGAGTTCCGCGCAGCATTCGAGGAGATCTGCGGCCATTTTGACGCGCTGCTGGATCTGCCGCTGCGCAGCGTGATGTTTGCGGAAGAAGGCTCGGAGCCGGCCGCAAAGCTCGACGAGACGGCCTATGCGCAGCCGGCTTTGTTTGCGGTCGAGGTCGCGCTGTTCCGTCAATTGGAGCAGTGGGGCATTGAGCCCGATATCCTTCTGGGCCACTCGATCGGCGAACTCAGTGCCGCGCATGTCTCGGGCGTGTGGTCGCTGAAGGATGCCTGCCGCGTGGTCGCGGCGCGCGGCCGCCTGATGCAGGCGCAACCTGCCGGCGGCGCCATGGTGGCGCTGGAGGCAAGCGAAGAGGAAGTGCTGCCGCTGCTCACTGACGGTGTCGAGATTGCGGGACTGAACGGGCCGCGCTCGACGGTGATATCCGGCGATGAAGTAGCTGTGCTGGCGCTGGCGGAGCAGTTCAGGAGCAAGGGCCGCCGGACCAGCCGCCTGCAGGTCAGCCACGCGTTCCACTCGCAGCGCATGGAGCCGATGCTGGAGGCGTTCGGCAAGGTGCTGGCGTCCGTCACCTTTGGCACGCCGCGCTTGCCGATCGTGAGCAACGTGACGGGACGTCTGGCGACCAAGGACGAGCTTTGCAGCGCGGAGTACTGGGTGCGTCAGGTACGCAGTCCGGTACGGTTCCTCGACGGCGTGCATGTGCTGGAAGC
>NZ_JYMS01000010.1:0-238550 GCF_000938285.1 Bradyrhizobium sp. LTSP857 | reverse complement strand
TCATTTCATCCCCTGTTGTCCTCTGTTTTTTCATGCGGAGACGGACTCCTGGCGTTGTGCGGCCAATGCGCCGGCCGCACGCCGTAGGTTGTAGGCGCAGCAGGCCAGCACGATGTGCACCTGATTGCGCTCGAAGTTGAAGAAGCGCATCCGCCGGAGACCATAATGCTCCTTGAACACGGCGTACGGACGCTCGACGGCGGCGCGCACCTTGGCGATTAGTTTGTTGCGCAGCTTCTGCCGCGGCGGCAGTTCGGGATGATGCTTGTTGGGCCGATGCATCAGGCGGTCCTTGATGCCAGCTTCTTTAAGACGCGCGTGCCGGGCATGCGTGTAGTAGGCCTGATCGCCATAGACCGCGGCCTCATCGCCGCAGAACAGACGATCCGCTGGCTCGGTATCGGTGATTGAGGCGTCCGTCACATGGACGCGACGAATGAGGGTGTGACCTGCATCCACGCCCGTGTGGATTTTATAGCCGAACACGCTCTTTTTGCCTTTCCGGCCCCAGCGAGCATCGCGATCCGCAGATGGTTTGGGTGGCGTATCCTCGCCATCCTTGCGTGCCTTGCGGGGCGGAGTGGCTCGTGCCGCGATTAACGAGGCGTCGACCAGCGTTCCCTGCTTGAGGATCAGCTTCTTGGCCTCCAACTGCCGATTGATCTCAGTGAAGATCTTCTCGATCAGACCGTCCTTGGCGAGTTCCTGCCGAAACCGCCACAATGTCGTGTGATCCGGGGTCTGATCGTGCAGGCTCAGACCAACAAAGCGGCGGAACGACAACCGGTCTGCAATGGCCGCTTCCAGCGCGGGATCAGACAGATTGTGCCAGATCCCGGCGAGCAAGCAGCGAAGCAAGACTTCCGCCGGATAGCTGCTGTTGCCGGCACCATCGCCGCCCCGCTTGCCAAGCAGCGAGCGCAGCGGCGCCCAATCCACAACAGCCTCCACCTCATCCAGGATGCTGCTTCGCGGTGCCCGAACCAGGCCATCCGCCAAGCTCATCTGACCGACATTGCGCTCAACCATGGCTCCCCTCGCTAGAATCAGCCATGATTCAAAGAATCACGTGCAGCCGATTGTGCAAAGCCCTCCTTGTGGGAGAGGGCAGCGCCGTGAGTAGACACAAGCTCGATAGGGTGAGGGGTATCTCTCCGCGTATTCCGTGCAGAGAGATACCCCTCACCCGTCTCGCCGCTCTGCGGCGAGCCACCCTCTCCCACAGGGGGAGAGGGAAAGAACAGCGAAATCAGGTTGAAAGCGCGCCGCGCACGGCCGCGATGATTCGCTCCTGATCGGCTTCGGTCAGATAGGCGTGCATCGGCAGGCTGATGACGTCCTGCGACAGGCTCTCGCAGGCCGGCAGCCCGCCGTCTGCGACCGGATACTGCTTGTAGGCGGTCTGCTGGTGCATCGACTTGCCGTAATAGATCGCGGTCGGCACGCCCTGAGCCTTCAGCGCGGCGGCAAAGCCGTCGCGGTCGGTGCCCTCAGGCAGGCGGATGGTGTATTGCGCCCAGACCGAGGTGTTGCCTGAGCTGAGGCGCGGCACTGTGACCACGTTGGACAGTCCTCGTGCGTAGCGCTCCGCTACCTTGTTGCGGGCGGCGATCTCGTCGTCGAAAATCTTGAGCTTCTCGATCAGGATCGCGGCCTGCATGGTGTCGAGCCGGCCGGTCAGGCCGAGGCGGACGTTGTCGTATTTGTCGACGCCCTGCCCGTGCACGCGGATGCTGCGCAGCGTGGCGGCGAGCTCGTCGTCATCGGTGAAGATCGCGCCACCGTCACCGAAGCAGCCGAGCGGTTTTGCTGGAAAAAAGCTGGTCGTGGTAACAAGCCCGAACGTGCCGAGCTTCCGGCCCTTGTAGCTCGCGCCAAAACCCTGGGCTGCGTCGTCGATCACGAACAGGCCTTCGGCCTTGGCGATCTCGGCGATGGCGTCGTGATCGGCGGGCTGTCCGAACAGGTCGACGGGGATGACCGCAACGGGCCGCAAGCCGGCCTTGCGGGCGGTCGCGATGCCACGCTTCAGGGATTCCGGGCTCATGTTGAAGGTGGCTTCGTCGACATCGACGTAAACCGGCGTAGCACCAGTCCGCGCCGCCGGCGAAGCGGTCGCGATGAAAGTGAACGACGGACACAGCACGGCATCGCCGGGGCCGACATTCTTCGCCATCAGCACCATCAGGAGTGCATCGGTGCCGCTGGCGCAGCCAATCACGTGCTTGGCGCCGCAATAGGCCGCAAGCTGCGCCTCGAGCGCGGCGACCTCCGGACCATTGACGAACTGGCAATGGTCGAGCACGCGCTTGACCGCCGCATCGAGCGAGGCGCCAAGCCGGCGGCGCTGCGAGCTGACATCGATGAAGGGAATGGGATCGGAACGCAGATGCTGGTTCATGGCGCCTTGGCGATTTTCTTGCGGGTTTGAAGCGGTCGACATGCGAAGAGGATCAGCCGGCGACGCGGCGCGGGCCCTTGCGGGCTGACGACGAATTGGCCGCAGGCCGCGATGGCGTCTCAAGGCACTGCGTGGCGATCTCGAGGCTGGCGACGCCCTCATCACCGGTCACCGCCGGAATCTCACCATGGCGCACGGCCTTGAGGAAGGCGATCAGCTCGGCGCGGAGCGGCTCGTCATGACCGACCGGCAGATGCCGCATCGAATAGCTGCCGTCCGGCTTGAAGCCGAAACATTCGGTGACCTGGCGCGTCAACAGATCGCCCATCACATATTTGCCGCGGGTCGCGACCGTGACGCTGCGCGCCTTGAACGGCGTCAGCCAGTTGGTGTTGATGTGGGCAAGCACGCCGCTAGCCGTGCGGAACTGCAACAGCGCGATGTCCTCGCGCTCGGCAATCGCGCTCGACAATTGCGGCTGCACCTCGACGATGTCGGATTCGGTGAACCAGCGGATCAGGTCGATGTCGTGCACGGCGAGATCGATGACGACGCCGACATTGGACATGCGCGGCGGGAACGGACCGACGCGCGTGATCGCGATCGACAGGATATCCTCGCCCGCAATCGCCTGCTTGACGGCGGCGACCGCCGGATTGAAGCGCTCGACATGGCCGACCATCAGCGTGACGCCGGCCTTTTGCGCAGCAGTGACGATCTCGCGACCTTCGGCGACCGTCGACGCAATCGGCTTCTCGACCAGCACGTGGATGTTCTTGGCGATGCAGGCGAGCGAGAGCTCGTGATGCAGATGGGTCGGCGCTGCAATGGTGACGGCATCGACGCCGGCAGCAAAGAGCTGGTCGAGCGTCTCAAAGCCCTGGCAGTTGGCAAGCTCGGCGGTACGCGCGAGATGCGCCGGCGACGGATCGACCACGCCGATAAGGCTGACGCCGGGCAGCCCCGCCAGCACGCGCGCGTGGTTGCTGCCCATCACGCCGGCGCCGATGACGCCGACGCGCAATGCGGCCTTTGCCGGTTGTGACCCCTTGGAACTCATCTGATCGAACCCCGATTCAACCCAAACCCCGGGCCGCTTCTAGCACGCTCGCCACATTTGTGGCGAATGCCGCGATATCGGCCCGGACACGATTTGATTCAAAAAGTTACACGTTCCCCGGGCCTTAGCATCTTTTTGGCCCGGATCGCGTGATTCGGAGTTTGCTGGTTACGACCTTTGATAGTCGTCTTCAATCCGGATGATGTCGTCTTCCCCGAGATAGCTGCCGGTCTGGACCTCGATCAGTTCGAGCATGATCTTGCCGGGGTTTTCCATCCGGTGCACCGCGCCCATCGGGATGTAGATCGACTCGTTCTCGTGCACCGTCTTCACGGTCTCGTTCACGGTGACGCGGGCCGCGCCGCGGACGACGATCCAGTGCTCGGCACGATGATGGTGCTTCTGCAGCGACAGTCGACCGCCCGGCTTCACCACGATGCGCTTGACCTGGTGGCGCTCGCCATTGTCGACGGACTGGTAGCTGCCCCAGGGCCGATGCACCTTGAGATGCTCCTCGGTGACCTTCGGCGCAACCGTCTTGAGTTTTGTGACCAGGCGCTTCAGCCCGTTGGCATCCTTCTGGCGCGAGACCAGCACCGCATCCGCGGTCGCCACCACGATGAGATCGTCGACGCCTTCGAGCGCGACCAGCGCGGAATCAGTGGTGACGTTGCAATTGCGCGAGTCCTCGAACACCGCGCTGCCATGCGAGGCGTTGCCTTGCGCGTCCTTGTCAGACAGCTCCCACACCGCGTGCCAGGAGCCGACGTCGGACCAGCCGCAGGACACCGGCACCACCGCGGCGCGCGAGGTCTTTTCCATCACCGCATAGTCGATCGAGATCGCCTTCGCCGCGCCGAACGCCTGCGGCTCCAGCGTGACGAAGCCGAGATCGCGGCCGGCATTGGTGACGGCATCGGAGACCGCCTGCACGCTCGCCGCATCAACCTTGCGATATTCGTCGAGCAGCAGGGTCGCGGGAAACATGAAGTTGCCGCTGTTCCAGAGATAGCCCGAATTGACGTAATCGGCCGCCTTCACCGCGTCCGGCTTCTCGACGAAGCGCGCGACCGCATGCACCTCGCCCGAGATCACCTCACCCGGGCTGATATAGCCATATTCAGTCGCCGGCCGCTCCGGCTTGACGCCGAAGGTGACGATGCGTCCGGTGCTCGCGGCAGCTAAGCCTTCGCGGCACGCGGCGACGAACGCGGCATTGTCCTGCACCACATGGTCGGCGGCGAGTGCCAGCAGGATGGCGTCGCTGGCGCGGCTCTGCGCGAACACCGCGCCCGCGGCGATCGCCGGCCCGGAGTCACGCCGCATCGGCTCGAGGATCACGTCGGCCTCGATGCCGATCTCGGCCAGCTGCTCCAGCACCATGAAGCGGTAGGAGGCGTTGGTGATGACGATCGGCCGATCGAACAGCGCGCTGTCCGAGACGCGCAGCAGCGTGTCCTGGAAGGTCGAGCGCGTGCCGAACAGCGGCAGGAACTGTTTCGGGCGCACCTCGCGCGACGCCGGCCACAGCCGCGTGCCGGCACCGCCGCACATGATCAGGGGGATAATGCGTTTGTCCATCGTCATCTCAAACCTTGAAGTAGTCCCGATACCAGGCGACAAAATTGTGGACCCCGTGCTCGATCGGCGTTGACGGTGCAAAGCCGGTGTCGCGCATCAAGTCTTCGACATCCGCGAACGTTTCCACCACGTCTCCCGGCTGCATCGGCAGCAATTCTTTGATTGCCGTCCGACCCAGCTCCCGCTCCAGAAGGGTGACGACATGCATCAGCTCTTCAGGGGAGTGGTTGCCGACATTGTAGACCCGAGACGGCGCATTTGCGGCAGCCGGATTGTCCGCAGGCACAAGATCGATCAGCTTGGATACTACACGGGTGACGTCGTCAACATAGGTGAAGTCGCGACGCATCTTGCCATGGTTAAAGAGCCGGATCGGCTTGCCCGCCATCATGGCGTTCACAAACAGAAACATAGCCATATCGGGCCGTCCCCACGGACCGTAAATGGTAAAGAAGCGCAGGCCCGTGACCGGCAGCCGGTAAAGATGGCTGTAGGACTGCGCCATCACCTCGTTGGCCTTCTTGGTCGCAGCATAGAAGCTCACGGGATGATCGGTCCGGTCGTGCACGGAAAACGGCAGTTTAGTGTTGGCGCCATAAACGGACGATGACGACGCGTAGACGAGATGACGACAGCGATTGTTGCGGCAGCCCTCGAGCACGTTGAGAAAGCCCTGGAGATTGGAATCGACGTAAGTGTGCGGCTGCTCGATCGAGTAGCGCACGCCGGCTTGCGCGGCGAGATGCACGACCTCTGAAAATCCGTGTCGCGCGAACAGCGCCGCGATCGCATCACGGTCGGCGAGATCGGCCTGCACGAAGGAAAAGCGGGGATCGCCGCGCAACAGTTCCAGGCGCGCTTGTTTCAGCGCCGGATCGTAATAGTTGTTGAGATTGTCGAGCCCAACGACGGGCCGGCCTTCGGCAAGCAGCTGCCGGGCGACGTGAAAGCCGATGAAGCCGGCGGCACCCGTGACTAAAATCGCCTGATCCGTCATCCTGTTCCCAAGGGGGCCCAAACCCGATCTCGTGCCCGAGCCGCCTCTTTACCCGCGGCATCGAGGGGGTCGCAATAGCCCTGCCACTCACGACAACGGCTCTTCATGAGGCCTATTGCAAGATCGGCGCCAAAACCATACCAAAGCGGCCTAATCGGCGCCTGGCGTCGGGTGAACCCAACAAACCCTGTTCATGCGGACGAGATGCGCCGAATCCTGCTGTCGACGGCCAAGATCCTGATCTCCGCGGCGCTGCTCTATCTGGCGCTGCGCAAGGTCGATCTGTCCGAACTGTTTTCGCGCTTCACCGCGACCAGCCTGTTCTGGATCGCGGCGGCGATCGCGGTCGCGTTCCTGCAAATTTTCGTCGGCGTGCTGCGCTGGCGCGAGATCAGCGCCGAATGCGGTGCGCCGCTCGAGCTCAGCCGCGCGATGCGCTACAACGTGATCGGCTCGTTCTTCAACCAGACCTTGCCCTCCGCAATCGGCGGCGACGCGGTCCGGCTGTGGCTGGTTGCGCGCGCCGGCGCCGGATGGCGTGCGGCGACTTATTCGATTTTCGTCGACCGCGCGATCGGTTTGATCGCGCTCGCGATCATCATCGTCGCGAGCCTGCCCTGGAGTTACGCCCTCATCACCGATCCGCATGGGCGTTCGGCGCTGCTGCTCGTCGACTTTGCGGCGCTCGCGGGCGGCCTCGGTTTCCTGGTCTTCGGCGCGCTGACATGGCCGTGGCTGAAGACCTGGTGGGCGACCCACCACCTCCACGCCTGCGCCGTGATCGCGAACCGCGTGATCTTCAGCCGTTCGCGCGGGTTGAGTGTCGCGATCCTGTCACTGCTAGTTCACGTGCTGGCCGTCGTCATCGCCTGGTGCGTGGTGCAGTCGATCGCAGCTCCGGTCAGCTTCGGGCAAACCTTCCTTCTCGTCCCGCCAGTGATGCTGATCACCCTGATGCCGATTTCCATCGCCGGCTGGGGCGTCCGTGAAGCGACGATGGGGCTGGCGTTCGGCTTTGCCGGGCTGGCCGCCAATGAAGGCGTCAACGTCTCGCTGCTGTTCGGCGCGGTCTACTTCATCGTCGGCGCGTTCGGCGGACTGGTCTGGATCCTCAGCGCGGAGAAAGCCGCGCAGGGGTCGGCGCCGATCGGGGTGCCGGAGTGACGACGTTCGTCTCGGGTCCGGGACTTGCGGCGGGACTGGTGTTGCTCGCGCTTGCGCCGGCCGTACTGGCTGCACTGATCTCCGCCTGCATCACCTGGCGGAGCATGCCGCTACTGCAACGTTACGCGCTGGCACGTCCGAACGCGCGCTCGTCACACAGGATTCCGACGCCGCAAGGTGCGGGCATCGCGGTTGTCGCGGCCACCTTGCTGGTGGCCGTGCCTTGGGCGGCCTGGACCTACGGCGCACTTCCCTTGTCCCTGATCGGCTCCGCTGTGCTGATCGCTCTGGTCGGACTTGTCGACGACATTAGGCCTCTACCCGTCGTGCTCCGTCTCTTGTTGCAGGCGGGCGCCGTGGCCGCTGTCGTATTCACGGCACCGGAGACCGCGCGCATCGTGCCGGCTCTGCCGCTCGCGCTGGAGCGCGGCCTCATCCTGCTCGCCGGAATCTGGTTCGTGAACCTGGTCAATTTCATGGACGGGCTCGACCTGATGACGGTGTCCGAGGTGGTGCCGACGACAGCCGCGCTCGGACTGCTCGGATGGTCTGGCGACCTCTCTCCGTCCGCCGCACTGCTCGCAACGGCGCTGTGCGGCGCCATGCTCGGCTTTGCGCCCTTCAACAAGCCGGCGGCAAAAGTATTCCTGGGCGATGTCGGCAGCCTGCCGATCGGCCTGCTCCTCGGCTGGTGTCTGCTCGAGCTCGCCTGGCACGGGCAGCCGGCCGCTGCGCTGCTGCTGCCGGCCTATTACCTCGCGGATTCCACCATCACGCTGTTTCGACGCGTCGCGCGCCGCGAACAATTCTGGTCGGCGCACCGCTCGCACTTCTATCAGCGTGCGACCGACAACGGGTTCAAAGTCCCGCAGGTGATCGGCGAGGTGTTCGCGCTCAATCTCGTGCTGGCATTGCTCGCCATCGTCACCGTTCGCGCCGGCTCATTGCCTATCACGCTGATCGCGCTGCTCGGCGGCGCGATCGCGATCAGCTTCGTGTTGCGGCACTTCTCCCGCCCTCAGGCGTCCTGAGCCGACAGCGCGAGCCGCAAACCCTCGTCGAGGGAGATCTGCGGCTGCCAGCCGGTCGCGATCGCCTTGGAGACGTTGAGCTCGAGCGAGCCGATCAGGCTGTCATGCGTGTCCTGCCGCCCGATGACGCCGAGCAGCGAGCTCAACAGCCCCGGCGACATCCCGAACAGCCGCGGGCTTTTGCCGGACGCCTTGGCCAGACGCTCGATGAATTCCGGCGTCGAGACCTGCTCCCTGTCGGCCACCAGAAAGATCTCGAAATTACTCGCGGGGTCGGGATAAGCGAGCCGGCGCAAGATGAACGACGAGAGGTTCTGCACGGCCAGGAAAGCGCGCTGATTGTGGATCGCGGCAAAGGGCAGCGGAAGTCCCAGATGCACCGCACGCGTCAGCAGCGCAAAATTGCCCTTGGCGCCCGCGCCATAGACCAGCGGCGGCCTGATCACCGAGATCTTCATGTCGCTGTCGCGCGCGAGTGTCCTCAGTCCCGCTTCGGCGGCGGCCTTGGACATGCCGTAGAGGCCGCGCGGCGTCAGGATGTCGTCCTCGCTGAACGGCGCCCGGCCTTCGTTGCTGCGGCCGTGCACGAGAACGGTGCTGACGAAGATGAACTGACGCACACCGGCCGTCGCCGCGCAACGTGCCAGGTGCAGCGTGCCGGCAATGTTGACGTTGCGGTAGAGCTGGACCGCGTGCTCCTCGTGCTTGTGATGCACGCGCGCGGCAAGATGAACGACGGCATCGACACCTTCGAGCGCGGCCTGCCAATCGGTCTCGGGGCCGATCGATTCAATCACGACCTCGTCGTCGACGCCCTCCGGGCTGCGGACCGCGCGGCGGACCGACCATCCTGCGCGCACCAGCGCGGGCACGACGTGACGGCCGACGAAACCGCTCGCTCCCGTCACCAGCACGATCGGCTTGTTCTCGCTCATCGTTGCTCCCTGAGCTCGGGGTTGCGCAACAATTCGTCGATCAGGGCGGCATAGGCGTTCATGGCGGTGGCGCGATCGAACTTCGCGGCCGCCTTCACCGCACGCGCCGCCATGGCGCTATCGTCCGAGCGGGACGCCGCCCGGATAGCCTCGGCGAGTTGATCGGCGCGGCCCGGCGTCACGACCCAGCCGAGCCCGTTCTCCACCACCGTCAAGGCGGCCTCGGCCTGCGGCTCGGAGACCAGCACGACCGGACGGCCAACCGCCAGCAGATTATAGAAACGGCTCGGCACCGACACCCCCGCGACGTCCCTGCGGTACGGGATGATCCAGAGATTGGCGGCAGCGAGAAACGCCTCAAGCTCGGAATCCTCGACACGCACCACAAAGGAGACATTGGGCAGGTTCGAGGCGGCCTGCAACTGCTTCAGCCGCTCGAAACCGATGCCCCAGCCGGAGAGCAGAAAATGAATGTCCGCCTCGTCCTTCAGCAGACGCGCCGCCTCGAACACGATCTCCGGATCGTGGGTGAAGCCGAGATTGCCGGACAGGCCGACGATGAAGCGGGCCGAAAGCGCCTGGCGAAACGGATTGTCCGGTGTCACCGGCCGTGGCGCGGCCACGAGCGTCGCCCAGTTCGGGATGAAGCGGATCTTGTTCCGCGTCATGCCGGAATAGCTCAGCAGCGGCCGCTCGGCATCGCGGCCGATGGTGATGACGGCGTTGAGCGCGCGGAACATCAAGGCGTTGGCGGCGCGCATCGCCCTCGCCACGATCGAACCGGGCTTCAGCAGGCCCGCCATCACCAGCACGTCCGGAAACAGGTCGTGCAGGATCAGCGCCGAGCGTGCGCCCCTGAGCCTTGCGGCGGCCGCGACCGCGTAAGGCAGCATGAACGGCGCTGTGACGGTGAGCACGACGTCACCTGCCTTAAGCTCCCGTATCAGCGCGACGAACGTGCGCAGCACGAACAACAGTTCGGACACGCCGCGCCGCATCAGCGCCGCCTTTCCGGCCATCCGGTTCTTGACGGCGACGACGCGCGGCTTGCCCCGGCCGGTCTGTGACGCCGGCAGCGAGCCGGGCGAGCCCGACAGCACGACGACCTCGTGTTCTGCGGCGAGGCGGCAGGCGATCTCGGCCATGATCGCCGCCGTCGTGCTCGGATCCGGCGGATAATGCTGGCTCGCCACGACGATCTTGCAGGCGATCTTGCCTTGAGACTGCATGATCAGGCCGCGGTCGACCCGAATTCAGGGACCGCATCCTTCAGGATGGTCCTGATGGTCGCCCGATCGTCTCGCGCGATCGCCTGCTCGAGCGCCGTGATCCATTTGCGCAGGGTCTGCATCGGCGGCTCGTTCGGCTGCGCGGCCATGATGCCGGCAACACCGATCTCGCGGGTCGGCTCTTCGGACGCGAACAGGATCTCGTGCAGGCGCTCGCCCGGCCGCATCCCCGTGAACACGATCTCGATGTCGTAGCCGGGTTGCAGCCCGGAAAGGCGGATCATGCGCTCGGCGAGATCGACGATCTTCACCGGCTGACCCATGTTGAGCACGTAGACGGAAACGTCCGGGCGCGCTGTGCCGAGCGCATGCGTCGCAGCCGTAATGACGAGGTCACAGGCCTCGCGGATGGTCATGAAGTAGCGGACCATATCGGGATGCGTCACCGTCACCGGGCCGCCGGCCTCGATCTGGGCCTTGAACTTCGGCACCACCGAGCCGTTCGAGGCCAGCACATTGCCGAACCGGACCGAGATCAGCCGCATCGGCGGCCTGGCGCCGCCGCTGCCTGCCGCAAGATCATGGTCGAGCGCCTGACAGTACATCTCGGCGAAGCGCTTGGTCAGGCCGAGCATCGACACCGGCTCGATCGCCTTGTCGGTCGAGATCATCACCATGGCTCCCGCGCCGGCATTGTGCGCGGCATCGGCGACATTGATCGAGCCGAAGATGTTGGTCTTGACGCCCTCGCTCCAGTCGCGCTCGAGGATCGGCACATGCTTGAGGGCTGCGGCGTGGAACACGATGTCCGGCTTGAACTCGGCCATCAGACGGATGATCCGCTCGCGGTCGCGGATGTCGGCGATCCGCCCTTCGATTGCAGCACCCGTCCCCTGCGCGGCGAGCACTTCGGTGACCGCGTAGAGCGCCGGCTCGGAATTCTCCAGGATCAGGAGGCGCGCGGCGCCGAAGGCGACGACACGCTCGCAGATCTCCGAACCGATCGAGCCGCCGCCGCCGGTGACGATCACCGCCTTGCCCTTGATCAGGGCTTCGAGCCGCACATAGTCGATGGTCTCGCTCGGCCGCAGCAGCAGGTCCTCGACCGCGACCGCGGTCAGTCGCGGCGTATCGCCGCTCTCGAGCGAGGGCATGCGGTTGACGATCACCCCCAACTTGCGCGCCCGCATCAGGATCGATTCCGGATGGGCGTCCGGTTCGAATGCCGACGGCGTCATCACGACGCGCGCGATCGGCTTGTTGCGCTTGGCGAAGTCGGCGATGACGTCCTCGATATCGTCGATGCCGCCCAGCACCGGCACGTTACGGATCGACTGGCCGCGATCGGAGCCCGACGGCGACAATACGCCGACCGGCCAGATGCGCTTGATTGCCCCGCTCTCGATGCCACGCAAAAGCACCTCGGCGTCCGCCGCGCGGCCGATCAGCAGCGTCGGCGCGGCATCCTCGCTGCGGGCGTGGCGTCGCACCCGCGTATAGCGGAAGTAGCGATAGGTCATGCGCAGGGCGCTGAGAAAGGAGATTTCAAGGAACCAGTAGAGGACGATCGTCACCTTGCCGAGGAAGAAGGCGCCGCGGACGTTGGGGGCGACGAAGATGTAGTCGAGCACGAGCAGCGCAACCGTCAGCACAGACGCGACACGGATGATGTTCAGCGCGTCGGGCAGCGAGATGAAGCGCCATTTCGTCGTGGTCAGGTTGAAGATGAAAAACACGACCACGCTGAAGGCGAGGAAGTAGGGCAGGATCTGGAACAGCAGCGGCAAACGATCGTAGAAGCCGTCGCCACCCTCGAAACGCAGATAAAACGCGACAAACAGCGCCGCCGTCGTCGCCAGCAGGTCGTGGAGCGCGATCAAGAAATTGCGCAAGGTAAGATGCGAAAGACGCGTCATCCGCCGACCGATGAATATCCCGTTGGGTGCAACCTGACCGCGCTGATAGCCCATCTCGACAAGAGTTGCCAGTCGCGCGGCCGTTCAGGAACCGGCTTCCCCCATCTTCGGTCCCACCTGTTGTGCCCGGATCACCATGCCGCCGGCAACACCGACGCCGATGACGTACATCCAGCCCTCGTGGAAGTCGAACAAATGGGAGTTGAAGAGCGAGGTGAAGACATTCTGCACCACCACCAGCAGGCCGATCCAGTTGGCAAGCCCGTCGCCGCGAAACAGGAGGAGATGCAGGATCCAGATCGCGTAGAGAACGGCGATGCCGATGACACCCCATTGCACGGCGACGTTCAGCGTCTGGTTATGCGGGTTGCCGATCACCTCGGCGGACGCCTGGTATTGTCCGCTGGGGGTGGCGACCTGCTCGAACAATCCGCGCGTCGAGCCGGTACCGTGTCCCTTGATCGGCGCCTCCGCAAAGAAGCCGAGGGACTTTCGCCAGAATTCGAGCCGCAACCCGAGCGACGTCGGTTCGCCCTTCTCCTTGTAGCGCGTGTAGTCGCTCACAAAGGTGTCGGCGGTCCTGCGCAATTGCGACGAGGCCTGCCAGGCGATAGCGGCGCCGGCGAGCAGAGCGACGGAGATGATCGCGATGCTGCGCCACCTCAAATGAAGCAGTGCGAACACGCCGAACATGATCGGAATGGTGACAAGCGCCGTGCGCGACACCACCACGAAGGCCATGTTGATGAAGAAGCTGAGCGCCAGCGCCGTGAGCAGCCCGGCAAGCCAGTAGCGCTTCTCACGCAGCAGCATCACGACGGGATAGGCGAGCGCCACCGCGCACAGCGTGAATTCCTGACTCTGGTCGATGTAGTTCTTGACGAAGATACCGCGCTCGAGATGGTCGGGCTTCAGCGTCAGATCGGGATAGAAGGCGACCAGCCACGACATCACCGACAGCAGCGCGCAGGACACCAGGAAGGCGATGAATATCCAGCGGCCGCGCGGCGAGCGCTCGAAGTGATAGAGCAGGACCGGCAGCACAAGCAGCTTGATGGTGGGATTGACCGCGTAGAAGCGCGCGCCCCAAGCCGCATCCGACCACAGCGTTCCCACCAGCGCCAGCAGAACCAACGCGATCGGCGCCGCGGAGATCGGACGCCGAAGCGATTGCAGGAACGCGCGGACGTCGAGAAACGGCACCATGCAGAGCAGCATCAGGGCGTTGAAGATCCCCGCGAGCGACGTCGACCAGGGCAGCGAGGCCACGGTCAGGATCGCGAACAGGTCGACCGTCTCGCCCCAGGCCACCGGGCTGCGGAAGCGCCGCCACAGCATCTGGGCGGTCGCCTCCCGCGCAAGTGCCGTCACTTGTCCCCTCCTCGCGCGCGGTGGACCAGTGCCGTCGTGCTGAAACCCTTGAGGATGTCGACCAGCACGACTGTTCCGCCCGCGGCTTCGACCACGTCATAGCCGACCACCTGCTCGCGGGTGTAGTCGCCGCCCTTCACCAGCGCGCTCGGCTTGATCCGGGTGATCAGCTCGATCGGCGTGTCCTCCTCGAAGATGACGACGAGATCGACGGCCTCAAGCGCCGCCAGCACCTCGGCCCGCGCACGTTCGTCCTGGACAGGACGGTCGGCCCCCTTCAACCGCCGCACCGAGGCGTCGCTGTTCAAGCCCACGATCAGGCGATCGCAGGCAGAGCGCGCCGCGGTCAGCACCTTGACGTGGCCGGGATGCAGGATGTCGAAGCAGCCATTGGTGAAGCCGACGCGCAGGTCCTGCCTGCGCCAATCGGCAAGCTGCGCATCGAGTGCGCCGGCGTCGAGCACGATCTTGTCTTCGGCGGCGAGATAGGCATGCGGCAAGATCTTTCGCCGTAGCTCGGCCGCGCTCACGCTGGCCGTGCCCTGCTTGCCGACGGCAACGGCGGCGGCCGCATTCGCGATCCGCAACGCCGTGTCCCAGTCCGCGCCCGCCGCGAGGGATACGGCGAGCGCCGCAGCGACAGTGTCGCCGGCGCCGGAGACGTCCCGCACCTTCACCGGAGAAGCCGGCACATGGACTGCCTCGCCGTTGCGCGGCACCAGCGTCATGCCGTGCTCGCCCTGGGTGACCAGGATCGCCTCGCAATCGGCGAGCCGCATCACGTCTTCCGAGGCATCGACGATGCTCTGCACCGTGTCGGCGCGGCTGCGGGTGGCTTCCGAAAATTCTTTCCGATTGGGCGTGAGCAGCGTCGCGCCGCGATAGATCGCCCAATTCAGGCTCTTGGGATCGACGATCACGGGCTTGCCGAGCTTTCGCGCGGCGTCGATGGTGTGGCGGATCACGCGCGCGGTCAGCACGCCCTTGGCGTAGTCGGACAGCAGCACGACATCGGCGCGCGAGATCTGCGGCAGGATCGCGTCGATCAGCTTCGTCTCAATATCGTCGGAAGCAGGTGCTGCCTGCTCCCAATCCGCGCGCAGCATATGCGTGGAGAAATGCTCGGAGACGAAGCGGACTTTTCGCGTGGTCGGCCGCGACGGATCGCACACCAGCACGCTTTCGATTGCAGCCTGCTCCGCAAGCGCGGCCATCAGCCGCTTGCCTGCGTCGTCATCGCCGACGAGGCCTGCGAAGATGCAGCGGGCGCCGAGGGAGGCGACATTGCGCGCGACATTGCCGGCACCGCCGATATGGATCTCGCTGCGCTGGGCGGTGATCACCGGCGTCGGCGCTTCCGGCGAAATCCGCGACACCTCGCCATAGACGAACTCGTCCAGCATGATGTCGCCGATGCACAGCACCGTGCGGCGCGTGAAGTCTTGCGCGAGGGCATCGAAATCGAGAATGGGCGTCGCCATGATCAAAAGGCCTCAGCGGAAGCGATCGGGCATATCGAGATAATCCCCGACATAGGCCTTCACCGCATCCTCGAGCGTCGTGAAGCCGCCGTTATAGCCGGCGCGGTGGAGACGATCGACCTTGCTCTGTGTGAAGTATTGATAGCTATTGCGGATGCTCTCGGGCATGTCGATGTATTCGATGTTGGGCCTGGTGCCCAGCGCGGCATAGGCCGCCAGCATCAAATCCTTGAAGCTGCGCGCCTTGCCGGTGCCGACATTGAAGAGTCCGGAAACCGACGGTGTTGCCAGCAGCCACATGATGACGCGCACGACATCGTCGACATAGATGAAATCGCGGCGCTGATCGCCATCGGCGATGCCCTCGCGATGCGACTTGAACAGTTGCACGACGCGGCCCGCCTTGACGTCGTCGAAGCGGCGCGCCAGCACGCTCATCATCGAGCCCTTGTGGTACTCGTTCGGGCCGAACACGTTGAAGAACTTCAGTCCGGCCCATTGCGGCGGCAGCCGATCGCCGTTCGCGACGCGCTCGGCGACGGCGAGATCGAACAGAGACTTGCTCCAGCCGTAGAGGTTCATCGGCCGCAGCTTTTTCAGCGCCACCAGCGAAGCGTCGTCGTCAAAGCCCGCGTCACCATCGCCATAGGTCGCCGCCGAGGACGCATAGATCAACGGCACCGCATTCGCCGTGCACCAGTCGAGCAGGCGCATCGACTGGCGGAAATTGGTTTCGATCACGAGATCGCCGTCGGTCGCCGTGGTCTCGGAGATCGCGCCGAGATGGATCACGGCATCCAACTTGCGGCCTTTCAGCCAGTCGAGCAGCTCAGGCGGGGGGACGATATCCACAAGCTGCCGCTTGGCGAGATTGCGCCACTTGCCGTCGGTGCCGAGGAGATCGCAGACCACGACATCGCTGCGGCCGGCGTCGTTCAACGCGGCCACGACATTCGACCCGATAAAACCGGCCCCGCCGGTCACCAGCAACATTCCGTAATCCCTGCCCGATTTCTAAGGTCCGGTTCTGCCCTAGCGCATGATCTGCCAAAGTGTAAGCGGTTTTGGGATCGGGCCCTCAGCCGGCTTTACCTGCCGGCCCGGAGCGGCTAACCGAACCGCCACATCAGAGCACCTCAGCCCCATTAACGAATGAACCAAGATTCGCAATTTAGCGGGAGTGAGGATCGGAGCAACACGAGCCCGATCCTGATCGTCCCCTATATGTGGATCGGCGATTTCGTCCGGAATCACACCGTGGTGCGGGTTCTGAACGAGCGTTGGCCGAACCGGCCGGTCGACCTCCTGACCACGTCCCTGTGCGCGCCGCTGGTCGATTACATGCCCGGCGTGCGCAAGGGGATCGTCTGGGACCTGCCCCGCAGCCGCCTCGCCGTGGGCCGCCAGCTCGGCCTGGCAAAGCTCCTGCGCGAGCGGAACTATGGCACCGCCCTGGTGCTGCCGCGGACCTGGAAAGCGGCCATTGCGCCGGCGCTGGCCGGCATTCCCGAGCGGGTCGGCTTTGTCGGCGAGTTCCGGTTCGGCCTGCTCAACCACTGGCGCTGGGGCGAGAAGAAGCTGCCCCGCTTCATCGACAAGAACGCTGCGCTGGCGCAGCCCGACGGCGCCCCCTTGCCGACGGAATGGCCGGTGCCGCAATTGCGGGTCCCGGCCGAGGACATCGTCCGCTGGCGGCAGGCCAATGGCCTGAACGCTGGCGCCGCGGTGGCGCTCGCCCCCGGCTCGGTCGGCGTCTCAAAGCGCTGGACCTACTATCCGGAGGCCGCCCGGCTGCTGGCCGAGCGCGGCCTGGAGGTCTGGGTGGTCGGCGGCCCCGCCGAAAAGGCCCTGGCCCAGGAGATCGTCGCAGCCGGCGGACCGGGGGTGCGGGACCTGACCGGCAACGACCTGCGCAACGGCGTCCTGGCCATGGCCGCGGCCGGCGTCGCCATCTCCAACGATTCCGGCCTGATGCACATCGCGGCTGCGCTCGGCACGCCCACCATGGGCATCTTCGGCCCGACCAGCCCCTATCTCTGGGCCCCCCTCAACGGCCTCGCTGCGACCGTGGTCCAGGACAAGAGCGTGCTCTCGTGCCAGCCCTGCCAGAGCACGATCTGCCGGATGAACGATCACCGCTGCATGCGGGATATCGCGGCTGCGGAGGTGGTGGCAATTGCGGAGAGGGTGCTGGGTGAGGCGGGGGCAAGGGCTGAGACGTGAGCGGCAGCGCCGATGCGTTCGACTGGGTGAAAAGAGATTCGTCCCCCAACGACGAAAGGCCCCGCAGAAGCGGGGCCGATAGGGTTAGGCAGGCTCACGCGCCAGTTCATAGTGAGCTGTCAGAGCACCAATTGGAATGTTCCATTCCTTGCTAATAGTCCGGATCATTTCCAGCGTCAGTGGACGGACGCGATTCAAAATTTCGGACGCCCGATTGCGTCCAATCAAAGCCGCCAATTCTGCCTGCGACCGCCCCATGGACTCGATTGCGAAATGGAGGACGTCGACTGGATCGCCGTGAGTGGTTGCGAAGTGATTGTCTTCGTACTCCTTGATGAGTGAAGACAAAACTTCGAAGCGATCACCGTCAGGCGTGTCAGGAGTCGGCTCGGCCTCGAAATACCGGGATACTTCGCGGATAGCCCAATCGTAATCCTGTTCATTGTGGAGAGGCTTGACGTCCATCATCACACAGTCTCCGCGTTTATTCCGTCATACTCTTTGTGCGTGCCGACAAACTTGATGAGAGCTGTTTTGAACTTGAAGGAGAAATGAACCACGAGGCGATACTTGTTGCCGCCTATGTCGAAGATGGCTCTGTTGTCGCCAACAAAGTCCACGTTGTTTCCAAACGCCCTCTTCAGGTCTGCTGGGCTGCTCCAGTCACCCTTGGAAACGATTTCGTACCAAGCTCCCAAGGGGGTCTCGGCTTGAGGGTATCGCTCCCAAAAGGCCTTGAGTGCCTTTCTTGCTATTACGTTCATTGCCATAGCATGTTCCCAACATGGGATCAATCCAAAATTCCCAAGGCGGGAACTGAACTTTTGGCCTGTAAGGCACCACCGCTTGAAGGCGCGGGGATACGCGGCTGACGACTTTTGCAATGATGAACGTCTAGAGGTGTTTTGCCCGACAAGTCAAATTAACTTCGTAAAATCCGTAAATCACTGCACTGACCGCCAAGCCGTTGATTCCACTATCGCCAGCTACTGTGCATGGGGTTGTTTTCGACATTTTTGCTTGTGGTCGCAAAAGCGGGCTTCAAATCAGCGGCCGATAGACCTCGCCGATCCGCGCCGCTTCCGCATCGAGGCTGAACTTCTCCAGCACCCGCGCCCGCCCACGCTCGCCCATCGCTGTCGCGGCAGCCAAGTCGCGCATCAGCGGCTCCAGCGCCGCAGCGAGTGCATCAGCGTCACCCGTCGGAATCAGCACGCCAGTGACGCCATCCTCGACCACGAGCTCGGCCGCACCAGCGCGCGCGGCGACGAGCGCGCTGCCGGCTGCCATCGCCTCGATCAGCGTCAGGCCAAAACCTTCGTTGCGTGAGGTGAAGGCATAGATCGTCAGCCGCTGATACCAGCGCTGCACCGCTTCGATCGGCAGCTCGCCGGTGACGACGATGCGCGATTGCAGGCCGGCGGCCTCGATCCGCTTCTTCAGATCGTTCGCGAACACAGTTTGCTCGGCCGTGACCTGGCCGACGATGACCGCCGTGAAATCGGGATAGCGCGGCAGCAATCGGCACATCGCATCGACGAACACGTCGGTGCCCTTCTGCGCACGCACGCGGCCGAAGCAGCCGATCGCATAGCGGCCCGGTAGCGCGGCTTCCGCGAAGGCCGCGGCGCGATCACTCGGCGGCGCATAGATTTCGGTGTCGACGCCATGCGGGATCACCGTTGCCTTCACCTTCAGGAACGATGCCGAGATGTCGGAGGTCGCGATGATCGCGTCCATGCGCCGGATCAGCCAGCGCGTGATCCAGCTGTGATGCCGCTGCGCGGCCGAGGTGAACACAAGCTTGAGTGGCCATCCGAGCGCACGCAGCACGACGCCCGCGATCATCTCGTTGTTGCGCCGTGCATGCCAGATCAACGGCGTCTTGCGGCGCCATAATTTCAGGAGATCGGCACCGCCGAACCGCGTAATTCCCTCCGGCGCGTCCGAGCCGAACCACGCCGCACGAAACAGTTTTGCCAGCCGCGGCGCGACCATCCGGTTGGTCGCGGTGACGCCGGAATAGCGCCTGTGCAGATTTGGCACGATCACTTCGAGATCGCCCGGGGAATTTGCCACGTCACGCTCCGTTTCGCGACGCACCTATACGCAACATTAAGCATAGTGGCCAGTTCAGCTTTGCCGAAACCCCCTCTTCACCGCGCAAACGTTAGCATCGGGCGTTGATCGAAGACGGGTGAGATCATGACTGTGCTAGTCACCGGCGGCGCCGGCTATATCGGAAGTCACACGGTCCTCGCGCTGGCGGAAGCCGGCGAGGACGTCGTCGTGATCGACGATCTCTCCACCGGTTTCTCCACCTATCTGCCCGAAGGCGTGCCGCTGTTCATTGGCGATGCCGGCGACGAGAACCTGGTCGAGGGCGTGATCGCCCAGCACAATATCGAGAGCATCATCCATTTCGCCGGCTCCGTCGTGGTGCCGGACTCGATGCGCGATCCGCTCGGCTATTACCGCAACAACTTCATGACCGCGCGCAACCTGCTCAACGTCGCAGTCAAGCGCGGCATCAACCGCTTCATCTTCTCCTCGACCGCGGCGGTCTACGGCAATCCGGACCTGGTGCCGGTGCCGGAGCACGCGCCGACGCGGCCGCTGTCGCCCTACGGCTCGTCGAAGCTGATGACCGAGATCATGCTGCACGACGTCGCCTCCGCCTACGGCATGCAATACGTCGTGCTGCGCTACTTCAACGTCGCCGGCGCCGATCCGCAGGCGCGCATCGGGCTTGCCACCGTCGGCGCCACACACCTGCTCAAGATCGCGGTCGAGGCCGCAACCGGCCAGCGCGCCAAGATCGACGTGTTCGGCACCGACTATCCGACCCAGGACGGCAGCTGCATCCGCGACTTCATCCACGTCACGGACCTGTCGCAGGCGCATCGCTCGGCGCTGGCTTACCTGCGCAATGGCGGCGCCTCGACCACGCTCAATTGCGGCTATGGCCGCGGCTATTCCGTGCTGGAAACCATCGACGCGGTACGCCGAGTGTCAGGCCGCAGCTTTGCCGTGCAGTATGCACCGCGCCGGCCTGGCGACATCATGACCATGGTCGCCGACACCAGCCGCATCCGCGGTCTGCTCGATTGGAAGCCGCAATACGACGACCTCGAGACCATCGCAGCCCACGCGCTGGCCTGGGAGGACAAGCTGTTCCGCGAACGCCATGGCGAGCTTCGCCACGCCGTCTCGGCCTAGAATCCGTCCAGGCGCAAGCCCTTAATTGGGCTTGAAAAACCCCGCTTTAGCGGGCACAGAGGCCCTTCGATCCCTGACGCGCGGGCAGCCTTGCCGCTGCGCCGTCAATGGAAAGCGGATGGCCCAGTTTCCAAAGAAAATCACCGACGATCCCTATGCGGCAGCGGTCCTGATTCGCCGCCTGGTCACGGAACAGGGGGTCATCTACTGGCGGCGCTACCTCGTCGCCTTCGCACTGATGGCGCTCGCCGCAGGCTCGACCGCGGGCGCGACCTATGTGCTCGGCCAAGTCATCAACCAGGCCTATGTCGACAAGAACATCCCGGGCATCGCGATGTTCTCGGGCATCACGGTGATCCTGCTCTTCATCAAGGGCGTGGCGACCTACGGCCACATGGTGATCCTGACCAAGATCTCTAACGCCATCCTCGCCACCAACCAGCGGCAGCTGTTCGCCAAGCTGATGCGCGAAAGCATCGGCTTCTTCTCCGAACGGCATTCGTCTGAATTCCTGGCGCGGCTGACGGCCGGCGCGAAGTCCATCACCGACGTGCTCAACATGCTGGTCAACGCCATTGGGCGCGACCTCATGATGCTGCTCGCCATGATCGGCGTGATGGTGTGGCAGGACCCGGTGATGTCGTTCATCGGCCTTGTCGCCGTGCCGCCGGCAATGCTGGTGCTGCGCAAGCTGGTCAAGCGTATCAAGGGTCTCGCCTTCAACCAGTTCACCGGCACCGCCGACATCATGGAGACCATGCAGGAATCGCTGCAAGGCATCCGCACGGTCAAGGCGTTCACGCTCGAAGACACCATGCAGAAGCGCATCGACGAGAACATCGCGATCGTCGAGCGCAACGCCAACAAGATGGCCCGCGTCGCCAACCGTTCCAATCCGCTGATGGAAATGCTCGGCGGCTTCGCGGTCGCCGGCTGCCTGCTCTATGGCGGCTACAGCGTGGTCGCACTCAACGCCACGCCCGGCGCGTTCTTCTCCTTCATGACCGCGTTCCTGATGGCGACTGAGCCCGCCAAGCGGCTGGCGCGGCTCAACATCGACCTTAACAGCCAGCTCGTCGGCGCGCGCATGCTGCTCGAAGTCGTCGATAGCCCCGCGAGCGAGCATTCCGATGACGACAAGCCCGCGCTGAAGCTGTCCGAAGCCAAGATCGAGATGCGCGACGTCAGCTTTTCCTATCGCGCCAATGAGACCGTGCTCAACCGCATGAGTTTTGTTGCCGAGCCCGGCAAGGTCACCGCGCTGGTCGGTCCGTCCGGCGGCGGCAAGTCGACCGTGCTGTCGCTGCTGCTGCGCTTCTACGAGCTGACGCAAGGCGACATCGTGATCGACGGCCAGTCGATCGGCACGATCTCGCGAAAATCGCTGCGGGCGCAGACCGCCTATGTCGGCCAGGACGTCTATCTGTTCCGCGACACCATCCGCAACAACATCGCTTTCGGCAAGCCCGGCGCAACCGAGAACGAAATCATCGACGCCGCGAAGGCGGCTTGCGCGCATGATTTCATCATGGGCTTCCCGCTCGGCTACGATACCCCGGTTGGCGAGCACGGCACCCAAGTGTCGGGCGGCCAGCGCCAGCGCATCGCGGTGGCGCGCGCGCTGCTCAAGAACGCGCCGATCATCCTGCTGGACGAGGCCACCGCCGCGCTCGACTCCGAGTCCGAGAAGCAGGTGCAGGAGGCGATCGAGCATCTCTGCCAGAACCGAACCACCATCGTGATCGCGCACCGCCTGCACACCATTATGCGCGCCGATGCTATCCTGGTGGTCGAGGGTGGCGAGATCGTCGAGCAGGGCCGGCACGACGAGCTGCTGCGCCGCTCCGGCCGCTATGCCTCGTTCTTCCGCCTTCAAAACCACGACACCGGTGTCCTTGCGCTGGCGCCGATCAGTGCAACCGCTTAGGATCGTTCCCACCCCAAAGGTCACCCCAAGAGCAGCGAGACCGCTTCATGAACGCCGCCTCCTACGTCATCCCGCTTCCGCCCCAGGCTTCGCTTCCCGTCGTCGGCGAGAGCGGCCGTTACCCGGTGCGCCGCATCTGGTGCGTCGGCCGCAACTATCTCGAGCACATCCGCGAGATGGGCAATGATGAGCGCGCGCCGCCGTTCTTCTTCGCCAAGCACGCCGACATGCTGGTGCCCGATGGCGCCACCATTCCCTACCCGCCGCTGACTAAGGATCTGCATCACGAGGTCGAGCTGATCGTCGCGATGAAGAGCGGCGGGCTGAACATCCCCGCCGACAAGGCGCTCGACCATGTCTACGGCTATGCCGTCGGCATCGACCTGACCCGCCGCGACCTCCAGATCGCCTCGCGCAAGAAGGAGCGTCCCTGGGAGATCGGCAAGTCGTTCGACGGCTCGGCGCCCTGCTCCGCGGTGCAGCCGGCCTCGAAGATCGGCCATCCCTCCAAGGGCAAGATCTGGCTCACGGTCAACGGCAAGGAAGCCCAGAAGGGCGACCTCACCGAGCTGATCTGGAACGTGCCGGAAATCATCTGGCAGCTCTCGCAGCAGGTGAAGCTCGCCGCTGGCGACATCATCATGACGGGCACGCCGGCCGGCGTGTCGCAGCTCCAGCCCGGCGACAAGCTCGAATGCGGCGTCGACGGCGTCGGCACGCTGAAGGTGAGCATCGGGCAGCCGGAGTAGGCTGCGCGAGATCCCGAAATCAAAAGGCCCCGGACATGCCCGGGGCCCTTTTCTATTCGCACCTACCAGGCCTTCACGGGCCGATTGGCATGGCTCACCTGCGGCACGCCACGATTGAGCGACATGTGGGAATGCACACACAGCCAATCATCGGCACTTTTGGAGAACACCATCGTCGCCCGACCCGGCCGCGGAAACGCGCTGCCATCAGGATGGTAGCCGGTGCTCGTCCACGGTGCGATCACGGTCGCTGTCGCACCATCGGAGGACGCCAGAATTGCGGTCTGATCGAGGACGAAACGGAAGTCGGTCGTCTTTGGCCAGACGTTATTCCATTGCGTGGTGACCCACTGATCGAGGCCGGGAATGACGTCGTTATGCGTGCCGAAGGCGAGCACGTCCGGATGGAAGAGCGGCCGCGCCGAAGCGTAGTCGACCTCGCGGACATAACCTGAGAATGTTTCCAGCCACTGGCGGAAGAATTGCGCTATCTCGGTATTCGCGGTCGGCAAAGGCGCCATTGCCTGCTCCATGTTAGGCTACTAAATCGCGGCAATCTTGTTGCCATGGACCGAACTATCCAGCAAGACTCGCGCCACGATCACGCTGGCTGGCTTGTGTGGTTTGGCATTTCCTTCTCGCTTCGCTTAGAAGGGGGAATGAACGATTTCACCCAGGCGCTCCAACTGGCAGCGACGTTGATTGGCCGCTTTGACCCGGAGCTCCGCGGCATCGTCGCCCTATCTCTGGGAGTGAGCCTGACAGCAAGCGCCTTGGCGTTCATCGTTGGCTCGCCGCTAGGCCTCGCGTTGGCCATCTGTCGTTTCCCCGGCAAACAAGCCTTGATTGTGACCGCCAACGCTCTTCTCGGCTTGCCCCCCGTGGTCGTAGGTCTCGCAGTCTATCTGCTGCTCTCTCGCTCAGGCCCGCTCGGCTCTCTCGGGATCTTGTTTACCCCAGCGGCGATGGTCATCGCGCAGGCCATCCTCGGCATCCCGATCGTAATCGCCTTGGTGCACCGCATGACGGTGGACCTCTGGGCCACGTATGGCGAAGCCTTGCTGGTAGATGGAGCCTCGCGCGTCCGAGCCGCAGCCTCGCTCATGAACATTGGCCGCGAGGGGCTAATCGTCGCGTTTCTTGCTGCGTTTGGCCGGGCTATCGCTGAGGTCGGCGCGATCATCATCGTTGGAGGCAATATACGAGGCTACACGCGAACAATGACGACCGCCATCGCACTGGAGACGAGCAAGGGTGAGTTGAGCTTCGCACTTGCGCTTGGCATAATCCTTATCATTCTATCGATGACCGTCAGCGCGTTCACCCACGTATTTGGACGCGCCTTGAGACGCTGAGACAGCAAAAGATTATTGCAAGGGAGTTCACCCGTGAGCCGATGGTTCAGCCCAGTTGCTATCGAGATTGCAGTTCTGTTGGCTGTGCTGAGTACTCCTGTCTCGGCACAAAGTCAGACGATCATCGTAGCTTCGACAACCTCAACACAAGACTCGGGATTGTTCGACTACCTGTTGCCGATCGTTCGAGAAAAGACCGGCATCGAAGTCAAGGTCCTCGCGCAAGGCACCGGGCAGGCCCTCGACACAGCGCGGCGGGGTGATGCCGACGTGGTGTTTGTTCATGCCAAGTCGGCCGAGGAAAAATTCATGGCCGAAGGATTTGGTGTCAAGCGCTACCCGGTCATGTACAACGACTTCGTTCTCATTGGGCCGAAGGACGATCCTGCGGGGATTCGAGGCCTTGACGTAACCGCCTCGCTCCAGACCATACAGACGAAGGCCGCCTCCTTCATCTCCCGAGGAGACCGGTCTGGTACGCACATAGCCGAGCTCACACTTTGGAAAGACGCAGGCGTCGACGTCACAAAGGATCGCGGCAGCTGGTACAAGGAGATTGGTCAGGGAATGGGAGCCGCCCTCAACGTCGCATCGGCATCTAATGCCTATGTACTTGCGGACCGCGGCACATGGCTGGCATTCAAAAAGCGCGGTGACCTTGTCATCCTCGTCGAAGGCGACAAGCGACTCTTCAACCAATATGGGGTGATGCTGGTCAATCCAATAAAGCACCCGACGGTGAAGAAGGAAGCGGGCCAACGCTTCATCGATTGGCTTATCTCGCCAGACGGGCAGAACGCGATCGCAGGCTACAAGATCGAAAGCCAGCAACTCTTCTATCCAGACGCGAACGATCCGGGGGCGTAAACCGACGCGCCCTGGGCGGCCACTTCACGTAGGGCCACTGAATCGCGGCAATCTTGTTGCCATGGGCCGAACTATCCAGCAAGACTCGCGCCACGATCAGGACCGGAGGGTCCACCGTCACGACTGCATCAGAAAACGAGAGGATGTCTCGGATGTCGAACACCATCACGGAGCTCGAGGGGCTGCTTATGCAGCGCTCGCTCACCGATCCACAGCTTCTGGCCGCTGCAGAAGCGGCGTCGGACTTCCGCATCCTGCCGGATGCCACCGTCATCAAGATCGGCGGACAGAGCGTGATCGATCGCGGCCGTGCCGCGGTCTATCCGCTGGTCGACGAGATCGTCTCCGCGCGCAAGGCACACAAGCTGCTGATCGGGACTGGCGCCGGCACGCGCGCGCGGCATCTCTACTCGATCGCGGCCGGGCTTCGCCTGCCGGCCGGCGTGCTGTCGCAACTCGGCGCTTCCGTTGCCGACCAGAACGCCGCGATGCTGGGACAGTTGCTGGCCAAGCACGGCATCTCCGCCGTGGGTGGCGCCGCGCTCTCCTCGGTGCCGCTGTTCCTGGCCGAGGTGAACGCCGTCATCTTCAGCGGCATGCCGCCCTATAGCCTGTGGATGCGTCCCGCGCCCGAGGGCGTGATCCCGCCCTACCGCACCGATGCCGGATGCTTCCTGGTCGCCGAGCAATTCGGCTGCAAGGGAATGATCTATGTGAAGGACGAGAACGGCCTCTACACCGCGAACCCGAAGACGTCGAAGAACGCGACCTTCATCCCGAAAATCTCGGTGGCCGAGATGAAGGCCAAGGGCCTCCAGGATTCGATCCTGGAATTTCCAGTGCTCGATCTCCTCGCCTCGGCCCGCTACGTCCACCAGGTGCAGATCGTGAATGGTCTCGTCCCCGGCAATCTCACCCGCGCACTCGCGGGCGAGCATGTCGGCACCATCATCACTGCGAGCTGAGGAGGATAGCGCCATGACTGTCACCAACCAGATCAAGCACGTCGCTTCGCCGCTCGCGCGCCAGACCCTCCTCGATGGAGAGCTCACCCGCCCCGTTGCCGGCAACCGCCCGATCAAGCTGCTGCCCTGGGTGCAGGTCATCAAGATCGGCGGCCGCATCATGGATCGTGGTCACGAAGCGATCCTCCCGCTCGTTGACGAGCTGCGCTCGCTGCTGCCCGAGCACCGCCTGCTCATCCTGACCGGCGCCGGCATCCGCGCGCGCCATCTCTACAGCGTCGGCCTCGACCTCGGACTTCCCGTCGGTTCGCTGGCGCCGCTCGCCGCAAGCGAGGCCGGCCAGAACGGCCATATTCTTGCGAGCCTGCTCGCGCCGGAGGGCGTCTCCTATATCGAGCATCCCACCATCGCAAGCCAGCTTGCCATTCACCTTAGCGCAGCCCGCGCGGTCGTCGGTAGCGCGTTCCCGCCCTACCACCATCATGAATTCCCGACGTCGCGCGTCCCGCTGCATCGGGCCGATACCGGCGCCTTCCTGCTCGCCGACGCGCTCGGCGCTGCGGGGCTGACGATTGTCGAGGACGTCGACGGCGTCTACACCGCCGATCCCAATGGCGCCGACGGCAAGAAGGCGGAGCTGTTGAAAGACGTGAGCTTTGCCGAGCTTGCGAAGCTGAAGGGCACGCTGCCGGTCGATCGGGCGTTACTGGAGGTCATGGCGAATGCGCGGCACATCGCGCGCGTGCAGGTCGTGAACGGGCTCGTTCCCGGTCGGATCACGGCGGCGCTGCGCGGCCAGCATGTCGGGACGATCATCAACACTGGTGCCAAGCCGGTGTAACGCCACAGCCAGGTCCGCAAAAACAAAGCCCCGGAGCTCGCTCCGGGGCTTTGCGATTCAGTCACCGTAGCCCGGATGGAGCGAAGCGCAATCCGGGGCACTCTCGCCGCGGCAAAATCCCGGATTTCGCTTCGCTCCATCCGGGCTACGCGCTTCGCCGATCCGCGCTACAGCTGCTTCAGCGCAGCGCCGACATCACGATGAGGCCGAGGATCAGCGCCGTCAGCGAGTATTTCAGCGTGTAGTAGACGTTGCGGTTCCACGCCTTGACCTTGCGGCTGGCGAGATGGATCTCGTAGAGCTTGCCGAACACCTTGTTGAGTACGCCGACGCTCTCGCCGTCGACGTTCTGGGTCGCCGACGCCTTGACGATGTGGTGGCTGACCCAGCGGTTGATCGCGGTCATGAAACCGAACTTCATCGGGCGTTCGACGTCGCAGAACAGGATGATGCGGTTGACGTCGGTCGCATTCTCAGCGCTGTGGATGAAGGTCTCGTCGAACATGAAGGCCTCGCCGTCGCGCCAGACGCATTCGACGCCATCGACCAGGATGCGGCACTTGTTCGAGTTCGGTGTGACGAGCCCAAGGTGGTAGCGCAGTGAGCCTGCGAAGGGATCGCGGTGCGCCCCTAACTTGCCGCCCGGCGGCAGCATCGCGAACATCGCGCCGTGCACGCTCGGAATCGAATTGAGCAGCTCGACCGTCTTCGGGCACAGCGTACGCGCCGAGGGCAGGAAGTCATCGTACCATTTCAAGTAAAAGCGCTTCCAGCCGCTCTTGAAGAACGAATAGAAGCCCCAGTCGTTGTTCTTCGCTGCCGCGCGGATAAAACCTTCGTCGAACAGGCGGACGGCCTCGTCGCGGATGGTCTCCCAGTTCTCGCTGAGTGGCTTGAGCTCGGGAAACTGCTCGACCGAAATCACCGGCCTGTTCGGCACGGCCGAACCCGCATACATCAGCACATTGTAGGGGGCGAGATAGGTCGAATGATCGCCGAGCTGGCGCGCAAAGCGCAGCCGCTGCTTGCCGCGGAAGTGAACGTAAATCGTCGATGCCGCAAGGATATAAAGAATGACCAGTTGCGGTGCAAAAAGCTGCTTCAGCATTTCCCCGTTCCCCAGTGACCCAACCGGGGACGTGATCTAACGCGACCCGGCCCGAGCGGCAAGATATTCACCGCTGGGTTGCGGTCACTCTGGGGAGAACATCCGACGAGAGATCGGGCCGAAACGGACCGAATCGAGCCGAGTCACGCCCGCGACAGCGCCTGAAGACCCTTGAAGGTCAGGCGCTTGGGGTCGGTGACGCCGGCGAGATAGAGCCGGCGAATGAAGGCGATGACGGCGTCGCGGTCGCAATCGGTCAACGCGACGACGGCGTCGACCGCGATCTTCTGGGCTTCCATTGGGCTCACCTCGGCCTTGCGAGTAACCCCGGCCCAGACAGGCTAGGACTCATCCGTTAATTCGGCGTTAACCGTTTGGGCAGGATGGCCGATTCAGCCCGGCGGCCGAATACGCAAAACAACGCATTTATTGTTGCGGCGCGGTAGCCCTCCCGGCCGCTCAGCGCGCCCCCATGCTCTTCTTGAGCTGCGCAAAATGCTTCTTCAGCCGGGGCACGGCAAAATCGGTGAAGGCGCGCACCTTGGGCACCGAAAGCCGGCCCTGCGGACTGATCAGGTGTGCCGGCATCTCCGGATCCTCGTCGCTGGCAAGCAAAACCTCGAGCTCGCCACGCGCGACCTGCTCGGCCACCTGGTAGGAGTACATCCGCGCGACGCCACGCCCGGCCACCGCCGATGCCACGGCGGCATAGGTGCTGTTGACCATGAGGCGCGCCGTGAACTGGACGGTTCGCGGCGCCGATGAGTTCTTCAACGGCGCGAAAGTCCAGGAATTAGGCAGATGCGCCATCGCCACGATCTGATGCTTGGCGAGATCGCCGGGCTCGGCGATGCGCGGATGCTGCCTCAAATAGCGAGGAGCCGCCACCACGACGCGGCTGATCTCGCCGATCCGCATCGCCACCATCGCCGAATCCGCGAGGGGGCCGATGCGAAGCGCGACGTCGACGCCCTCCTCGATCAGATTGACCGCGCGGTCGAACAGCAGGAGCTTTGCCGACACGGTCGGATAGGCGTCGAGAAACGCATCGAGGATCGGCCGCAGCACCATCTCCCCCGAGACCACCGGAGCGGTGATCGTGAGCAGACCACGGGGCGCCGCGCGCGGTCCGGCCGCGATGTCATCGGCCTCTTCGAGCTCGGTGAGCACGCGGCGGCAGATCGCGACATAGCGCTCGCCCTCCTCGCTCAGCTTGATCGAGCGCGTGGTCCGGTGCAGCAGCTCGGCGCCGACCTGCCCCTCCAGGAAGGCAATGGCGCGGCTCACTGCCGCCGGCGAGCGCCCGAGCTTGCGTCCCGCGGCCGCAAGGCTGCCCTCGTCCACCGCAAGGACGAACACCTTCATCGCATCCAGACGATCCATGCGCTTCCCGCGGCCCCCTGAGAGTCCGCCTGAAAGCTAGGCGTTCGCCCCGGCCGCGACAACCGCCGCCGGGCGCCGATCCAGCATTCGTTCGCGCCGCGAAAGAATGTCTGCCGGGCCGCGCGTATTCGCAGCCGGACCGCGGCGGCGTACCTCGCAACCCAAGCCGGCCGGCGCCCCACAGCCGACCGGCAGAGGTTTCGAGCCAACAACAGGAGCCCGTCATGGGTATCGATCAGAAAGTCGCCATCATCACCGGTGCATCGCAGGGCATCGGCGCTGCCCTCGTCCAGCGGTTTCGCGATCGCAACTATCGTGTCGTTGCGACGGCACGCTCCATCAAGCCGTCGGGCGACGATGACGTGCTTGCCGTTCCCGGCGACATCGCCGACTGGAGCACCGCCGAACGCGTGGTGTCACAAGCCGTCGCCCGGTTCGGCCGCGTCGATACGCTGGTCAACAATGCCGGCATTTTCGTCGCAAAGCCGTTCACGCAGTACACGTCCGAGGATTACGCGGCCGTTTTGGGCGTCAACGTCGCCGGCTTCTTCCGCATCACGCAACTCGCCATCGCCGAGATGGAAAAGCAGGGCTCGGGCCACGTCGTTCAGATCTCAACCAGCCTGGTCGATCACGCCAACTCGAACGTGCCGTCGGTGCTGGCTTCGCTGACGAAGGGCGGCCTGAACGCCGCGACCAAGTCGCTGGCGATCGAATATGCCAGGCGCGGCATCCGCGTGAATGCGGTCGCGCTCGGCATCATCAAGACGCCGATGCACGCGGTCGAGACACATGCGCAGCTCGGCGCGCTGCACCCCGTCGGCCATATGGGCGAGACGTCCGACATCGTCGACGCTGTGCTTTATCTCGAGGGTGCCTCCTTCGTCACCGGCGAGATCCTGCACGTCGACGGCGGCCAGAGCGCGGGCCATTGAGCCCGTGCAGGAGCACGACATGACCGAACTTAATGCCGATACCAAGCACCACGCCCGGCCGCATCAGCGGCCGGGATCGAATTCGCAATCAACGCCGCAGCAAACTTGGCGATATGCCGTCGCGGGCCTGTCCGCATCGCTAGTCGGACTCGGCCTCGCTCGCTTCTCTTATACTCCGTTGATCCCGGCGTTGATCGCGGCAAAATGGTTCAGCGCGTCCGACGTTGTTTATCTCGGCGCGGCGAACCTGGCCGGCTATCTCGGCGGCGCACTCGCGGCGCGAGCCGTCGCCGGACGCATCGGTGCCGTCGGCGCGCTGCGGGCGATGATGTTGCTCGCGACGCTTTCCTTCTTTGCCAGCTCAGTGCCGGTGTCGTTCACCTGGTTTTTCGCCTGGCGTTTCCTCTCGGGCCTCACCGGCGGCATCATCATGGTGCTGGCGGCCTCCGTCGTGTTGCCGCACACCTCGCCCGCCAGGCGCGGCATCGTCGGCGGCGTGATCTTTGCGGGTGTCGGTCTCGGCGTCGCTGCATCGGGCACGCTGGTGCCGCTGCTCTTGCAGCAGGGTTTGCAACAGAGCTGGTATGGCCTCGGCGTGCTCTCGGCCCTGCTCACGCTCGCGAGCTGGTGGAACTGGCCCGCGGAAGCGAAGGCCGACGCAACACCTGTGCAACATCACGCCAAGCACCGCCACGCCTCGCCCGCGATCCGCGCTTTGCTGATCCAGTATGGCCTCAACGCGGTGGCGCTGGTGCCGCACACGGTCTTTATCGTCGACTTCGTGGCGCGCGGCCTCGGCCAGGGCATTGCGGCGGGATCACGCTACTGGGTGCTGTACGGCCTCGGCGCGATCGTCGGCCCGCTGGTGACCGGCCATCTCGGCGACAGATCCGGCTTCGGACCCGCCTTGCGCGCCGCGTTCCTGATCGAGGCGGCCGCTGTGCTGCTGCCGACCGTCAGCACTGCACCGGTGTCGCTGATCGTGTCGAGCATCGTGGTCGGCGGCTTCACGCCCGGTATCGTGCCGCTGGTGCTCGGACGCATTCATGAGCTCCTCCCGCACTCGAGCGAGCAGCAGCGCGCGACGTGGAGCCACGCCACCACCAGTTTTGCCCTATTCCAGGCTGCCGCGGCTTACGGCTTCTCCTGGATCTACGCGAACACCGGCGGCGACTATCTCGTCCTGTTCGCTCTCGGCGGCGGTGCCGTGGTGGTGGCGCTCGCGATCGACCTTGGCCTCGCGCTCACCACGCGCAAGGCATAGAAGCGACGACGGCGATCAGGAATATTGCATCACGCCGTCGTCGATCCGGCCGAACCGCAAGGAGACGATGTCGAAGGCGTAGTTCTGGTAGAGCCGCCACGGCTGCTTCGAGCCTTGCTTCGGCATTTTTGCGACCGAGCGCTGCACGTAGCCCGAGCTGAAATCGAGCGAGGGCTGGAGCGTAACCGTCGGGTCGTTATTGTGCGGCATGCACTGGCGAAAATTGTGCCGGTCCATGTAGTTGATGAGCCGGCAGACATATTCGCAGGTGAGATCGCATTTCAGCGTCCAGGACGCGTTGGTGTAGCCGAAGGCCGAAGCCATGTTCGGCACGTCGGCATACATCATGCCCTTGTAGGTCAGCGTGTTGGCAAAATCGACGGCGCGGCCATCCACGCTCACCTCTAGGCCGCCGACGACCTGAAGCACCAGCCCCGTCGCAGTCACGATGATGTCGGCCGCAAGCTCGCGGCCGTCCTTCAGGCGAATGCCGTCGCGCGTGAAGGTGTCGATCTCGCTGGTGACGACGGAGGCGCGCTTTTCGCGGATCGCCTTGAACAGGTCGCCATCGGGCACAAGGCACAGCCGCTGATCCCAGGGATTGTAGCGCGGCGTAAAATGCGTCGCGACATCGTAATCGGGACCGAGCGCCATCTGCACGCCCTTGAGGATCAGATCCTTCACCTTGGCGGGCTTGCGCCGGCTGAGCTGGAAGAAAAACATTCCCCACATCACGTTGCGCCATCGGATCACATGATAGGCAAGCCGCGTCGGCAGATTGCGGCGCAGTTTGTTGGCGACCGGATCCTGCGCCGGACGCGACACCACATAGGTCGGCGAGCGCTGGAGCATCGTGACCTGTGCCGCCGTCTTGGCCAGCTCCGGCACCAGCGTCACCGCGGTCGCGCCGGAGCCGATCACGACGACGCGTTTTCCCGAACAGTCGATATCCTCGGTCCATTTCTGCGGATGCACGACGCGGCCGGCAAAGTCCGCCGCGCCCTTGAACTCCGGCGTATAGCCCTGCTCGTATTTGTAGTAGCCGGCGCACATGAACAGGAAATTGCAAGTGAAGCGCGTGAGCTCGGTCGCGCCTTCACCTGTCGTGCGCTCGACCTCAACGGTCCAGCGCGCATCATGCGTCGACCACGACGCGCGCTTCACGCGATGGCGGAAGCGGATGTGCGTCTCGATGCCGTTCTCGGCCGCGGTCTCACGCACATAGTTCAGGATCTGCGCGCCGTCGGCGATCGCCTTCGGATCGGTCCACGGCTTGAAGGAATAGCCGAGCGTGAACATGTCGCTGTCGGAGCGGATGCCGGGATAACGGAACAGATCCCAGGTGCCGCCGATGCAGTCGCGGCCCTCGAGGATGACGTAGCTCTTGCTCGGGCATTTGGACTGGAGATGATAGCCCGCGCCGATGCCGGACAGGCCGGCACCGACGATCAATACGTCGAAATGTTCTATGGCTTCGGTCATGGCGTTCTCCCTCGGCACAGGATGGGCAGCGCCGCGCCGAATTGCAACCGTCAAGGGGTTGCCGCGCCGATGACGCAAGCGGTGTCGAAATACTCGTAGAACTCGACCGCTTTGCCGTCCTTGAAGCGCCAGAAATCGACCTTCGGCGTCTCCGCGACCTTTCCGGTACGCTTGTTGGTCCAGGCGCATGTGCCGCGCGCGAAGACGGCATCGCCTTGCGCGACAAACTCGTTGATCGTGTAGTATTGCATGGCCCAATCAGCTAGCAGACCGTCGAAATAACCGCGAAGCTTCGCAGGATCATCGTACTGCGTGGCGAATGCCATCGGCTCAACTCCCCGCGGAATCGAGCCGAAGCTGATCTGTGGGCCAATGACGCTGTCGAACCAATGGTCGACGCTTTGACCCTTGCTGTCGTTCCATAGGCGATAGGCTTCCGTCAGCAGTCGAACGTTGGCTTCACTGGACATCGCGCTTCCTCCAAATGCTTTCTGACAATGAACGGAAAGGCGGCCGCCCGCTGCAGAAGTGGCAGGCTTGTTTCGGCTCTACCTGTAAGCGTATCACAGGGAAGACATAAGAAAAAAGCCCCGGATCGCTCCGGGGCCTTTGTCTCGCAAATGCGTGCAATCTCAGTAGCGGTAGTGGTCCGACTTGTACGGGCCTTCCTGCTTGACGCCGATGTAGTCGGCCTGGTCCTTGCGAAGCTCGGTCAGCTTGACGCCGATCTTGGCGAGATGCAGCCGGGCCACCTTCTCGTCGAGCGACTTCGGAAGCACGTAGACTTCCTTCTTGTACTTGCCGTCCTTATTGTTGGCGAACAGCTCGATCTGCGCCAGCGTCTGGTTGGTGAAGGAGGCCGACATCACGAACGACGGATGGCCCATGGCGTTGCCGAGGTTCACGAGGCGGCCTTCCGACAGCATGATGATGCGGTGCTTGTCGGGGAATTCGATCTCGTCGACCTGCGGCTTGATGTTGGTCCACTTCAGGTTACGCAGACCCGCGATCTGGATCTCGTTGTCGAAGTGGCCGATGTTGCAGACGATGGCGCGATCCTTCATCGCGCGCATGTGCTCGATGGTGATGATGTCCTTGTTGCCGGTCGCGGTGACGAAGATGTCGGCGCGGGGTGCCGCGTCTTCCATGGTCACGACCTCATAGCCTTCCATCGCGGCCTGGAGCGCGCAGATCGGATCGACTTCGGAGACCATGACGCGGCAGCCGGCCTGGCGCAGCGAGGCCGCCGAGCCCTTGCCGACGTCGCCGAAGCCCGCGACCATCGCGACCTTGCCCGACATCATCACGTCGGTGCCGCGGCGGATGCCGTCGACCAGCGATTCACGGCAGCCATAGAGGTTGTCGAATTTCGACTTGGTGACGCTGTCATTGACGTTGATGGCGGGCCACAGCAGCGTGCCGGCCTTCTGCATGTCATAGAGACGATGCACACCCGTGGTGGTCTCTTCGGAAACGCCCTTGATGCTCTTGGCGATCTCGGCGAAGTAGCCCTTCGGCTTTTCCTTGAGCTGCTTCTTCAACAGCGCGAAGAAGACTTCCTCTTCTTCCGAACCCGGCTTGTCCAGGAACGCGGTGTCGCCGTTCTCGGCGCGCAGACCGAGATGGACGTACATGGTGGCATCGCCACCGTCATCGAGGATCATGTTCGGGTGACCGCCGCCGTGCCAGTCGAACAGTTTTGCGGTGTAGTCCCAATACTCAGCCAGCGTCTCGCCTTTGACGGCGAAGACGGGAATGCCGGCGGCAGCGATCGCCGCCGCGGCGTGGTCCTGCGTCGAATAGATGTTGCAGGAGACCCAGCGGATATCGGCGCCGAGTGCGGCGAGCGTCTCGATCAGCACGCCAGTCTGGATCGTCATATGCAGCGAGCCGGCGATGCGCGCGCCCTTCAGCGGCTGCTTCGGGCCGTATTCTTCGCGCGTGGCCATCAGTCCGGGCATCTCGGTCTCGGCCAACGAGAGTTCCTTGCGGCCGAAATCGGCGAGCGACATGTCCTTGACGATGTAATCGGTGAAGCCGGGCTTCGCGTTCATTGCGAGTGTCCTATTGTTGAACGGGCATTCCGGGACACCTCGAAGAGGCGCCCCGGAATCGCGACGTGAGGATTTAAGGATCCGGGTTCGCGCGCGAACCCGGAATGACGCACAAGAATTAGAGCGCGCGCTTGAGCTGCTCGACGAGGTCGGTCTTCTCCCAGGAGAAACCACCCTCGTTGTCGGGCGTGCGGCCGAAATGGCCGTAGGCCGAGGTGCGCGCGTAGATCGGACGGTTGAGGTCGAGATGGCTGCGGATGCCGCGCGGGGTGAGGTCCATCGCCTTGGCGGCGGCCTTCTCGAGCTGATCCTCCGACACCTTACCGGTGCCGTGGGTGTCGATGTAGATCGACAGCGGACGCGCCACGCCGATCGCATAGGCGAGCTGAAGCGTGCAGCGGTCGGCAAGACCAGCAGCGACAATGTTCTTGGCGACGTAGCGCGCGGCGTAGGCGGCAGAACGATCGACCTTGGTCGGATCCTTGCCGGAGAACGCGCCGCCACCATGCGGAGCCGCGCCACCATAGGTATCGACGATGATCTTGCGGCCGGTCAGGCCGGAGTCACCATCGGGACCGCCGATGTAGAACTTGCCGGTCGGGTTGATGTGCCAGATGGTCTTCGGCGTGATCCAATCCTTCGGCAGCGCCTCGCGCACATAGGGCTCGACGATGTCGCGGATCTGCTTGGACGAGATGTCCTCGACCAGATGCTGATGCGACACCACGATCTCGCGCACGCCGACCGGCTTGCCGTTCTCGTACTGCACGGTGACCTGGCTCTTGGAGTCCGGACCGAGCACCTTCTCCTTGCCGGAGTGACGGGCTTCGGAGATGAGGCGGAGGATCTTGTGGGCGTAGAAGATCGGCGCCGGCATCAGATCCGGCGTCTCGTTGGTGGCGTAACCGAACATGATGCCCTGGTCGCCAGCACCTTCTTCCTTGACCTCACCCGGCTGAAGCGCGTCGACGCCCTGGGCGATGTCGGCCGACTGCGGATGCAGCAGGATCTCGATATCGGCGGTCTTCCAGTGGAAGCCGTCCTGCTCGTAGCCGATGTCCTTGATCGCAGCGCGCACGACGCCTTCGATCTGCTCGTTGGTGACCGATGCGGGACCGCGGGTCTCACCCGCAATCACCACCTTGTTGGTGGTCGCGAGCGTCTCGCAGGCGGCGCGGATCTGCCACGGGTCGATGCCGGCCTTGGGCCCCTCGCGGTAGAACAAATCGACGATCTCATCGGAGATCCGGTCGCAGACCTTGTCCGGATGGCCTTCGGACACGGACTCGCTAGTGAAGAGATAGGACGCGCGCATCAGTAACCCCTTGTCCCGCCGCACTCGGCGGGCGTTTGCGATGTTTACTCTTGGATTATGTCAATCGCGCCGGCGCGAGATGACGTAGGATTCGTCAAGAAACCAGAGCCCGTTGTACTTTCGCAGCACGTCCCTGGCGGCATCCAGAGTGCGGCCGTTTTGAGTCATATCTGCCAACCGGTCGTCCTCAATCTGAGCGACATACACCGCCGCATTCCACGCTGCAAAGGCCGTCGAGGTTCCGATGGTACCCGTTACCTCGTTGGGCAGCGCTTCCATATCATACCTGAAGATCGAGCGGTTATCCGCATAAACATTAAAATTTAGGTCGCGGCCCAACGATCCGAGTTCGTACTTAACGGCGCGCAATAGCTCATGACGGCTGACGGCGAAAGGATTTTCTCCAGGCCAGATGGCCTGGATCATTTCCATGCCCGGATCCTGGCCGTGGGAGTGAATTCCGATCAGGCGGCCCCCTGCCCGCAATGCCCGCGCCAGCGGTGCAATGATCCGTTTTGCCCTGAAATTGACTGAGGACAGGGCACGGTATGGCTGGGATGCAATGATGAGGTCGAAATTGGCCTCGGTCTGGCCCGGCCGGGGAATGGTCGAATCCAGCAGGAACCTGTGGTCCTCGCGGTAGAGCACCAGCACGACCGGCCGCTCGTACAAGGGCATGCCCGTGCGTGGGCTGATGGCGGCGCGCCAGTTCTGCTCCAGAAACGGCTTCAGCTCCGCAATCTGCGTCTCGAAATCACCGGATGAGTCTCCCCGCAGCGGCACCTCGTGCCAGACGGTGGCGGCGGCCGCCGCAGGCGACGCCGGCGTGAGCCAGGGCGCCTCCGCGTAATGCATGTTGGTGAACACGAACACCGAGGCTGGATGCTCGAATAACCGGTCCGGGACCTTGTCCAACGTCAGCCGGACATCCTCCAGACTGAGCTCCTTGCCGGCAACGTAGAACGGCATGTGGGGAAAGCGCTGATGCGTCGAGCGCAGCACGCGCGCCAGCACCGAGCCGTCGCCGACGCCGGCGTCGAACACGCGCAACGCCGGCGGTCGGGGATGGATGCTGGCAAGCTCCAGGGCGACGCGCTCCGCGACCACCCGCTTCTCGCTACAGGTGTGGACGAACAGCAGGTACTTCTGTCGGTTCTCGAAGAAGCGGAAATTGCTGCGCGGATCGCGCTTTTCCGGCGGCACCTGAAGTCCGCGCGGCGGCGGCAGGCCGCCGGTTGTCGATGCGGCGATGTAGGCCTGGATCCGATCCAGCGTATCGATGGTGATGCGCTTGCCTTCGCGCAGCCGGTGCACCAGCTTCCCATCGTTCACCGCGCGCCGGCCAAACGTCGATTCCGCCATGTCCGCCTGGCGGCAGAACTCGGTGATTTGGCTGAGGATTTCGTCGTTTTTCATCGGTGGGACAGGAGTGGGCAGAAGGATTGGGGATTGCCTCTTAGCAAATTCTGCCCACTGAGGAAATAGGGGACCGAATCCCTCCCCTGATACGTTGGCCATGGCGGGAGGTGAAGGTGAACCCCAGCCCGCCCCCGGGCAACAAACAGGCGCTTCTCCTCTGACGGGACCATCGCCATGCGCCGCCTGCTCGTCGCGCTCTCGCTCCTTGCCGCAGCCCTGTGGACCGCGCCCGCATCCGCGCAGGCACGCAGCCAGCTTGGGCCGCTCTGCACCACCGACACCACGCCGGCGGACCAGATGGTCGACGCCTGCACCAAGATCATCGCGCTGAAGGTGTTCAAGGGCGAGCAGCTCGCGACCGTCTATTTCTGGCGCGCCGTGGGCTGGAACAAGAAGGGCGACTACGCAAAAGTCATCGCCGACACCACCGAAGCGATCCGGCTCCAGCCGAGCCAGGCGGTCTACAATCTCAGGGGATCGGCCTATTACGACAAGGGCGACTACGACATCGCGATCGCCGATTTTGACGATGCATTGAAGCAGGGACCGCCGAGCGGCATCATCTTCCACAATCGTGGCAATGCCTGGCGCGGCAAGGGCGACTACACCAAGGCGATCGCCGACTACGACATGTCGATCAAGGCCGATCCGAGATCGGCGTTCTCATTCCAGAACCGCGGCATCGCGAAAGAGGCGCTCGGCGATCTCGACGGCGCGCTCGCCGACATCAACCAGGCGATCCGTCTCGACCCGACGCTGCCGCAGCCGTTGATCAACCGCACCGCGATCTGGCGCGCCAAAGGCGATCTCGATCGCGCGATTTCCGATGGTTCCGAGGCGATCCGGCTTGCGAAGGAAAAGCCGCCGGTCAACATCATGACGCCGCCGAATAGCGTGCTGATCTCGGGCTACACCCATCGCGCGTTGGCCTATGAGGCGAAGGGCGACTATGCCCGCGCGCAAGATGACTACAAGGCCACGCTGGCGATCCTTGCATCGGATGCCGGCAGCAAGGCCAATCAGGCTACCGCAAAAGTGCGGCTGTCCCTGGTGACGGATGTGAGCGCGCCGATCCCGCGCGATGCGCCGTCGCCAACGACACAGCCGACGGCAGCGCCTTCCCCACAGCAGACGGACGCCGCGCCCTCGCCCGCTCCTGCCGTTCGCGGCATGCGCATGGCGCTGATCATCGGCAACGGCGCCTATGCGCATGTCAAGGCGCTGCCAAATCCGCCCAACGACGCGCGCGCCGTCGCCAGGAGCCTGCGCGACATCGGATTCACGGTGTTTGAAGGTGTCGATCTCGACCGCGCAGCGATGCAGAAGATGACACGCGACTTTTTGCGTGACGCGGCGCGGGCGCAGGTCGTGGTGGTCTATTATGCAGGCCACGGCGTGCAGGTCGACGGCCGCAACTATCTCATTCCCGTCGACGTCGAGCTGAAGCCGGGGGCGAGCATGACGGAGGCGATGATCGACATGGACACGATCATGGCCGGCCTCGACGACCAGGTCCGCACCAACATCCTGATCTTCGATGCCTGCCGCAACAATCCGATGGCACAGCATGCCGCATCCGCCGGCACCAACCGCGGCATCGAGGGCGCCTCGGGCCTCGCCGCGCCGACGAGCCTCGGTGCCGGCGCAACGCTCGGCGCCGGCACGCTGATCGCATTCGCTACAGCGCCGGGCCAGGTCGCGCTCGACGGCGAAGGCGCCAACTCACCGTTCTCCGCCGCACTCTCCCGACACATCGGCACGCCGGGGCTGGAGGTGCAGCAGATGCTGACGCGGGTGCGGGCCGAAGTGGTCTCGACCACGAAGAGCAAGCAGGTGCCGTGGTCGAACTCGTCGCTGCTGGGTGAGGTTTATCTGGCGGAGAAGTGAGGCGGCGATTGAGCGCGCGTCACCCACCATGCATTCAGCTGTCATCGCCCGCGAAAGCGGGCGATCCAGTATTCCAGAGGCCGCGGTGCGATACGGAAAGGCCGCGGCGTACTGGATTCCCCGCCTACGCGGGGAATGACAGCGAGCGTGTGGAGCTTACTGGCCCCAAACTTCCTTCGCGATCTCGACCGCGAGGCCGAGCTTGGCCCACTGCTCCTCTTCGGAGAGGATGTTGCCCTCTTCCGTCGAGGCGAAGCCGCATTGCGGGGAGACTGCGAGCTGCTCCAGCGGGACGAACTTGGCGGCCTCTTCCAGACGGCGCTTGATGTCGTCCTTTTTCTCGAGCTCGCCGAACTTCGAGGTGATGACACCGACCACCACGACCTTGTTGCCCTTGGGCAGGAAGCGCAGCGGTTCGAAGCCGCCGGCGCGGTCGCTGTCGTATTCCAGGAAGTAACCGTCGTAATTGGTGCCGGCGAGCATGGTCTCGGCGACCGGCTCGTAGCCACCCGAGGAGATCCAGGTCGAGCGGAAATTGCCGCGGCAGACATGCGTGGTCACCACCATATCGGCGGGCTTCTCGGCCAGCGCGTAGTTGATGACGCGCGCGTAGATCTGCTGGAGGCCTTCCGGATTGTCGCCGCGCTCGCGCGCCTTCTGCAATTCGTCCGGCGAGCAGAGATAGGCCCAGACGGTGTCGTCGAACTGAAGATAGCGGCAGCCGGCGTCGTAGAACGCCTTGACGGCTTTCCGATAGGTCTTGCCGAGATCCTGGTAGAAGGCGTCGAGGTCGGGATAGATGTCCTTGGAAATCGCCTTGCGGCCGCCGCGGAAGTGCAACACCGCCGGCGACGGGATCGTCATCTTCGCGGTGACGTGGGCCTGGTCGGCGACCTTCTTCAGGAAGCGGAAGTGATCCAGCATCGGATGGTCATCGGGGAAATCGAGCTTGTCGATCACCCGCACCGCGTCATGCCGGGTCTGCACGCCCGCGAACTGGATGCCGGCGTCGGGGTGGAACAGCTCGCAGCCGGTGAGCTTGGCCAGGAAGTCGAAATGCCACCAGGAGCGGCGGAATTCGCCGTCGGTCGCGAGCTTCAGGCCGACCGAGGCCTGCTTGTGCACGACCTTCTCGATCTCCATGTCCTCGATCTTGCGCAGATCATCGGCCGAGATTTCGCCCTTCTCGAGCCGGCTGCGGGCTTCCTTGATCTTGGCAGGGCGCAGGAGGCTGCCGACTTCGTCGGCGCGGAACGGGGCTTTGGTTCGCTGCATTTCTTGTCTCTCCCAAAATTCTAGTGGGCCGCCGCCCCTGCGACGCCGAGGTGGCGCTCCAGGACCGACGGGTCGGCCTTCAGCGCGGCGCTCGGGGCGTCGTGGACGATCGTTCCGCGCTCCAATATCACAACACGGTCGGCGAGCCCCAGAATCTTTTGCGCGTTCTGCTCGACGATGATCGAGCAGATGCCGCCAGCCCGGGTGATGGTGCCGATCGCCTTCAACAGCTCCTCGACGATGATGGGGGCCAGGCCCTCGGTCGGCTCGTCCAGCAGCAGGACTTTTGGGTTGAGGGTGAGCGCGCGGCCGATCGCCAGCATCTGCTGCTCGCCGCCGGAGAGCTGGTTGCCAAAATTGCTCCGCCGCTCCTTCAGCCGCGGAAACATGTCGTAGACCCTCTCGACGGTCCAGGAGCCGGGCTGCGCCACCGCAGTCATGTTCTCTTCCACCGTGAGCGAGCGGAAGATGTTGCGCTCCTGCGGCACCCAGCCGATGCCGGCGCGCGCCCGCTGGTCGGGCCGTAACGTGGTGACATCGGTGCCGGCGAGCGCGACGCTGCCGGAGAAACGGCGGGTGACACCGACGATGGAATTGATCAGCGTGGTCTTGCCGGTGCCGTTACGCCCCAACAGCGCCAGCACCTGGCCTTCGGCCAGGCGCAGCGACATGTTGGGCAGCACCACCGCCTCGCCATAGCCGGCGCGAAGTGAGTCGATTGCGAGCAGGTCAGACATTGACCGCCTCCTCGCCGAGATAGACCGCCTTGACCTGCGGGTCGCGCGCGACCTGGTCGGGTGGGCCTTCGGTCAGCAGCGCGCCCGAGACCAGCACCGAGATGCGATCGGCAAAGGAGAACACGAGGTCCATGTCATGCTCGATCAGCAGCACGGTGACGTCGCGCGGCAGGCTGCCTACGACCGCGAGAATGTCGTGGCGCTCGCTTTCGGGCACGCCGGCGGCGGGCTCGTCCAGCAACAGCACGCGCGGCTTGGCGGCAATCGCGACCGCGATCTCGAGCAGGCGCTGCTTGCCGTAAGGCAGCGTCACGGTCTGTTCGTTCATGACGTCGAGCAGATGGAAGCGCGCGAGCAGATCGGCGATTTCGCCGTTGACGTCGCTGCGCGTTCCCATCCGCCGCCACCAGTCGCCGCCGTGGCCGAGGCGTTCGGAGACGGCGAGGCCAATGGTCTCCAGCGGGGTCAAATCGGGATAGAGCTGGTTGATCTGGAAGGTGCGCGACAGGCCGCGCAGCACGCGCTTGTGCACCGGCAGATCGGTGATGTCCTGGCCCTCGAGCAGGATGCGCCCCGAGTTCGGCTTGAGCACGCCGGTGAGCTGGTTGATCACCGTGGTCTTGCCGGCGCCGTTCGGACCAATCAGTGCATGGCGGGCGCCCTGCTCGATCTTCAAGGAAAGATCGCGGGTGACGCGCAGGCCGCCGAACTGCTTTTCGAGGTTCTGGGTTTCGAGCGCGATGGTCATGCGTCGCTCTCCGGCACGGCGACGACGGCCTTGCGCCCGGCAATCTGCTTGATGATCAGGTTGGGCACATACAGCATCCAGCGATGCAGGCGCTGGCGGCCCACCAGCACGATCACGACCAGCACCAGGCCGATCCAGAACTGCCAATATTGCGGGGTGATGGTGGAGAACAATTCCTGGAGCAGGCGGAACAGCACCGCGCCGATTAGTCCGCCATAGAGATAGCCGGTGCCGCCGATCACGAGCACCAGCATCAAATCGGCGGAGCGGTCGAAGGCGAACACGTCAAGCGAGGCGATGGCGGTGGTCTGGGTGAACAGAGCCCCGGCAATGCCGGCATAGAAGGCGGCGAGCGTGTAGATCGCAATCAGGCGGCGGTTGACGGGGATGCCGATCGCGGCGGCGCGCAGCGGATTATTCTTGATCGCGCGCAGCGACAGCCCGAACGGCGAATGCACGATGCGGCGAGCAAGCAGGAACAAGACGAACAGCACGGCCAGCGAATAGAAGAAGCCGGCCTTGCCAAACATGTCGAACGGGATCTCGCCGAAGATCGGCTGCATCTCGATGCCTTGCAGGCCATCGGTGCCCCCGGTGATGTTTGAGAAACGTTCGGCCAGCGCCTCAAGCAGCAGCGCGATGCCGAGCGTGACCATCAGCCGCGTCAGGTCGACGCCGCGGATCACCAGGAAGCTCGTGGCAAAGCCGAGCACCATCGCGACCACCCCCGCGACGATCAGCGCCAGCACGGGCTCGTTGATGATGCCGTGAAGCGCAAGCAGCCCGGCGGCATAGGCACCGGCACCGAAGAAGGCGGCGTGGCCGAGCGAGACGATGCCGGCATAGCCGAGGATGAGATCGAGCGACATCGCAAACAGCGCCAACCGCAGGATGTCGGTCATGATCAGATAGCGCGTGGGAAACAGGAAGCCGCAGGCCAGCACGACGAGCCAGAAAGCGGCCTCGCCATAATGCCAGCGGGCCTGGCGCTGGGCGTGATAACCGACGTCGGAAGAAGCGTTCATCGGCAAACTCAACGCGCAGCCGTACGGCCGAACAGGCCGTTCGGGCGCCAGATCAGGATCACGATCATCATGGTGTAGATCACGAAGGGGCCCATCTTCGGCACGTAATATTTGCCGGCGACGTCACCGATGCCGAGCAGCAGCGAAGCCAGGAACGGGCCGGTGATCGAGGAGGAGCCGCCGACGGTGACCACGATCAAAAAGTAGATCATGAATTTTAGCGGGAAATACGGATCGAGGCCGAGGATCTCTGCGCTCAGCGCACCACCGAGGCCGGCGAGGCCACAGCCAAATGCGAATGTGAAGGCGAACACCTGCGGCACGTTGATGCCGAGGCCACTCGCGGCGCGGGGATCATCGACCGCCGCGCGCAGGCGGCTGCCAAAACGGGTCTTGGCCAGCACCATCTGGAGCGCGATGGTGAGCAGGCCGCAGATCACAATGATCATCAGCCGGTAACGGCCGATGCCGACGCCGAACAGGTCAAACTGGCCCTGGAGCGCGGCCGGCAAATTGATGAAGACCCGCGACGAGCCCTGGATGTAGTCGACGGCCGCAACCGACATGAATGTCAGACCGATGGTGAACAGCACCTGGTCGAGATGACTGCGGGCGTAGAGATGACGATAGAGCAGACGTTCGAGCACGATGCCGATGGCGGCAGCGGAGACGAAGGCAAGCGGCAGCGCGGCAAAGAACGGCCAGCCCATCCGGTTGACCAGCACCATGCAGACATAGCCGCCGGCCATGGCGAAGGCACCGTGGGCAAGGTTGACGAAGTTCATCAGGCCGAGCGTGACCGCGAGCCCGCAGGCCAGCACGAACAGCAGCATGCCGTAGGCAACGCCATCGAACAGGTTGGTGAGGATTGAGGTCATCTGGCGTCAGAAATCATCTCAAGTGTAACCGAGGGCCATGCTGCGCTCCCTCTCCCGCTTGCGGGGGAGGGCTGGGGTGGGGGTGCTTCCGCAATGAACGCTCCCAATGTGGAGAGAACCCTCACCCGGCGCTTCGCGTCGACCTCTCCCGCAAGCGGGAGAGGTCGACGAGTTCGCGGCGCGCGCCATGCAAACGGCGCGCCCTTATTTCTTGGTCTTGCCGAGATCCTTGACGGCCTCGAAGGTCGCGAACTCGACGTTATAGAGCTCGCCGTCAACCTTCTCGACCTTGCGGATGTAGATGTTCTGCACGATGTCGCGGGTCTCGGGGTCGATCGAGATCGGGCCACGCGGGCTTTCCCACTTCTGGCCCTTCATGGCCTCGATCAGCTTGGTGCCGTCGGTGTCGCCACCCGTCTTCTTCAGCGCTTCGTAGATCAGGTGGATGCCGTCATAGCCGCTCACCGCCATGAAGCCCGGACGGGTGCCGTAGGCCTTCTTGTAGGCCGCGACGAAGTCCTTGTTCATCTGCGAGGGATGCGCCGCGGAATAAAGATGCGCTGTGACCGTGCCGAGCACGGCGTCGCCCATGTTGTTGAGGAGGTCGTCGTCGGTGACGTCGCCCGGTCCGATCACCTTGATGCCGGCCTTGTCGAGGCCACGCTCGGCATATTGCTTCATGAAGTTGCCGCCCTGGCCGGCCGGCACGAACACGAAGATCGCGTCGGGTTTCGCGTCCTTCATGCGCTGGAGGAACGGGGCGAAGTCGGGATTGGCAAGCGGCGTCTTGACCTCTTCGACAATCTCGCCGCCGCCGGCGGTGAAGTGCTCCTTGAAGAAGTTGAGCGCGTCATTGCCCGGCGCGTAGTCCGAGGTCAGCGTCGCCACCTTCTTGATGCTGTTCTTCACCGCCCAGTCGCCGATGATGGTCGAGGACTGCGCCAGGGTGAAGCTGGTGCGCACGATATAGGGCGAGCGCTCGGTGATGATGGAGGTACCGGCCGCCATCACGACTTCCGGAATCTTGGCTTGGGTTGCCAGCGGAGCAGCCGCGAGCGCGGCCGGCGTCACGCCGAAACCGGCGATGAAATTGACCTTGTCGTTGACGATCAGCTCCTGCGCGGCGGTCTTGGTCTTGTCCGGAATCGCAGCGTCGTCCTTGAGGATGATCTCGACCTTCTTGCCGGCGACGGTGTCGCCCTTCTGCTGCATGTAGAGCTTGATCGCGTTCTCGATCTGCTTGCCGGTCGAGGCCTGGCCGCCGGTCATCGGCAGGATCAGGCCGACCTTGACGGTGTCCTCGGCCTTGGCCGGCACGGCGGCCGCAAGACCCGCGATGGCTGCAACGGCGGCGATCGCTGAAAACTGTTTGCGTTCGAACATCAGATGTCCCTCCCCTTCATTCCTGTCCTCTTGTGCGCCGGACCGAGTGCCCGGTCCTTGGCCTTATTTTAGCTCACGCGCGAGTGATGTCGCGCGCCACATGGCGTCTTCCGCGCCCTCATTGTCAATCGGACGTTTGGCGACCATTCGGCACAAGCCGAGCGTTCCGATTGCCTACGGCGGGGAGCTGTATCGCGGTTACGTCGGGGTAACCCGAGCACCTCGATTTTGGTCGCGCCTATTTGTACGATTGTACAAATAAAATGGACCTGTCAACGAAAAAGCCCCGTCGCGGGCCAAGCCAGATTGTCGCGAGCCGATCGCCACAGTCTAGAAATGCCGCTGCCGGCGTGGATGGAGGATTGCGCCTTTCATTTGCAGAATTCAGACATCGGCGCACCATGCAGCTCGTCGCACTTTGGTATTTTCGTACCTACCTCGAATAAGCCAATTTTACCTTGTTGAAGGCTACCGTTCCTGACCGCTGGTGACCCGGCGTCCGACCACTCCGATTCCGGCGCCCGTAATGTCCATGCGTTTCCGTTCTCTCCTGATCCTCCTCGCGCTCGCCGCGGGGCTGTCCGGCTGCGGCACGGTCAACGAGAAGCTCTCTGCCGGCATGGGCGACTACGTCCCGCAATGGGCCGGCGGCCTGCCGGCCGACGCACCGCCGCGACCAGGCACGCCGCAATACGACGCCTACCTGAAGGAGCGCGAGCGCAAGCGGCTGATGCCGGCCGCGGATCGCGAGAAGGAAGAGCAGGCACAGAAGGGCACCACAGGCTCAACGTCGGGCGACGCGGTGCATTAGGGCGATGCGCTCCCTCGCCCCGCTTGCGGGGAGAGGGAAGAAACATCAATCCATGAACACCACGGTCTTGCGCCCATTCGGGATGACGCGGTCGTCGAGATGATAGCGGATCGCGCGCGCCAGCACGCGGCGCTCGATGTCACGGCCCTTGCGGACGAGATCTTCCGGTGTATCGCGATGGCTGATGCGCTCGACGTCCTGGTCGATGATCGGGCCCTCGTCGAGGTCACGGGTGACGTAATGGGCGGTGGCGCCGATCAGCTTGACGCCGCGCTCGTGGGCCTGGTGATAGGGCTTTGCGCCCTTGAAGCCCGGCAGGAACGAGTGGTGGATGTTGATGCAGCGGCCGGAGAGCTTTGCCGACAGATCGTCCGACAGGATCTGCATGTAGCGGGCGAGCACCACGAGATCAGTCCCGGTCTTGGCAACGAGATCGAGGATCTGCCCCTCCTGCTCGCGCTTGGTCTCCTTGGTGACCGGCAGATAGTGAAACGGGGTCCCGCCGAAATCGAGCCCGTCATAGACCTCGCGCGGATGGTTGGAGACGATCGCGGCCAAATTCATCGGCAGCTCGCCGGTGCGCCAGCGATAGAGAATGTCGACCAAGCAGTGGTCGGACTTCGACACCAGCAGCATCACCTTGCGATGCGCGGCGCGGTCGCGCATCTGCCATTCCATGCCGAAACGTTCCGCGATCGCGGTAAAGCCGGTCTGGAGCGCCGCGAGCTCCACCGCGAGATCAGCCGCGGTGAACACCACCCGCATAAAGAACTTCTTGGTCTCGACGTCGTCGAACTGCTGGGCGTCGAGGATGTTCTGTCCATTGTGGGCCAGAAAGGTCGACACCGCCGAGACGATACCGGGGCGATCCGGACAGGACAGGGTCAGGACATATTGATGATCGGGCATGACTGTTGAAAAAATGGCTCTTGATGAAGGTTTGTGCAACGACGCGCGGAACGACCCGCGATTTGCGCCCTGCTCTATCACCGACCCACCCTTGCGCCAATCCCGGCGACAGAGTCAGGATGAACGGACGATTGCGATTTTGACTCACCGGAGCACGCCCATGGCCGACCGCTTGAACGGCACCCGCATCCTGATCCTGGAAACGCGCGAGGAGGCGCAGTTTTCCAAGCTGCTGGCCGAGCAAGGCGCCGAGGTCGTGCAATGCCCGATGTTCACGATCCAAGATGCGCCGGACCCGTCTCCGGTCGAGGCCTGGATTCGCCGCGCCATCGACAAGCCGTTTGACGATCTCGTGCTGATGACCGGCGAAGGCCTGCGGCGAATGATGAAGCTCGCGGTCGCGCGCGGGATCGACCAGGCTTTTGTCGCGGCCCTCGCCAAATCGCGAAAATTCACCCGCGGGCCGAAGCCCGGCAAGGCGCTGCGCGAGGTCACGCTCGAGGCGCAGCAGACCACGGAGAAGCCGACCACCGAAGGCGTGATCGAGATGCTGGGCAAGCTTGATCTAAAGGGACGCCGCCTCGGCCTCCAGCTCTATCCCGACAAGGACCACAGCGCGCTGACCGGCGCGCTCTCCGCGCAAGGTGCCGACGTCGATACCGTGCTGCCTTATGTCTACGATTCCAAGGCCGCGGACGCCAACATCGTCGCCGCCATCAACGACATGGCGGAGGGGCGGATCGATTGCATCGCGCTGACCAATCTCGGCCAGGTCCGCCGTCTGATCGAAGCCGCGAAGGTGCATGGCAGCGAGGCGAATCTGCGCGCGGGCTTCGAGCGGACGCTGATCGCGTCAGTGGGGCCAGCGGTCTCGGGCGAGCTCGCCGCGCACGGCTTGCGCACCGACATCGCGCCGGCGGATGACGCCTATTTCATGCGGCCGCTGATCTCGGCGATGGCGGTGGCGCTGGCAGAGCGCAAGCCGAAGACCGCGGCGAGGTAAGAGCCGAACGCAGGATCGGCCTGCGGCAGTTCCGATTGACACAGGCATCACCGGCGCTACGGTCCTGGATAGAAGAAGAAGCAACAAGGCAGGGAATCGCCGTGATACGCGTCATCGCGTCTTGAGCACAGACGCACGAACTTCCGCGCTCGCACCGTTCCGCATCCGCAATTATCGCTTTCAATGGCCATCCGATCTGCTCACATCCTGGGCTTTCGAGGTGGAGACGCTTGTGCTTGGCTGGTACATCCTGGTCGAGACCGGCTCGGTGCTTCTGCTCACTGTGCTTGCGTCGCTGCAATTCGTCGGGACATTGGTCGCGCCGGTGTTCGGCATGATCGGCGACCGCATAGGTCATCGCGATCTCCTGGTGGCGATGCGCCTCACCTATACGGTGCTCTCGTCGACCATCATGATTCTGGCGCTGACCGGTCACCTGTCGCCGCTGAGAGTCATGATCATCGTCGCGATCATGGGCCTGATCCGTCCCTCGGATCTCGGCATCCGCGGCGCGCTGCTTGCCGACATCATGCCAGCCAAGCAACTGGTGGGCGCCATCAGCGTTGCGCGCACGACGCAGGACAGCGCGCGCATCGCCGGAGCGTTGACGGGAGCCGGGCTGTTCGCCGTCCTCGGCATTGGCCTCGTCTATGTGGCGATTGCCTGTCTCTACTTCGTCGCCGCGCTTCTCATGCTCTGCCTGACCCGACCGGAGAGGTCCGTCACCACGAGCACTCTTCCGGCGAACAGCCACGCGGTCTCGCGATTGCTTGAAGACCTCAAGGAAGGCATCGCCTACGCCTGGAATGGCCCGGGAATGCGCGCGGCGCTGTGCGTCGCCTTCCTGGCCAATCTCACCGCATTCCCGTTCACAGGCGGATTGCTGCCCTACATCGCGCGGGACATCTTTCACACGGACCAGACCGGTCTCGGCTATCTCTCGGCGAGCTTCGCCGTCGGCTCGCTGATCGGCTCGATCACGCTCACCCTCGTCAGCGGACTGCGCATTGCCCGGCTTATGATCGGCGCGACGCTGGCCTGGTACACTATGTTACTGGTGTTCGTCGAGATCAGGACCATGCCAGTAGCGATGGCCTGTCTGGTTCTCGCCGGCATCGCCCAGAGCATGTCGATGATTTCCGCCGCCGTGATCCTGATGCGGACGGCCAGCGCGCACCTTCGCGGCCGCGTGATGGGCGTGCGCATGATGGTGATCTACGGCATGCCGCTGGGGTTGCTCGCGGCGGGCAGCCTGGTCGACATCATCGGCTATTCCGCGACGGGCTCGCTCTATGCCACCGCGGGCTTCATCGCGATGCTGGCGATCGCGATCCGCTGGCGCACCGACCTCTGGCCGCTACACGCTCCCGCCAACACGCGCTAGTCCCCGTAGCCACGCAGCCGCTCGACATCGAGGATCGTGACGCCGCCATATTCGAGCCGCAGCAGCCCCTCCTTCTCCAGCCGGTTCAGCGCGCGGTTGGCATTCTGCCGCGACATGCCGGAGAGCGCGCCGATCTCCTCTTGGGTGATCTCCAGATGCGCGGTCGATTCCGGGTAGAGGATCGGGTTGAACAGCGAGGCGATGCCGCGGGCGAGGCGCGCGGTAGCATCGAGCGTACGGTTGACCTCAAGCATGCCGATGAACTGGCCGAGCCGCTCGTTGAGCTGGCGCACCAGGAAGCGGTTGAAGCCGACGCTGTTCTCGAACAGCCACATGAAGGCGGTGCGTTCCATCAGCGCGACGCGGCTGTCGCGCAGTGCGACCACATCGTAGCGGCGCAGCTCGTTCTTGAGCACGCTGCCCTCGCCGAACCAGGCGCCGGCCGTCAACCCCGCAAGGCTCGTCTCCTTGCCGTCGCGCGAGACCCCACCCATACGGGCAAGGCCGCTCACCATGCCGGTCCAATAATCGAACCTTTCGTCGCGCATGAAGACAGTCTCGCCGGTGCCGTAGGACCGTTCCGTGATCCCGGCGCGGGCGACCTCGATCTCCGCTTGCGTGAGCTCACGCGACCAGGCAGCGACGCGCTTCAGTTGATCCTCTGAAATCATGATCCCGAAGCCAGCCGCACCGTTTCGTCACTCCATTGTTCTGCTGCACTGCAACACAGCTGTTTCGGCCGCCATCCGACGAAAAATGGAGGCCGTCCTCGCCCGAAAAACTTTGTCGCAGAATTGTCAGGCCGGAGACATTTCAAAATAGCGCTTTCCCCTATTGAGGACCACCTCGGGCGATGCGACTTTTGATCCGAAACGGGAACGAGAGCCGCGCGGTCCGGTCGAGACCATCTGCTGCATGGCCTCACCGGCACGACCGTACTAGGATCGACCGACAAGAACGAACAACAAAGAGCGCCAACCAAGCGCCATCACCGGGAGGGATTTGTTTGGTGGCTACCAGTCTTGAAGTGCGCGGCGTATCCTTGCGGTTCGGCGGCGTCCGTGCGCTGACCGATGTCAGCTTCGCCATCAGAGACGGTGAGCTGTTCTCGATCATCGGCCCCAACGGCGCCGGCAAGACCTCGATCGTGAACTGTATTTCCGGCCGTTACAAGCCGACCGAGGGCCAGCTGTTCTACCAGGGTCGCGACATCACCGGCCTCACGCCGAACGCCCGCGCATCGCTCGGCATCGGCCGCACCTTCCAGAACCTGGCGCTGTTCCACCACATGAGCGTGCTGGACAACATTATGGTCGGCCGCCATCACCTCCTGAAGAACAATTTTTTCACGGGCTCGCTGTACTGGCTCACCGGTGCGCGCAAGGAAGAGCTCGCGCACCGCCGCAAGGTGGAAGAGATCATCGACTTCCTCGATCTCCAGTCGGTGCGAAAAGCCCCCGCGGGCACGCTCTCCTACGGACTGCGCAAGCGCGTGGAACTCGCCCGCGCCATGGCGCTGGAGCCACGCCTCATCCTCCTCGACGAGCCGATGGCCGGCATGAACTTTGAGGAAAAGGAGGACATGGCCCGTTACATCGTCGATCTCAACGAGGAGTTCGGGATGACGGTGGTGATGATCGAGCACGACATGGGCGTGGTGATGGACATCTCCCATCGCGTCATGGTGCTGGATTTCGGTCGCAAGATCGCCGAGGGCGATCCGGCCGCGGTGCTTGCCGATCCGCACGTCAGGCGCGCTTATCTCGGTGAGGAAGACGAGGTACTGGTCGATCCCGACGATGCCCCGCCGGCGCAGGAGAGCGCGGCATGATGGATTACGCAGGCCGCGTCGCGCAGGCCGATACCTATCCCAAGATGCTTCGGCTCAACGCCAAAGAGCACGGCAGCGAGATCGCACTGCGCGAGAAGGATCTCGGGCTGTGGCGCGTGTTCACCTGGAATGATTACAACACCCGCGTGCGCGACTTTGCACTCGGCCTTATCGAGTTGGGCCTGGGGCGCGAGGACGTCGTCGGCATCATCGGCGACAACCGGCCGGACTGGGTCGCAGCCGAAGTCGCGACCCACGCGATCGGCGGATTGAGCCTCGGGCTCTATCGCGACGTGCTGGATGAGGAAGCCTCCTATCTCCTCAATTATGGCGAAGCACAGCTCGTCTTTGCCGAGGACGAGGAACAAGTCGACAAGCTGCTCGTGCTTGCCGACCGCGTCCCGAGGCTCAAGCACATCATCTATTCCGATCCGCGCGGGATGCGGAAATATGACGATCCGCGGCTGATGTCGGCGGAGAAATTCGCCGAGCTCGGCCGTGCCCGCGCTACGCGCGAGCCGGAGCTCTACGATCGTCTCGTGGACGCGACCAAAGGCGGGGACATCGCGATCCTCTGCACCACTTCGGGCACGACCTCGCATCCGAAACTCGCGATGCTGGCCGCCGGCCGCGTGCTCCGCCATTGCGCCACCTATCTCGCCTTCGATCCGAAGGGGCCGGACGACGAATATGTCTCGGTGCTGCCGCTGCCCTGGATCATGGAACAGGTCTATGTGCTCGGCAAAGGCCTGTTGTGCCGGATGAAAATCAACTTCGTCGAAGAGCCGGACACGATGATGAACGATTTGCGCGAGATCGCGCCGACGTTCGTGCTCTTTGCCCCACGCGTCTGGGAATCGATCGCCGCCGACGTCCGCGCCAAGGTGATGGACGCCACTCCGTTCAAGCAACGCCAGTTCGATATCGGCATGAAGTTGGGTCTTGCCGCACTCGAACACGGCAAGCGCTCGGGCTTTGCCGACGTGATCCTGTTCCGCGCCCTGCGGGACCGCCTCGGCTTCACGCGGCTGCGGTCAGCCGCGACCGGCGGCGCCGCGCTCGGACCTGACACGTTCAAGTTCTTCCAGGCCATGGGCGTGCCGCTGCGCACGCTCTACGGCCAGACCGAGCTTTTGGGTGCGTACACGCTGCATCCCGAGGGCAAGGTCGACCCTGATACGACCGGCGTGCCGATGGCCGACAGCGTCGAGATCCGCATCGACAACGCCGACATCCACGGCGTCGGCGAAATCGTCGTGCGGCATCCCAACATGTTCCTCGGTTACTACAAGAACCCGGAGGCAAGCGTTGCCGACATCAGGGACGGCTGGATGCTGTCGGGCGATGCCGGCTACTTCAACGATAACAAGCAGCTTGTCGTGATCGACCGCATCAAGGATCTGGCCGAGACCTCGCGCGGTGAGCGCTTCTCGCCCCAGTTCATCGAGAACAAGCTGAAGTTCTCGCCCTATGTCGCCGAAGCCGTGGTGCTGGGCTCGGGGCGCGACTCTCTCGCGGCGATGATCTGCATCCGCTACTCCATCATCTCGAAATGGGCGGAGAAGAGCCGTCTCTCGTTCACGACCTATAGCGACCTCGCCTCGCGACCCGAGGTCTACGCACTGCTCAAGAAAGAAGTTGAGACCGTCAACGCCACACTGCCGCCGGCGCAGCGCATCTCGCGCTTCCTGCTGCTCTACAAGGAGCTCGACGCCGACGACGGCGAACTCACCCGCACCCGAAAAGTGCGCCGCAACGTCATCAACGAGAAGTACGAAGGCATCATCAACGCCATCTACCGCGGCGACGCCGACATCCCCGTCGATACAATGATCCGCTTCCAGGACGGCACCACGCAGCGCGTGCGCACGACACTGCGGGTGGTGGATCTGGGTGGGCATGGACAGATGGCGGAGGCAGCGGAGTGAGCTTCGTGTCAGCCACGAGCGTAACGCCCATTGCTGTGCCCTCTCCCCTTGTGGGAGAGGGCCTTTCCGCCATCAACCACACCCTCACTCGGGTGAGGGGTCCTCTCTCCGCACCTTCCCTGCCGAGACAACCCCTCACCCGCCTTCGCTTCGCGAAGCCACCCTCTCCCACAAGGGGAGAGGGGAAGAGCGCGCCGGATTTGTCAGCGAGCATCACTGCATGAACACCGCCTTCCTCATCCAGCTCCTGGTCAATGGCCTCGTCGTCGGCACGCTCTATGGCGTCGTGGCAATGTCGTTCGTGCTGATCTACAAGGCGACGCAAGTCGTCAATTTCGCGCAAGGTGAATTGCTGCTGGTCGGCGCCTGGGTGTGCTGGACACTGCTGGCCAAATACCAGGTGCCGTTCTGGATTGGCATGCCGATGACGCTGGTGTTCATGTTCGTGTTCGGCATCGCGATCCAGGTCCTGATCCTCAGGCCGATGATCGGCGAACCCATCATCTCGGTGATCATGGTGACGATCGGCCTCTCCACCGTGTTGCAGGCCACGCTGAAATGGATGTTCGGCGTCAACCCGCAACCGTTCCCGCGCGTGTTCGAGAGCCAGTCGATCGGTCTGTTCGGGCTCCAGATCCAGACCGTCTATGTCATGAGCCTGGTCGTCTCGGTCGCCATGATGATCGGCATGGCCTGGTTCTTCCGCGCCTCAAAGTACGGCCTTGCGATGCGCGCCACCGCGTTCAACCAGCAGGTGGCGCAGTCGCTCGGCATTTCCGTGAAAAGCGTGTTTGCGATGGCCTGGGCGATCTCGGCAACGGTGTCAGCGGTCGCCGGCGTCGTGGTCGCGGTGGTGAACGGTGTGTCGTCAGGTCTTGCGGCTTACGGCATCAAGGTGTTTCCGGCCGCGATTCTCGGCGGCCTCGATTCCGTCGGCGGCGCCGTGCTCGGCGGCATCATCATCGGCCTGCTCGAGAACATCGCGCAATATGTCGACAGCGAGTATCTGCACTGGGGCAATCTCTACGAGATCGCCCCGTTCTACGTCCTCATCATCGTGCTGATGATCAAGCCCTATGGCCTGTTCGGCACCCACGACATCGAGCGGATCTGATCCATGGCCGGCCCTGCCCTCATCCCTGCTGGTGACTTCCGCACCTCTTACGCGGCCGACACCACGATCTTCCCGACCACGACCAGCCGCAACTTTGCGATCGCCGGCGTGCTGCTGCTTTGTCTCGTGCCGCAATTCCTCGGCGGCTACTGGCTCAGCATCCTGATCCAGATCGGCATCTTCTCGATCGCCGCACTCGGCCTGAACATCCTGGTCGGCTTCACGGGGCAGATCTCGATCGGCCACGCCGCCTTCTTCCTGTTCGGCGCCTTCACCTCGGCCTACATCTCCAACAATGCGCCGATCCCGGTGTTCTTTGCGATCCCGCTGGCGGGCGTCGTCACCGCGCTGGTCGGGCTGGTCTTCGGCATTCCGGCGGCGCGGCTGAAAGGGCTCTACCTCGTCATCGCGACCCTCGCCGCGCAATACATCCTGCTCGACTTCTTCTCCCGCGCGGAATGGTTCACCGGCGGCTCGGTGCCGGCCAGCGCCGAACCGTTTTCCATCTTCGGCCACGCGCTGCGTGGCGACAGGCAATATTTCTACGTCGTGCTGGCCTATGTGATCGCGAGCTACGTCCTCGTCACCAATCTGATGCGCACGCGCGACGGCCGCGCACTGGTGGCGATCCGCGACCACTATCTCTCCGCCGAGATCATGGGCATCAACCTCACCAAATACCGCACGCTGTCGTTTGGCCTCGCCGCCTTCTTCGCCGGCATCGCGGGCGCGCTCTACGCGCATTACCAGCTTGTGGTCTCGCAGGAAGGTTTTGGTATCGAGCGTTCGATCCTGTTCCTCGCCATGATCATCATCGGGGGCACCGGCTCGATCATGGGCACGCTGATGGGCACCGCCTTCGTGGTGCTGCTGCCGGAAACGATGGAGTTCATCAGCCTCTCCCTGAAGGGCGGCGCGATCGACAAGGCGCTCTCGCTCAACAACAACATCACCTTCCTGCGCGAGATCGCGATCGGGGTGATCATCATCGCATTTTTGATGTTCGAGCCTGACGGGCTCGCGCATCGCTGGCGGCAGATCAAGGCGTACTGGAAGCTCTATCCGTTCTCGCACTGAGCACGGCAACGTCACTTAAACAATAACAGGAGGAGGCAACCCATGAAGACAAAATCCCTTTTGAGCACCGCATCGCTTGCGCTGGCGATCGCCGCATTCTCGGCAGGCGCACAGGCGCAGATCGCGATCGGGCACCTCGCCGATTATTCCGGCGGCACCTCCGACGTCGGCACGCCCTACGGCCAGGCCGTCGCCGACACGTTTGCGTGGGTCAACAAGAATGGCGGCGTCGGCGGCAAGCAGCTCAGCGTCGACACCAATGATTACGGCTACCAGGTGCCGAAGGCGATCGCGCTGTACAAAAAGTGGTCGGCCCCCGACAGCAAGGTCGCGGCAATCATGGGCTGGGGCACGGCGGACACCGAAGCACTCACCGGCTTCCTCGCCCAGGACAAGATCCCCGATCTCTCCGGGTCCTATGCCGCAGCCCTCACCGATCCCGAAGGCGTCAGCGGCAAGGCCAAGCCCGCGCCCTACAATTTCTTCTACGGGCCGAGCTATTCGGACTCGCTGCGCGCGATGCTGATGTGGGCCGCCGACGACTGGAAGGCCAAGGGCAAGCCCGGCAAGCCGAAATTCGTGCACATGGGCGCCAACCATCCCTATCCGAACGCGCCGAAAGCCGCGGGCGAAGCCATGGCGCAGGAGCTCGGCTTCGAGGTGCTGCCGCCGCTGGTGTTCGCGCTCGCGCCGGGTGACTACAGCGCGCAGTGCCTGAGCCTGAAATCCTCCGGCGCCAATTACGCCTATCTCGGCAACACTGCGGCCTCGAACATCTCGGTGATGAAGGCCTGCAAGACCGCCGGCGCCGAGGTGCAGTTCCTCGGCAACGTCTGGGGCATGGACGAGAACGCCGCAAAGACCGCGGGCGACGCTGCCGACGGCGTGATCTTCCCGCTGCGCACCGCGGTGAGCTGGGGCGGCGATGCGCCCGGCATGAAGACGGTGATGGAGATCTCGAAGATGTCCGACCCCACCGGCAAGGTCTATCGTCCCGTGCACTATGTCGCCGGCGTCTGCTCGGCGCTCTACATGAGGGAGGCACTCGACTGGGCCGCCAAGAACGGCGGCGCCACCGGCGACAACGTCGTGAAGGGTTTCTACCAGAAGAAGGATTGGGTGCCGGCCGGCATGGAAGGCGTCTGCAATCCCTCGACCTGGACCGACAAGGACCACCGCGGCACGCTGAAGGTCGACCTCTACCGCACCAAGATATCCGGCGCGACCGATGGCGACCTCAACGACCTCATGACCAAGGGCGTCATCAAGCTCGAGAAGGTCAAGACCGTCGAGCTGCCGCGCAAGCCGGAATTGCTGGGGTGGTGAGCCAAGCTATTCCCTCACACACAACTGTCATCCCCCGCGAAAGCGGGGGATGACAGCGGAGAATAAAAACGCATGTCGCAAGCCATTGAAGCAACGCGCCCCACTCCCACCGTTGTCGCGGCGCCGCCCCTCCTCGGCGTGCGCAACATCGAGGTCGTCTATGACGACGTCATCCTGGTACTGCGGGGCTTGAGCCTCGACGTGCCCAAGGGCGCGATCGTGGCACTGCTGGGCGCCAACGGCGCCGGCAAGTCGACGACGCTGAAGGCGATCTCGGGACTACTCAAGACCGAGGACGGCGAGGTCACGCGCGGCGAAATCTTGTTCGAAGGCGAGCGGATCAATGGCATCGACCCCGACAAGATCGTCCGCCGCGGCATCTTCCAGGTGATGGAGGGCCGCCGCATCATCGCCGACATGACGTCGCTGGAAAACCTCAAGCTCGGCGCCTTCACCCGCAGGGACCGCGAGGTCGATGCCGATCTCGACATGGTCTTCAACTATTTCCCGCGCCTGAAAGAGCGCACCGGCCTTGCCGGCTATCTCTCCGGCGGCGAGCAGCAGATGCTCGCGATCGGCCGCGCGCTGATGGCGCGCCCGAAGATGATTCTGATGGACGAGCCCTCGATGGGCCTGTCGCCGCTGCTGGTGAAAGAGGTGTTTTCGATCATCCAGAAGATCAACCGCGATCTCGGCGTCACCATCCTGCTGGTCGAGCAGAACGCGCGCGCAGCGCTGTCGGTGGCGAGCCACGGCTACATCATGGAGCAGGGCAAGGTCGTGCTCGACGGCACCGCGGATGAATTGCGCGACAACGAGGACGTCAAGGAATTCTACCTCGGCGGCGCCGGCGACCAGCGCAAGAGTTTCAAGAACCTCAAAAGCTTCAAGCGCCGCAAGCGCTGGCTTTAACCCACAAGCACCTGCTCCGCTTCCGTGACTGCGCAGAGAACATGATAAAACGACGACGCAGGAATGGTGTCGATCAGCGATGTGCCGTCGCGATCGAACTGGTCGTACCAGCCGCCCCGCACGGGATGGCTGAGATAATGCCGTTCGAGCCGTACCAGCGCCGCGCGCGCCTCATCGGCCGCGCCCGCCTCGCCGGATTCGGCCTGCGCGATCCACGCCTTCGCAATCTCGGTCTGGGGCCACAGCCGGCGCGTACTGCGGCGGATGTTGCCAATGTCGTCACCCTCGTCGATCAGGCAGCCGGTGGCCGCGTCGCGATAGCGCAGCGCGCTCGCCAGCAGCTCAGTGCGCCGCTGCCCGGTCGGGCAGCCCGTGATGCGTTCAAAACCCTTCAGCAGCCAGACCCATTCCGCCTGATGGCCCGGCTCGACGCTGACCGGCTCGATCTTCGACCAGTCCTCTTCGAAATATTCACCGAGCACGTGCTTCTGCTTGTCGTAGAGATTGGCAAGAAACAGCGCGAAAAACTCGCCGGCGCGATTCTGGAACGACAGATCGTGGGTCGCGTCGAAACACGCGATCATCGCCTCGAACAGGTGCATGTGCGGGTTCTGCCGGCGCGGCAACGAGACCGGCAGGCTTTCGTGGACGCCGCCATGCGGCGAGCGCAGATGGCCGTCGAGGAAGGCGAGCAGCGCGTCGATCTCGGCGCGGATCTGCGCGTCCTTGTCGAGCGCATAGACTGTCGCCAGCGCAAACAGGATGAAGGCGTGGTCATAGGCGTCGCGCCGCGCGTCCAGCACCGCGCCGTCCGGCGTCAGCCGGTGCACATAGCCGGGCCGGCCGTCGGGCGCCTTTGCTTTGGCCAGCAGGTGCTCCAGCCCCTTCAGCGCGATGGCGCGGCCTTCCGGATACCAGCCCATCTGCGCCGCCTTGGCGTAACAATAGATCTGGCGCGCCTGCACCATCACGCGCCGCGGCGCGGCCGCATCCGCCGTGCCGTCGCGATGCAGCCGATCGATGAAGCCGCCCGCGCTATGGTCCCAGCCGACGGTCGACCACAGGGGTATCGCGTCCTCGATCATGCGGCGTTTCAGGCGCGCGACGACATCGGCTGCCTCTTCTGCCGGAATGATCCATTCGTCCGCCATCACGCCCTCTTCAAGCCTCGCCAATGGCCGTCTGATACCCATGCCGGCGGCGGCGTGCAATGGATGCCAACCCGGAAAGATCAGCCATGACCGCTCATTACGACGCCCGCGAGACGCGCGAGCAAGCTGCGCGCGAGGCCGAGCTGTTCTCCCGCCTGCCGGAGGTGTTGGGCAGCGCGATGGCCGCGCCCGCCTATGCCGAGCGTCTCAAGGGCATCGATACGGCCTCCGTGACCTCCAGGGCGGCGCTGGCGCGCCTCCCGGTGCTGCGCAAGTCGGAACTGCCGGCCCTGCACAGGGCCTCGGCCCCCTTCGGTGGCTTCGTGGCGGCGGCACCAGGGTCGTTCGCCCGCCTTTTCACCTCCCCGGGCCCGATCTTCGAGCCGGAGGGCCGGCAGGCCGATCCCTGGCGCGGCGCGCGGGCGCTGTTCGCGGCCGGATTCCGCGCCGATGACATCGTGCTCAACACCTTCAGCTACCACCTCACGCCCGGCGGCTTTATCTTTGACTCGTCGGCGCGCGCGCTCGGCTGCGCGGTGATCCCGGCCGGCCCCGGCAATACCGAGCAGCAGTTCGAGCTGATCGAGGCTTACCAGCCGGTCGGCTACAGCGGCACGCCGGACTTCCTGAAGATCCTGCTCGATGCCGCGGCGACCTCGGGGCGCGACGTCTCATCGATCAAGCGCGCGCTGGTTTCGGGTGCCGCCTTCCCGCCCTCGCTCCAGGCCGAGATCAGGGCGCGCGGCATCGACGCCTACCAGGCTTTCGGCACCGCAGACCTCGGCATCATCGCCTTCGAGACCGCAGCACGCGAGGGCATGGTCGTGAACGAGGATCTGATCATGGAGATCGTCAAGCCCGGTACTGGCGATCCGGTTGCACTGGGCGATGTCGGCGAGATCGTGGTGACCTCGCTCGACCCGCACCATCCCTGGATACGCCTTGCGCTCGGCGACCTCACCACCGCGCTGCCGGGCGCGAGCCGGTGCGGGCGCACCAACATGCGGATCAAGGGCTGGATGGGTCGCGCCGACCAGACCACCAAGGTCAAGGGCATGTTCATCCGCCCCGAGCAGGTCGCCGAGATCGGCAAGCGCCATCCCACACTGGGGAGATTGCGCCTCGTCGTCACGCGCCAGGGTGAGACCGATGCAATGACGCTGAAAGTGGAGTCCGGGACAGCGAGCGCTACACTGCGCGAGGAGGTCGAGGGCACGTTGCGCGCAGTGACGAAACTCGGCGGGAATGTCGAACTGGTCAGCCCCGGCGCGCTGCCGAACGATGGCAAGGTGATTGCGGACGAGCGGTAATGCTGGAACCCGAGATGGAGGCTGCGGCCGAACGACCGGACAATTGTGCCGTTTCGTCGTCCCCGGGCCGGGTACATTGGCTTCTTGGAGTTTCAGCAAGGCACGGCTGCAAAGGAGCCGCTTACGATCGCACAATGCAAATAATTTGGTAACAGGTCGAGCCCAATGTAAATCAGCAAACATCAGCGAGCGATTTCTACATAAAATCATCGCGTTACACCAATCGGCCGAGCCACGATGGACTCCAAATAGCTCTGCAAAAACAGGTAAAACTAGCGCCGATAACAGGACACAAAATCCAACATAACAGGGCGCATCCCGGTGACTGCCGATTTCGAGGATCTCGCCCGGGTGTTCCGATTTGATCTCGCCCACCATTCCGATTTGATGTCGCCCGGGGCCGGGGAGGCGTTCTGGCTGTTGATTTCTGGCAGCGGCGAAGCCGCGAGGTCAGCCACGGCCACATTCTGAAGCTGCGCAAGTCGTGGTCGACGGCACCGCGGACGAATTCCGCGACAACGAGGACGCCAAGGAATTTCCTCTGGCGGCGCCGGCGACCAGCGCAAGAGCTTCAGACGAGAGTCTCGATCATCGCCTCAAACAAGAGCATGTGAGATTTGGCAAGGAAATCGGCTAGCTAGCGTGCGTACATTCCCGGCGGTTGCATGCCATTGCGATAGCAACGGCCATTCGAATAGTTGTAGGCGAAGCCATCAGGGCATTGGCCGCTTTCGCCGCCGTATTGAGGGCGGCCATAGGCGCCCGGTGCGTGCCCCCTGTTCGGGTAGCAATTGCCGTCCGAATAATTGAAGTCGTAGCCGTCGGGGCAAGAGCCGCCTCGCCGATATTGGGGCCGCGCATACTCACCTGGCGGTTGCCTGCCATTACGATAACAGCGCCCGTCCGAATAATTGAACGCAAAGCCGTCTGGACATTGGCCGCCCGGTCCGCCCCTGAATTGAATCTCCTGAACCACCGGCTCCGACCCCACTGCTGTCGGTGGAAGTGCTGCGAACGCAATTAGGCCTGCAAGTGCAAGCTCGATCATGATATTTCCTCCAAATGACTGAGATAAGCTAACAGGATTCGTGTCCCCATCAAACGGCCTACCAATTGACGCATGGCTGTACTGAACCAGACATGAACCAAAGGGGCTGCGACAATACGCCTTCTCCGCCCCCGCGTACGCCACCTAGCAGGGTCTATCATCTCCAGGCCAAGCCCTAGCCGTCGGATCGGTCGCAGCGATAGCCTCAGCAACAGGACGACAAATGCAAACTGGACGTAGCGGTGCGGGCAGGGATCAAGAACGGCGTTTGCAGCATCTTGAGAAAGTCCTCGACCCTTGGAACACAAAACAGGCTGTTCATATACGTTTGTGGCAGCTGAGGAATCGCGGCGCGCCTTGTTAGCCAGATCAAATGCTCGACCGGCCCGAACGGCTCACCAAGCATGACCGCGAAAAGGAGGCCCAGAAGCAGCGCAGCATTGGCGCCCTCGCAATTCAGAGCGAGGCAGTCAGCGTTGAACGTTTGCGACTCATCAATTCAATACCGGCTTCTATCCCATTTCCTGCGGCAGCCCGTAATTGAGCCCGAGGCTGCTGTGGCGGCCCAAACCGCGTCAGCACGCGGAAGTCGTTGCCGCGCGCATGTGCGAGGAAGCCGAAGCCGGAAGCGCCCGAGAAGTCGGAACAGGCGACGGTCGCCTCGGAAAAACCGGATCCGTAGAACGAGTTCGCGGCGTGACAGAGGTGACGGTCATAGAGCTCGATCTTCGGGCTGTGGCCGAACTGGTACTTGAAGTATTCGGTAAGGCGCTGCGTGTAATTCGTCTAGGCCTTCAGCGGCGACCAGATCCAGTTGACGTCGCGCATGGTGATGCCGGCCTGCATCAGGCAGAGTCCAATCGCGCCGCGGGCCACCTCGCCGCGCGCATGCTTGGCCAGCGTGAAGCGTTCCTTTCGGCCGCAGCGACCAACTCACCGGGTCGAAGCAGGACAGCCGCACCGTTATGATGCCCGTGCTTGATGCCAGAGCTAATTCCGATCACATACATTCGTGCCTTCGGGAGCGCCTTTCTATGGGAGATGGAGGCAATGTAAATCTCTCATCATTGGCGTTTTCGCCGGGAGATGGGCGTTCCCGCGCTAATTGGGAGCGATCAGCCCGGCGCTTTTCGTGCGAGCGTGATGCGCTTCCCGCCTCCTGCAAACGTTGATCTTCCGGCGCGCTTCGCCTACTTTGCCATGGAACAGGCGAAGGCTGATGCTATTCAACTCAACGAAATTTCTGTTCTTTTTTTTCCCCATCGTCTTCCTGGTCTTCTTCGCGCTCGGCAGAATGCGACAGCGCAGCTTGGCGTCGGCGTGGTTATTCGTCGCCTCGCTGGTGTTTTACGGTTGGGACGATCCGAAATTCCTGATCCCCCTGATCTCGGTCTCGATCGTCTTCAACTACCTCGTCGGCCGCGCCATTATGTCGGCCCGCAAGAGATCAACCCTCGCGCTCGGCGTCGCCGTCGATCTCGGCCTGCTGGCGTATTTCAAGTACGCCAATTTCATCGCCGAGAACCTCACCTCTCTGGGCGCGCCGGCGATGCACGTGACATTGCCGATCGGCATCTCCTTCTTTACCTTCACGCAGATCGCGTTTCTCGTGGACTGCTACCGCGACGAGGCTCACGAATATAATCCGATCCACTACGGCCTGTTCGTGTCGTATTTCCCGCATCTGATCGCCGGCCCGATCCTGCACCACAAAGAGATGATGCCACAATTCGCGCGGTCGCAGACTTACATGCTCAACACATCCGCGCTCGTGACCGGCCTGTGTTGGTTCGCGGCAGGCCTGTTCAAGAAGGTCGTTCTCGCCGACGGCATCGAACCCTATGCAAGCGCGGTCTTCGACGCCACCGATCAGAGTCAGATGCAGGGCTTCGGCCAGGCTTGGCAGGGCGCGCTCGCCTACACGCTCCAGCTCTATTTCGATTTTTCGGGCTACTCCGACATGGCGATCGGGCTCGCGCTGATGTTCGGCATTGTGTTTCCCGCCAACTTCAACAGCCCCTACAAAGCCAGCTCGCTGATCGACTTCTGGCGCCGCTGGCACATGACACTTTCCCGATTCCTGCGCGACTACCTCTACATATCGCTGGGCGGCAATCGGCACGGCCCGCTTCGGCGCTACCTCAACCTGTTCGTCACGATGCTGCTCGGCGGCCTCTGGCACGGAGCCGCCTGGACCTTCGTCGTCTGGGGTGCGCTGCACGGCCTTGGCCTGCTGCTCAACCACGCCTGGCGCTCGACGGGATTGCGGATTCCCGCGCTCCTCTCATGGGCGCTGACGCTGATCTTCGTCATTCTAGCCTGGGTGCCGTTCCGCGCCAGGACCCTCGCCTCCGCCACCGAACTCTGGAAAGCCATGCTCGGCTTCAACGGCGGCGATACGGCAACAAACATGCTTGGCTGGACCTGGATTGCTGCGCTCGCGGTGATCACGCTCATGCTTCCCAACACCATCGAAATCTTCACCAAGAAAGCAGATCTCGTTCCCGACATCAGGCAGATCTGGAATCCGTCGCTCAGATGGGCGGCGCTCGGCGGTGTCGCCTTCGGCGCGAGCCTGGCCGCCATTCTCGGCGGGCAGCCGACGGCATTTCTGTATTTCCGCTTCTGACCGCTGTGATGCGCAATTTCGCTCTCATCATCGTCTTTGCCCTGGTGGCAGCCGTGTCCACTGCGATTTTTCCGCTCGTCTACTGGCTGCCGAAGGCGCTGGAATGCCGGACAAACGACGACCCATCGGCGTTCCTCACCTACTGCAACGGCGCCGACTACGGCGACTATGAGCACGGCGCCTACTACTGGAATCTCGAGCCGGAGGCGACCAAGGCACTACGCTCGGCCCGCATCCTCTTCCTCGGAAACAGCCGCCTGCAATTCGGCTTCTCGACCGAGACCACCCGGCACTATTTCCAAAAGAAGAACGTGCCGTACTATCTCGCGGGTTTCACCTATTTCGAGAACATGGTGTTCATCCAACAATTGATCGATCAATACGACCTCAATCCCGACGTCATCGTCATCAATGCGGACGGCACTTTCTTCAGCGAGCAATTGCTGTCGACACCCGCCGCTATGTTCATCTCAAAGCGAAACTCGCTGTACTGGAGAACGCTCTACGGCTACCTGCTCAAAGGTGCCTTTACCCGCATCGCGAGACCCATTTGCGAGATCTTCCCCTTCGCGTGTAGCCAAAAGCTCCAGACGCTGTGGCGCCGGCGCGAGACTGGCGACTGGCTCTGGCAAGGCACGTTTGCCGAACTGAACAACGCCATTCCGATCGATCCGACAACGCGTCCACCGGCTCCTGACGAAGCGGCGATGCGGGAGTTTGAAAAGGCCGCAGACAGCTTTCTGCGAACACTAAGGGTTCGCCGCCAATGCATCATCCTCACCGCTGTCCCCAACAGCGTGCTGACGGACGAACCGATCGCCGACCGCATCGGGAAACGGTTCCAATTGCCCGTGATCGTGCCTCATCTCGATGCTCTCGCGACGTTGGATGAAAGTCATTTGAACGCAGCGAGTGCCGAGCGATGGTCGGAAGCCTTTCTGCGCGCGGCAACGCCGACGCTCGATCGGTGCCTCGGAAAGTGACGTTCCGGCTGGCGCCAAATCGCCCGGCAAACTAATCGACTATGTTGAGGCTGGTGTAGTGTTACGAAGGGAAATCGAAAGATCACGGCCACTCCCGTGATTTCACGATCTGGGCGCCGGTACTTCAATTGCGGATTTACCGAAATACTTGGCGATACACTCCGTGTTCACCATCACGTCCGCGCTGAGAAGGATAGAGGGCTTCCACTTGTGCTCCGGCACCACAACGATCTGATTGGGTGATGTCAACAGCAGCTTGTGTCGAGCAACCGTTTCTCGCCAGTACGGATAGAGGCTTTTTGCCTCCGAATAAAGGACACGGGAAGTGTTGCTCACGGCAAGACATGCTAGCGCCAGCCCGCCCAATACGAGCGGCAGAGCGCTCGAAGTGAATGACAATAACGCACGATCCGGCAACAGCTGACAAATGTTCTGCCGATACGCGCGAACCAGCAGCGAAACCGCAAGCCCCGAGGTGAAGAGAAGCAGAATGAGGGCTTGGTTCTGTGCTCGCTCAACCAAGCGAATACCGGTCGAGAATTCATGCGCGAAGTATTCGAAATAGCAACAGCCAAGCGAGAAAATGGCGAGCGCAGGCGCCAAGCCAGTCATACGCGAGTGAGCGGGCCTTTGCGATTCAGGAACTGCCAAGGTCACCGCGGCGATCGTGATGAGCCATCCGATGACAGTCGGCTCGCCAAGAAATTGGCCGAGGCCGACCAGAGCGAAACGGAAGGCCTCCAACAGAGAATGAAACAGGTTTCCACTGCTGTGAAACTGCGACATGCGAACAGTATTGCCAGGTGCTTTGATCACCACGATCCACCCGATGAGAACGACGACCGCGATCGTCACATGATGGCCGATTTGCAGATCCTGATCGAGCACGCGACGCGCCAGCACGGAGCCCGCCAGAAGGGCGACAAGCCAGACCGCAGTAAATTCATTGCACGTGGCAGAGATGAAGCCGCCAACCGCCATGTTGAATGTTGCTAGCCCCGAAAACCGGCCGCCGGTGTCCAACGCGCGGAAACACTCCCCAACGATGACGACCGTAACAACGGCAGCTGGGACGTAGCACGCGGCACCCGGCAGCCAATAAAGAAGGTCTCGGACGCTCGTCGAGGTGCCGATGACGGCTGCGCAGAACGTTACGATGACGAAGATCAAAGGAACCCCGCGAAGAGCCGGCCAGGCGCGAACGATCGCTAGAGCAGACCCCATGACGAATGCCACAAAACCGGCTGCCATGGTGAGGGCGTATGCTGTTAGTAGGTCGAGACCCGTCGCCTGGGCGATCGCAGCGGGCAGCTCGATCAAGAGGTACGGCACGATACGGCCGCCCAATCCTCCGTAGAACGCGTCGGTCGCTCCGATGAATCCTTGTTCCGCGTATTGATAGGAGAAACAGAAATCGTCGTGTTGAGGATCCGAGAAGGCAGTGAGGGCAAAAAAGAACAGCAGAAACAGGACAGGACATATGCAGGAAATGACCCACCACCCGCGATTTTGTCGGCCACGAAGGCTCGCCCCGACGAATGGCATTGTCTGGTCATTCATGCACGAAAGCTCCGGATCGAGATAAGATATCGCATTGCCTCGCGAGCCCAACGGGAAGTGAATGGCGGATTGAAACTGCGGTCAAGGCCGGTCGCACCGCGCACCAAGGAAATTGTCAAAGACGATCGTGACAGCAAAACCGCAGCGAGGCCAGATGGACATTGTCTGCCTAGGTCAGCCCTTGTTAGCCGCCCGCTTTCGACAGCCGATAGTTGCCGAGATACAACACGTCCAGACCCGAGCAGAAGTACGTATGCAGTGCCTCCAGCGGCGCATTCACCGTCGGCTGCTCATTGATGTTCAGGCTGGTATTGATCAGAACCGGCAACGAGGTCGCTTCCGCGAACTCGCCGATCAGGCGGCTATATAGCGGATTGCTGTCCGCGTGGACGCTCTGGATGCGCGCGGTGTTGTCGACATGGACCACCGCAGGCATCGTCTCGGCGACTTTCTGGTTGACCGGGAACGTCACCACCATGAAGGGCGCGTCGAACGTGTCCTCGAAATACTCGGCCTGGCGCTCGTACAGCACCGACGGGCAAAACGGGCGGAACTCCTCACGATATTTGATCGTGAGGTTGATGCGATCCTTCATGCTGGCGTGGCTTGGATCGGCCAGGATCGAGCGGTTGCCGAGCGCGCGCGGACCATACTCCATCCGCCCCTGGAACCAGCCCACGGTCTTCTGCTCCGCGAGATCAGTGACGCAGCGCGACACGGGATCATCTAGCAGCTCGAACCGCGCGCCGATCTTGTCCAGTGTCTCCCGGATCGTGTCGTTGGAATATTCCGGACCCCAATAGGCGTGCGTCAGCGGCGCGATCGCATGGCCCGCCTCCGCGCATTTCATCATCGCGGCGCCCAGCGCCACACCGGCATCGTGCGGCACCGGCGGAACGTAGAGACGCTTCACGGACGGCTCGGCTGCGATCTCCATGTTCATCTTGCAGTTCAGCCCGACGCCGCCGGCGATGCAGACATCGCCGCAGCCGGTCTCCCGGATCGCGGACCGGATCACCTCGGTGGTGACGATCTCGAGTTGCTTCTGGCCGCTTGCGGCGATGTTGGTCAGGCGCTGGTCGAGCGGCTCGCCGCGCAGCCGGCGCGGCCCCAAAATCTCCTCCATCTTCTCGGTGAAGATGCGTTCCTGCCGCGTCGAGAAATCGCTGGTGTAGATGTCCGCGTCGCGCCGGCGCTTGTCGAGCTCGGGATCGAGCTCGTAGCTGATGCCGTTGGGACGCAGCAGCTTGGCGAACTTATCGAGATAATCGGGACTGCCATAGGACGACAGGCCCATGACCTTGTATTCGTCGTTGGTCATCTGATAGCCAAGATACTGCGTCAGCATCCCGTAATACAGCCCGAGACTGTTGTGGCGGCCAAACCGCGTCAGCACGCGGAAGTCGTTGCCGCGCGCATGCGCGACGAAGCCGGAGCTGGAATCGCCCGAGAAGTCGAAGCAGGCAACCGTCGCCTCCGAGAAGCCGGATCCGTAAAACGAGCTCGCGGCGTGACAAAGATGATGGTCGTAGAGCTCGATCTTCGGGCTGTGCCCGAACTGGTACTTGAAATACTCGGTGAGGCGTTGCGTGTAATTCGTGTAGGTCTTCAGCGGCGAGCAGATCCAATCAACGTCGCGCATGGTGATGCCGGCCTGCTTCAGGCAGAAACCGATCGCGCCGCGTGGAAGTTCGCCGCGCGCGTGCTTGGCCAGCGTGAAACGCTCCTCCTCGGCCGCAGCGATCAACTCACCGTCTCGAAGCAGGACGGCTGCGCCGTCATGATGACCGTGCTTGATACCGGAGCTGATCCCAATCACATACATTCGTGCATACCTCCGGGGAGGCCTTCTATAGGAACTGAAAGCAATGTAAATCGCGCTTCACCCGCTGTTTCGCCGCCAAACCGGCATCCCGGCCAGCCCGCTTTTCCGCCCGGACGCGACACCCCCGGGCCGACGCCTAAATCGGCGCCACCGGAACCTTGCATCGCCCCAACGCCTCCCGTATTACCGGACGGTCAGCGAACCGGGCATGCGCCTTCTGTGGCCGGGAGAATTCGGCCTTCCCTGGACCAAAAACGTGCTTGAGCGAACCCTCGTCACCATCGCCGAGACTGAGACGATTGAGGAAGCCTTCCGGCGCCTCAACGCCAACAAGCTCGGCATCCTCTTTGCGCAGGATACCAGCGGGCGAATCGTCGGCGCTGTGACCGATGGCGATATCCGCCGCCGGATGCTGACGGGCATCACCATCCACGACCAGGTCGCAGCCTGCGTCAACCGCAGCTTCGTCTGGGCGCATGCCGGCGGACCGCGAGAGCAGATCCTCAAGCTGCTCGACCAGCGCGTTCACGTCGTACCGATCCTCGATGGCGACGGCCGGCTGGTCGACGTGTTCAGCCGCGAGCTGTTCAACCTGTCGGAAGAGAGCGAGGTGTTCGCGCGCGCCCGCTCGCCGGTGCGGATTAGCTTCTCGGGCGGCGGCACCGACCTGACACATTACTTCGTGGCGAATGACGGCGGCGCGGTGATCAACGCGACGATCAAGATGTATGCTCATGCTACGTTACGGCGCCGGAGCGATGCCCGAATCCGGATCTATTCGCACGATTTCCGCTGCACGATCGAGGCCGACAATCTCGCCGGACTCGGCACCGGCGGCGATCTCGCGCTGATCAAGTCGGTGGTGCGCCTGATCAAGCCGACCTACGGCTTCGAGCTCGAGGTCTCCGCCGACTTTCCGGTCGGCTCCGGCCTCGGCGGCTCGGCGGTCGTCTCATCGGCCATCATCGGCTGCTTCAACGAATTCCGTTCAGACCAGTGGGATCGCCACGAGATCGCCGAGATGGCATTCCAGGCTGAACGGCTGATGCTGAACATTCCCGGCGGCTGGCAGGACCAATACGCCACCGTGTTCGGCGGCTTCAATCACATGGAGTTCTCCTCCGACCAGAACACCATCGTGCCGCTGCGCCTCGACGCCAACATCATCGCCGAGCTCGAGGAGAGCCTGGTGCTCTGCTACACCGGTTCGGGTCATGATTCCGGCGCGATCCATCGCGATCAGAAGGCGCAGCATGAGACGACCGACGCAGTGGCCGCCGCTGCCAAGCAGAAGGAAGTGACGCGCGAGATCCGCAGGCATCTCCTGCGCGGCCGGCTGCTGGAATGCGGACGTCTCATCGACGAAGCCTGGCACGCCAAGCGCAAACTAAGCTCCAAAATTTCCTCCGACGATCTCGACGCCATCTACGATTTCGCCAAATCGCACGGCGCGGTCGGCGGCAAGCTGCTCGGCGCCGGCGGCGGCGGCTATTTCATGTTCTTCGTGCGTCCGTTCGAGCGCTACCCGCTGATCTCTGCGCTGGAGCAGCGAGGACATAGCTGCGCGCGCATCATGTTCGAGGAGAATGGATTGCGGACGTGGAAATCGCGCTTCCCCGCGCGCGCCGGCTGACGCATTTGAGACGAGAGTGTTGATGATATCCCCCAAACAACCAGCGTCAGTCCGCATCGGCAACCGCCTTCTGGGAGACGGCCAGCCCTGCTACGTCATCGCCGAGATCGGCAACAACCACAATGGCGATTTCGATCGCGCCATCGCGCTGGTCGATGCGGCGGTCGCGGCCGGCGCGGATTGTGCCAAATTCCAGATGCGCAAGCTCGACGAGGTCTACCGCGCTTCCTCGCTCTCCGGAAAGGACGACGACCTCGCTGTCGAGTATACGCTCGACCTGCTGCGCCGCTTCGAGCTCACGACGGAGCAGCAGAAGAAGATCGCCGACTATTGTGCCTCGAAGGGCATTCAATATCTCTGCACGCCCTGGGACGCGAAGAGCGTCGCGGTGCTCGAAGGCTTCGGCGTTGCCGCCTACAAAGTCGCCTCCGCCGACCTCACCAACCTTCCCCTGCTCGCAAAACTCGCCGCGACCGGCAAGACGCTGATCGTCTCGACCGGCATGAGCACGACCGCCGAGATCAGAACCGCGGCCAAATTCCTCGACGAGCGCAATTCGAGCTATGTGATCCTGCACTGCCAGAGCACCTATCCCGCCGCGCTTCACAATATCCATCTGCGCTTCATGGAGACGCTGCGGGAGATCCACCCGCTGGTCGGCTATTCCGGCCATGAGCGCGGCACCGCGGTGTCCACGGCCGCCGTAGCGCTCGGCGCCGTCGTCATCGAGCGACACATCACGCTCGACCGCGAGATGGAAGGCCCCGACCATGCTGCGAGCCTGGAGCCGGAAGAGTTCAAGGCGCTCGTCTCGGGCATCCGCGAGGTCGAAGCGGCGCGCGGCGAGAAGCTCGCCGAGCGCGCACTTAGCCAGGGCGAGCTGATCAACCGCGAGAATCTCGCGAAAAGCCTCGTCGCCGCGCGCGACATCGAAGCCGGCACTGTCATCTCCGACGACGACATCGCCGTGAAGAGCCCGGGCCAGGGCCTGTCGCCCCTGAAGATGCCGGCGCTGATCGGCAAGACTCTCAAGCGCAGGATGGCGGCGGACGATTACTTCTTCCAGAGCGACCTCGACGAGGGCGCCGCCAAAGCTCGGCGCTACCGCTTCGACCGGCCCTGGGGCGTCCCGGTGCGCTATCACGACACCGCACGCTTTCTCGAAATCTGCGAGCCCGACATCATCGAGTTCCATCTCAGCTACAGCGACATGGAGCGCGACCCGGCGGCTTATCTGTCCGGCACCTACGATCTCGGCTTCGTCGTGCACGCGCCGGAGTTGTTTGCCGGCTCCAAGCTGATGGATCTCGCCACGCCCGACGAGGCGCTGCGGCGCTACTCGCTGGAGCAGACCCAGGCGGTGATCGACATCACCCGCGGCCTGAAGAAGTTCTTCCCCAAGACGAAGCGCCCGCCGATCGTCGCCAATATCGGCGGCTTCACCATGGACGAGCCGTTGCCGGCGGACGAGAAGGCCGAACGCTATCGCATCTTCGCGCAGAGCCTGAAGGAGCTCGACATGGACGGCGTCGAGCTGACGCCGCAGACCATGGCGCCGTTCCCCTGGCACTTTGGCGGGCAGCGCCACCAGAACATCTTCATCTTCCCAGAAGAGTCGGCCGCGTTCTGCGCCAAGCATGATCTGCGCATGTGCGTCGACATCTCTCACACAAAACTGGCTGCCAACCATTTCGGCTTCGATTTCGCGCAAGGCCTCGCCCAGCTCGGACCGCACACTGCGCATCTGCATTTCGGCGACGCCAAGGGGCTCGATGGCGAAGGCCTCCAGGTCGGCGAAGGCGAGATCGATTTCGACGAGATCGGGAAGGTGCTGCGCAAGCATGCGCCGACCGCATCCTTCATTCCGGAGATATGGCAGGGCCACAAGAACATGGGCGAAGGCTTCTGGACCGCGCTCGAACGTCTCGAGGGGCACATCTAATGCCGCGCAAGACGCTCGCCGTAATCGCCGCACGTGGCGGCTCGAAGGGAATTCCGCAAAAGAACCTGCTCGATCTCTGCGGCAAGCCGCTGATCGCGTGGACGGTCGAACAGGCGCGCGCAGCGCGTGGCGTCGATGTGGTGGCCGTGTCCTCCGACAGCGACCAGATCCTCGCCGCGGCCGAAGCCGCCGGCGCGGTGGGCGTGCGGCGCCCCGACGACATTTCCGGTGACCTCGCCTCCTCCGAATCCGCCTGGCTGCACGCGCTCGACGCCATCGACGAGCGGATGGGACGGTTCGAGCGCATCGTCGCGCTCCAGGCGACCTCGCCGATCCGCGAGCCCGGCGATCTCGAACAGGCGCTCGACATCTTCGATCGCGAGCATCTCGACAGCCTGCTCTCGGTCTGCGAGGTCGAGGACTATTTCAACTGGCGCATCGGCGCGAGCGGGCCGGAGCCGATCAACTACGACTATCGCAATCGCCGCATGCGGCAGCAGATCGAGAAACGCTATCTGGAGAACGGCTCGTTCTACGTCCTGATCCCTTCACTCCTGCGCGAACAGAACAATCGTCTCGGCGGCAAGATCGGCTTTCACGTGATGGAGCGTCACAAGATGTTCCAGATCGACCGCCCGGAAGACGTCAAGCTCTGTGCCGCCATCATGCGCAGTTACGGTTATGCCTGACCTCAACGCCTTCTCTCTCGCAGGAAAAATCGCCGTCGTGACCGGCGCGTCGCGCGGTATCGGTGCTGCAATTGCGGCCGGCCTGAAGGAGGCCGGCGCCACGGTGTTCGGTCTCAGCCGTTCCGGCACCGCGCCGCAGGGCGTGACGGCCATTGCCTGCGATCTCTCGGAGGATGCGGCGATCGAGCGTGCTTTCGGCGCCATCGCCGCGCAAGGCGGACGCGTCGACGCTCTGGTGAACGCAGCCGGCATCAGCCTTCCGGTCCAGAGCGCTGAAAGCGAGCTGGCGCGCTTCCGCGCCACGGTCGCGACCGACCTCACCGGCGTCTACGCCACCATTCTTGCCGCCTACCCGCTTCTGAAGAACGCGGGCTCGGCTGCGATCATCAACGTCACGAGCATCAACTCGATCCGCGGCTTTCCCGGCAATCCCGGCTACGTCGCGGCGAAAGCGGGACTCGCCGGACTGACGCGGGCGCTTGCCGCCGACTATGGGCCCGACGGCATCCGCGTTAACGCGCTGGCGCCCGGCTATGTCGCGACCGAGATGACCGCAAAGAGTTTTGCCGATCCCGCGATGCATGAGGACCGGCGCCGCCACACCATGCTCGGCCGCTGGGGCCAGCCTGCCGACATGGTGGGAGCCGCCGTCTTCCTGGCGTCGGAAGCGTCGGCCTATGTGACCGGCCAGGAACTCTTTGTGGACGGCGGCTGGACCGCCAAGGGCCTCGCCATCAGCTCGGATAGCAAATCGTGACTGCAATACTGCAACGCATCGGCTTCATGCAGGGACGCCTGTCGGCCCTGGTCGACGGCAAGATCCAGGCGTTCCCCTGGACCGAGTGGCGCGACGAGTTTCCGCGCGCGAAAGCGCTCGGCCTGACGCGGATGGAATGGACCATCGACCAGGAGCGGCTACGGGAAAATCCGCTCACGACCGAAGCCGGCCAGAACGAGATCGCGACACTGGCGCGCGAGAATGGCCTGCGCATTCCAAGCCTGACCGGCGATTGCTTCATGCAGGCGCCGTTCTGGAAGGTCGACGCCGCCGCACATGACGCGCTCGTCGCCGACCTCGATCTCATGATTGCCGCCTGCAGCCGGATCGGCATCGAATTCGTCGTAATCCCGCTTGTCGACAACGGCAAGATCGAGCGCGAGAGCGAAAGCGATACATTGAAGCGGGTGCTGATCGCGCGCCGCGAGCAATTGGCAAGGCGGAACGTCAAGATCGTCTTCGAATCCGACCTGCCGCCGCATGGTCTTGCCCGGTTCATGGAAGCCTTTCCGGCCGATGTGTTCGGCATCAATTACGACAGCGGCAACAGCGCCTCGCTCGGCTACGACAGCACCGAGGAGATCGAGGCCTATGCGCCACGGATCCTCAACGTGCACATCAAGGACCGCATTCTCGGCGGCACCACGGTGCCGCTCGGCACCGGCAACGCAGATCTCGCCAAGACGATCCGGCTGATCGAGCGATCCGGCTACAAGGGACAATACATCCTGCAAACCGCGCGCGCCACGGACGGTGACCACGCGGGCGCGCTGGCAAAGTATCGTGACATGACGGTCAGCTGGATCGAGGACGCGGCGCGATGAAGCTCGAGCTTGACGATCGTGTCGCCCTCATCACCGGCGCGAGCCGTGGCATTGGCCTTGCCATTGCCACCACGCTCGCCGCGGAGGGTGCCAAGGTCGCGCTCGCGGCACGCGGCGCCGATGCTCTGAACGCAGCGCGCGCGGCGGTCGGCGCACTCAGCTCGGTTCACATGGCCGACGTCACCGATCCGGCCGCCGCAGCGGCACTGGCGTCTGACGTCGAAAAGCAGTGGGGCCGGCTCGACATCCTCGTCTGCAATGTCGGCAGCGGGGCGTCCGTGCCGCCGGGCCAGGAAACTGCGGCAGAATGGTCTCGGATGATGGACCTGAACTTCCTCGCCACGACCAACATGATCGGGTCTGCCCGCCCGCTGATGGCGCGCGGCAGCGGCGACCGCTCCATCATCTGCATCTCCTCGATCGCAGGCATGGCAGCGCTCGGCGCGCCCGTCACTTACTACGCCGCGAAGGCGGCCCTGAACGCGACCGTGCGCGGACTGGCGCGGCCGCTGGCGCTCGAGGGTATCCGCATCAACGCGGTCGCGCCGGGCAATATTCTGGCCACCGATGGCACCTGGGCACGCAAGCTCGCCGAGAACCCGACTGCGGTCGAGGAGATGCTTGTGCGCGAGGTGGCGCTGCGCCGGCTGGGCAAGCCGGAAGAGGTCGCCGACCTCGTCGCGTTCCTCGCCTCGCCCCGTGCGGCATTCATCACCGGCTGCGTCATGGTTGCCGACGGCGGCCAGTTGCGCAGCTGAACAGGAGCCTTCCGATGGCAAGCCCGTCCTCCCGCTACGACCTGACTGGACGCACCGCGCTCGTGACCGGCGCCGGCGGCCTGCTCGGGCGTCAGCATGTCGCAGCGCTTTCCGAGGCAGGCGCGCGCGTCGTCGTCACCGACGTCAGCCTTGCGCAGGCCGAAGCGGCTGTCGCCGCGCTGAGGCAGAACGCGCCCTCCGCCGATCTGGTCGCACTCGCGATCGACGTTACCTCGCAGGAATCGGTGCGCGCCGCGAACGAGCAGCTCGCGGGCCGCGGCATCAGCATCGATATCCTCGTCAACAACGCCGCCATCGATCCAAAGGTGACCTCGACCCCCGGCGTCATGCACTCCTCGCGCTTCGAAGCGTTCCCGGTGCCGCAATGGCAGACCGAGATCGCCGTCGGCCTGACCGGCGCGATGCTGTGCGCGCAGGAGTTCGGCGGCCAGATGGCCAGGCGCGGCCGCGGCGTGGTCCTCAACATCGCGTCCGATCTCGGCGTGATCGCGCCGGACCAGCGGCTCTACCGGCAGCCGCATGTGACACGCGAAGAGGAACAGCCGGTCAAGCCCGTGACCTACTCGGTGATCAAGCACGGACTGATCGGGCTGACGAAATATCTGGCGACCTACTGGGCCGACCACGGCGTGCGCGTCAACGCGATCTCGCCGGGCGGCGTCTTCAACAACCAGGATCCCGCCTTCGTCGAACGGCTGACGCGCCTGATCCCGATGGGGCGCATGGCCGAGGTCGACGAATATCGCGCCGCAGTCCAGTTCCTGTGCTCCGATGCATCGAGCTACATGACGGGCCAGAACCTGGTGATGGATGGTGGTAGAAGCGTTTGGTGACGCGTCACGGCGCCGGCACTACTCATGACGATGAGGCCGAGCTCCGGCGGGACGTGGCTTCGATCCGTGCCCAGAGCGCGATGATGTCACGCTGACGTTGCGCATGGCCTGCGTCGGCGTCATCGAGCGAGCGGCAAAGCTGCGCCAGGACGTCGACCCGGGAATCGCGGACGTTCACCGAGGCCTGCGACACCGATGAAAAGGGATCGAGCTGATCGGCGATGACGGGATCGCTCTCGCGGCGCTGGGCCGCCGTTATCCTGAAGCAGGTCTGCGCCGCGTGGCTGTCGACGCGCAGCGCAAACGGCGGCAGCGCTTCTGCGGTGAACACCGCCTCCCATGACGCCGCCTCCGCATCCGACGGACCACAGATGACCGACGACGACACATCGTCGTAGCCAAGCTCCGCAAGCAGCGCAACGAGGTGAATGCCGTAGAAGCGGAGTGCGCCGCCGCCGCTGGCGTCGAATCTCTTCCAGTTAGCGAGATTGGCGCGGTAGTGATGCGCCATGAAGCTCCAGTCCAGCGACAGGGCGTCGGCGCCCTTACCGAGCACCGCGCGGAGCCGTTCCGCCCACGGCATGAAGCGAAAGGTGTAGCCGACGCGATAGCGCTTGCCGGTGCGCTCGAAAGCCTCCAGGAGCTGCATCGCAACCTCCGGCGTGGGCGCGACCGGCTTCTCCAGGATCAGCTGGCGAATCTCGGGCATCTCGGCCAGCCGCGCCATCCAGTCGGCTTGATCGGCCGGACGAAGCGCAACCACAGCGCCGTTCGACCGCGCCAGTGCATCGTCCCGGTCGGCGCACCAGATCACCTCGGGCACATATTCGACGAGTTCGCTACGTCCACCGACCACCGCACGATAGCGCTCCGGCAGCGCCACTTTCATCCCGCACTCAATCAGCGCGGGCAGATATCCATACATCCCGAAGCCCGATCCGAGGATCGTGAAGACGGGTGCTTCAGGCATGGAAATCGCCGGCGCCAAGCACGTCGATCACCGGGCCCTTGTATCCGTTATCGGAAAGGTACTGGCGGATCTCGGGCGAAATGTGCCAGGCGAGATTGAGCAGCGGCTTGCCCTGGTCGCCACGCGCGAACAACTCGTCGTCGGACACGATCGGAATGCGGGTGCCCGGCACGTAATGTCCGATCTTGATCGAGCCCGGCTTTTCGTGGACCGCGACGATTTCCTTTTCAGTCAGACCGAGCAGCTTGACCAAGATGGCAGCGCGTCCCGGAAACGCCTTGGCGCGAATGGGGCCGTGGGCCGCGATTATCGTCTTCAGCTCTTCGCCTTTGCGCGCCTTCCAGAGATCGACGTCGCGCGCCAGCTGGGCAAACTCGGTCTGGAAATTGTTTTCGCGCGCGACAACGTCAGCCGCGACGGCATCACCCGCCTTCGATGCCGCCCCACCCAGGATGACCCGGATGTTGCCACCATAGCGCGCGGGAAACTCGACATTGGCGATGTCGAGGCCGAGCGACCTGGCGATGAAGCTGAACGATTTGTACGAATAGGTGCGAGGATGCTCGTGATAGAAGGTGTCGAACTGGTGCCGGTCCAGCACCGCGCCGAGATAGTGGTTCTCGATCACGATCACCGTGTCGTGCCCGAGCAGTGCCTTCAGCGCCGCCAGCACACCCTTGAGGTCCTCGATGTGCGCGAACACGTTGGTGAAGGTGATGATGTCGGGCGTACCCACGCCGCGACGGATCTCAGCCGCAGTTTCGGTGCTGAGATAGTTCTGCACCACGAAATGGCCCTTGGCGGCAGCGTCCTGCGCCGCGCCTGTCGGCTCGATACCCGCCGTCTTTGCGCCGGCCTCGCGAAAGAAATCGAGCAGGCTGCCGTCGTTGCAGCCGATGTCGAGCACGACCTTGCCGGTCAGTGACCCCATCCGCTCGGCGCATGTGGCGACGAGACTCTTCATCCCCGACAGCACGTCGGCGGTGAAGCGCGAGCGATAGTGATAATCCCTCGGGAAGAGATCTTCTTTCGGAACCTGGAAGCGCTGGTGGCCAGTGGCGCAGGTCGGACAGAAATCGATCAGAATCGGATATTCGCGGCATTGGCGCGAATCGCCGACCGTCACCAGATCGTCGCACAACGGGTGCAGGCCGAGGTCGAGCACCGGCACGAGCTTGTCGTTGCCGCAGACTTCGCAGCCCTTGATCTCGGTGAGCGGTCTCGTCGACGTGGTCGCCATCATATTGGATCCGGTTTGCGGCCCGCTGGGGCCGGAGAAATTGAGCTAGTCGCGTTTTGTGTTCATGAAAGCGTCGATCTGGTCAACCATCACCGGCCTGACCGCGGCGCCCTGCTCGAACGCCTTGTACCATTCCACGACGGCGCATGCGGCACGATCGAGATCCCAGCGCGGCGCCCAGCCGAGCCGGGTCCGCGCCTTGGAGCTGTCCAGCGACAACAGCCGCGCCTCGTGCGGATGCTGCCCCGGCTGCGGCATCTGCTGCGGCGGAACACCCCACAGCACAGCCAAGCGGTCGACCAGCCAGCGCACGGTGCGCACACTGTCGGCATCGGGACCGAAATTCCATTCGCTGGAGAAGGCGGCCGGGTCCCGCCACAGATGCTCGGCAAGGAGAATATAGCCCGACAACGGCTCGAGCACATGCTGCCATGGCCGCACCGCCTCGGGATTCCGGACCGGCACCGGCTGGCGGTTGCGAATGGCCGCGATCACGTCGGGGACCAGGCGGTCCTGTGCCCAGTCGCCGCCGCCGATCACATTCCCGGCTCGGGCGCTGGCGAGCCCGATTCGGCTGGCTCCCCTGAAAAACGACGACCTGTACGCCGAGGTGACGAGTTCCGCGCAGGCCTTGCTATTGGAATAGGGATCCTTGCCGCCAAGCGGATCGATCTCGCGGTAGCCCCAGTCCCATTCCTTGTTGTCATAGCATTTGTCGCTGGTGATGTTGACCAGCACGCGCACGCCCGACGTCCGCACCGCCTCGAACACATGCACGGTGCCCATCACGTTGGTCGCGTAGGTACCGACAGGGTCCTCATAGGACGCGCGCACGATGGCCTGCGCCGCCATGTGAAACACGATCTCGGGCTGGAACCGGTCGAACGCCGTCTTGACGGCAGCGGGATCGCGGATGTCGGCGAAGACCGACACCATGTCCTGCCCGGTCTGCGCCAGATCGAACAAACTGGGGGTGGTCGCTGGCGGCAGCGCAAGGCCCGCGACCTCGGCGCCGAGATGGCGGAGCCAGGCGACCAACCAGCCGCCCTTGAAGCCGGTGTGGCCGGTGACAAGAACGCGCTTTCCTGTCCAGAAACTGGCGTTCATGTCCAACGCTTCCAGGGCGCCCGCCCGCTGTCCCAGAGCTGCTCCAGATGCAGCTTGTCGCGCAGCGTGTCCATCGCCTCCCAGAAGCCGGCGTGACGGTAGGCCGCCAGCTGGCCGTCCTGCGACAAGCGCTTGAGCGGCTCCTGCTCCCAGATCGTGGCGTCGTCGCCGAGATAGTCGAAGATCGCGGGCTCCAGCACGAAGAAGCCGCCGTTGATCCAGCGGCCGTCGCCGCGCGGCTTCTCCTCGAAATGCTGGACGACATCGTCGTCGATGTCGAGCGCGCCGAAACGGGCCGGCGGCTGGATGGCGGTGACCGTAGCATGACGCCCATGGGCGTGATGAAAAGCCTGAAGCGCCCCGATATCGACGTCCGCAAGGCCGTCGCCATAGGTCATGCAAAAGGTCTCATTGCCGACGTAATCCTTGACGCGCTTGAGCCGGCCGCCGGTCATGGTGTTGAGGCCGGTGTCGACCAGCGTCACCTTCCAGTGCTCGGCGAACTTGTGGTGCACTTCCATCGTATTGTTGGCAAGATCGAAGGTCACGTCGGCCATGTGCAGGAAGTAGTTCGCGAAGTATTCCTTGATGACATAGGATTTGTAGCCGCAGCAGATGATGAACTCGTCAATGCCATGCGACGAGAAGATCTTCATGATGTGCCACAGGATCGGCTTGCCACCGATCTCGATCATGGGTTTCGGCTTGACGTGGCTCTCTTCGGTGATGCGAGTGCCGAACCCACCCGCCAAAATCACGGCCTTCATGCTCACACCCGTCCAGCAGAAAACATCACATCAGAACGATTAGCCCAGTCTTGTCAACAAGATCGGACATCTGTTACCCCGCTTCGGGAGCGGTTGAAGTTGTCGGCTTACCTGCTAAAGAAACGATTGAAAGATGGCAACCCCACCACCGGTGCGCCAACCGCCCCCGGGCGGCTGCCATCCGCCTGATTCCGACCCGCGGGTGACTGATCTCCCTCGATGGACGTCCTGGAGGATTGATGCCGAAGAAGATCAGCCTTGTGACCCCCTGCTACAACGAGGAGGCGGGGATCCGTGAGTGCTACGCAGCGGTCAAGGACATCTTCGATCGGGAGCTGCCGGGCTATGAGCGCGAACACATCTTCTGCGACAACGCCTCGACTGACCGGACTGCGGAGATCCTGAAGGAGCTCGCGGCCCAGGACCCGTCGGTCAAGGTCATCGTGAACGCCCGGAATTTCGGCGTGCTGAGGAATACCTATAACGGCGTGCTCGCCTCGACCGGCGACGCCACAGTGCTGTTCATGCCGGCCGATCTGCAGGACCCGCCGGCCCTGATCCCGACCTTCGTCAAGCATTGGGAGCAAGGCTACGAGATCGTGTTCGGCATCCGGGCGCGGCGGGAGGAACCTTTCCTGAACCGCACGGCGCGGCATCTGTACTACAAGATGATCAGCCGCATGTCCTATGTCGACTATCCCGCCGATGTCGGTGACTACCAGCTGGTCGACCGCAAGGTGCTCGACGCCATGAAGCAATTCGAGGACGTCCAGCCGTTCATGCGGATGATGCCGTTCGAATGCGGCTTCCGCTCCATCGGCGTGCCCTACACCTGGCTCGCGCGAAAGCACGGCATATCGCGCAACCGGTTGTCGAGCCTGATCGACCAGGGGTTGCTGGGCGCCATCAGCTTCTCGACCGTACCGCTGCGGACCGCGTTCTTCTTCGGGCTAATCATCTCATCGCTGAGCTTTGCCTATGCGTTCATCGTGTTCCTGCTCAAAATCGCGGGCTTCGATATCGGCCCGCGGGGCATTCCCACGATCGTCATCGGCCTGTTCTTCTTCGGCGGCGTGCAGCTCTTCTTCCTCGGCGTTCTCGGCGAATATATCGTTGCGATCTTCAACCAAGTCCGGCGACGGCCGATCGTCGTCGAGCGCGAACGGATCAATTTTTGACTGAGCAGATGTTTGGCGGCGTCCGGATTTTCGATGTCGGTCGATCAGCGATTCACTAAGCCTTCATCGAATGTGCTTGGCGCGGCCGGCCATGACACCTCTCGCGTTGCCGCCATACTCGTAGTATGCGCGCTCCTGGTCGTCCATGCGCCGTTGACCGTCAATGACGGTCTTTACGGCGAGGACTGGCTGCTTTTCGAAATCAAGCCAGGTTTCCCGGTGCAAATGGACTTCCTGCTCCACGGCGCCGGTCATCCGTTTCTCTGGCTCTACGGCACGTTGGCCAATCTGTCGGGCCATCCGATCGGCGTCATGAAATTGCTGGCGCTGGCGGGTATCGCGGTCGGCGCAATCAGCCTGCTCGGCTTCACGCTCCGGCTGCGGATATTCTCCACCTTCGAAGCGGCCGTATTTACGTTCCTGGTCTGGAGCTACGCCGAATTCCACAATTGGGCGACCAAGCTGACGGCCACCTATCTCTTCAGCCTCGCCTTGCTCTGCCTGGGTCTCAACCTGCTCGCGATCGTCCTGAGCTCTGACAAACCCCGCCTGGAGCTGCGCATCGCCAGCCTGCTGGCGATCTTCTGCAGCTTCTCGCTCAACTCGCTGATCGTCGCCTACTATGTTGGCCTCGGCGTCGCCCTGCTGCTGATTTCCGGGGCCAGCGGCGACGCAGACGGCTGGAAGGCCTGGCTCCGACGGTCGAGAATCGGTCGCGTCGCCGACTTCATTGCCATCCCGGTCGTCTACTGGTTCTCAACCAACTACTTCTTCCCGAAGATTGGGCCATACACGGGCTACTATCACATCAGACTGCCTCGCCTCGAAGACATGATTGCGGGCCTGACCAGCTTCTGGCGCCTCGGATTTGCGCGTATTCCGGGCGAGGCCAGAATTTTTGCCAAGGAAGCGATGTGGCCGGCTCTTCTCGCGCTCGTCATTGCAGCGGCGCTTGTGGCGGTCCTCGCGAGACAGGACCGTGACAATGCGGCTCCCCCTTCCGCGCGCACAATAATATGGCCGTTCCTTGCAGCAGCCGTCGCCTTCGCGGGTTTCGCGTCCCCCTATCTCGTATCGGGGATCAGCCCGACCGATCATTTTTACGAGTGTCGGCATCTGGTTTTGTTCGGCATTCCACTCGGCCTCGGCGCAATCGGAGTCTGTCGCGCCTCCCGCGCGATCTTTCACACCGACAGGGCCGCCTGGCTCGCAGCCGCGCTGATCCTCGCAGTGAACCTGTGCTCGCTATGGAGCGGCTATTTCCTTCAGCAGGCGCGCTGGCTGCGGCAGGAGGCGATGATCGACGAGCTGCAAGTCGCCTATCAAGAGCCCCCGGCGGCTGTCTTCAATCTTGCCGACGGTTTTCTTGGAACAACGGACCATACCTATTATGGCATGACCGAGATGACGGGCGCCCTTCATGCGGCCTGGGATGCGCGGCCACTCTTCGCCTTCACCGGCCAACACGAAGGCCCGACCATTCTCCAGGACATCGACGCCGCGCTGAAGACCGAGGGCAGTGCATTCCGCAACATGGATCCAAGAGGGGTGCAGGCAACGATAGCGCTGGTGCCCAAGCCGCCAATCCTGAGCAGCACGCGCCTCGCCATGAGCTACTACTACCATTGCCTCATCTCGTCTTGCGACAGGCAGGCAATGCTTCGCTCGCTGGCAGATACGACGGTGATGGTCGGCCCGATCCCGCATCTGTCGACGAAATGGCAATAGGTGCGATGCAGCCGGAGTGAGGCGTCCTATGCAGCCGTCTCGTTCCGCTCAGCCTCGCCCGTTTCCAACAGCTTTCCAAGCGCTTCGCTCGCGACGAAACCAAGCGCCGCCAGCGCAGGTACAATCAGCCGCGTCTCGGAAAAATCAGCAATCACAAACACGATCCCCACATGGACGAGAGCGGCCGGAACGACGACGGCGATCGTCCGTGTCAACGCAAACGTCCTCACGATCACGATTGCGAGGACGGGACTGGCGATGGCCACGGCGAGCTTCATGGTCAGAAGATTGACGACGAGCTTGGAGAAGTAATCGCCATGCGTGATCAGGAATGACTTGAAATCCGTTCCGGGGTGCATCCAGATCAACATCTTCGGCACAGCTACTGAAATGCCGACCAGCACGCCGAACAAGCCCCATTCCTTCGGCGTTGGCCATCGCCGCTCGAAGGCCGCGAGGCTCAGAAGCGCGAACGCCGAAGCGAACACGACGTCGGTGCGCCCGAAACTGATGATCAGCCCGGAAATGATCGCGGCTGGATACTGACGCGATACCAGCAGAAAGAGCTGCCAGAACAATCCGCCCGCGATAAAGACAGGGCCCATGCGCCCCGGATAGATTGCGATCTGCGTGTAGAACGCAAAGGTCAGCAGGCACAGCCATGCCGAGGTGGGCGAAAGCAGCAGCGTCGCCAGCGCGAAGACTGCAAGGAACGACAGCGAGTCGAACATGTAGTTGACGACGATGTGGGTGTGGAACGTGGAGCCGCCCCGGGTGTGGTCGTCGCCAAGGATCTGGACGTAAGCCTCGGTGATCCTGGCGATCAACGGCCGCATGACGCCTTCGACCGCATCGATATGGGCAAACTCGCGCTCGTGATCGAGACTGAATTGCAGCCGCTCGCGCAGCAGATTGGCTTCGTGGGCGGTGATGGACAGCGCAAGACAACAACTGACGAGCAGCCCCAGCACGACCGGATTGAAGAAACTCCTTCGGACCTTGAACAGGAGCACGAGCGGAACGAGCGCGGCGCCCACGAAGAAGGCTATTCCGGCATATCGCAGCACGCCAGGCAGAAACCTGTCGGATATGTCGGCCCACCACCATGCGACGACCAGAACGTTCGAAATGACCCAGAACCCCAGCACGAGGCCGAGGGATGGGGTCTTCATACGCTCGTCGAAGTTCAGCAATCGGCCGGGACCGCCGAGCGATGATAGCATTAACCCACGCTCTGACAATCGATTGTCCAAATCAGTGTTGCAAAATACCGGCGAGATTCATGTGCGCGGGGCGCGAGTGCTCGATGCCCAACAGCGTCCGCCGGTTATCATTCGTGCGCTGCAAATGCAGGCTCGCGAGCGTGACCCCGGTGCAGGTGGTGACCGTGCTTCCGCGACCGCCGAACGGCCTGAGGAAGTCGAACACACGACTGCCAAACATATCCACGACCGACATCTCGCGTGCCCCGAGCGGCGGAATTTCGCCGAAGTCCGCCTCGAGTTCCTCGCCATCCTCCCGGATCAGCCTCGTCGTCGGACGCGCTGCATGGGAATAAGCGGGGTCAGAGGAGTGATTGATCAGCATCAGGCTGCTAACGATGTCGCTGGACGCAATGATCTTCGGATTGATCCCGGTGAATCCGACATGCGCCTTCAGCCTGCCTTCATTCAGCGGCCGGGCAAATGCGCCGGTGCGGTAGATCGCGACGTTGTCCTGATCGATATAGGTCATCGAAAAGCTGGCAGGCGAGGATCGAAATCCGTCCATGCGTCCGCGCGACATGACGGCGATGACCAGATAGTCGTCTTGGGGCAGCTTGAGCGACGCGAAAAGGCGCGACAGCTCGACCTCGACGGTGGCCCCCGGCGCATAGTTCTCCGGGAACTCGTAGGTCGCCCGGTAGTCGCCCTGGCGCGACAGGATGTGCAGTTTGAATCTGAGCTTCTTGCTGAAGCCCGAGGCGACCAGGCTGGCGAGCTCGGGAACGAGGTCCTTGACCGTCTCGCGAAAGTTCTTGCGCAGGCTGCCGGCGATGAGACTGCGGAGATACCGGATGTCGACCGGACGATACCAAGCGGGAATCGAGAACCCCATGCGCGACTCGATCCCCGCAAAAGTCGGGAACATGAACCTGGGCTCATGAGGCTTCCAAGGACTGGACGAGAAACGTGTCACGGAGGCGGCCTCTAAAAATGATGCAAGCTGAACTTGCCGTTGGCAAATTCATAATAGCTGAACGGGCTGGCGATGTTGGTACCCTTGAATTCCAGGGCAAACCCCTCGTTCGCACCCACCAATTTCCCTGCCTCTGGGAACAGATCCAGCGTGCTGATGCGGACCGCACCCATCGGCGCGATTTCCGGAAGTGCACGCTCGCCCAAAGCGGTGCCGTCCAGAGCCATGAGCCGGGCCGTCCCCACCGACGCGCCTTCGGGCGCCATGCAGGAGTTCACGAGCACCACGCCGGATTCCTTCAGGAAGCGGGTGAGATAGGACTGCATCCAGGCGGAGGTCGGAAACGGCGCTGCCGCGACGGGCTCGCGCTCGTGCGACAACGTTATCGCACCGTGCTGCGAGAAATATTGTGCGTAATAGCCGGTGGTCACCTTTCGTCCAGGACGAAGCTTGGTCTCGTGTTTCGGTACCAGCGCCATCGCCACCGTTCCCGAAACGCGTGGGCACAGCTGCGATGTCTGCAACTGCAATTGCCCGTTGATGCCGAGTTCCCTGTGGCAATATCCAGCCTGCTTGCCCGCCCCGTCGAAGCACCAGACATGGGCATCCACTTCCGGATTATCCTTCAAGAAGATCGAGAAGTAGTTGAATGCGCAGACTTCCGTCGTAACGATCTCGTCGTTGCGCAGGTAGAGCACGGCGGGCGGATAGCCCCTTGCGACGGCTTCGCTAATCTGCAATTCACCGGGCATGCGGCGAAACTCGGCGGGAAGCAACGATCAGGCCGGATTGGCCGGCGGACAGCGAAGATTGCGCCCGGATATTCTCGCCCGCATGCTAAAAATCCTGCACAATTCGACGGATGTTTACGCTTAGCCGTATGTGGAATCAACTATGAATGGAGCTGCGCCGCGCCTTCGGAAAAGCCGGCACAATGCCGCGCCCCGAAATGACCGGCGGCCATTCGCCGCGGCGAGGCCGGCCTGTCTCACGCGTCTGCCTGGCTCAGCTGGACGAACTTTAGAGATGTTGCGATGTGGATGAATACATTGCTCTTGACGTTCGTATTCTTCCTGATTCAACTCGGCACCGGCCTCTCCATTCTGGCGATTGTGCCGCTGGAGTTGATCAGGACGAGCCGGCTGACGAAGATCCAGTTCGTCGTACTGGGATATGCGATCGGCGCCTCCGCCGTGGGGATTATTCTCGGGCTCTGCTCTGTTCTGGTTGGCGACATCCGGCTTCATCTGGCGATCATGATTGCGCTGTCCGCCTTCGGACTGGCATGGACCTGGCCGGCCTGGCGCCCGCGCACCGGCGACGCCGGACAGATCGTGCTGTGGTGTCTGTTGTCTCTACCGATCGCGCTCGCGACGTGGTGGTGGACGTTCGGCGCGTTTTCCCATTTCCCTTACTCGGACCTCGGCGCTGACGTTCACTGGATGAAGACGGCGCAGGAATACGCCGATAGCGGCGTCATCAATCCCTACGCGTCGCAATCCTACATCGACCTTCGCTCGGCATTGGCGGGCGTGCTGTCGGGAACCTTCGGCCTCGATCTCCTGCAATTTGGCTGGATCTACCGCTACGTCTCGATCCTGTTCTTCCTTGTGGCCTTCTATGCCTTCGCGCAGGGCCTCTACGCGGAACCGATGCGGAAATGGATCACCTTCTTCTTCGCCGCGGCGGGTAATAGCGTCGGGCTGCTGACGAATGGCAGCCTGGCGCTTGCCGGAAGCGTGGTCTTTCTGGGTGTCCTGCTCGGCAATGCCGGGCGGAATGTGAAGGAGGATATCCCCACGGGCGCGATCGTGTTGTTGATCCTGAGTGCAGCGACCTCGCTTCTCATTGCCTTCATGCTCAACAACAACGCGCTGGTGCTTGTGCTCCTGGCAGCCGGGCTGTTGCTGCTCAGAATTCTGGGCAAGGCCAATCGGCGCGAAAGCATCCTTTTCGTGGGTTGCGTATGGCCCGCGACGTTGCTGCTCGCGCACCGTGGGTCGTATCTGTTCATCCCGGCTGTCTTTGCCGCCTGGCTGGGCTATCTGCTCATCCTGTACGAGACGTCACGCCGGCCGGCGCGGAGCCTCGGGATTCTACGCTCCCTGTCCATCGCGCTGCCCCTGATCATATGCGGAATCGTCGCCTCTATCGTGGCGATGCGCCTCGGCTACTTACCGTCGGCGAACGCCAACTTCGTATTTTCTCACATCACAGAGCTGGTGCTGGGGAAAAAGATCGAAAGTGGCGAGGAGCTGTTCCTTGGCACCGGCCCGGAGGTCGCAGTGATCGAACTAGGCCGGGCCATGGGCCCGCTGTTTGCTGTTTGCATCGCAATGGCGATGGCCTGGTGGTGGATCGATCGCTCGACCACTGCATCGGAGACGGCCTCCAGCCCTGTCCAAACCGTACGCGTGTCGAGACTACTGTGGTCGTGGACGATCGGCTGTAGTCTCACGATTGCCGTGCTGTCAGGTTTTCCGTTCCTGTATCGCGCCACCATGATCGTCCTGGCTCTGCTCACGGTCACCGCGACCGAAGCGTTTTGCCAGTTGCTCGTTGACTCCTCTCGCGCCTCCTTCCGTCGGCGGGCTTCCGCGGCAATCACGGTTACTCTGCTCGCTGTCGGCCTTGTACTGGCGGTCTATGCTTTCACCTGGCGGCCCGACCTTCCCTCCGCGCGGTACCAGGATTTCCTCCGGCCGACCGAGATCGCGGGAGCGGTTCTCCTCATGGCGCTCGTGCCGGTGACGCTCATCCGGTCGAGATGGATTCATGTCTGCGCGCTTGCGACCCTCGTGGGATTGGGCATTGCCCTCGACCGCGCCGGCGTCGCCGGCATGTCCAAGAGCTACAGCTACGGGGCCATTCCGAGCGGCGCCACATCCATCACGCATTACAATGCCAGCGACCTCGACGCCGCCCTTTGGCTGCATGGCAATCTGAATAAGGGCATCCTGCTGTCCGATCCCTACACGCTCGGCCTGATTCAGTCCCTGACGGGTGCGCCTGCCGCCTATGTCTTCTCGAATCTGGATACCGTGAACGAAACCGTCGCCAGGCCGGTGCGCACGATTATTTCCGCGATCGTCGAACCGAACGGCGGAGCTCCGCGGCTTGTCGAAGCCTGCACCAACGTCCGGTCGCTCCTGCAGGAAATCAATCAGGAGACGTATTTTCAGATGGGCAGGGCCGACGCCCTGGGTGGAATCTTGCGGCCTGTCCGCCCCACGAAGGCGCCGGAGACGACCGAGCCACCGGCAACGGCTTCGCAAACTCCGGATGGGACGGAAGAAGCGGATCGGAACGTGATCCAGAATGTGCTGGGGACCGGCCAGGATTCCTGGCAGCTCGTCGCCGTGATCAATCCGCGTACCATCGGATGGATTCGTCTCGAGGCAGGTCAGCGGCTCAGCTATTTTCCGCCAACGGAGCCGCTCGATTCCGGGTTCGTCAAATCGCTCCGCGCAGGCCCGTTTCAAACATTGTTTGTGAACAAGCAGACCGCAATCGTTCGCATTCCATGCGAGCGCTGACCTGCGGCGTTCTCCGTCACGACGAAAGCGCATCTGGCGCAGAGATCAGTGACGCGGTAAGGACACTGGTATGACACTTGCCCTTCACCCGCAGCTCGATCGATGTCGCAAAACACCTCGCCCATGTTGAGACAGGCCGTCATCCTCATTGGCGGCCTCGGCACCCGGCTCGGCGAGCGCACCAGACTGATTCCGAAGCCGATGCTCGACATCGGCGGGCGGCCGTTTCTCGACACGCTGATCGACGAACTCGTCCGCTATGACGTCTTCGAGGAAATTCTCCTGCTTGCCGGCCACAAGGCCGAGATCGTCGAGACACATTATGCCGGCGCTAGCCGGGGCCGCGCCCGCATCGTCGTATCGCGCGAAGCCGAGCCGCTCGGCACTGCCGGCGCGCTGGTACACGCAAGCGGCCTTCTGCACGACCGCTTCCTGCTGCTCAACGGCGACTCCCTGTTCGACTTCAACCTGCTCGACCTGATCGCAGGCGCGACGTCCGGCCGCGTCCACATGGCGTTGCGCGCCGGCGTCGAAGGCGACCGCTACGGGCGCGTCGTCATGGACGGCGATATGGTGCGCGCATTCGTCGCGCCCGGCGCGGGCTCGACCGGACCGGTGAACGCCGGCGTATACGTGGTCGACAAATCTATCGTCGCCGGCATCGCAAAGCTTCCCGCCTCGCTCGAACAAGACGCATTCCCCGGCCTCGCGGCGTGCGGCGAGCTGCGCGGTACGGCCTATTGCGGCTATTTCATCGATATCGGCGTGCCCGATGATTTCGCACGCGCCGACCGCGAGCTGCGCGAGAAGCTGCGGCGTCCTGCCGTGTTCTTCGATCGCGACGGCGTGCTCAACCACGATTCAGGCTACACGTTCGAGGCACACAAGCTCGAATGGATCGAAGGCGCGCACGCAGCGGTGAAGGCGGTGAACGACGCCGGCTACTTCGCTTTCGTCATCACCAATCAATCCGGCGTCGCACGCGGCTACTACGAGGAGCACCACGTCGTCGCCCTGCACCGCTGGATGGCGGACCGGATGGCGGAGGTCGGCGCACATATCGACGCCTTCGAATATTGCCCCGATCATCCCGATGGCACCGTGGCGCGCTATTGCCGCACCAGTGACCGTCGCAAGCCCTCGCCCGGTATGATCACCGACCTCGCCGAGCGCTTCCCAGTCGACCTGACGCGCAGCATGGTGATCGGGGACAAGCCCAGCGATATCGAGGCGGCGCAGGCCGCCGGCCTCCCCGGCCATTTGTTCGAAGGCGGCAACCTGGAGGCATTCCTGAAGCAGCGCCTAAACCCGGCCGACAAGGTCTAGGCGCACGTCACAAAAACTGCTGCATCCGCGGGCATTTGGCGGGTATTCAACGCCGCTCTGTTGCGCGCAACCGCCAATGTGCTATAGCGCCATCCTGTTGCGAATACTGGCTTAATCGCCTTTTGGGGTCCGGCATGGCAGATCTGAAGGACGCCCGCGTCCTCGTTACCGGCAGCGACGGCTTTATCGGTTCGCATGTCGTCGAGGAGCTGGTGAAAGCCGGGGCCAAGGTCAAGGCGATCGTCTACTACAATTCCTTCAATTCCTGGGGCTGGCTGGACACGGTTCCCGCCGACATCCTGAAATCCGTGGAGGTGGTGGCCGGCGACATTCGCGATCCGCATTTCATGATCGCAGCCGCCAGCGGCTGCACCGACGTGCTGCATTTGGCGGCGCTGATCGCGATTCCCTTCTCCTATGCCGCGCCCGATTCCTACGTTGAGACCAATGTGCGCGGCACGGTCAACGTGCTCCAGGCCGCGCGCCTGGCCGGCGTGCGGCGCTTCGTGCAGACCTCGACCAGCGAGGTCTACGGCACAGCGCAGACCGTGCCGATCAAGGAGAACCATCCGCTGGTCGGACAATCACCCTACTCCGCCTCGAAGATCGCCTCCGACCAGATGGCGCTGTCGTTCCAGGCCTCCTTCGACATGCCGGTCGTCGTCATCAGGCCGTTCAACACCTACGGGCCGCGGCAATCGGCGCGCGCGGTGATCCCGACCATCATCAGCCAGATCGCGACCGGCAAGCGGAATATCCGCCTCGGCGCCGTCAGCCCGACGCGCGATTTTTCATTCGTCACCGACACCGCACGCGGCCTGATCGCGGGCCTGACCGCGCCGGCCGAGCAGAGCGTCGGTCAGACCATCAATCTCGGCAGCGGCTTCGAGATATCTGTCGGCGCGACCGCCGAAATGATTGCCGACGTGATGGGGGTCAAGCTCGAGATCGAGACCGACGAGGCACGCCTGCGTCCTGCCAACAGCGAGGTCGAGCGGCTCTGGGCCGACAATTCCAAGGCACGCCAGCAGCTCGGCTGGGCGCCGGAGTTCGGCGGGCTCGAAGGTATGCGTCGCGGCATCGAAAAAACGGTAAGCTGGTTCACCAAGCCCGCAAATCTGAGCCGCTACAAGGCCGACGTCTACAATGTCTGAGGAGAGCGTGCACAGTCCCGTGACCAGGCCAGATTTCGAGCCAAAGGCGATCGTCGACGCCGTCAGGCGCGCCGCGGGCACGCCCAACGGCATCCTCGGCCTGCATGAGCCCGTCTTCGCCGGCAACGAGGTCGCGTATCTCGAGGAGTGCATCAAGAGCACCTTCGTCTCCTCGGTCGGCCCGTTCGTCGACCGCTTCGAGCGCATGCTCGAGGAGGTGACGGGTGCGAAGCGCGCCATCGCCGTCGTCAACGGCACTGCCGCGCTGCATGCCTGCTTCAGGCTAGCCGGCGTCGAGCCCGGCGAAGAGGTCATGTCGCCGGCGCTGACATTCATCGCCACCACGAACGCGATCGCCTATTGCGGCGCGAGCCCGCATTTCATCGACAGCTCGCTCGTCACGCTCGGCATGGACCCGCGCGCCCTCGCCGCACGGCTCGATGCGATCGCGCAGCGGACCGCCAAGGGTGTGATCAATCGCGAGACCGGACGCCGCATCGCCGCGATCTCGCCGATGCACACGTTCGGTCATCCCGTCGAGCTCGACGAAATCGCCGCAATCGCACGCGACTGGGGCGTTGCGCTGGTCGAGGACGCCGCGGAATCGCTCGGCTCCACCTACAAGGGCCACGCCGTCGGATCGCAGGCGCGGCTTGCCGCGCTGAGCTTCAACGGCAACAAGATCGTCACCACCGGTGGCGGCGGCGCCATCCTCACCAATGATGAGGAACTGGGACGCCGCGCCAAGCATCTCACCACCACCGCGAAGCTGCCGCACAAATGGGCCTTCGTGCATGACGAGATCGGATTCAACTACCGCCTGCCCAACCTAAACGCCGCGCTCGGCTGCGCGCAGCTCGAGCAGCTCGACGGCTTCCTGGCGAGCAAGCGCCGGCTCGCGGCGGCCTATGAGCGCGTGTTCGCGGATGTCGCCGGCGTGCGCTTCTCGCGCGAGCCGGACGGCACCACGAGCAATTACTGGTTGAACGCAATCCTGCTCGACGAAGCGCATGCGGAGCGGCGCGACGACGTGCTCACGGCGCTGAACGAAGCCGGTTTCGGCGCGCGTCCGGCCTGGACCTTGATGCACCGCCTGCCGATGTTCGCGCAAAGCCCGCGCGACGATCTCGACACGGCCGAATCGATCGAGCGCCGGCTGATCAACCTGCCCTCCAGCGCCAGCATCAGGGCCCGCGATGAGTAGTACCCCGCGCAAGATCTGCTTCGTGACCGGCAGCCGTGCCGATTTCGGGCTGCTGATCTGGCCGATGCGGGCGATCCGCCAGACGCCCGGCCTGACACTTCAGCTCGTCGCCACCGGCATGCATCTGTCACCGGAGTTCGGGAATACCATCGATAATATCCGCGAAGAAGGGTTTGATGTCGACGAACACGTCGAGACGCTGCTGAGCAGCGACACTGGCGTCGGCATCGCGAAATCGGTCGGACTCGGCGTGATCGGCTTTGCCGACGCTTTCACGCGGCTCCAGCCGGATCTCGTTGTCGTGCTCGGCGACCGTTTCGAGACGTTCGCGGCAGCCCAGGCCGCAATGTTCATGCGGCTGCCGATGGCGCATCTGTTCGGCGGCGACGTCACCGAGGGAGCCGTCGACGAATCCATCCGCCACGCCATCAGCAAGATGTCGCACCTGCATTTCACCAGCAATCAGGACTCGACGCAGCGGCTGATTCAGCTCGGCGAGCATCCGTCCCGCATTCACACTATCGGCTCGGTCGGCATCGACGCCATCAAGCATCTCGATCTGATGGGCCGCGACGACATCGGCCACGCGATCGGGATGCCGCTCGGCGACCGCAATGCGCTCGTGACTTTCCACCCGGTCACGGTCGAGGCCGGTCGATCAGTAGCCGAGCTGGGCGAACTGTTCGCGGCGCTGTCGACGCTCGACCCTGCCTTCCGTCTCGTCTTCACGCTTGCCAATGCCGACGCGGAGGGACGTGCACTGAACGGCCGGATTGAGGCCTTCGCGGCAGGCCGGCCGAACTCGATTGCGGTCGCCTCGCTCGGGCAGCTCCGCTATCTCAGCCTCATGAGTCAAGTGGACGTGGTGATCGGCAATTCCTCGAGCGGTATCCTCGAGGCCCCCTCGTTTGACGTTCCCACGGTCGACATCGGCGACCGCCAGAAGGGACGCGAGCGTGCGGCTTCGGTGTTTCACGCCGCGCCCGAACGCGGTGCGATTGCCTCCGCAATCGCACAAGCATTGCAGCGCGGACACCAAGCCACCGTCAATCCCTACGGCGACGGCGAATCCAGCCGACGCTTTAGCGATATCATCGCCGGTATCCCCGATTTCAGACCACTTCTGAAGAAGGGCTTTTACGAGCTTCCCGCGAATGGAGCACGGCCATGACGACGCGCACGCTGATCATCGCGGAAGCGGGCGTCAATCATGACGGTAGCCTGGAGAAGGCGCTGGCCCTGGTCGATGCGGCAGCCGATGCCGGTGCCGATATCGTCAAGTTCCAGACCTTCAACGCCAAGGCGCTCGCGGGCGGCGCGGCAAAGAAGGCCGACTATCAGCAGCGCACGACGGATGCCGCCGAAAGCCAGCTCGCCATGCTGGAACGGCTCGAGCTGCCGCAAGCCGCACATCACGCGCTGATGGCGCGCGCCGCCGAACGCCGCATCGAGTTCCTGTCGACGCCGTTCGACGGCGCTTCGCTCGGCTTCCTGCTGTCGCTGAAGCTGCCGCGAATCAAGATCGGATCGGGCGACCTCACCAATGCGCCGCTGTTGCATGCGGTGGCGAAGGCTGGCGCGACACTGATCCTGTCGACGGGCATGGCGACGCTCAGCGAGGTCGAGGAAGCGCTGGGCGTATTGGCGCACGGCTACGCGCAGCGTAACGATCCTGCCGGCGTTGCCTCATTCCGCGCAGCCTGGCGCGATCCGGCGGCACGCGCCACGCTCGCGCGGCACGTCAGCCTGCTCCATTGCACGACCGAATATCCCTGCCCCATCGAGGATGTGAACCTCGCCGCGATGGCGACGATGCGATCGGCGTTCCAGCTTCCGGTCGGCTATTCCGATCACACCGACGGTTTCGAGATTTCGGTGGCCGCGGTAGCGCTCGGCGCCACCATCATCGAAAAGCACATGACGCTGGATCGCCATGCGCCCGGTCCCGACCACGCAGCGTCGCTCGAGCCGGATGATTTCAAGCGGATGGTGAGCGCCATTCGGAACGTCGAAGCCGCGCTCGGCGACGGCGTGAAGGCACCAAAGGAGTCCGAGGTCAGGAACGTGCCGGTGGCGCGGAAGAGCATCGTGGCGGCCCGCGCATTGAGGGCCGGCGAGATCATTGGGCCGGCCGATATCGCCGCCAAGCGGCCAGGCGCGGGGCGGCCGCCGATCGACTATTGGTCCTTGATAGGAACGGCGGCGCCGCGGGCGCTCGAACCCGACGATCCGCTCTAGCTCCGAGGCTTTGCGGGAACCCCGCGCAACACGGCCCCTTGCGGCCATGAGCCCGTGACGACCGAGCCCATCGCAACCAGCGTATCGTTGCCGATGGAAATGTGATCGCGGACACGGCTGCCGAGACCCACGAAGCAGTTGTCGCCGATCTCTGCGCCTCCGCCGACGACGGTTCCGGGAGAAAGATGCGTGCAGTGCCCGACGCGCACGTCGTGCTCGACCACTGCGCCGGAGTTGATAATGCAGTGATTGCCGATCATGCTTCGCGCATTGACGATCGCGCCCGGCATGATGACGGTGCCGGCACCGATGCTGGCGGACGGCGAGACGAATGCGCGGGGATGAACCACCGACGCCCAGCGCTTGACCTGCATGCGGCCAATCAACTGGCGGCGCGCAGGCCCTGCCTGCATCGTTCCGATTCCCACCACGAAGGCCGCTTCCGGATAGTTCGGCGCTGTGTCATCGGTTCCGAGATAGCTGATATCGCCAAGCGTTCCCGGCTGGCGATCCAGGAATCCGAGCACCCTGAACTGGCCCGACAACAGCGCCGCCTCGTAGACCATGAAGGCATGCTCGCCGCCGCCGATGATGATGAGATCGTCCATCGCGATTCCCCTGCGCACATCGATCTTAGCGCCCGGCCGCGGGTCTTCAAACCACTGATTCGGCCCACGAAACGCCGGGGTTGACGCCGCCTCTCGCAGCCGCGATATAGCAGTCTTAGCCGTGGGCCACCCCCAATATCTGGCGTATACGAGGCAGATTGCCATGAAATCCTGGCGTAAGGCCGTCGTTGGAATGCAGGCGACCGTGGGCGAGGCCATTGCCGCGATCGAGAGCGGAAGCATCCAGATAGCGCTCGTGCTCGACGACCAGAATCGCCTGCTCGGCGTGGTCACCGACGGCGACGTCAGGCGCGGGCTCCTGCGTGGCATCCCGCTCACCGGGCTTGCGACCGACATCATGAACCGCGCGCCGGTGTCGGCTCCTGCGACGCTGCCGCGCGAAGACCGCCTGCATGTGATGCGGCAGAAGTCGATCAAGCAGCTCCCGCTTGTCGACGACGGCGGCCACCTGATCGTGGTCGAGACGCTCGATGAGTTGCTCGAGCCGCGCCATTATGCGAATCCGGTCCTGATCATGGCGGGTGGGCTCGGCGAGCGCTTGGGCGCGCTGACGCGCGACTTACCCAAGCCCATGCTCAATGTCGGCGGCCGACCCCTACTCGAGACGATCGTCCGCAACGTCGTGCAGCAGGGCTTCGGCAACATCTTCATCTCAGTCAACTACAAGGCCGACATCATCAAGGACTACTTTGCCGATGGCGCAGCCTTCGGCGCCAATATTGAGTACGTGCACGAAACGGAGCGCCTGGGAACTGCCGGCGCGCTCGGACTCTTTCCGACACTGCCGGACTTGCCGATGATCGTCACCAACGGCGACATCCTCACCACGATCAACTACGGCTCGCTTCTCGACTTCCACAACGGAACCCCGGTGGAAGCGACGATGGCCGTGCGCGAGCACAAGGTCCACGTACCGTATGGCGTGGTTTCCACGTCGGACGGCTTCCTCCAAACCATTCGTGAAAAGCCGACCGAGAGCTGGTTCGTGAGTGCCGGCATCTATGTGATCGGCAGCTCCGTCTTCCGCCATGTCGCGCCCGGCGTCAGCATCGATATGCCGACCGTGCTGGAGCGCGTGATCGCCGGCCAGGGGCGCGTCGCGGTCTACCCAATCCGCGAATATTGGCTCGACATCGGCCGTCTGGAGGATTTCGAGCAAGCCCATGCGGAGTTTCACGAGGTCTTCCTGTGACCTCGGCAACCGCCGTCGTGATTGGCCTCGGCTCGATCGGAACAAGGCATGCGCGGGTCCTGCGCGAACTTGGGCTCCAGGTCGCGACCGTCAGCCGTCGCGACGGCGGCGACTACGGGTCAATCACGCAGGCTGTTGCCAGCGCGCATCCGGACTACGTGGTGATTGCCACCGAAACTGCGCGCCATGCAGACAATCTGCAAGAGCTCGCGCAGGCTGGCTTCCGCGGCAAGGTTCTGGTCGAGAAGCCGCTGTTTGCGACACCGACGCCGCCGCCGAAATATCCGTTCGCCCATGTCAGCGTCGGATACAATCTGCGCTTCCACCCGGTGATGACGGCACTTGTCGAGAGATTGAGCGGGCGCGAAGTGATCACGGTCGCCGCCTATGTCGGCCAAGACATCAGGGACTGGCGACCGGGCCGCGATCATCGCGCAACCGCATCCGCCACAGTTGACGCCGGCGGCGGCGTGCTGAGGGATCTCAGCCACGAGCTGGATTATCTCTTATGGCTGTTCGGGCCGTGGCATCGCGTTGCGGCGCTCGGTGGCGCGTCAGGTGCACGCGACATCGACGTCGATGATCACCTCGACCTGCTGCTCGATATGCAGCGGGCGCCATCCGTCCACGTGCACATGGACTATCTCGACCGACAGGGCATCCGCCGCATTCGCATCAACGTCGACGATGACACCATCGAGGCCGATCTCGTCGGAAGCCGCCTCACGGTCAACGGCAAGGCGACGGACATCGCCAGCGAGCGCGACCAGAGCTATCGCGACATGCATATCGCGGCCATTCATGGTGCGAGTCCGGCCTGCTCGCTGCCCGAGGCGCTCGCCGTCGTGCATCTGATCGACGCCAGCGAGCGTGCGTTGCGCACCAAGACCTGGATATCGCCATGAGTCTCCTCTGCACCATCTGCGCACGGGGCGGCTCAAAGGGGGTCGTCGGCAAGAATGCACGCGATCTCCTCGGCAAGCCGGTGCTCGCATGGAGCATCGAACAGGCGCGCGAAACCGGCCTGTTCCACGCGATCGCCTTCAGCAGCGACTCGGACGCTCTGCTCGAGGCGGCGCTGAGGGCCGGCGCCGACATCGCGGTCAAGCGCCCGGACGAGATGGCCACCGACACCGCGCCAAAACTGCCGGCGATCCGCCATTGTCTCGAACAGGCCGTCGTGCAAACGGGCATGACGCCGGAGATCTTCGTCGATCTCGACGTCACCTCGCCGCTCAGACTCGCTTCCGACATTCGCGGCGCGGTGGATCTGCTGCGAGAGAGCGGCGCTGGCAATGTCATCACCGGCGCGCTGGCGCGCCGCTCGCCCTATTTCAACCTGGTCGAGCAGCGAAGCGACGGCAGCGTTGGGCTCTCCAAATCTGCGGATCCTCCAATCACGCGCCGACAGGATGCGCCGCGCTGCTTCGACATGAACGCGTCGATCTATGTCTGGCGCGTCGCGCCATTCCTCGACCAACCTGCCGTCTTCTATCCGGACACCCGCCTGTTCGAGATGCCTGAAGAGCGCTCGATCGACATCGATTCCGATATCGACTTTACCCTCGTGGAGCTCTTGCTCCGCGAGCGGCTCAAGATTTGAGGACAGAGCAATGACTACGAGTTTCAAGGCCCTGTTCGACCTCACCGGACGCACCGCCGTCGTCACCGGCGGCTGCGGCATTCTGGGGAGGCGCTTTGCCGATGGACTGGCCGAGTTCGGCGCCAGCGTCGCGATCGTCGACCTCGACCAGGCCGCGAGCGAGGTGGCCGCCACCGAGGTCGCCTCGCGCCATTCCGTTCGCGCCAAGGGTTTTGGCTGCGACATCACGCAACCCGACGCGGTGCGCGCCACCGCAGGCACCATCGAGGCCGAACTCGGACCGGTCTCGATCCTGCTCAACAACGCGGCGAGCAAGACGCGCGACGTCGACGCCTTCTTCGCGCCGGTCGAGCAGTTTTCGCTAGAAACCTGGCGCGAGATCATGGCCGTCAATCTCGACGGTATGTTCAACGTCGCGCAGGTATTCGGCGGCTTGATGGCCGGCCGCGGCTATGGCGCGATCGTGCAGACCGCCTCGATCTACGGCCTGATGGCGCCCGACCAGCGCATCTACGAAGGCTCCGAATATCTGGGACGCGCCATCAACACGCCTGCGGTGTACACGGCGTCCAAAGCCGGCGTCATCGGCCTGACCAAGCACCTTGCGACCTACTGGGCATTGAAAGGCGTTCGCGTCAATACTCTCACCCCGGGCGGGGTGGAGAGCGGGCAGAACGAGACCTTCAAGGCGCGCTATGGTGCCCGCATTCCGCTCGGCCGCATGGCCCGCGCGGACGAAATGGTCGGGACGATGCTGTTCCTGGTGTCTGATGCTGCGTCCTACGTGACCGGCCAGAACATCGCTGTCGATGGCGGTCTGAGCGCCTGGTAGAAAAATACCAATGATCAAGCGCCTGATCCAAAATACGGTAATTTCGGCGTTTGCCTTCGGCGTGGCCGCCTTGCTGGGCCTGCTGGTCATTCCGCTGATCATTCGAACCTGGGGGGTGACCGAGTTCGGCCTCATCGTCATCTCGCGGCTGCTGCTGCCCAGCGGCATGATGGCGGTGCTGGATCTCGGCCTGTCCGAGGTCGCCACCCAAATCGTCGCGCGCGCGCGAGAGCACCGCAATTGGACGCAGGCGAGCCGCCAGATCGCTTTTTTGGGGGTGGTCTCCATCGCGCTCACCTTGATCCTGAGCGCCGCCATTTGGCTCGCGACCCCGCTGCTCGTCATCGTGATGAGGATTGACGCCGCACATCTGGAGACGTTCAGCCGGATCATGCACTACACAGCACTCGCGAATCTGATCTTCGTTCCGGCGCTGGTGTGGGAAGGTATTGTCAAAGGCTTCGAGCGCTACAACCTGCTCCGCTTCGCGGAGGTCACGTCAACGGCTGCCTATGTCGGCCTGACATTCGCGGCCTCGAGGGCGACGACAGGCTTTGAAGTGGTGGCTTACATCTATCTCGCCACGCTGGTGGCCCGCGCCGTCGTCATCGGAATTGCCGCGTTCGCCGCCCTTCGGCACAAGCATGTGCGACTGCTGCTGTGGACCCCGGACATTCGGCAGGATATTCTGCATCGCTGCCTGCTGCTCCTGCAAGGCAAACTGTTGGGCGGCATTTCCGGGCCGCTTCAGCCGTTCCTGATCGGATTGCTGTTCGGGCCCAAAGCCGTCGGCATCTACGACGCGCTGGTGCGATTGTCGCGGGTCTCCAAAGTCGTTGTCAGCCTTCTGACATCCGCATTGCTTCCCGTTGCCAGCCGTCTCGACGAGCGCGGCAGCGCAACGTCGTTCCAGCGCCTCGGCGACCTCGGCCTCGTCATGATGCCGATGTTCGTCGTGCCGCCGCTTGCCGCGACCGCGATCCTCTCGCCCGAGATCATGAACATCTGGATCGGTCCTCTTCTTGCCCCCTATGGGTTCTGGATGGGCCTGAGCTTCCTGGTACCGATCTGCGCCCAATACGTAGCGATCGGCAGCCTGATCTTCCTGACGCGTCCCGAGGTGCAGGCCCGGCTCAACCGGCTGATGGCCGTCCAGCTTCTGATTTGGGCGGTAGTCTCCGCCGCGACATTGCATCTGTTCGCGGAACGCGCCCTGATTCTTGGCCAGGTCATCGGCAGCATCGCTATCCTGCCCTGGCAGATTGGGGAGTTGCGCAGTGCACTCGAACTCGACCGCAATCGCTTCACGAAGGTGGTCGGAACCCAGTTCGCAATTCTTGTCCTGGCGAGCATTTCTCTAGCAATAATTGCAGGTTACATTCAGTTCGACAGCGTGCTAAAGCTCGCGCTCGGTTCCATGGTTTTCTGTCTGATCACCTGGGCGCTCCAATACTTCCTGGTCCTCGAAAAGCGGCACCGGACTGTATTTCCCGCGGTCGGACAACTGATGGGACTGACATCCAAAAGCAGTTGAATGAACATCCACGCGACAGACACGAAAGCCGTCATCACAGGTTTCGCTCCGGCGTCGTTGTCGGACAAGGCGGCGACCTATGCGCTCGATGCGGTCAGGAGCATTGGCCGTCTCGCAATGCGCCGTGTGAAGCGCACTGCCGACGTCGTTGATTCCGAGTACAATTTGACGCACTGGCAGCGGACGCTGTCGGAAAAGGCCTGGACGAGGGCTGCAAGCATCGACGAATTCCTGATCCCGAACAATCCCGCGCGGGATCTTCGCAAGGTCGACAATCAGATCTGCAGGGTCGCGGCCGACGACTATTACCGCTATCGCGCCAGAGCTCTCGGCGAACTGCTCGCGCGGCACACGGGCGGCGCCACGGAGATCGTCGAGCTCGGCGCGGGCTGCGGCGTCAATCTGCTGTCGCTTCACGTCAATCATCCTGACTGGAAGCTGCGCGGCTTCGACATCGCACCGAACGGCATCGCCGCCGGCCGCGAGATCGCAGCGCATTATGGCCTGTCGGACCGGATATCGCTCGACAGGATTGATCTGACCGACGGCAACGACGCAAACTATTCCGCCATCAGGGATCAGGTCGTCTTCACCTATTTCTGCGTCGAGCAGATTCCTTATGACGTGCGCAAGGTGGTGGACAACATCATCGCGGCGAGGCCCAAGCGCATCATCAACATCGAGCCGACGACGGAGCTGCTGAATCTGTCGAGTCCGCGCGATATCGTCAGCTTCCTCTACATCCGCTCGGTAGACTACCAGACGCAGCTGTTCTCGACGCTCGACGATTACGAGCGGCAGGGTCGGGTCCGCATCTTGGCACGTGAACGGATGCCGTTCGCGCCGACGATCCACAATGATGGCTTTTTGTATTGCTGGGAGCCCACATGACAACCATCAACACGACGGCTGATCGGCCTGCGCTGAAGAAGGCGAAGATCAGCCAGTTCCGCCGCCTGTTGTGGCACGTCAACCGCACCGATCTCGGATGGGTGCTCAAGGCGGCCCTGACCAGCCTGCAATTGCCGGCTCGCGCCAAGCGCGTCGCGCTCCTGAAGCGGCTTCCGAACAAGCCCGAATGGGCCGAGGCGNGGCGAGCCGCAAGCTCGCCGAGGACGGTTACGTCGACGTGTCCGCGCTGGTCGATCGCAGCCTGGCGGAAGCCGTCGCGTCGTTCGCCGACGGCAAGGTGAACCGCCTCAACGAGCTCGTCGGTCAGCAGAAGGAACGGCACAAATCGTTCTGGGTCAGCCTGCTGGACGAGGACCTCGTCAACGGCGCCTTTGCGACCGACCATCCCTTCGTGCGCAACGCCCTGCAGCCGGCTGCGCTGCGCATCATCGGCGATTTCATGCACGACCTGCCGCAACTGTCGGACGTGGTGCTGACGTTGTCGCAACCGAGTCCGAACCAGGCGTTGAGCTTCTCCCAGTTGTGGCATCTCGATCACGACGACAAGCGCGTCTGCAAGCTCTTCATCTACCTGACTGATGTGCGGGACACCGCCGACGGCCCGTTCACTTTCATTCCTGCCGGACCGTCGAAGCCATTCCGCAACACGCTCAAGAGCCACATGAGCGACGCGCAGGTGTTCGCCAAGACCGGTCCCGACGCGGTCAAGGAAATGATCGCGCCCCGCCTGTCGTGCTTCATCGTCAACACTGCCCGCTGCCTGCACATGGGAAGCCGGATCCAGTCAGATCACTGCCGCCTGCTGTACACGGCAACCTACATTCAGCAGCCGCGCATCTATCCCGAGCCGCCGGCGCGCTTCCGCGCGGCGGGCGCCCTGACGGACCTCGAGCGCAGCGTGATGCGGCTCTGACGCGGACCTGCCGGGAGCTCACATCTTGCGCATAGGCCTGGTGGTCGATCACCCCAAGCGTGACCTGCCGGGCGCAGTCATGCTCAGTTATCAACTCGCGCGGCGCGGCGTTTCCGTCGTGCTGGTACCGATGTACGAGCAGGCGGTCGATGTGCCACGGCTCGGGCTGGATGCGCTGGTGGTCAACTACGCACGTCCCGTCAATCTCGACCTGATGCGCAGCTTCGCCAAGGCCGGCCTAGCACTGTACGTGCTCGATACCGAAGGCGGCGTGCTCGCTGAAAAGGGCGGCAACTCGCCGCCGGCGATGGCCGCGCACATCAAGGACAGCGGCTACGCAGACATCCTGGCGGGCTATTTCTTCTGGGGCAGCCGGCCGCACGATGCCTTTCTGACGGCCGGGACCATGCAGCCGGAGCGGCTTCACCTCACCGGTTGCCCGCGCTTCGATTTTGCGGCGCCGCGCTGGCGCGCGCTGCTCGACGGCGAACCGCGCGGCTATCTGCTCGTCAACGCCAACTTCCCGCTGGTCAATTCGCGCTTCACCGGCAAGCCGGGCGGGGAGCGCGAGGCGATGGTGCGGGCCGGTTGGGACGGCGCCTATGTCGAGCGCTTCATTGCGGACCTGAAGCAGGTCTTCACGAACTATCTCGCCGAGATCGAGCGGCTCGCCGCAGCGCGGCCCGACCGCCACATTCTCGTCCGTCCGCATCCCTTCGAGAGCGAAAAAGTCTATCGCGACGCGCTCTCGCGCCATGCCAACGTCGTGGTCGACGGCACCGGCAGCGTGCTCGACCGCATCCGCAACGCGGCCGCGATCGTTCATCTCAACTGCGGTACGGCTGTCGAATCGGTATTGCTCGGCAAGCTGCCGCTCCAGCTCGACTATTTGAACACGCCGACGACCGCCGGACATGCCGGGCTGCCCGCGCGCGTGAGCCGGTCGGTCGCATCGTTCGACGAGTTGCTCGGCGCAATCGATCACATCGACAGCGAGACCGAGACATTCGATTTCGCAGGCGTTCACGCCGCCGATATCGAGGCCTTCTTCCATCTCAATGACGGACAAGCCGCCGAACGAGTCGCCGACATCCTGACCCGCACGACAGGTTCGCGCCGGCCTTACGTCTCGCTGCTTGCGACCGTGAAGGGCACGCGCGACAAGCCGAGCATCGGCCAGGTCGTCAAGGGCGCCGCGAGCGCCGTGCTCGGATCGGCCGTCACAGAGCGGCTGCGCAGCCAGCTCAATTCAGCCCGGCGCGACAAGCAGATCGAACCGATCTTCGTCAAGACCCTGCTTCAGCGTATCGCAATTCATGATCACGCGAGCCCGTCGCAATTTACGGCAAAACGTGCGCAGTGCGCGTCGACAGGCTTGCCACTCGCGAGCATTGCGATCGAACACGTTCAATAGACCCATGGCCATACCTGCAAAAACCATCCTGATCACGACGCTCGCGGAGTACCAGACCCGGTTCTGGATTCCGGTGGCGCAACGCTTGCGCGCGACAGGCTGCGAGGTCGAACTGCTCGCCTTCGACGATCGCAGCGCCGAGATGTCGGAGGCCGCCGGCATCCCGGTCACGAACATGTACCGCGAAGGCCTCAAGACCGGTCCCTCGCCCGAGGAGCCACAGGCGTTCGATACGCGGATCGAAGCCTATGGCCTCGACGGCTCCAACTTCCTGTTCAGCCACGAGCGCTTCACCTTCGGCATCCGCGACACGGCTGCGTTGCGCCGGCGTTTCATGATCTACGCCAACGCCATGGAGGCGCTGCTCGACCGGTTCGATGCGCAAGGCAAGCCCGCCGTGCTGGTGCAGGAGCTCGGCGGTTTCCTCTCGGTGATCGCGAGCTTCTACGCCGCAAAACGCCGCGGCGTCCGCAGCTGGTTCATCGAGCCGTCGTTCTTCCGCGGACGGATGTACTTCACGCCGGACAATCTTGCTGCGCCGCAGGTCATGGCCAAGCCCGCCGACGCGGTCTCGCCCGAGGTGCGCGCTTATCTCGACGACACCCTCAAGCAGCAGGCCATCGTCATCCCAAAGAAGGACCAGCATCACTATTCGGCGGCCTTCAAGAAGGTGATCAACTTGCGCAACTCGCGCCGCCTCGCCGAAAAGCTCTGGGACCAGTTCGCGCTCGGCAAACACCAGGAGTTCGGGCACAATCTGCGCCACGCCCGCGTGCACGCAGCGATGGCCGTCAACGCGACGCGGCTGAAGACGTTGTATCGTCCAATTCCCGACACGCGCTTCGTCTACTACCCCTTCCACGTGCCGGCCGACATGGCGCTGACGCTGCGCTCGCCGGACTACCTCGATCAGGTCGCGACCGTCGATTTCCTGCTGCGCACGATTCCGGATTCGCATGTGCTGGTGGTGAAGGAGCATCCCGCCCAGATCGGCGCAATTTCGGCCGACCGCCTGCTCGAGCTGGCGCGACGCTTCGACAATTTCGTGCTGCTGCCGCCGCAGACCAACAATTACACCGTGCTGAACCGCGCCGACGCGATCATCTCCGTCAACAGCAAGTCTGGCGCCGAGGCGCTGCTGCTCGGCAAGCCGGTCGTAGTGATGGGCGACGCCTTCTACAGCTCCTGCCCGCTGATCACCACAGCCGACCGCCTGCGCGACGTGCCGGCGCGCCTGCGCGAGGCACTGCGGGCCGGCCCGTTCGAGCCGGCCAAGGCAACGCCCTATTTCGAAGCCGCATGGCGACGATCGTTTCCCGGCGAGCTCTACATCAGCGATCCCAGGCAGCTCGACACCTTCGCAGCCTCGTTGCGCGCGGCGGTCGTCGAGACCGTCAATGCGGATTGAACGGATCACGCGATGCCCCTCGTCTCCATCATCACCCCGTCCTGGAATGTCGAGCGCTTCATCGAGGAAACCATCGATTCGGTGCAGGCCCAGACCTTCGGCGACTGGGAGCTCCTGATTGCGGACGATTGCTCGACCGACAGGACGCCGGAGATCATCGCGGCCATCGGCGTGCGCGACCCCCGGGTCAAGCTGATCCGGCAGGCCAAGAACGGCGGCCCGGCGCTGGCGCGCCAGGCCGCGATCGACCAAGCCCAGGGCCGCTATCTCGCCTTCCTCGACAGCGACGATCTGTGGCTGCCGACCAAGCTCGAGCGGCAACTCGCCTTCGCCGGCGAGACGCGCGCCGCGCTGAGCTACACCGCGTTCCGCCGTATCGACGAAGCCAACACCATCTCCGGCCGGCTGATCGAGGTGCCGGCAAAGCTGAGCTACGATCAACTCCTGAAGAACACCTCGATCGCCACGCTGACGGCGCTGGTCGACCGCGAGATCTCCGGGCCCGTCGCCATGACCAACGAGGGCTATGACGATTTCTGCCTGTGGCTCTCCATCCTCAGGCGCGGCCACATCGCCCATGGCCTCAACGAGGATCTGGCGCGCTACCGCGTCAGAGGCACGTCCGTCTCCAGCCGCCCGGCGCGCTCCGCCAAATGGGTCTGGAACATCTACCGCAACGTCGAGCAGCTGCCGCTGCTCAAATCGGTCTGGTGCTTCGGCCATTGGGGCGCGCGCGCCTGGCTGAAGCGGCGGGAATTTTAGCGGCATGCACGCCGCAGCATGATCGAAGACCACCTCCCACAATGTAGAATTAAGGTATTATAATACCGCAATCTCGGGCGGCCATTTGACTATTGGCGAGCCAAGCTGTTGTCGATACCACTCGTTAGGCTGCTCCGCCCTGCCGGGTAATCTGGAAACGATCATGCCGTTTGAAAGCTACAAGACCAGCCGCATCCTCGTGACCGGAGGCGCCGGTTTCATCGGATCGCACCTCTGCGAGCGACTGCTCGATACCGGGGCCGAGGTGGTGTCTGTGGACAATTATTTCACCGGCAGCCGGCGCAACATCGCCCATCTGATCGCAAATCCGCTGTTCGAGGCGGTCAGGCACGACGTCACCTTCCCGCTCTACATCGAGGTCGACGCAATCTTCAACCTGGCCTGCCCGGCCTCGCCGATCCACTACCAGCGCGATCCCGTGCAGACCACCAAGACCTCCGTGCATGGCGCCATCAACATGCTGGGCCTCGCCAAGCGGCTCAAGGCACGCATCTTCCAGGCCTCGACCAGCGAGGTCTATGGCGATCCGCTGATCCATCCCCAGACCGAGGATTATTGGGGCAACGTCAACCCGATCGGCATCCGCTCCTGCTACGACGAGGGCAAGCGCTGCGCCGAGACGCTGTTCTTCGACTACTGGCGCCAGCACAGCCTGCCGATCAAGGTCGCGCGCATCTTCAACACCTACGGCCCGCGCATGCAGCCCAATGACGGCCGCGTGGTGTCGTCCTTCATCGTCCAGGCGCTCAAGGGCGAGCCTATCACCGTGTTCGGCGATGGCGGCCAGACCCGCTCGTTCTGCTATGTCGACGACCTCGTCGAGGCCATCATGCGGCTGATGGCGACGTCCGAAGACGTCACCGGCCCGATCAACCTCGGCAACAATTCCGAGTTCACGATCCGGGAACTGGCCGAGAAGGTCATCAAGCTCACGGGCTCGCGCTCCAAGCTGATCTTCAAGCCGCTGCCGCAGGACGATCCGCGGCAACGCCAGCCCGACCTCGCCAAGGCGAAAGCGGTCCTGAACTGGGAGCCGAAGGTCGCGCTCGAGGACGGCCTGAAAGAGACGATCGCCTATTTCAAGCACACGCTTGAACTTGCCTGATCCCGCTCGCAACTCTTGTCCGCAGCGAGCCTGTCCGCAATGAGCGCACCACCCGGCATCATCAGGAATTTGCAAATCCGGCTGGACTCGAAGGCGGCGCTGACGATCCTGGTGCTGCTGCACAGCGCCGTCACCTGCCTGTCGCTGATCGAGGTCGCGACCTTCCAGTCCTACATCCACTTCAGCGGTGAGCGCGCCTGGCTCGCGGTCGCCGTCGCGGCTGCCTTCTCCATCGTATCGCTGCTGTTCGTCGCCGCCCGCTTCAGTTTCGGCTATTTCGTCGGATTCTATTGCTACACGATGGTCCTGGGCTTCCTGTGGATCGACGTCTTTTCGCGATACGAATACCCGCGGCTCTACGCTGGCATCTCCGCAGCACTCTCCCTCGTGCTCTTCTTGTTGCCCGTGCTGTTCGTCAGGGCGCCGTTCCGGTCGCGCGTCGTGCTGTCGAAGGCCGATTTCGAGCACCTGCTCACGGCGATCCTGGTGCTCTCGGCAGCGACGATCGCCGTGGCCTCGACCTACAATTTCCGGCTAATCTCGATCGCGCACATCTACGACTATCGCGACACGCTCGAATTTCCGGGCACGGTGCGATATCTCACGGGTTGGGTCTCCAGCACGCTGCTGCCATTCGCCTTCGCCTGTTACTGGCTGCTCGGCTATCGCTGGCGCGCCGTTCTGGTCCTGGTCCTGCTGCTGTTCTTCTACCCGATCACGCTGACGAAGTTCGCGTTCTTCACGCCGGCCTGGCTGATCGCGCTGGCCGTCCTGTCGCGCTTTCTGGAGGCGAGGACCTCGGTCATCGCATCGATCTTTGTCCCGATGCTTATCGGCCTCGTAACGATCACCCTGACCGGCGCCGACCTCGGCACCCTCCCCGGCAAATATTTCGACCTCGTCAACATCCGGATGATGGCGACGGCGTCGAGCGCGCTCGACATCTACAACCATTTCTTCGCCCACAATCCGCTGACCTGGTTCTGCCAGATCTCCGTCCTCAAGCCGCTGACGCACTGTCCCTATCAGGAGCCGCTGGCGGTCGTGATGCAGAACACCTACGGCTTCGGCAATTTGAATGCGTCGCTGTTTGCGACCGAAGGCATCGCCTCTGTCGGTCTTTATCTTGCGCCTTTCATCGCGCTCGCAGCGGGCCTCGTGCTCGCGGTCGGCAACCGCGCCTCGGCGGGACTTCCGCCCCGCTTCGTCCTGATGTCCGCCGGCGTGCTGCCGCACGTCCTGCTCAACGTGCCGCTTTCGGTCGCCCTGCTCACCCATGGCACCGCCATCCTGTTCCTGCTCTGGTATGTGATGCCGCGCAGCCTGTTCGACCAGGAGCCGTGACGCCGTGCGCATCCTGATCCTCAACGCCGACTATCCGCGCTTCCTCGCGTGGCTCTACCGGCGTCAGCCGGGGCTCGAGAACCAGCCGTACGCGGCGCAGATGGCGGCACGAAACGCCAGCCTGTTCGGCGTCGCCGATTTCTACTCGCGCAATTTCGCCGGCCTCGGGCACGTCGCCGCCGACATCCATGTCAACAATCCCTGGATGCGGGCGGCCTGGGCACGCGAGCACGGCCTTGCCGTCACCGAACCGCAGCCGCCCGGTACGCCGGCCGCGCGCGACGCCATTCCTGGCTGGCTGCAACGCAGTGTCGCGCCGTTCAAGCCGATGCTGCGGCCACTCGCGCGCAAGGTTGGCCTCAGCCCGCGCCTCGACGCGGAGGCGGAGAAAATCCTGCTGGCGCAGATCGAGGACTTCAAGCCGGACCTCGTCCTCAACCAGGATCTGTTTCACGTCGACACGCGCCTGGCACGCCGGATCAAAGGGATCGGCCGGCCGATCCTGATCGGCCAGGTCGGCATCTCGCCCTCGCGCGGCCAGGACTGGTCGGTCTACGACCTCATGATCTCGCAGATGGCGGCCGTGGTGGATTTCTTCCGCGCCCACGACGCGCGCGCCGAGGTGGTCCACCTCGCCTTCGAGCCTGACATCCTCGACATGCTGCCTCCGCCACCGTCGCAGAGCTTCGACGTCACCTTCGTCGGCGCGGTGTCGGCGGATCATCAATTGCGCGTCGCGCAGCTCGAGGCGGTGGCGCGGCGCTACGATCTGAAGCTGTTCGGCAGCGGCCTGCACACGCTTCCGGCCTCCTCGCCGCTGCACCGCTGCTACCAGGGCGAGGTGTGGGGCGTGGAGATGTACCAGGCGCTTCGTGCCTCGCGGGTCACACTCAACTCGCACATCGACATGGCCGGCCGCGAAGCCGGCAATGCACGGCTGTTCGAGGCGACCGGCGTCGGCGCCTTCCTGCTCACCGATTTCAAGGACAATCTCCACACGCTGTTTTCCCCCGAGACCGAAGTTGCGGCATGGCGCACGGTCGAGGACTGCCTCACGATGATCGACCGGTATCTCACTGAGGACGCGGCGCGCCTGTCCATTGCAAAGGCGGGACAGGCCAGGACATTTGCCGCCCACACCTTCCGCCGTCGCGTCGAAGAGATCCTCGCTTTCGTCGGCTAAATCCTGCTGACGGACGCACCGATCGTTATGTCCCGGCCACCCTTGACGGTCCCGGCCAAAATGGCCAAAGTGCCGAGCTTGGACGCTATGTCACTCTAATTGCAGCGCTTTTTATCGAGGCCCAAGATGGAACACGTCGAACATGTTCGATTCGGCGACCAGCTTTACGCGATCATCGTGCGCGCCTCGTTTCGCGAGCCGGGGATCCACTTCTTTTCGACTCCGGAACTGTCGCAGCAGCTCGCCTTCATGAGTCATCCGAAAGGCAAGAGCATCGAGCCGCATCGTCACAACAAGGTGACGCGGGAGGTGCACTACACCCAGGAAGTTCTCCTGATCCAGAAGGGCAAGCTTCAGGTCGACTTCTACACGGTCGAGGAAAAATATCTCGAAAGCCGCGTGCTCGGTGCCGGCGACATCATCCTGTTGTGCAGCGGTGCGCACGGCTTCCACGTGCTCGAGCCGCTCGAGATGGTCGAGATCAAGCAAGGTCCGTATTCCGGCGAGAACGACAAGACCCGGTTTGCCGAAGTCTCATCGTCCGAAATCCGGATCAAGGGTCCAAACCTGTGACGACGCCTGTGACCGCGCCGTTCATTCCCGTCAACACGCCGCTGCTCGACGGCAACGAGGCCGACTATCTCGCCGAATGCATCCGCACCGGCTGGATCTCGTCGGAAGGACCGTTCATCAAGCGCTTCGAGCAGGCAATGGCCGAAGTCGCCGGACGGCGCCACGGCATCGCCGTGACCAACGGCTCGGTCGCGCTGGACATCGCCGTCCATGCGCTCGGGCTCGAGGAAGGCTCCGAGGTCATCATCCCGACCTTCACGATCATCAGTTGCGCCGCTGCCTTGGTGCGCGCCGGCCTCGTCCCCGTCGGGGTCGACTGCGATCCCGCGACCTGGAACATGACGGTCGAAGGCGTTGAGGCCGCAATCACGCCGCGCACCCGCGCGATCATGCTGGTCCACATCTACGGCCTGCCGGTCGATCTCGAACCGATCCTGGCGCTTGCCCGCAGGCATGATTTGAAGGTGATCGAGGACGCCGCGGAGATGCACGGCCAGACCTATCGCGGAGCGCCCTGCGGCAGCTTCGGCGACGTCTCGACCTTCAGCTTCTATCCCAACAAGCACGTCACGACGGGTGAAGGCGGCATGATCCTCACCGACGACGACGCACTCGCCGATCGCCTGCAAAGCCTGCGCAATCTCTGCTTTCAGCCGCAGCAGCGCTTCGTCCACGAGGAGCTCGGCTGGAACGCGCGCATGACCAACCTCCAGGCCGCGCTCGGCGTCGCCCAGGTCGAACGCCTGCCGCGCACGGTCGAGATCAAGCGCCGGATCGGCCGGCTCTATGACGAGCATCTCGCCGGCGTCGACCGCATTCGCCGCCCGGTCGCCCGCACCAACTACGCCGACAACATCTACTGGGTCTACGGCCTCGTGCTGAACGACGACGTGCCGTTCGACGCCAAGGAGGCGATGCGCCGCCTCGGCGAAAAGGGCATCGGCACGCGGCCGTTCTTCTGGTGCATGCACGAGCAGCCGGTGCTGCGCCGGATGGGCCTGATGCTCGATGAATCCCATCCGAACGCGGAATACATCGCCCGCCGCGGTTTTTACCTGCCGAGCGGACTTGCTCTGACCGACGACGAGATCGCACGCTCCGCACAGGCGCTGAAGGAGATTTTGGCGTGACGGTGTTCGCCGACTACGCGCCCTGGTACGACCTCCTGTATCAGGACAAGGATTACGCGGCGGAGACGGCGTTCGTCGAAGCTCGCCTGCGCGACCACGGCGCCGCCCCCGGCAAGCTGCTCGATCTCGGCTGCGGCACCGGCCTGCACGCGATCGCTTTCGCCAGCAAGGGATGGCGCGTTGCCGGCATCGACCTCAGCCATGAGATGATCGCAAGTGCCAAGACGCGCGCCGAGCAGGCCGGGCTTGCGATTCTATTCCGGCAGGGCGACGCCTGCGAGGCAGGCCCCGAACGCGATTTCGATGCGGTCGTGTCGCTGTTTCACGTCGCGAGCTACCAGACCAGCCGCGACCGGCTCGAAAGGATGTTTTGCACCGCGCATGCGGCGCTGAAGCCGGGCGGACTGTTCTTCTTCGACTACTGGTATGGCGGCGCGGTGCTGGCGCAGGGCGTCGAGACCCGGGTCAAGGTGATCAAGCAGAAGCCGCTGCGCCTCACCCGTATCGCGCAATCCGACCATGACGAGCAGGCCGCGACCGTCACAGTGAACTACACGCTGTTCTGCGAGGACACGGATCGCGCCACGATCCGGCGCGTCGACGAGGCGCACCACATGCGCTACTGGTTTCCGTTCGAGATCGACGCTGCCTTGCAGGCGAGCGGCTTACAGCCTGCCGGTCACGCCGCGTGGTTGACGCAGGATGCGCCGAGCACGAAGAGCTGGGCGGCCTACGCGGTCGCCAGAAAGAGCGTCAAGCCGTGAGACCGCTGCGACTCGCCGTCATGCTTGAACAGGCGCTCGAAGTCGGCGGCGGCTTCCAGCAGCCACTCAACGATTTGCTCTGGCTGCGCGACTGGGCGACGCAATCCGGCAACGAGATCGTGGTGTACTCGCCCTACCCCAAGACGCTCGAAATCCTGAAGGAGTTCGGCATCGAGGGGCGGCTGCGCAGGTTCGGCGTTCTCGACTATGTCTTCCTGTTCCTCAAATATTGTGGTTCCTTCGATCTCGTCCAGATCGCGCTGAAGCTCAGATCGCCGTTCGAGCGCGCCCTGATCCGTGACGGCATCGACGTCGTGCATTTCACCTCGACATCGAAGCGGCATTTGCTGCTTTACGAGCTGCCCTTCATCATCACGATCTTCGACGGCTGCCATCGCGATGCGCCGGAGTTTCCGGAGGTCCGGACGTTTGGCGAATTCGAGCGTCGCGAGATCCTGTTCCGCCTCGCAAGCACGAAGGCGGTCGCGGTGATCGTCAATGCGCCCGAGCTCATCGACGATCTCTGCCGTCGTTACGCCATGGAACGGGAGCGCGCGATCTGCATCCCGTTCTCACCCTCGACCTATGTCAGCCAATCGACACCGGAGGCTGCTGCGGAAGCGGCGGTGCTGGCAAAGTACCGGCTCGAGCCGGGCTATCTGTTCTATCCGGCGCAGTTCTGGCCGCACAAGAACCACATGACGCTGCTCGCTGCGCTCGCAAATTTGCGCGAGCAGGGCATCACCGAACGGTTGGTGCTGTGCGGCTCGGATCGCGGCGGCCGCGACAAGATCAATGCGGCGATCCGCACCTACGGATTGTCGGACCAGATCTCCATCATCGGCTTCGTCGATTCCGCCGAGCTCGGCGCGCTCTACCGCGGCGCATCGGCGCTGGTGATGCCAAGCTATTTCGGCCCCACCAATTTGCCACCGCTAGAAGCCTGGGCCGTCGGCACTCCCGTGATCTATCCCGAGGCGTTCAAGGCGCAGGCCGGCGATGCCGCAATCCTGTTCGACTATGACGACCCGCACTCGCTTGCGGACGCGATCGTCGGTCTCGGCACCGACGGGACGCGCGAGCGGCTACGCACGGCCGGCCAGCTCCGGCTCGCGCAGTTCGCACAGGAAACCGAGGCCGGCCGCCTTCAGTTCGCGCGGCACCTCGAGCGGCTGAAGCATCGGCTGGCGCCGACCGCGCGCTGAGACGCTCATACAATTCCGCCGGAAATCCGCTCCTCGCTCGTTCAACAGACAGCACGGAACGAATCATCCAATCGGATGGGGCAGGAATGAAAGATCGAACTGGAGAAGCCGCGCTCGCCGGAGCAGTGGAAGCTGTTCTGGACCGCGGCAATCATATGATGGATCACGGCGAGGTCGCCAACGCCATTGAGGCCTACCGCGAACTCATCACCATCGCTCCCCAATTCGGCCCGGGATATCGCAATCTCGCATTAGCGCTCGAACAGGACGGAGAGCTTGCGGAAGCGCTGTCGGTCTGCCGCCACGCGGTAGAGCTCCAGCCCGATGATCTCGAAGCCTATCTGGTTATGGCCAGCCTTTTGCTCAAGCTTGAGCGGACAGACCAGGCAGTTTCGATGTACCAACTTGCAGCTTTGGCAGCGCCTGCGAGGTCCGATGTCCAGGCCAGCCTGGCGGCTGCTTTGCTGCGCCAGGGACGTCTGGATGAGGCAAGCGCGGCGTGCCAAAAGGCAATTGAGCTCTCTCCGCAAAACGTCGGCGCGCATCTCAATCTCGGGATCATTCACAGCAAGAGAGACGATTTCGAAGGCGCGGTCGAACAATACAGAAAAGCAATCCGGCTCGATCCGAATTCGCCGGAAGTCTCTACCAATCTGAGCATCGCGTTGAGCAATCTAGGCCAGAGCGAGGCGGCGATAGAGGCTTCTCGTCGCGCGGTCGATCTTAGGCCTGCCGATCCGACGCTTCACTACAATCACGCGATGCTTCTCTTGTTGGCTGGTGACCTCAAAGAGGGCTTCCGGGAGTTCGAGTGGAGGCATTCGCATCCAGCGCCGAGGTTCCGGCCCGGAACATTTGATGTGCCGCGCTGGAGCGGAGAGCGTCGCAACGGCCGAACCCTGTTGATTCATGCGGAGCAGGGACTTGGCGACACTTTGCACTTTGCGCGCTTCGTGCCCGCAGCAGCCGCCACCGAGGGCCCGGTCGTTCTCCAGGTTCAGCCCCCATTGGTTGAGTTGTTGAGAGACAGCCTTGACGTGACCGTGATCTCGCGCAACGAGCCAGAGCCGCCGTTCGACCTGCATGTGCCGCTAATGAGTCTTGCCTACGAGCTTGGTGCCACCATCGAGACGATTCCAGCAGCGCGACCGTATCTCGATGTTGCCCCGGCGAGGATTGCCGAATGGCAACGCAGGCTTGCCAAATACTCCGGCCTCAAAGTCGGAGTCGTTTGGGCAGGAAACCCCGGCCATCTGCACGACCGCAAGCGGTCTCTGCCGGCCGAAGCCCTTCTGCCATGCCTTCAGGTTCCCGGCGTCCAGCTCTTTAGCCTGCAAAAAGAGGTCCGCACGAGCGACCATCAGGTGCTCGAACGGCTGAAGGACAGCGTCGTTGATTTGACGCCTCTTCTGACGAACTTCGCGGAAACGGCGGCAGCTGCCAGCACGATGGATCTCGTCATCACTGTGGATACCGCCGTTGCACATCTGGCAGGCGCACTCGGCAAACCGACCTGGATTCTGCTGCCACATATTCTGGACTGGCGGTGGTTCTATGGGCGGGAAGACAGTCCCTGGTATCCGACCGTTCGCTTATTCCGCCAACCTCGACCCGGCGACTGGGAAAGCGTACTCAATCGACTGCCCGGAGAACTGGGACGGCTCGCGATGCGACCTGAGTTTCGCCAGGAGCACCTCTCACGCGACATTCCGCGCGACTAAGCCGGCACCAGCGCCCGCAGGCGTTCGCGCAGCGTCGCATTTAGAAGCGGGCTCGCGAGTGCGCCGACCGCGATCAGCCAGATCGCGCATTCCACGACGAAGTGCACGAGCCCGCTCCCCGGCACGAGCCCGATAATCGCCAGCCCGATCAGCCAACCCGACGCCACGAGGGCGACGGCCATGAGCGACAAGAACGCAACGTGCCTGAACGGCTGCCGCAAGGTCTGCCGCATGATCACGAGCCCGAGCAGGCCGAACTGAACGAGGATGTCGCTCGCGACCACGGCCAGCGCGGCGCCGAGCGGTCCAAGCCGCGGGATCAGGACGAAGGACAGCACCAGGAAGACGACGAGCTGGAGTCCCTTGGTCCGGATCAGAAGCTCGCCGCGATTGCTGTGATTGGCAAAGACCAGCGCCAGCAGCGAGGGCGCGACCACAGCCGAACCGAGCAGCAGCGTCACCGCAAGCGGCCCGTCATAGGGAATGCTGCCATGGGTCCACAGCGCGAAGAAGTCCGGCCAGAATGGCAGGAGTCCCGCGACGATCAGGCAGGCAAGCCCGGTCACGAACACCGAGCCCTGCGCGTAAAGCCGACGCAGCCGCTCCTTGTCGCCGATCGCATGATCGTGGCCGAGCTCGGCGCCGAGCGGCAGGGTAACCTGGAGACAGAGCCCGCGCACCAGGCTCGCGATCACGCGCGTCAACCCCCATTGCGCCACTGCAACGCGATCGGTGACGAGCGCGGAGACCAGCAAGACCGGAACGTTGACGAGCGCAAGCTCGGTGATATTGGCCACTGCAAACGGCAGCGCGCGGCCGAACTGCCCGATGCTCCAGCGCCAGGACGGCGGCACGAACGTCGACTGGCCGTTACGGCGCAGAAACGGAAACAGGCGCGGCGCATCAAACGCGACGATGAAGATCGTGAACAGGAGCTGCATCGACACGAAGGCGATCGCAACCGCAAGCAGGCTGCCGAAGGTCGCAAGCGCGGCGAGCTGGGCGATCTGGCCGAGCAGTAGTGCTGCGTTTTGCAGCCAGACCGTCCGGCCATATTGGCCGCGGACCCGGTAGAGGCCGGAGGCGAGGTTGGCGGGCAAGGTCAGCAGCATGCCGAGCGTCATCACCAGCATCGCGGAATCGATCGTCGGCGTCGCGTGAAAACCGAGCACGGCTGAGGGCGGTGCGAGATACACGGCCGCGCACAGCACGACGCCCAGCACCGCGACAATGGCGAGATAGATCCGCAGCATGGCGCGATAGAAGCTCGCGGTGCGCCCGTCGCAGTCAGCGCAGGACTTGAATGCGAGAAACCGGTTGATGGCGCGAAGCTGCAATCCCGAATCCGCCACGACGACGAGGCTGCCGGCGGCATAGATCGCGAGCCACGCCGCGAGCAAATCGCCGCTCCAGACGTGCAGGAAAGCCGGGATCAGCAGCAATTGCTGGGTCAGCCCCAGCACCATCTGGACCAGGTTCGCCGACCAGCCGTGAATGAGCCGGCGGGCGCGCCCGGCACCGCCGGGTCCGCTTCGACCATCGGCCTTGCCCGGCGCGTCAGTCTGCGTGTCGGTCAAGCCGCATCCTTCCCGGCGAGTGATCGGCCCGGCGCGCCCGATCGGCGATCGAATCCTGCAATGAAGACCGCCCGTCTGGCGCCATCGGATTGGGGCGTTGAAACCGCGTCTTAAGGCGGTTGGACAGCTTAGGCAATGGCGTCCGAATTCATCGCCTTCGCGCGCCCTGGTTCAGCTCAGAGCCCGTCCGACTCGCCGTTCTTCGGCGCCGACCGCGGCACGAAGGGCGCAAATGACGTATTGGCTGTGGTCGGCATTGTCAGCTTGCCGTCGGCATCTGCAGGCGCAGCCGCAACTGCGGGCGGGCCGGCAGGCGCAGTCGTTCCGTCCGGCCGCTGAAGCGCCAGCACCTCGCTGCGATCGCCCTGCTTGAACGTCACCTCGCGCGGCTGGACCGACGTCAGCGACCAGCCGCCCAGCGATTCACCTTGCCGCAGGCGGACCACCTTCTGATCGGTGCGGTTGACGAGGATCGCGATCGCATCGCCCTCGCCCACCACGGCCCCGACCAGCAACAGCGGCGGCGGCGCGTCGACCGGCTTCGGCGGCGCTACGTTGGCCTCTTCGACCGGGGACGCGGCAACCGCGCGCGGCGGTGGCCGGCGCATGGCCGAGAAGATCGGGCGCTCCTGGGTCACGGTCAGCGCCGAGAGCGGTACCGACCAAAGTGGATTGCCACGGGGAGCCGGCTTGCTCGCAGCCTGCGCGGGTCGGGTAATCGGCCTCACTGCGCCGACATCGACGCTCTCGGCGGGACCGCTGGCGGCATCGTCGGAGAGGATGTCCATGCGTGACGATGTGGCGGCCACGGTTTCGGCAATGCCGAGAACCGCGCACAGCACAGTCAACCCCGTCGGTCTCAGCCACCCGGACATCAAAATTCCCCTGCGACCGGCGGCCGCGCCAGCGCGCGGGCCAAGCCTTTCGCAGCAAACTAGGCCTGATGCGCCTCGCCTTCAACCCGCACCGGATCTGCTCAGACCCCGCCCTTTTTGTCCCACATGTTGCAACGCATGAAAATGTTGCCCAATGGCCACGATCACTGAAATTGCAAAGGAAACAGGCAGGAACCCTGCGCAAATGGACGTCCGTTCATTGCGGGTCGTCGCGACGCCGTGGGATCATGACGCGGAGCGATTTGAGAAGATCCGATGGCTGGACCGACAATGGCGCGTGAAACGATCGGATGCAGGCTACGCTCCGTCGTCCGCCATTCGCTGGCCACCCTGCTCGCGACCACGGCGCTCGGCGTCGTCGCCGCGCACGCCGTCGACGGCACCTGGACCGGCGCCTCTTCCAACGAGTGGACGGATGGCACCAATTGGACCTCGAATCCGAGCGTGCCGGACGGCACTGCCACCTTCACCAACACTGGCCTGAACAGCGTCACCAGCAGCGGCGTCGTCGATCTCGGCAGCGTGATCTTCACGGCCGCTCCGAACGCCCAAGCCTATACGATCACCACCAACGACATCTTCCTCGTCCACGGTGCCGGCATCTCGAACAATTCGACCAATACCCAGACGTTTACCGTCGGGGCAAGCATGATTTTCCAGAATTCGAGCACCGCGAGCGGAGGCACCAAGGCTGTCACGTACAATGTCGTCGGCGGGTCGATGACTTTCGGCGACACCAGCACCGCGGGCACGGCCATCATCACCAATGGCGGCGATGTCGAGTTCAACGGCAGCAGCAGCGCGGCAAGCGCTACCATCACCAACAACGCCACGCTCAACTTCAACGAGACGAGCTCGGCTGGTAGCGCCAGCATCACAAACAATGCGACGGGATTCCTGAGCTTCACCAGCACGACTTCGGCGTCCACCGCGTCGATCTCCAACGCCGGGACGCTGATCTTCAACGGTTCCGCCACCGCCGGCAATTCCACCATCACGACCACCAATGGCGGCACCACGAGCTTCACCGGTACGAGCAGCGGCGGCAGCGCGGTCTTCGTCACCAATGCCGGCGGCACCGTCGATATTTCCGGCCTGACCAACGGCGGCACGACCGCGGGCTCGATCGCAGGCGCTGGCGATTACGTTCTCGGCGCCAACATGCTGACCACCGGCAGCCTCAACACCTCGACCCAGGTCGACGGCGCGATCTCCGGCACCGGCGGCGGGCTGACCAAGGTCGGCACCGGCACGCTGACGCTGACCGGCACCAACACCTATACCGGCGCGACCACGATCTCGACCGGAACGTTGGCGCTGTCGGGAACCGGCAGCATCTCGTCCTCCAGCGTCGTCACGGTAAATGCGACGCTCGATACCACGGCGGCCACAACGCAAACGGCGATCACGACGCTGGCCGGCAGCTCCAGTGGTGTCGTCAACATGGGCAGCAATGGGCTGTTCATCATCAACGGTTCGACCGAGTTCGCCGGCGTGATCCAGGGCGCGGGCGGGCTGGAGGTCTTCGGCGGAACGCAGACGCTCTCGGGCGTGAACACCTACACCAACGCGACCCAGATCGACGCCGGCGCAACGCTGGCGCTCAAGGGCAGCGGCTCGATTGCGAGTTCGGCGAGCGTCACGTTCACGCCCGGCGCAGGCGGCACGTTCGACATATCGCAGACAACGTCCGGCACCTCGGTGGGCGCTCTGTTCTCGTTGACCGGTGGTGGCGTCGTCGCGCTGGGATCGAAGACGCTGACGATCACCAACGGCAGCTTTTTCGGCGGCGTGATCCAGGACGGCGGCATCGCAGGCGGCGTTGGCGGCAACCTCGCGATTGCCAACGGCGCCACGCAGCAACTCTACGGCACGAACACTTATACCGGCACCACGACCATCGCGAGCGGCGGCGAGCTCGATCTCATCAATTTCGGCGGCAGCGATGGCAGCATCGCGACCTCGAGCAACGTCGTCGCCAACGGCATCTTCGACATCTCGGCCCTGAGCACCGGCACCTCGATCAAATCGCTGTCGGGCTCGGGCGCGGTCAATCTCGGCACCAACACACTGACGATCACCAATGGCAACGGCACCTTCGCCGGCGTCATCGACGATGGCGGCGCCGGCGGCGGGCTGACGATGGCCGGCGGCACGCAGACCCTATCCGGCACCAACACCTATACCGGCGCGACCACCGTGAACGGCGGCAAGCTGGAGGTGGACGGCTCCATCGTCAGCGCAAGCACCGTCAACGCCGGCGGCACGCTTGCAGGCACCGGCACCGTCGGCAGCGTCGCGGTCACCGGCGGCACGCTGGCGCCGGGCAGCGCAGCGAACCCGACCGGGACGCTGGCGATCAACGGCCCCCTCAGCTTCACCGCCGCCTCGACCTATCTGGTGCAGGTCTCCTCCACCAGCGCCAGCCTGGCCAACGTCCTTGGCGCAGCCAACCTCGGCAGCGCGACGGTGAGTGCGAACTTCATCTCGGGCACGGTCCAGAAGCAGTACAAGATCCTGTCCGCGACCACCGGCTTCGGCGGCACCGCCTTCAATGCGGCCGTCGTCTCCAACATGCCGACGATCAACGCGACGTTGAGCTACGACCCCAACAACGTCTTCCTCAACATCGGCGTCAATTTCACGCCTAGCGGCGGCGGCCTCAACATTAACCAGCAGAACGTCGCCAACACGCTGACGAATTTCTTCAACACGACCGGCGGCATTCCTGCGGCCTTCGCCGCGCTGACGCCGGCGGGGCTGACCACCGCCTCGGGCGAGCTCGGCACCGGCATCATCCAGTCCGCGATCAACGCCGACGGCCAGTTCCTCAATTTGATGCTCGATCCGACGATCGCCGGCCGCAGCGGCGGCTTCGCCAAGGCGGGCCACGTCGCGCAATTCGCCGAGAGCGATGACGCATCCGCCTACACCGCCCCGATGCGTCCGGCCACGCCGCGCGAGCGCGAGGCCTATGCGATGGCGACCAAGGCGCCGCTGCTGTCGTCGCAGCCGAGCAGCCGGTGGAGCGTGTGGGCGGCCGGCTATGGCGGCTCGGCGCAGGTCGGCGGCAATGCCGCGGTCGGCTCGCAGGATTTGACTGCGCGGGTCTGGGGCGGCGCAGCCGGCGCCGACTACAGGATCTCGCTGGATACTCTGGTCGGTTTTGCGCTCGGCGGCGGCGGCCTGAACTACTCGCTTGCCAACGCGATGGGCGCGGGCTCGGCCGATTTGTTCCAGGCCGGCGTCTACGGCCGGCACAATTTCGGACCGGCCTACATCTCGGCCGCGCTCGCCTATGGCTGGCACGACGTCACCACCAACCGCACCGTGGCGCTTGCCGGCGCCGACCAGCTCCAGGGCCGCTACAAGGCCGACACCTTCTCGGCGCGCTTCGAGGGCGGCTATCGCTTCACGACGCCGATGGTCGGCATCACGCCTTACGCGGCGGCGCAGGTCACGAACTTCAACCTGCCGAACTATTCCGAAGTCAGCCTCAATGGCGGCGGCCTGTTCGCGCTGAATTATGCCGCGCAATCGGTGACCGACACCCGCTCCGAGCTCGGCCTGCGCACCGACAAATCCTACGCGATGCAGAACGGCGTGCTGACGCTGCGCGGCCGTGCCGCCTGGGCGCACGACTACGATCCGAACCGCGCCGTCACCGCGCTGTTCCAGACCCTGCCGGGCACCAGCTTCGTCGTGAACGGCGCCAAGGTCGATGCCGACTCCGCGCTGGTCAGCGCCAGCGCCGAGATGAAATGGCTGAGCGGCTTCTCGATCGCCGGCACCTTCGACGGCGAGTTCTCCGGCAACGTCACCAGCTATTCCGGCAAGGGCGTGTTCAAGTACAGCTGGTGAGCGCCGCGACGCGCTGCTATTTCCCCGCCTGCCACTGGCCGGAGACGCCCAAAATCACCCTGACGCGGCCGGTAGCGGCGTCGCCGAGCGCAGTGGCCTGCGGCACCTGGACGTCGAGCTGATCGATGAACAGAAACGGCATGCCGGCCTCGAGATCGTAGAGCACCTTCTGGAGCGCGGGCTGCTCCAGCTCGCAGCTCACGACGAGGCCGACGAAGCCGTCCTTGGTCTGCGCGCCGGAGACGTCGACCTGCGAGGACTGCACCGAGCCGCCGACATTGCTGACCGCGGCCGCAACCCGTTGCAATAAATTGGCACCCGCAACCGTCACGGTCGGCCCTTCCAGGAACGGCGTCCCGGGATGCTCGGCCAATGCGGCCGCGGCATTCTTGGCGGCGCCCTTGCGGCCGCGCAACTGGTCGAGCAGGTCGGAGGTCTGCGCCAGGGCCTGGCGGTGGGCGAAGACGTCGGCGATCGACAGGCCTGCCATCAGCAGCAGCCCGCCTGTCACCGCGAGATAGAGCGTGACCGCGATCGGCCGCGAGCCGGTCAGCGTCCGCACAACGGCATTTCCGCTTCCGATTCCTGCGCTGCTCATGATGTTGCTCATGGCGCATTCCTCGGTTCGATCTGCGCCTCGATGTGGAAGCGCTCACCGGGATCGGTGGAGCTACGCGTCGTCGGGGCGTAGAAGGTCGCGCGAGTGAAATGCTGCGACTGCTCGATCAGAGGGATCAGCGAGGGCGCATCGCGGGTGATGCCGGAGATCTGGACCTTGTTGCCGGCCAGATGCATCTCGGTGACGTAAGTGTGGTCCGGCAGAAGACGGCTCAGCGATTCCAGCACGATCACGCTCGCCGGCGTCTCGTATTTGCGCCGCTCCAGCAGCGCCAACGGCGAGCGCTCGCCGCCGTCGATGCCGCGGATCGCGGCGCGGCGCTGGGTGATCTGCTGCTGGAGCTCGTTCTCCTGCGCACTCAAACTGTCAGCCAGATAACCGGCGGCAATCGACCCGACAACCGCCGTGACGGCGGCAACGGCCAGCACCGCTTGCAGCGTCCGGCTCAGCCGCACCGGGTCGATCGCGCCGCGCGACTTCTGCTCGAACACCTTGATGCGCCCGCCCTCGGCCGCCTCCGTCACGATCGCAATCGCGGACGGATGATAGCCGGACACCGCCTCGACATAACCGATCACCAGCCTGCGCGGCGCGGCCGCGATCAGCGTGGTGATGCTCTCGCTGCCCTGGGCCACCGGCGCGCTGCAACCGAACACAGCGTCACCAGCACTCCACGGCGTCAACCGGTCGATCTGCGCCCGCACGATGCCGTCGAGGAAATCGGCCGCACGCGCCGGCAGCTCCAGCGGGCGGAACAGGAAACGCGAAGGCCGCAGCACGATCTCGACGCGGCTGCCACGAACGATCTGCGCGAGATTGGCGGCCGCGAACTTGCCGTCCTCGAACGCGATCTCCTTGAGGCTGTTCTCCGGCTTCGCAGCCTCCAGCGCGAACGTGCCTTTCTCGTCCTCGACCAGCCGCACCAGGCGCGGCGCCACCATCCGCTCCAGTCCGGTGACGATGGCACCGGCCACCGTGCCGGTCCAGGCATCAAGAATGGTGCGAAGGGAACTGAGCGAGCTCATCTCACAGAGGCTTTCCGGCGGAGCCGTCGAAGGCGTTGTGCCACGACAATACACGATAGGGCTCATCGCCGCTTTCGAGAAGCAGGATGACGATCTCAGCCGAGCTCTGCCGGTGCGACGGTGCTTCGACGGCGACCGTAAGCCGGTAGGCCTTCGAGCCCTCGATTGTTGCACCGGCGCTGCCGGCAAGCCCGACCAGGGATTGCGGATTGACGTTGGGATCGGCGCGATCGCGCAGCACCTGTTGCAGCGTCTCCGGCGTCATGCCGGGCAGCGCGGCCACCACCTGCGGCGCGGCGTCCACCAGGTTCACCGTCCGCATGTTGCTGAACACGGTGACGAAGGGCAGCACGCGCTCGACCACGGCAGGCGGAATGCCGCGCACGAGCCAGAGCTCGTCGCTGTGTGGAAACGGCGCATGGCGCGGCAGATAGGGCGCGCCGAGCGTGCGGTAGTAGGAATCCTCCGGATTGTCCTGGCCGGGCTCCGTCGACGATCGCCACGCCATGATCCGGTCGGCATAGACCGGCGCATCCATTGCGGAGACGCCGAGCGTCGTCATCAGGCCTGCGAGCATGGCCTTCGGCGCCATGTTGAGATCGATGCGCGCGGCCTCCGAGCGGAACGTCACGGCCACCCGGCCCGCGCCGACGCGGGCGTTGAAGGTGCCGCTGGTCGGGCGCGTTGCCTCGTCCTGCGCGGTGAGCCGGTAGGCCGCGAGCTCGAGGCCGGCATTCATCAGTGCGTCGGCCTGCAACCGGTCGGTGTTGACGGCGACCGTGACCGCGGTGTTGGTGACATAGCTCAGGTAGATCAGCGCGAGCGCAGCGAGCGCAGCCAGCATCCAGAGCACGACGACGACGATGAAGCCGCGGCCATCGCCAAGTTTTCCCTGGCCAAGTATTTCCCCAAGTGTTCGCTGGCGAAGCGCCGCATGGTCGTGCCGCCCGCGGCTCAAAGCTGCTGCTCCTCTTTCTGCGCCTGTTGCGGCCTAGTACCCGCCGTCACGCAGGTCGTCGGATTCTTGGCCCGCGCGCATTCGGCCGGCGCGGTGATATGAGGGATCGCCGCCGCCGACACCGCCAGCACCTGGCCCGTGCCGGCGTCACGCACCGTGATGCGAATGCGGTCCGGCAGTTGCGCCTGGCCGCGCCAGGTCGGCTGCCACTGCCTGTCCGGCCCGGCATAGGCGAAGCTTACGCGGAACGGCGCGCGGATCAGCACCACCTGATCGACGAAGCGGATCTGCCCGTCCGTCGGCATCGGCTGGAACGGCGCGCGCTCGCGCACCAGCGCCAGCCCTTGCGCGTCGGCCTTCTCGATCAAGCGGATGAATTCGAGCCCCGGGCGGGCGCTCGGACCGAGCGCCGAGCGCAGGAAGGTCACCGACAATTCGGCGCCGTCGAACAGCGGTGCCTTGGCGTCGCCGTTCAACGTCGTCTGCTCGGCGACCGACAGGTCGGCGACGATGCGGTCAAGACCGGTGGCGAGACGTTCGGCCCGCTGCACACGGGCGATGCCGCGATTCCAGTTCGGCAGCCACTGCGCCGTCACGGTCGCGAGCGCGGCCAGGATCACCGTCATCAACAGCGTGGCCAGCAACACTTCGAGCAGGGTGAAGCCCGCCTCTGAGGCGAGCGCACGGTGCAGGCGTTTCATTGCGCGGGTCATTGCGCGGGCCTTGATGCGAGGCTTGGCACCAGCTTCACCGTCGTGACCTGGATCGCGCTGCCGTCGGCACGCTGCAGGCGCAGATTGACCGCCAGCGGCACGAAGCGATCGGTGGCGGGATTGCCGCCGGCCACATTCATCGGCGCGACGTCGACGCGCCAGCGGCTGCCGGCCAGCTCGCCGCTCTGCCGACCAGGCTTCAGCACCGCCCGCGCCGGCAGGTCCGCAAGCAGCGTCTCGGCCGTGCCGGCCAGCGCCAGACGCTGGTCGATCGAACGCGTGCCCTTCGCGGTGGTGGCGATGACCGAGCCGATGGTTCCGAGCACGATGGCAATGATCGCAAGCGCGACCAGCGTCTCGATCAGGGTGAAGCCGGCGGCGCCGTTAGAGCAGCTTCTGCGGGACAATCTCGACGCCTCCGGTCAACCAGTTGACGCGCACCTCGTAGCCCATGCCGGGCCGCGCCAGCGCGATCACCCCGCCGCACGACATGCCCGACGGAAAGAAATCGATCGACCGTCCCGTGGCACGGTCGGCGCAGCGCGAGGCCAGCGTCGCCTGCACGACGACGTCGTTCGGCAGGCGGATGGTACGCCCGGTGACGCCGGAACGGATCGCGCGCGCCTCCGCATCCACCTGGGTTGCCACCCAAACCTGCCGGCGCAGCGCCGAATTGCGATCGGCTTTCAGCAGCGCGGCAGTCTCGACCGCGTAACTCTCCAGCTTCGCGCGCGTCGTCGTGCGCGGGATCGCCGGCAGGATGATCGCTGCGAGCAGGCCGATGATCGCGAGCACGCACAGGATCTCGATCAGCGCGAAGCCCTGCGCATCCAAGCCTCGCGCATCCAAGTCGTGCGCATCACAGCTTGCCTCAGCGCGTGCCGCTGGCAATGTCGGCTGCTGTTCCACTGCCGCCTTCCTGACCATCCGATCCGAGCGAGATGATCTCGTAGGGTGCACTCGCGCCCGGCGCGCGATAGACATAGACGTGGCCCCAGGGATCGTTGGGTACCAAGCCACCGCGCAGATAAGGTCCGTTCCAGCCGGCCTGATTGTTGCTGCGCGTCAGCCCGGTGAGGCCTTCATTCGACGTCGGATAGCGGCCGAGATCGAGATAATAGAGATCGAGCGCGCTGGAAAAGCTCTCGATCTGGATTTTTGCCGCCTTGGCCTTGGACTCGCTGAGATAGTTTAGCACCCGCGGGCCGACCAGCGCCATGATCATCCCGATGATGGTGATGACGACGAGCATCTCGACCAGGGTAAAGCCGGCCTCTCCTCGATCTGCGCGCCGCCGGCTGCGCCTTGACGATGGATGTTTGGTCACCTCAAGCCCCTCCAATTACCCTCGCCTAACCGACAATCTGGCTCACCGACATCAGCGCCGTCATCACCGACGTGATCAGGCCGCCGACCACCAGGGAGATTGCGATGATCGCCGCAGGCCCCGCAATGCCGACCGCGCGGTCGAGCGTGCGTTGCAGCTTGACCTCGTAAAACTCGGCGACCCGGCCGGACAGCATCGGCAACTGCCCGGTCTCGTCGCCCAGCCTTAGCATGCGCACCGCCATCGCCGGCAACGCCTCTGTTTCGGCGAGCGCGTCGGAGAGTTTCGAACCATGGCGGACGCGGTCTGCGGCATCGCTCCAGACCGCGGACGGCCCTGTCGTTGCCATCATGTCGATCAGGATGCGCAGCGTGGTGGTGAGATTGACGCCGCTGCCGAGCAGCAGGCCAAGATTGCGGCAGAACAGCGCGGTGCGGTACGAGCGCATCACGTTGCGGATGGCAGGCAGACGCGTGATCGCATTGGTGATGCCGCGGCGGACGCGCTCCTGGCGCAACAGCAACCAGGCGGCGGCGATGGCGGCGGCAAGCCCGGCCAGTACCGCATCGGAATTGCCGCGCAAAAAGGTCGAGATGTTCAGGAACACGCCGACGATCGGATCGACCTTGGCGCCGAAATCCTGCAACACGCTGGCAAACTGCGGCAGCACGAAAGTGAGGAAGAACAGCAGCACGCAGCCGGCTGCTCCGAGGACGAAAACGGGATAGCGGATCGCATCCGTCAGCCGGCGTTTCAGTGCCTCGCTGCGCGAGCGTTCACCGGCCAGCACCTCCAGCACCTGGTCCAGCGACCCCGACGCCTCACCGACCCGCACCAGCGCGATATACATCGCCGGAAACAGCCCCTCATGCCGTGTCAGCGCCTCGGCAAAGCTCTCGCCGGAGACGACGCGCGCGCGAATATCGGCGACGACCGGCCGCAGCTTCCCGAAATCGGGATCAACCGCGAGCAGCTCCAGTCCGTCATTGATGCGGGCGCCGGCACGCAACAGCAGCGCGAGGTCGCGAGTGAAGATGGTGACGTCTTCGGCCTTCGGCCTGTTGAAGAGGCTAAGCGCGCTACGCGCTGCGCCGCCCTCCTCCGGCGTGACGTTGTCGACCAGCACTAGGCCAAGCCGCTCGATCCGCTGCGCCACATCGCCCGGCGCCGGCGCGGCGATGGCCCCGGAGACCAGTTCGCCGTTGGCATTGAGCGCGCGGTAGCGATAGTTCGGCATGATTTCAGCGCACCGTCGTGACGCGGAAGACTTCAGGCACTGTCGTCAACCCGGACCGGCATTTTGCGACCGCATCCTCCAGCATCGTCGTCATGCCGCCCCGCATCGCGGCGGCATCGACAGTGTGGGAATCGGTCTGCGGCCCGATCAGCGTGCGCACCTCGTCGGACATTTCGAGGATCTCGAACACGCCGTTACGGCCGCGATAGCCGGTGCCGCCGCAGCGCTCGCAGCCGCCCGCCTCGTGGACGACCTCACCGGCCTTGAAGCCGATCACGGCAAAGCGCGGGTCCTTGGCAAGATCGGCCTCGGTCAGCGCGTGCGGCACCTTGCAACGGTCGCAAAGCATGCGCACCAGGCGCTGCGCCACAACCGCGCGCAGCGTCGACTTGAGCAGAAAGCCCTCGATGCCGAGATCGATCAGGCGCGGCACGGCCGCCGCCGCGGTTTCGGTGTGCAGAGTCGTCAGCACGAGATGGCCGGTGAGTGCGGCATGGATCGCGATATGCGCGGTCTCGGCGTCGCGGACTTCGCCGACCATGATCACGTCGGGGTCCTGGCGCACGAAGGAACGCATCGCGGAGGCGAAGGTCAGGCCGATCGACGGTTTGACCTGGGACTGGTTGATGCCGGGAATCTCGTATTCGACGGGATCCTCGATGGTGAGGATCTTGCGCGTCGGCTCGTTGAGGATCGACAGCATGGTCGCGAGCGTCGTGGTCTTGCCGCTGCCGGTCGGCCCCGTGATCACGATCATGCCGTGCGGCATCGCCAGCAGCCGCGTCATCACGCTCTCGTCGCGTGTCCGGAGGCCGAGCTTGCTCATCTCGAGCAGGCCGCGGTCGCGCGGCAACAGGCGGATGACGGCGCTCTCGCCGTGTTGCGTCGGCATGGTCGCGACGCGGACGTCGAGCTCGCTGCGCCCGACGCGGACGCGCGCCGCGCCGTCCTGCGGCAGGCGGCGCTCGGCGATGTTGAGACTGGCGAGAATCTTGATGCGCGAGATCAGCGCCTGCGGCGGAATGCCGTGCGGTGACGGCAGCGCACGCAGCAGGCCATCGACGCGCATGCGCACTACGAGCCCGGCACGGAACGGCTCGACGTGAATGTCGCTGGCGCGCAGATCGACCGCGCGCTCCAGCAGATCGTTGAGCGCACGCACCACCGGCGCACCGCTGGCGAGATCGCGCAGGCTCTCGATGTCGTCGTCGGACTGCGCCGCGCGGCCGGCGGTTTGGTCTGTGTTCGCATCGTCGGCATCGGCTCGCTGATCGAGGACTGTCGTAATGTCCTCATATGACGCCACTACGACATCGACCGGTGCCCCGAACACGATTTCGGCGGCACGAATGGCGGCCGTGTCGGAGGGGTCCGCGACGGCCAACCGAAAGCCACCATCCGGAGCACCAAAAGGAAAGATCGTGGATTCTCGCAGAAATCGACGCGAAAAACCTTCTAGGCGAGGTGTCGTCGTCAGCAGTTGGGGAAGGCTCAGCCGAGGCAGCGCAAAATATTCGGACACTTCGTCGGCAAATTCTGCAGCCGAGAGATCGGTGGCTTCCCAGAATTCGCGCAACGGACGCGTGATCGCGGGATTGGCTGCCTTGTCCGCACGAACATGCGCGCGCGACGGCAGTGAATATTTTTCCAGGAGGTGCTGCCGGAAGCTATCGGCGGAGCGCTCTCGCATCGCATTCACAGCGTTGACCTTGTTACTTGAATGCAACAGCTTCTACGGGCACGGGAGGTCCTTTACCCTTGACTTATTTCTTAGCAAAAACATAATCGTGGCGCAAATTATTGCGCGTCCGAACCAAGGGGGATCGGATGCCTTTTTCTCGCAGCGTTGGTGGGCGTATTTTGTTTAAAGTGGTCCAGCCGCTTTCGCGCCTGCGCTCAGCGTTGACTGGAACGCTTGTCCTTTGCTCGTCCGCCTTCCTGCTTGCCGCCTGCATCGTCACGGCTGATCAGTCGGTCGAAGCCGATCCGAAGGATCCGCGCGCGCAGGATATTGTCGACAAGATCCGCGGCCTCGACCTCCAACCGCGGCAACCTTCGGATGCCGGGGCAGGCGGCATCGGCCAGGCGAAATCGTCCAAGCCCGCGATCTATCTCAGCGATGGTGCAACGCCGCAAGGCGGCGCGCTTGCCGAGCGCGACGATGGCGGCGGCAGCGGCTACGACCTCAACTTCGAGAATGCGCCGGTGGCGACCGTCGCAAAGGTCATCCTTGGTGACGTACTAAACGTCGGCTACACGATCGATCCTCGCGTGCAGGGAACCGTGACCCTCGCCTCGGTGCGTCCAGTGCCCAAGGCGGACGCGATCTACGTGCTGGAGAATGCGCTGCGCATGTCTGGCGTGGCGCTGGTGCGCGACCGCACAGGCTATCGCCTGCTGCCGGCGCCGGAAGCAGGGCCCGGCAGCATCGACCGCTCGGCGAACGCCGCAGCCGGCCAGGGCATCACGGTGGTGCCGCTGCGCTATACCTCGGCCCAGAACATCTTCAAGCTGCTCGACGCCTTCGGCGTGAAGGCCTCGACCATGCGTCCCGACAGCGCGCGCAACACGCTGATCGTCAGCGGCAGCGGCAGCGACCGGGCAACCGCGGTCGACACCATCCTGTCCTTCGACGCCGACTGGATGCGTGGACAATCGGTCGGCATCTTTCCGGTGCGCAATTCCTCACCCGAGCCGGTTATCGCCGAGATCGAGAAGATCATGGATTCCGGCGAAGGGGGGATGGGGCAGAACGTGATCAAGCTCCAGCCGATCGCGCGGCTCAATTCGATCCTCGTGGTGAGCCAGAAGCCGGAATATCTGAAGCGCGCGCAGACCTGGATTGCGCGACTCGACCGTTCCGACACCGATGGCGTGAACCTGAAGTCCTATCCGCTGCGCTACGGCAATTCCAAGCTGGTCGTGGCGATGCTGAACGACATGCTGTTTAACCAGAGCGCGACAAGCAACACGTCGCTCGACAGCGCGTCAGGCCAGGTCGCGCCCGGTTCGGGGATCTCGACATCGACCTCCGGCAATCCGGTCGCCTCGCTGAGTGCAATGCCGACCGCCGCATCCGGCGCCACGACCCCGGTGACCGGAGCTCCGGGATCATCGTTCAGCGCCCGCCCCGCTCCGGCCGCGGCCGCAACACCTGCGCAGGACAACGGCAACGGACTATTGGGCAGCGGCAACGGCGCGAAGTCCGGCGTCAACGGCATCCTCCAGAACGTGCGGATCACCGCCGACGTCACCAACAATGCCGTTCTCGTCTATGCCAACCAGGAGGCGCAGCGCATTGTCGAGCAGACCGTCCGGCAGATCGACCGGCCGCAGCGCCAGATCGCGATCGAAGCGACGATCGCCGAGGTGACGCTGAACGACCAGTTGAACTACGGCGTGCAGTTCTTCCTGGCGAGCCAGAAGGGCTCTATCTCCAACACCATCTCGGGCGTCAGCAATGCCGCGACGGTTGGCAGCGGCTCCGTCGAAGCCGCGTCGAACGCCGTCAACGCCGCGTCCGGCGCGCTGCTCGGACGTGTCTTGCCAGGCTTCAACTTCCTGATCGGTTCCGAGAATTCGCCGCGCGTCATTCTCGACGCGCTGCACGGCGTCACCGACGTCAAGGTGCTGTCGAACCCGTCGCTGGTGGTGCTGGACAACCAGCCCGCGACCTTGCAGGTCGGTGACCAGGTGCCGTTCTCGACCGGTACCGCGACCGTGCTGACCGCCAACAACACAGTCGTCAACACCATCGACTACAAGAACACCGGCATCATCCTGCGCGTGCTGCCGCGCGCCAACGCCAACGGCAATGTCGTGCTCGACATCGAGCAGGAGATTTCGAGCGTGGCGGCCGGCACCGCCGCCGGATCGCTGACGCCGACGATCTCGCAGCGCCGGGTCAAGAGCTCGATTGCGGTGACCAGCGGCCAGACCGTGCTGCTCGCCGGCCTGATCAGCGAGACCGAGAACAAGCAGCGCCAGGGCCTGCCGATCCTGGATTCCATTCCCGGCGTGGGCGACGCCTTCTCGCACCAGACCACCGCGCGCGCACGTACCGAGCTGATCCTGTTCATCCGCCCGACCGTCATCAAGGACGGCGTCGATGCGCGTGCCGTCGCCGAGGAGATGCGCAGCAAGATGAACGGCCGCCTGGTCGGGACCAGCAATCCCGTGGTTACCGTCAGCCCGCCCAAGGTGGCGCGCTAGAGCGTTTTCGAGCGAAGTGGATACCGGTTCGCGTGAAGAGAACGCGTCAAAACAAGAATCCAGAGCCCCGTTCCGATTCCATCGCAACGGAAACGGTTCTAGGCGCGTGACGGACGAAGCTTCGTATGACGGACCACGCGCGCCCCTGGTCTTGAGCCTCGCGCTGCTCGTCGGCGTCTTCGCAAGCCTCGTCACGGCCCCCGGGGCGGAAGGCCTCTACGGCGCGTTCCTCGCCACCCTGATGCTCGCCATCGCCGCGAAGGACGCTCGCCACTATCTGATCCCGAACGAACTGACGGGCGCAGCTTTCGCGCTTGCCCTGCTCCGCGCCGCCGCGTTCGTGCCGGATGCAGGCCTCGAGGCGCTGCTCTGGCCGGTGGCGCGGGCTGCGGCCATAGCGCTTCCGCTGCTGCTCCTGATGGCTCTGTACCGGCGCTGGCGCGGCCGCGACGGGCTAGGACTCGGCGACGTCAAGCTCGCGGCCGTCTGCGGCGCCTGGCTCGATCTTGTGACGGTGGCCGCGGTGATCGAGCTCGCAGCACTGCTCGCAATCGGCGCCTATGTCGTCAATGCTGCATTGCAAAGAAAGCCGCTGCGCGGGACCGCCTTCCTGCCGTTCGGGCTGTTCCTGGCGCCCACGATCTGGATCGGCTGGCTGGGCGAGACCTGGTACGTGAACTGGCTCGGCGGCTGGCCCGGCTAACGCGCGACAAGATCAGGATGAATCGTCGTCGCGGCGCATGCGCGCGCCATCTCGCCGGCGGTCATCGTCTACTGTGCATGGGGTTGTTTTCGACTTTTTTGTCGGACCGGGCCTGGAACCTCGACGGTCGAGGAGTCAGTGCTCGCGGCTCGGCGCCCATTCCAGCGCCCGCAGGCGGGCCTGGGCGATCTCCCCGCGCGTCATCTTGGTGGTGACGACGTCGCGGATCCGAGCCCGCGCCTCGCGCACCCGGGGCGGGGCGGCCGCTGTCGACAGGTTCAGCCATTTGGAGGCTTCGACGATGTCCTGCGGCACGCCCTGGCCGCGGTCGTAGAGCAGCCCGAGCGAATATTGGGCCCGGCTGTCGCCCTGCTCCGCCGCCCGGCGGTACCACATCGCGGCTTCGGTGTAGTTCTGCGGCACGCCGCGGCCGGTCTCGAACAGGAAGCCGAGATGGGACTGCGCAGCCGCATTGCCGCGCTCGGCGAGCGGAATGAAGATGCGGGACGCCGTCACATAGTCCTGCCGCTGGAAGGCGGAGAGGCCCTGGCCGAGGGATTGGGCGCGGGCCGGGATCGCGAGCGAGAGCATCAGGAGAATGGCGGCGCAGCCCCCCGTTCGTTGCGAAAAGCCGCGCACCCATCCCTGCGGTACCGCACGGCAAAACCCCGGATCGTGGCTATCGAGGGTCTCCATCCCATTCGCTCTCCCTGCATGCACGACCAGGTTAGTGCGTGGACATCGCAAAATCCATAGTGGATGCCGGGCACAAAAAAGCTCCGGGCGCGCCGCGCCCGGAGCTCATCCATTAAACCAAACCTAGTGATAGCCGCCGGCAGTGCCCGGCGTCGTGTCCGGATTGTTGCCGTTGATCTGGTTGTCCAAATACGACAGCACGCTGCCGGTGGTGGCTGATCCCAGATTGTTGACGATCATCGACCGACCGATGCGCGCCGACGCGGAACCGCTTAGGGCGAAGCCCGTGCCGAGGTTCTCCGAGATATTGCTGTTGTTGACCTGCACGTTCGACGTTCCCAGCACGTTCAGACCGACGAAATTGTTGTGGATCGCGGTGTTGTTGATCGTGGCTCGGGCGCTGCCGCCATTGGTGTTGATCTGAACGCCGGCGCCGCCGCTCGCTGTACCGTTATGCGAGATGACGCTGTCGCGGATCAGGAGCATCGAATTGAAATTCGATGGGTTGGCGGAGATGCCGATGGCGGCTCCACCGTTGAAGTCCCTGATGTTGCAGTGCTCGATGATTACCGAGGCCGCCTGAATGATGTTGATGCCGATGAGCCCGGTCCCAAACCCCTCGATGTCCAAGCCCCTCAGAACGATGTGATCCGTCGCAGCCGCATTGATGTTGAAGCCGTTGGTGCCGGCCGCCAGCACACCACCGATGACGCCTTCGCAGTAGATCGAGATCGCCTTGGTGATGGTCAGAGTGCCGAAGCCACCGGGATCGAGACAGTTGATCTCGCCGCCGGCCGCGGTCTTAGAGATCGCACCGGCAAAGGTCTTGCACGGCGCGGTGCGACTGCACGGATTGACGTCGTCACCGACGCCGGAAACCCAGGTTCTCGTCGCCTGGGCGTGAGCCGGCTGCGACACAACGAACGGTAAGAGCAATCCCGCCATAAGAGCCCATAGAGCAATACGACGCATTTCAACCTCCAAATTGAACTAAAAAATTCACCCTGTTGTCATGCCGGAAGATTCTCGAGAAGCACAGGACCTAGTGGTAGCCTCCTGCTGTTCCCGGCGTGGTATCCGGATTGTTGCCGTTGATCTGGTTGTCCAGATACGACAGCACGCTGCCGGTGGTGGCCGAGCCGAGATTGTTGGCAATCACTGAACGTCCGATGCGCGCAGACGCAACACCGCTCAGGGCGAAGCCGGTGCCGAGGTTCTCCGAGATATTGCTGTTGTTGACCTGCACGTTCGACGTTCCCAGTACGTTCAGACCGACGAAATTGTTGTGGATCGCGGTGTTGTTGATCGTGACTCGAGCGCTGCCGCCGTTGGTGTTGATCTGAACGCCGGCGCCGCCACTCGCTGTACCGTTATGCGAGATGACGCAATCGCGGATCAGGAGCATCGAATTGAAGTTCGACGGGTTGGCGGAGATGCCGATGGCGGACCCACCGTTGAAGTCCCTGATGTTGCAGTGCTCGATGATCACCGAGGCCGCCTGAGTGATGTTGACACCGATAAGCCCCGTACCAAACCCCTCGATGTCCAGGCCTCTCAGAACGATGTGGTCGGTTGCCGCCGCGCTGATGTTGATTCCGTTGGTGCCGGCCGCCAGGATACCGCCGACGACGCCTTCGCAATAGATCGAGATCGCCTTGGTGATAGTCACGGTGCCGAAGCCGCCAGAATCGAGACAGTTGATCTCGCCGCCCGCCGCCGTCTTTGAGATCGCACCGGGAAAGGTCTTGCAGGGCGCAGTGCGGCTGCACGGGTTGGCGTCGTCGCCGACACCGGAAACCCAGGTTCTCGACGCCTGCGCGTGAGCCGGTCGCGATGCGATCAATGGTACGAACAATCCCGCGAGGGCCCAAAGTACAATTCGACGCATGTCTTCCTCCCAAGAGCTGAGATTCTCAGCTTGCTGCCACGCACAAGTGCTCGCTGCCGCAGGCGCATGGCCTTACGACATCACTTTCCACATTTCGCTGGAACTTCCCGCGCCGCTTTCGGCGCTCGCAAATAACGCTCTAGTTTTCAAAATTTGGGGAACGCAAGGCTACGGGAAATGGAAATAGGCTATTTTGGCGTTCACACCACGCAACTGTTGCGCGACGGAATGCGGACTTTCTAGTGGTCGCCCCGGATCGAGCAAGGTTCAATCTGACGTAATTTTTTGTTTCCGGAACTTGTCCTGGGCCTCGAAAAATATACTCCATCGAGGCTGTCGTTCTCGGTCAGGGCCAGCGAACCGTACACACGGCGGGCATGTCCCCACAATTCGGGACACTACACGTAAGCTGTGACAGAAATGATCATCTAGACTGCGTCGTTTCGACGCGACAGGGCGCACGCCTCAGCCGAGCATGAAACCAGTGCTGTGCAGATTGTGATGAATATCCGCTGGATCGTGTATCACGGCCGTGTCGTGGCTCGCCGCCGCCCCGGCGAACGCCGACTGCCCCGACGCGGTCTGCGCGTTAGCTGGCGCGGGCATGAAGTCTGGGGCGTCGGCCGAGTTGGACGGTGACGCTCCGTCCTGGCCGAAATTGAACACAAAGCCTTCGCCGGCGATCGTGGACCCTGTAGTGGCCAGCGGCGCTGCACCCGTGGCGCCGTCGCCGTTGAGATCTTGGTGAAACACCGTCTCGTACGCCTTCACGGTGGGGTTCGTCCCCGCCAGATCGGACGTGAGGTTCGATAAAAAATTGCCGTTGGAATCAGTGCTCCAAAACGAATAGAGCCCGCTCGACGAATTCTTCCACGCGATGTCATAGCCACCGCCGCTGACCTGCTCGGCGCCGATGGGCGCCCAGGCCCCGTATTGGCCAGCCGTGATCGCGTCCCCCGAAGATTTCAGCGTCGGCCCAGTGCCTGTACTGATATTGTTGAGATGGTAGGTGGCGCCAACCTCGACCAAGCTGGTCGAACCGGCTGACTCGATCGTAGAGCTGGGGGGGCCGATCGTGCCGTCGCCGTTGATATCCTGATGGAAGATCGTCTCCATCGACTGCACGGTGGCGCTGTTGCCAAGTACTTCAGGCGTGATAACGGCCAGATAGTTGCCGTTGGAGTCCGTGCTCCAGAACGAGAAGTGTCCGTTGGAGGAGTTCTTCCAGACGATGTCGTAACCGCCGCCCGTGACCTGCTCGGCACCGACTGGCGCCCAAACGCCGTAATTGCCGGCCTCCACGGCTGAACCACCGGACATCAGCACGGGTCCGGTCCCGCTGCTGATGCTGTTCAGGTGGTAGTTGGAACCGACCTGAACCAGGCTGGTCGACCCAGCCGCCTCGATGATGGTCGTGGGAATGCCGATCGTACCGTCACCGTTGAAATCCTGATGGAATGTCGTCTCGAGCGTTTCCACAGTCGTGCTGACGCCCTGGAGGTCCGAGGTGAGGTTCGACGTGTAGTTGCCGTTGGAGTCCGTGCTCCAGAACGAGAACAGCCCGGTCGTCGCATTCTTCCAGGCGATGTCGTAACCGCTCGTGACCTGCTCGGCACCGACGGGCGCCCAAACGCCGTAATTGCCGGCCTCTACGGGCGAACCGCCGGATTTCAGCACGGGTCCCGTCCCGGTGGTGTTGTCGTGCAGCTCATAGGTGGTTCCCACCTGCACCAAGCTGATCGAGCCCACCGTTTCGATCGTCGTCACAGGAATGCCGATGACGCCGTCGCCGTTGAGATCCTGATGGAAGATCGTCTCGTAGGACCCCACCGTCGGGCTGTTGCCCGGCAGATCGGTTGTAAGGTTGGACGTGAAGTCGGCGTTGGTGTCCGTGCTCCAGAACGAGTAGAGGCCGCTCGCTGAATTCTTCCAGGCGATATCGTAACCGCCAGTAACCGCCTCGGCGCCGATCGGCGCCCAGGCGCCATAGGCGCCGACCGCAACCGGCGCGCCTCCTGACATCAGGATGAGCCCGCCGACGCCGAGGAAATAGAAACTGGTGCCTTGAAGCAGTGAGGTCGCGCCCGCGGATTCGATCAAATAAGGACCGCTGTTGGCAAGTACCGCGAGGGCGACCGTCTGATCGGCGAATTGGAAGGACTCAACACCCGTGACGGTATCGGTTCCGTCAGGCGAGCCGCCGCGCTCATCCGTGAGGGTAAAGGTCTGGGTCGTCGCGTTGTAGGAGACCAGATAGCTGCTGCGGTTGCCCGAATACACCGCCGCATCCGTGCCGGCGCCACCGATGATGGTGTCGTTGCCGCCGCCGCCGGTGATCGTATCGTTGCCGGCGCCGCCGTTCAGCACGTTGGCGATGGCGTTGCCGAGGATCGTGTCGTTGCCTGAGCCGCCGGTGGCGTTGTCGATGTAGGAGCGCGCGTCACCGTTGTAGAGATAGGCGTTGTAGACATTGCCGGACGCGTAGTGGCCGTTGCCGAGATTGGCCAGTTGCACGGTGGAGAACACCGACGACGCACCGGGATTGAGATTGATGCTCAGATTCGTCGTGTAGTTCGACAAGTCGTAGGTATCGACGCCACCGCCGTCCCAGACCGTCTCGTAGATGCGGTTGGCCGAGCCGCCGGCTCCGCCGCCCGGAGCGAGCTGCGCGACGCCGTTGATGAACTCCTGCCCTGTCGTGGGGCTCCAGGTGTAGACGGTGGCACCGCTCTGGGTGTTGTAGTCCGCGCCGTAGAGCGTCTGGAGCGCGAGGATATCGTTGGCCATGTAGGTCTGCGGATATCCGTAGGCCTCATTGGTGTAGCCGCTCGTCGTCGAAGCACCGACATAGCTGCGGTAGCTCATGACGGTGTATTCGCTGTCGTCATGCGCGCTCGGCACCGCGACGTTGGCGACGCCGCCCGTCTCCTGGCTGTGCTTGAGGCCGAAAGCGTGGCCGAGCTCGTGCAGCGCGGTCGTGAAATAGTAGTTGCCTAGCTGCGCCTGCGTGTAGTCGTAGTGCGTGCCGAACCACACGTCGCCGCCGGACGCGTAGTTGCCGGGGTAATAGGCGTAGGAGGTCGGATTGGCCGCCGGCGACTGCGCGACCATGATGTCGGCGCTTCCCGAACCGTTATAGGTGATGCTGGCGTTGGTGTAGCTTTCGATCAGCCCGATCGCGTAGTTGATCGCCGCCTGCATCTGGGTCGGCGCGGCCGAAAAGCCCGACGTCGTCGGCTCGCTGCTGCCGCCGGAATAGGGATTGGCGTAGGTGCTGGCGGACGTGGGAAAGCTATAGCTGATCGTGCCGGTCCATTTGTAGCCCGACAGCAGGCCGTCGATATCGGCGTTGTTGGTGGCACTGACGGTGACGGCGGTGGCCAAAGGAATCTCCCAAGCAGCAAGCCCCATTCGACTCGGGCGCTGGCCGCGTGATTCTAGCCAGAGAACTGTACGTTTCGTTTAAATCTCGCGGCCAGCCTGACCATTTCGTTATCTCGTGCTAGCAATCAATCCCGCAATCATACGGGCAGAGACAACGATGCCGGTTCCCGCTGTTCATCATGATTCGCAAGGGAAATCATGAAGCTACGCCCGCTCTCGGCCGGCCTGTTCAGCGCCCTGCTGGCGTTTTCCGGACTGGACCACCTGCTACTTGGAGAAGCCCCTGTCATGATCGGGAAAGCCAATGCGGATGACAATGGCAAGGCGCTGCGCGCGCCATCGGTTCCACCCGCCCGGGATCCCTCGGTAGCGGTTGCCGAGGAATATGAGCTCGCCCGTCAGAAGGGGACGCCGGAGGCGTTCGAGCTCTTCATCGCGCGCCACGGGGACGATCCGCTGGCCGAGAAGGCGCGTGCCGAGTTGAGGCGCCTGACGCGCTGATCCATTCACCGCAGCGAAGGCCGCGCGAGGCATTGCATTTTGGCAGGCGGCACCGGCGCCGGGCCCGACTTGCCGCATGATCTTTCGGCACTATGGTAGGGCCCGCAATCTGTCCCCGGAGCCAATCAAGATGCCCTTTCCGCATGCCTCGGAAGCCCTGTCGCGCTTCACCGTGCTCGATCTGACCCGCGTCCGCTCCGGGCCCACCTGCGTGCGGCAGTTGGCGGACTGGGGCGCCACCGTGATCAAGATCGACGCGCTGACCGAGGATTCCGGCGGCGAGCAGCCGGGCGGGCCGCGACGGGGATCCGATTTCCAGAACTTGCACCGCAATAAGCGGGCGATGACGCTGAACCTGAAGGACGAGCGCGGGCTTGCCGTGTTCAAGCGCCTCGCCGCCAAGGCCGACGTCGTGGTCGAGAATTTCCGGCCCGACGTGAAGAAGAAGCTCGGCATCGACTATGAGAGCCTGCGCGAGATCAATCCGCGCATCGTCTATGGCAGCATCTCCGGCTTCGGCCAGGACGGCCCCTATCACAAGCGCCCGGGCTTCGATCAGATCGCGCAGGGCATGGGCGGGCTGATGTCAATCACCGGCGCACCGGGCGAAGGTCCGATGCGGGTCGGCATTCCCGTTGCCGACCTCACAGCGGGCCTGTTCTGCGCCATGGGCATCCTCACAGCTCTGCTCGAACGTGAGGTCTCGGGCAAAGGCCAGTGGGTGCAGACCTCGCTGTTGCAGGCGCAGATCTTCATGCTCGATTTCCAGGCCGCGCGCTGGCTGATGGAGAAGGAGGTCGCCAAGCAGGCCGGCAACAACCATCCGACCAGCATCCCGACCGGCGTGTTCAAGACCTCCGACGGCTACATCAACATCGCCACGACCGGCGGGCGGATCTGGGAACGCTGTGCGCAGGCGATTGGCGCCCCCGAACTCTACAGCCATCCCGATTATGCGACCGCGCCTGCGCGCTCCAAGAACCGCGACGCGCTCAACGCCAAGATCGAGGAACGCACCTTGACGAAGTCGACCGAGACCTGGGTCAGGGAGTTCAACGAGGCCGGCGTACCCTGCGGGCCGATCTATGCCATCGACCAGATGTTCGAGGACGCGCAGGTCAAGCATCTCGGCATCGCGCAGGACGTGCCGAACGACGAGGACCGCGACATCCGCCTGGTCGGCCAGCCCGTCACGCTGTCGCGCACGCCGAGCAAGATGGTGGCGCGCCCGCCGGAATTCGGCGAGCAGACCGACGAGGTGCTGAAGGAGTTCGGCTTCGGCGCCGACGAGATCGCGAAGCTGAGAGACGCGAAGGTCGTTTAAGCCGCCCACGGCACCGTGCGCAACAGGCGTCCAGAATGACAAAGCCCGGCGCGAGCCGGGCTTTGCCTCTTATTGACGCCTCTGTTGATTTTAGTACTTCGCGACCACAGGGCCAGCGAACTGATAGTTGATGCCGGCGCGCAGGATGTGGTCGGTGAAGCGCGACGACACGTTGGCGGCGATCGCCGAGGCCGGCGCCAGCGTGAACGGACCGGAGCCGAAGCGGCCGAGATCCATGTAGAGATATTCGAGCTTGGCGCTCCAGTTCTGGGTGATCTTGCCTTCGACGCCTGCGCCCACGGTCCAGCCGGCGCGCGTCGTCGAGTTCGAGCCGATCGAGGCGACCGCGACACCAGCGGGCGTGAAGCCGGTCATGGTGCCCGTGGTCTTGATCTCGCCGAAGGCCACGCCGCCGGTGCCGTAGAACAACACCTTCGGGGTCGCCAGGATGCCGACGCGGCCGCGGACGGTGCCGAACCACTGCAGCTTCTGGTCGACCGTCAGCGTAGTGCCGACGCCGGCGCCGGCCGGAAGGAAGGTCAGGCCGGGAAGACAGGGCCCGCCGGCAGGTGCGACGCCGCCGCAATTATAAACGGCGCGGCCCTTCTCGTCCGACCACTGAATGTCACCCTCGACGCCGAACACCCAGTTGGTGCTCTGCCAGTTGTAGCCGGCCTGTCCGCCGGCGATGCCGCCGTTCATGTCGAAAGAGGAGTTGGTGATGGAGCCGGCCGGCGGCGCGATCACGGCACCAGTCGCCGTGTTGTTGTAGGTGACGTCGGTGCGGGAACGGCCCCAGCTGTAGCCGCCATTGCCGCCGACATAGAAGCCCGTCCAGCTCCAGACCGGATCGACCATGACCGGTGCCTTGACGTAGGGTCTCGCCGCCAGGTCGGCAGCCAGTGCGCCCGTTGCGAACAGCGACATCGCCGCTGCCATTCCGATCACGATCCGCTTCATGGAATCCCCTCCGCACAATTTTGTGATCAAAATATACGCTGCTGCTTGCCCAACGGCTGTGCCGCAACAGCAACATTCAGAAACAATACCGCCGTCAGCAGCTCCAGGATCGGGGCACCGCCGGAAGATTACTCATTTGATCTCAATATGATAACCTAACAACCCTAGCGCGGCGCAGGCGTCGTCCGCTGCGTCCTTCCGACGCGGCCGAGCAGGCCATCGATCACCGGCCAGAAAAGCAGCAGGATCGCCAACGTCGTGATCGAGCCGACCAGACCGTTCGACCAAAACACCTTGAGGTCACCACCGGAGCCGATCATCGAGAGGCGGAAGGCATCCTCGGCGCGGTTGCCGAGCACGAGCGCCAGCGTGAACGGCGCAAGCGGAATGCCGATCTTCTTGAAGACATAGCCGACGACGCCAAAGCCCAGCATCAGCCAGATGTCGAACATCGCGTTCTGAATCGCATAGGCGCCGATCGCGCAGGACACCACGATCATCGGCGCCACCGCGGCAAACGGCACGCGCAGGATCGAGGCGAAGATTGGCACCGTCGTCAGCACCAGCACGAGACCGACGACATTGCCGAGATACATCGAGGCGATCAGGCCCCAGACGAAATCCTTGTGCTCGACGAACAGCAGCGGACCCGGATTGAGCCCCCACACCATCAAGCCGCCGAGCAGGATCGCCGCGGTACCGGAGCCGGGAATGCCGAGCGCCAGCATCGGCAGCAGCGCCGCAGTGCCGGAGGCATGCGCCGCCGTTTCCGGTGCGAACACGCCCTCGATGCGGCCCTTGCCAAAGCTCTCCGGATCCTTGGAGAAGCGCTTGGCGAGATTGTAACCCATGAAGGACGCCGCGATCGCGCCGCCCGGGGTGATGCCGAGCCAGCAGCCGATGAAGGAGGAACGCAGCAGCGTCACCCAGTATTTCGGCAGGTCCTTCCACACGCTGAGCACGACGCGGAGCGAAATGCTCGCCGCGTGGCCGCGCAGCGCCAGGCGCTCCTCCATCGTCAGCAGGATTTCGCTGATGCCGAACAGGCCGATGACGGCGACGAGGAAGTTGATGCCGCGCAGAAGCTCGGACGAGCCGAAGGTCATGCGCAACTGGCCCGACACCGTGTCCATGCCGACGCCGGCGAGCAGAAGCCCCAGCGACATCGAGATAACCGTCTTGTGCTTGGCCTCGCGCCCGAGACCAACAAAGGAGCAGAAGGTCAACAGATATACTGCGAAGAACTCGGGCGGCCCGAACTTCAGTGCAAAGGACGAGATCATCGGCGCGAGGAAGGTGATGAGCAGCACCGCGACCAGCGAGCCGATGAAGGAGGACGTGAACGCCGCGGTCAGCGCTTCCGCCGCCCTGCCCTGCTGCGCCATCGGATAGCCGTCGAACGTGGTGGCGACCGACCAGGCTTCGCCGGGGATATTAAACAGGATTGAGGTGATGGCGCCGCCGAACAGCGCGCCCCAATAGATGCAGGACAGCATCACGATCGCCGAGGTCGGATCCATCGTGAAGGTCAGCGGCAGCAGGATCGCCACGCCGTTGGGGCCGCCGAGGCCGGGCAGCACGCCGACGAAGATGCCGAGCACCAGCCCGACCATCATCAGCGCGAGCGTCTTCCACGTGAGCAGAACGGCGAAGCCGTGAAGCAATAGACCAAACGCTTCCATCGCAATCCGCCCTAGTAGCCGAAGGCCGCTTCGAGCGGCCCTTTCGGCATGATGACGTCGAAGGCGATATCGAAGGTGACGAACATGATCGCCGTGAACAGGAAGGCGGTGAGCAGCGACTTCCACGGCGCGATCTTGCCGATCAGGCGCATGAAGCCCGCGATCAGGAGGAAGCTTGCAACATAAAGGCCGAGGAACTGTGTCACCAGGCAGAACAACAGCGTCGGCACGAACACCGCCATCACGCGGCGCGCCTGCGCGCGCGTGACGAAGGTCTCGGATGTGGCGCGGCGCGCCAGCAGCACTGCGATCAGGCCATAGAGGCTCGCGCCGCCGAGGATGATGGAGAGATAGAACGGGAAATAGCCGGGCTCGGGCCCGGTCGAATCCCAGGAGGCGCCGGCGCGCCAATTGTCGTAGCCGAGGATTGCGGCCAGCGCGAGCAGCAGGAGGCAGACGATCATTTCGACGCTGCCGGAGTTCGCCACAGAGGGCGAGTCCTCTTCAGGCGCGGTCGGATCGTCGACGACGATTTCAGAATCGGTTTGGGACATGGGTGAACAACAAGGCTCTGGCCAATCCCCTCGCCCCGCTTGCGGGGAAAGGGTTAGGGTGAGGGGGAGTCTCCACGAGTACGGTGAAAGCTGGACTCGTGGAGAGTCCCCCTCACCGCATCGTATCTACGATGCAATGCGACCTCTCCCCGCAAGCGGGGCGAGGTGAAGACGGCTACTTCGCGACGAATCCGGCTTCGGTCATCAGCGACTTGTTCTGCGCATCGTCCTCCTCGAGGAATTGCACCATGTCCTTGCCGGTGAGGAAGATCGGCTTCAACGCCTGCTTTTCCATATAGTCCCTGTACTCCGTGGTCTGCGTCACCTTATGGAACAGCTCGACATAGAACGCCTGCTGTTCCGGCGTGACCTTGCCGGGCAGGAACATCGCACGCAGCATCAGATACTGCACGTCGACGCCCTCCTCCTTGCAAGTCGGGATATCGGCCCAGGATTGCGTGTCCGTCACCTTGCTGGTGTAGGAGATGCGCTCCTTGTCGAACACGCAGAGTGGACGCACCTGGCCGGCGCGCCAGACTTCGAGATTTTCGCTCGGATTGTTGACGTTCGATTCGGTGTGGTTGCCGACCAGCTGGGTTGCGGCCTCGCCGCCGGACTTGTAGGGCAGATAGGAGAATTTCGCGCCGGTCTTCTGCTCGAGGAAGACGGTCAGCACGTGATCCTCGCGCTTGGAGCCGGTGCCGCCCATCTTGAACGGGGCGCTCGCCGCCTTCGCGGCTCCGACGAATTCCTTCACCGTCTTGGGGCCGGCGCTGTTGTCCCACAGCACGAACTGGTCGAGCGCGATCACCGAGACTGGCGTCAGCTCGCGCCAATTGAACGGAATCTTGGCCGACAGCGGTAGCATGTAGATCAGCGAATAGGCGATCAGCACCTTGTTCGGATCGCCCTCGCTGGACTTCATATACATCAGCGCTTCCGCGCCCGAAGCGCCGCCCTTGAGCGAGACTACGATCGGCTGCTTCATCAGATCGTTCTTCTGGATCGCGGCCTGCATCATCCGCGCCATCTGGTCGGAGGCACCGCCCGCGCCGGCCGCGACCACGATCTCGACGGGTTTGGTCGGTTCCCAGCCGGCGACCGCCGGTGCAACCCAAAGCGCGGCCGTCAGCGCCATCGCGGCCTTCATTCCATGTCCCACGCGCATCGTCCCCAATTCTTGCCTATGTTCTTGTTCCGATTGGCAATTCGCGAAAACCAAAGGCGGATTGCATTGTGCGGTCGAACGCCGGCCAGTTTCAAGCTGCCCAACGTCGCACCGCTTATGACTTTGGATTGAGATTGATTGCAAGCGCGGCCAGGCCCGCAAAAAAGCGCGGGCCCCTTGCGGAGCCCGCGCGCAGCTCGCAAAACCAGCGCGCCGATCGGCTATACCAGCAGGATGTCGTGCGGGTTGATCACCACGCCGGCCTGGACGGCCACGATCGCATGCGCCGATGCCTGGGTGCCGTCCGCGCTGAAATAAAGTGTCTGGTTGCCTGTGTCGAAGTGGAATTCGGCCGCGCCGGAGAAGGTATTGTCGGCCGAAGTCTCGAAGGTGGGTGTCACATCCATACCGGGCGTCAGGCCACCGCCGAAGCTGTTCGCGGAGATCGCGATGCGATGGTGCTGGCTCGTGTTGTTGAAGTCGGTAATCTGACTGATAGCCGTCGGTATCTGTTGGAACGCAAAGGTGTCATTGCCCCCGCCGCCGGACATGACGTTGCCGCTCGCGGTGCCGATCAGAACATCGTTGCCGGCGCCGCCGACGAGCTGCTCGGTGCCTTGGGTGGCGACCAGGACGCTGTCGCCACTTCCCGCCGTCAGTGTGCTCGCGGACGTCGCGTTGTTCACCACCGTGTCGGTTGCGGTATTGCCTGATGTCGTCATCCCGTCGGATGCGGCGTAGTTGAACGAACCGCCGAGCGTAGTGTCATCCGTGAAGAGAGCGTAGCCGAAAGCCAAGCTGGCGCTGCCTCCGGAGCTTCCCGTGACCGCGCCGAGCGAGAGTTGGTCCGTCGCGTCGGGATCGGTGTCGTTCAGCGCCAGCGCCCAGCCTGGAATCGCGACCGAGCCGCCAGCACCGACATCCGTGACCACGGTCTCGCCGACCGCGGTCGGTGCATCGTTGGTGCCGTTGAGCGTGACGGTGACGTCCTGCGTGACATTGCCGCCGTGACCGTCGTCGACCGTGACGAAATAGTCCTGGGTCAGCGTCTGGCCCTGCGCCAGGAACTGGATGTCGGCATTGTTCACTGTGTAATGCCAACCGACCGACCCCGCGCCGCCAGCCTCGCTGAGCGGATCAAGCGAGAACGTACCGACATAGCCGCTGCCGTTCGGCACGAAGCTCGCGCCATGCGTATCGCCGATCTCGGCGTCGGAGAACGAGATCGAGCCCGCAGTGGATTCGGTCGCGGGTCCCGTCGCCGGGCTGACATTGACGGAGTCGAGGATCATGCCATCGGAATCGTCGGCATAGGTGAACGACAACAATGACGACGACAGCGAGGCATCGCCGGCCACCTCGAAAGCATAGTGGTTAACGCCGGCCGGTACCTGACCGAGCGACAGGATCGTATTGCCATCCCACGACACCGAGAGCGGTGAGCTCGTGCCCTCGGGGTCACCGATGATGTCGAAGCTGACGAAATAATGCTGGCCGGGCGTAGTCGCGATGTTCTGCGACAACGTCTCCGGACTGCTCGTGGGCAGGAGCTCCGCCGAGTAGTGGCCGAAGCTGCCGCCGAGCTCGAGCTGCGCGACCTGGATGTGGCTGCCGCTCACGCTCCAATTGGCGAGCGTACCGGTCTCGAAGTCGCCGTTGAGGATTGACGGCGGACCGGCATCCTCGGTGACCGATCCGCTGAGATTGGCTGCGGTGACCAGAGGATTATCGTTGGCTCCGTCAATGTTGAAGGTCAGCGTGGTCGTGGCCTGGTGGCCCTGGCCGTCGTCGACGGTGTAAGTAAACTGGTCAGAGACATGGTCGCCGGCAAGCAGCGCGTCCACCGCCGAATTGGCGACATAGCCGTAGGAGCCGTCCGCGTTGAGCACCAGCGATCCGTAGGTGCCTGCCACGGAGTGGCCGACATTGGCGGCGCTGCCGTCGACCGCGGTGATGGTCCGCGGCGTGCTCAGGTCGACCGGCTGGGTGACGTCGAAAATAGCGCCGGTCGCGATCGGCGTGCCGGCGTCAGGGCCCGCGGTGTCGGGCGCAGCGACAGACACCGGCGCCAGGACCAGCGGATCGGCCGCACCGTTGATGGTAACGGTGACGGTCTGTGTCGAGCTGGTGTAACCGTCGGCAACGTTGACATCATATTGGACTGTCAGCGTTTCGCCGGCGCTGAGAAAATCGAGATCGGCGTCGGCAATGCTGAAGGTCCAGTCGATGCCGCCGTGGCCTGTGCCGGTCGAGTCATGCAGCACGGTCGAGAGTGCGCTCTGGAGATCCACCAGCGTCTGCCCCGGGACGGCGAAGGAATTGGCCGACCACACCGCAGAATCCAGCACTACGTTGACCGAATGCATATCGGACAGGTCGACGTCGGTGAAAGCGAGCGTTCCCGTCGGGACCGGGCTCGTGGTGTCCGGCGACTGCGATCCCGTCACGCCGGGCTGCTCGGCCAGCGAGGCCGCCTCGGGCCCGCTGGTGATCGCGACCGCATCATTGGCGCCGGTGATGACGACGGAGACGGTCTGCGTCGAGCTGGTCGAGCCGTCGGCGACCTTGATGTTGTAGTTGACCGTCAGCGTCTCGTTGGCCGCGAGATAGTCGAGGTCCTTGTCGGGGATTGCGAAATTCCAGTCGATGCTCCCGGTGCCGGTGCCCGTGGAATCGTGCAGGGTCGTCGTCAACGCCGCGGCGAGATCCGCCTGCGTCGCCGCCGGCGGCGTCGGCCCCGAGGTCGAGTCAAGCGTCGTCGTCACCGTATGCGTGTCGTTGGTGTCCTGATCGGTGAAGGCGAGCGTGCCCGCCGGAATTGTCGGCGTCGTGTCGGGTGTCGGTGAACCCGTGACAGCATCCTGCTCGGTCACAGTCGAGGATTCCGCGCCGCTCGTGATCACGACGGGGTGGTTGGAGCCGAGGATCGTGATGGTGACGTCCTGGGTGGTGGAACCGCCGTGACCATCGTCGACCGCAACGTGGTAGACGAGCTTGAGCGTCTCGCCGCCGTTGAGGAAATTGGCCGAGGAGTTGGGAAACGCGAAATTCCAGTCGATATCGCCGATGACATGCCCGGTCGAGTCATGGAGCGAGGTTCCGAACGCCGCCAGCAGTTGCGCATTCGTCAGGGGTATCGAACCGCCGCCCGAGCGGGTCGCCGTGACCGTGGTCGAAACGCTATGCACATCCGCCAGATCAATATCCGAGAACAACAGGCTGTCATGCGCGGTCAGATTGCCGGTCGGACTGACATTCTGATCCTCGACGAGAGCCGCCGATTCCGGGCATGACAGGAACACAGGCTTGTCGTTGGTGCCGACCACAGTGACCATGACTGTTTGCGTCGAGACGCCGCCGGCATGATCGTCGAGCTGGACAGTGTAGGTGATGTCGAGATGCTGGCCCGCCGCGAGGTAGTCGAAGGCGAGATCGGGCGCGGAGAAGGTGGTGTTGATGGTGCCGGTGCTGGAGCCGGAAGTCTTGACGACGTTGTCGACATGATAGAACGCCATCAGCTCGGCGTTGCCGAGCGACCCCGGCAGCAGGCCTGCGGTGGCACCGGAGGCGGATACGCCGATCACGGTCGCGGTATGGCCGGTATTGGTGAGATCGTCGTCGGTGAAGTTGAGCGCGACGTGAACCGTGTCAGGCGACAGCGACAGCGTCTGGTTCGCCTGCTCGGTGACGGTCGTCGTCGTCGCCATGTTGATCACCGGCTTGTCGTCGGTGCCGGTGATGGTGACCTTGACGGTCTGGATCGCGGTGCCGCCGTGATTGTCGGAGACCTTGATGTCGTAGGTCAGAACCAGCGTCTGGTTCTTGGCGAGGAAATCGAAATCGTCGTCCGCGTCGCTAAAATTCCATTTGAGCTGACCCGAGCCATTGTGATCACTGAGGATCTGCGACTGCATCGCAGTCTGGAAATGCGCAAGCGAGGACGCCGGGATGATCGTTCCGCTGGAGAGCACGGCGGAGTGCAATGTCGCCGCAGTCGTATGCGTGTCGCTGTGGTCGCTGTCGGTAAAGGTCATCGTCCCGGACAACGTGTGCAACGTCGTCGAATCGGTGGTGTTGGCGAGTTCGGTGAAGCTGCCCGTCGCGGATGAGGAAGTGAAAGCCGGCGTATGATTGGTCATGGAAAAATCCCTGCCTGCGTTTGCCATGGAGACGCCGCCACATGAGGACGCGGCGACGCGACTAATCGGTCTGAGAACTCAGACGTGACTCAACGGTCTTGGCTTAAGAAGCTTGCTAGGAGTCTTGGCTTGTTCGCGAGGTCGTGCCTGGCGTCGGGATGGTCAGCGGCAATGAAATTCTGGCGCGTCTCGCGTCGTCGAACGTACTTCGCTACTTTTTCAGTACAATGACTTCTGGTTGCAGTGTGATCAGCCAAAAACAGCTCAAAAAATGGCTGACCTATCGGCTCTGAAAACGCGAGCGATAGCGTGCAACCTCGGCGATCTTATTCCCGAGGTTGTCACGGCGTCAATGTGGACGCAAAGGCGCGCTCATCGCCGCGGTTCCATTCACGTGGAACCAATTGAAAGATTTACGACAACCCGGCGCGAGATGAGCGGCTGACGATTGATCTCAACCATCGTCTGGGGCCTCGCTGTCGCATCGAGACGATGCGAACGGCGCGCGAGGCGTGGGCGCTACTTGCCCTTCCAATTCGGCGTGCGCTTGTTGAGGAAGGCGTCCATGCCCTCGCGAAAATCTTCGCTCATATAGGCCTTGAGGATCAGGTCCTCGCCCTGTTCGCGGGATAGCGTGGGGCGGATGCGGCGCACCGCTTCCTTCGTCGTTTCGAGCGTCAGCGGAGCATGGCTCGCGACGAGCTTTGCAGTCTCCTCGGCGCGGCGTTGAAGTGTCTCGACGTCCGGCACGATCTCGCTGAGCAGCCCGAGGGCCAGGGCTTCCGGGGCCTCGACCAACCGCGCCTTGAAGATCATGTCCTTGGTGCGGGCCGGTCCGACCAGCGAGACGATGCGGCTGATATTCGACATCGACAGGCAATTGCCAAGCGTGCGCGCGATCGGGAAACCCATCCGCGTCGTCTCGGTGCCGATGCGGATGTCGCAGCATGCGGCGATGCCGGCGCCGCCGCCGGTGCAGGCCCCCGCGATTGCCGCGATCACGGGCACGCGACACTGCTCGAGCGTGCCGAGCACGCGGTCGATCCGTGCCTCGTAGTCGAGCGCATCCTGCGCGGTCTTGAACGCGCGGAACTGGGAAATGTCGGTGCCCGACGCAAATGCCTTGTCGCCGGCGCCGGTCAGGATCAGCGCCTTGATCGAGCGGTCGCCGTTGATCTCGGTGCAGATCTCCGCCATGCGATCATACATGGCGAAGGTCATGGCGTTGCGCGCCTGCGGGCGGTTGAAGGTGATCCGCGCGATGCCGTCCGTGACGGAGTAGAGCAGGTCTTCGTTGGTCGTCGTCGGTGCATTCATCGCGCGCTCACTTTCCAAGTTACTTCAAGCCACTTGTGCCTTGGCCATCGGCACCACGTCGCGTCCCTTCAGGACGTCCATGGCTGCCAACACACCGCCGCTCCTGTGCGGAATCATTGCAAGATCCAGGCCCATCTCGACGCCGGCGAGCGTGCCCATCAGCATCAGGTCGTTGAAATGGCCGATATGGCCGATGCGGAACACCTTGCCCTTGACCTTGTTCAGGCCAGTGCCGAGTGACATGTCGAAGTTGTCCAGCACCACCTTGCGGAAGGCATCGGCGTCGTGGCCCTCGGGCACGCGCACGCCGGTCAGCGCCGGCGAATGCGCAGCAGGATCGGCGCACTGCGTCTCCAGGCCCCAGACCTTGACCGCGGCGCGAGTCGCAGCGCTGTGACGCTTGTGGCGGGTCCACACGTTGTCGAGACCTTCCTCCTCCAGCATCTTGACCGCCTCGCGCAGGCCCATCAGCAGATTTGTGGCGGGCGTATAGGGGAAGGTGCCGAGCTTGTTGAAGCTGATGACCTCCTGCCAGTCCCAATAGGAGCGCATGCCCGGATTGGCATTGGCCACGGCGAGCGCCTTCTCCGAGACGGCATTGAAGCCGAGGCCCGGCGGCAGCATCAGGCCCTTCTGGGAGCCCGCGACCGAGACGTCGATGCCCCAGGCATCGTGTTCATATTCCATCGAGCCCAGGCCGGAGATGGTATCGACCATCAGCAGCGCTGGATGCTTGACGCGGTCGAGCAGCTTGCGCACCTCGAGCGGCGGCGTCACGCAGCCGGTCGAAGTCTCGTTGTGCACGACGCAGACCGCCTTGATCTTGTGCTGCTTGTCGGAGGCCAAGCGCTTCTCGATCTCGGCGAGGTCGGCGCCATGGCGCCAGTCGCTCGGGACGAAGTCGACGTCGAGCTTGAACTTCTCGGCGATGCCGCGCCACAGCACGGCGAACTGGCCGGTCTCGCACATCAAAACCTTGTCGCCGGGCGCGAGCACGTTGACCATCGCCGCTTCCCAGGCGCCGGTGCCGGACGAGGGGAAGATGATCACGGGCTGCTTGGTGCGGAACACGCGCTGCATCGAGGCCAGGACGGCAAAGCCGAGCTCGGCGAACTCCGCACCGCGATGGTCCAGCGTCGGCATGTCCATCGCCCGCAGCACCCGGTCAGGCACGTTGGTCGGTCCTGGAATCTGTAGGAAATGCCTTCCAGTATGCACGGTCATCGGCGTCCTTCCCGGTCTTGCCTTGATTTTGATGGCCGCCGAATAGCACCATTTGACCGGCTTGTCCCCTCTCCTTAGGGCGCCTCCCATGCATAACCGACGGACCTCCGCCGCCCCCCTACTCCGCGGCCACCACCCGTCCGGACGGCACCTGCCCCTCGACCTCCTCAAACGGACGTTCCGGGTGCATCAGGAAGGCGGAGAAGCCGCCGAGCAGCAGCAGCCCCATCGACATCAGGAACGGCAGGTACCAATTGCCGGTCGCGTCGATCACGAAGCCCGCAACGAGCGGGGACACGATCGCGGCGAAGGCCGACCCCGTGTTCATGAGTCCGGACGCGGTGCCGGAATGTTTCGGGGCAATGTCCATCGGGATCGACCACATCGGGCCGATCACCAATTCGGCACAGAAAAAGCCCGCCGACAGACACAAGGCAACCACGGTGATGTCGTGGACGAACAGGATCGGCAGCAGCGAGAGCAGTGCCCCCGCAAATCCCGCGACGGTGACGCTCAGCCGCGCCAGGCGGACATTACCGGTGCGGTCGAGGATCTTGTCCGACAGCACGCCGCCGACACTGTCGCCGACTACGCCGGCGAAGAAGACGCCCGAGGCGAACAACGCCGAATTCTTGATGTCGAGATTGTAGTTGTTCTTGAAGAACAGCGGCAGCCAGTTGAGGTACAGCCACAGGCTCCAGCCGTAGCAGAAATAGGTCAGCGTCACCGGCCACATCCGGCCGAATAGCGGCCCCCACGGCACCCGCGGCCGCTCGCCGGTCGGGCGCGGCGGCAGCGTCGCAAGCTCGGCTTCCGTGATGGAGGCGTGTTCTTTCGGCTCGTTGCGGAAGTACCAGACCCAGATCACGCCCCACACGAGGCTCACGAAGCCGAGCACGACGAACGACCCGCGCCAGGTCAGCCAGACGATCAGGAGCGCAACCACCGGCGGCGTTATCGCATTGCCCAGCCGGGCGAACGAATGCGTCAGCCCTTGCGCAAAACCGCGACGGTTCGCCGGCGTCCAATATTGCATCGCGCGCGTCGCAGTGGGAAACGTCGCGCCCTCGCCGAAGCCGAGCGCGAAGCGTGCGATGAACAGCGCGGTCAGACCGTGCACGAAGCCGGTCATGATGGTGGCGGCCGCCCAGATCATGCCGCACCAGAACAGCGTCTTGCGCGGGCCGAAATGATCGCCGACCCAGCCGCCGATCACCTGGAACAGCAGGTACGGATAAGCGAAGGCGGAGAAGACGAGGCCAAGCTGGGTGTTCGAGAGACCGAGCTCCTTCTGTATCTCGCTGGCCGCAGTGCCGATGTTCACCCGGTCGACATAGGTGATGAAGTACATCGCGCAGAGCATCGCCAGCACGACATGCGTGGCCTTGAACCGAACTCCCATCTCCACCCCTCCCGAATTGCTGTTGTTATGATTGCCGCTCGCGTGTGCCCTGCGCGATTTAAGTGCCGACCACTTTCAGATGCGGCGACGCATTGCCCTGCGGCCGCTGCTCCAAAAGCTTCATCGCGACGTCGACGCCGCCGGAGCGGTGCGGCACGCCGGCAACCGACAGACCCATCTCCACGCCGGTGAGTGCGCCAAGCAGCGTCAGCGCATTGCATTCACCGAGATGGCCGATGCGGAAGACTTTTCCGGCGACTTTCGACAGGCCCGAGCCGAGCGACATGTTGTAATTCTCGAGCACAATCTGCCGGAACTGATCTGCATCATGTCCCGGCGGCATCAGCACCGCGGTAAGCACCGGTGAGAATTCGGCCGGCTCCTGGCAGAGTACCTCGAGGCCCCAATGGTTGACGGCGGCGCGCGTTGCGGCAGCTAACCGCTGATGGCGCGCGAACACGTTGTCGAGGCCCTCTTCGAGCAGCATCGCGATCGCCTCGCGCAGGCCGTAGAGCAAATTGGTCGCCGGCGTGTAGGGGAAGAAGCCCTTGGCGTTGGGCTTGAGCATCTCCTCCCAGTCGAAATAGGAGCGCGGCATCTTGTTGGACTTGGACGCGGCGCGCGCCTTCTCCGAGATCGCGTTGAAGCCGAGACCGGGCGGCAGCATGAAACCCTTTTGCGAGCAGCTGACGCTGACATCGACCTTCCACTCGTCGTGGCGGTAGTCGACCGAGCCGAGCGAGGAGATGGTGTCGACCATCAACAGCGCCGGATGACCCGTGCGGTCGATCGCAGCGCGGATCTCGGCGATACGGCTGGTTGCACCTGTCGAGGTCTCGTTGTGCACGACCATGACGGCCTTGATCGTATGAGCCTTGTCCTCGGTGAGCCTCGCCTCGATCAATGCGGGATCGGCACCACGGCGCCAGTCGCCGGGCACGAAGTCGACTTCGATGCCAAAGCGGCCGGCCATCTGGCGCCACAGGGTGGCGAAATGGCCGGTCTCGACCATCAGCACCTTATCGCCCGGCGACAGCGTGTTGACGATGGCGGCCTCCCAGGCGCCCGTCCCCGACGAGGGGAAGATGATGACCGGACCCTTGGTCTGGAAAATTGTCTGGCTGCCTTCGAGCACGGTCCGGCCGAGTTCGCCGAATTCGGCGCTCCGGTGGTCGATCACCGGCATGTCCATGGCGCGCAACACCCGCTCGGGGACCGGGCTCGGACCCGGAATCTGAAGGAAATGGCGTCCCTGATTCATGAAAACCTCCCTGGCGGCGGATTCTGGCCGGCTCATTTGGCTATTTTGCATTCATTTTTTGTCATTTCAATCGAAATTTGGTATTCGATTGTGGACGTCGACGCGACCAACCGAGCAAACTACTGTGCTGCAAATGAAATCCACGATTCCCGACACCGGGGTTCCGATCGCCCCGCCGGCCAGCAATGGTGGCGACCGCGAGGCAGCCTCGCTTCATGGCGAGATTCTGCTGCGGCTGCGCGACTATGTCGTGGAAGGCAACATTCCCGACGGCGCGCGCGTTCCCGAACGCCAGCTCTGCGAGATGCTCGGCATTTCCCGCACACCGCTGCGCGAAGCCCTGAAAGTGCTCGCCGCCGAGGGGCTGATCGAGCTCCTGCCCAACCGCGGCGCGCGGGTACGCCAGCTCAGCCAGCGCGACCTCGAAGAGCTGTTCGACGTAATGGCCGGACTGGAAAGCCTGGCCGGTCGACTGGCCTGCGAAGCCATTACCGACGACGAAATCGCGGCGATCGAGCAGCTGCATTACGAGATGTACGGCCACTATCTGCATCGCGACATGCACGGCTATTTCCAGACCAACCAGCGCATCCACGAGAGCATCGTCACGGCCGCGCGCAACGAAACGCTGAAGACGGCCTACGCCAACTTTGCCGGCCGGATCCGCCGTGTCCGCTACTCCGCCAATTTCGCCCGCAAGCGGCAGCGCTGGGCGGAAGCGATGCGCGAGCACGAAGCCATCCTTGATGCGCTGCGCCGCCGCGCCGGCAGCGAACTGAGCGACATCCTGTTCCAGCATCTGCGCAACAAGCGGACGGCCGCGATCGAGCACCTGACCGAGCCCCAAGAGGACGCGCCAGCGTCACCCTGAGGTGGCCGGCTTGCTCATTTTGAATTCATAATATAATCGGTCAGAAACAAGAATGAATAATCCAGAGAGCGCAGATGGCCTCGCTGGATCACTCCAGGACCAGGGATGACAAACGCCTCCTCGCTCGAACGGCGCCTGCGCGCGGAAATGACTGGCGACGTCCTGTTCGACGGTTTTAGCCGCGGCCGCTACGCCACCGACGCCTCGTTCTACCAGATCATGCCGGCCGGCGTGGTGGTGCCCAGGACCATGGACGAGGCGCTGCGGGCGCTGGCGATCGCCCGCGACGAGGGACGCAAGGTCACGCCGCGCGGCGGCGGCACGTCGCAATGCGGCCAGACCGTCAATGACGGTCTCGTCGTCGATCTCTCAAAACACCTGAGCCGCATCCTGTCGCTCGACGTCGCGAACCGCACTTGCGTGGTCGAGCCCGGCATTGTGCTCGACGACCTCAACCGCCAGCTCAAAAAGCACGGCCTGTGGTTTCCGGTCGACGTCTCCACGGCCTCGCGCGCCACCATCGGCGGCATGGCCGGCAACAATTCCTGCGGCGGCCGCTCGCTGCGCTATGGCACCATGCGCGACAACACGCTGTCGATGGAGGCAGCGCTGGCCGACGGCACACTGAGCCGTTTTGGTGAGGTGTCGCGCGATCTCTCCGATGTCGGAGCGAGCGACAACGCGCGCGGCCTGTTCCGTGACATGCTCGATCTCGGCGCGCGCGAGGCCGACGAGATCGCAGCGCGCTTTCCACAAGTGCAGCGCCGCGTCGGCGGCTACAATCTCGATGCGCTCATGCCGCGCAATGCGCGCAACAACATGGCGCACCTGCTGGTCGGCTCGGAAGGGACGCTGGCCTTCACCACCAAGGTCGAGCTGAAGCTGTGGCCGGTGATCCGCAACAAGGCGCTGGGCGTCTGCCATTTCGGCAGTTTCTACGAGGCGATGGATGCGGCCCAGCATCTGGTCAAGCTGAAGCCGATCGCGGTCGAGCTGGTCGACCGCACCATGCTCGCGCTCGGCCGCGACATCGCGATGTTCCGCCCCATTATCTCTGCCGCGATCAAGGGCGATCCGGATGCCGTACTGGTGGTCGAGTTCGCCGAAGAAGACCAGGCCGACAATCTTCTGCGTCTCAAGCAACTCGGCGAGCTGATGGGCGATCTCGGCTTCGGCTGGAATAACGACAAGCGCAAATGGGGCGGCGTGGTGGAGATCACCGAGCCGGCGCTTCAGGGCGGCATCGCCGATTTCCGCGCCGCCGGCCTCAATGTCATGATGTCGATGAAGCAGGAGGGCAAGCCGGTCTCCTTCGTCGAAGACTGCGCCGTGCCGCTGCCGCATCTCGCCGACTACACCGCCCGGCTGAGCGAGGTGTTTGCCAAACACGGCACCAGCGGCACGATGTATGCGCATGCCTCCGAAGGCTGCCTGCATGTACGACCGGTGCTGAACCTGAAGCTGGAGAAAGACGTCAAGGCGATGCGCGCCATCGCGGAGGAAGCCTTCGCGATGGTGCGCGAATACAAGGGCTCGCATTCCGGCGAGCATGGCGACGGCCTGGTGCGGTCGGAATTCCACGCCACGATGTTCGGCGAACGCCTCGTCGCCGACTTCAAGGAGGTGAAGACCCGCTTCGACCCCGATGGCGTCCTCAATCCCGGCAAGATCGTCGATGCCCCGAAGATGGACGACCGCTCGCTGTTCCGCTTCAAACCGGACTATCGCGTCGCTGACCTCAAGACAAAACTCGACTGGTCGGCTTATCCCGGCGCCGGCGGTGGTTTCCAGGGCGCGGTCGAGATGTGCAACAACAACGGCGCCTGCCGCAAGCTCGAGGGCGGCGTGATGTGCCCGTCCTACCGCGCGAGGCGCAACGAGAAGGACGTCACCCGAGGCCGCGCCAATACGCTGCGGCTCGCGATCTCCGGCCAGCTCGGGGCGGGTGCACTCTCCTCCGACGAGATGATGGAGACGCTCAAGCTCTGCGTCTCCTGCAAGGCCTGCCGCCATGAATGCCCGACCGGCGTCGACATGGCCAAGATGAAGATCGAGGTGCTGGCCGCGCGCGCCGCCTCCCACGGGCTAACACTACGTGATCGCTTGGTCGGCTACCTCCCGCGCTATGCCGGCCTCGCCGCGCGCTTCGCGCCGCTCGCCAATTTGCGCAACCGCAGCCCGCTGCTGCGAAAGCTGTTCGAGCGTTTTGCCGGCATCAGCGCGCGCCGCGCCCTGCCCGCTTTCCGCAGCGACGTGTTCGTGCCGCCGGCGGAAGCGGTCGGGCCGGAGACCGGCCGCGAGGTCGTACTGTTCGCCGACACTTTCAACCGCATCTATGAACGCGAGAACCTCGACGCCGCGTTGCGCGTGCTCGCGGCCGGCGGCTATCGCGTCCATCTGCCGAAGCCGGCGAGCGGCAGCCGGCCGCTCTGCTGCGGCCGCACGTTCCTGTCCGCCGGCCTCGTTGACGAAGCCAAGACTGAGCTTGATCGACTGGTCTCAGCTTTCGCGCCCTTCGCCGCGCGCGGCGTGCCGATCGTCGGCCTCGAGCCGAGCTGTCTGTTGACGCTGCGCGACGAGCTCGCCTCGCTGCGCAAGGACAATGACGCCAAGGCCGTCGGCGCCCACGCGCTGACCTTCGAGGAATTTCTGGTGCGCGAGGCCGAGGCCGGCCGTCTGCAACTGCCGCTCGGCGCCGTCGCCGACAAGGCCGTCGTCCACGGCCATTGCCATCAAAAATCCTTCGGCGCCTTCAAGCCGGTCGAGCAGGTGCTGCGGCTCGTCCCCGGCCTTGAGGTCGAGACCATCGAGTCGAGCTGCTGCGGCATGGCCGGCGCCTTCGGCTATGGCACTGACACCTACGACGCATCGATCGAGATGGCCGAGCTGTCTCTCCTGCCCGCCGTGCGGCGCGCAGACCCAACGACGCTGATCGTTGCCGACGGCACCTCCTGCCGGCACCAGATCCACGACGGCGCGCAGCGCGAGGCGCTTCACGTTGCGCGCGTGCTGGCGATGAGCCTTGATCGCGCGAAAACTCAATCCACGACCTCACCCGTTGCAAAGGAGCCCAGCCATGGTTGAACTGACCCTCGACACCTCCCGCAAGATCCTCGACGCCGCTTTCGCAAAGGCCACCGAACTGAAGCTGAAGCCCCTCGTCGTCACCATCCTGGACGCGCGCGGCGTGCTCAAGCTCGCCGCCGCCCAGGACGGCACCAGCCTGATGCGAGCCGAGATCGCCCACGGCAAGGCCTATGGTGCGCTCGCCATGGGCATGGGCTCGCGCGCGCTGTACCAGCGCGCCCAGGAGCAGGCCTATTTCATCGACGCCGTGAACACGATCGCCAAGGGCGCCTTGGTGCCGGTCCCCGGCGGCGTGCTGATCATGGACGGCGCGACGTTGCTCGGCGCCGTCGGCGTGTCCGGCGACACCTCGGACAATGATGAAGCCTGCGCGGTCGCCGGCATCGAAGCCGCAGGAGTTAAGGCAAACGCGGGCTAACGTCCGTATGGGCGCTAGCACCCTCGCGACATCGAGCGGAGGCCATTTTCAATGTCTTTGCAGCTGCAGAGCTATCGCTCGGATCGCACAGAACGTGGTCTTGGGCGCCTCGTAGTTTGAAGATACGAAAGAGCCTTGATCCTGAGCCTCATTCGAGTGCTTCGCTTCGGCAGGCAAATGCATTCGTCTCAGGCGCAAGAATGGTTGTTTCCAGCCGAGAGCGCCTCGGGACACTTGGCGGAAACAAAGGAAGACCGAGATATCTTGTCGAAATGGGGCAATGACCTCCGTCAGACATTTCGGACTAGTGCCGCCGCTGCTGGCGTTTCCGAATTCGACGCCAAGCTCCTCATGAACCATTCAATCCCTGGTGTGAATGCAGGCTATGTCACTCGACACAAGTTGGTTGAAGACCACCTGCGCAGCCAGCAGCAAGCTATAAGTACGGTTGCGTTTTCCGGTCTCGGTAAGTCGCACGTAGGACAAGGGCCGTTGTCAGATTGGCTCGGTCACGCGGCAAGCCGACGAGTCGTCAGCCTTTTCCAATTGAAGCCAGCGCCCCTCAGCGAGGAGAACGAAAGAATTTGGCAAGCAGCCTGATCCAAGCTGCGATCTGATCGAGGCGCCCACTGCGTCCCGAACGCAGTGAACATCTTTTAAGTTATTGATTTTTCTTGCCGTAGCAACTGATCACGTCCCGTTTTGTTCACGGTCGTTTCACCCAATTCGTTGCGATTTCGTTGCGGCGGCACCGAGGACGAACGGCGCTCGGCGCGGTACTGAGATCTTGGACTGCGGCGGAGCAGCCGACGCCTGCGAGGGCAGTGTATTGGGCTGTGCGCCACTAGCGCTGATCTATCGGGGGTTCGAGTCCCCAGACCGCTACCGCCTTTCTCCATACGACACAAATCTGCGCTATTTCCTCCGATCTTCCGCCTAAACTGAGCGTCTGCCTAACATATTAGCGCGCGAACCTGGGCTGACATGTCAATCGGCGACGAAGGCAGAAATTGCCGTCTCCAGCGCCTCATGCGCCCGTTCGGCCTGTTTTTCGAACCCGTCCAGCAGTCTGGCATCGATGACGAGTTTACCCCGCGCCGTCTCGACTTCACGACTGATCGCTTCGGGAGCCGGCCCGCCCAGGAGTTTGCGGCGGCGGACGAATGCTGCCGGATCCATGGCATCGGAAAAGACGTCGGACGGAAGACCCGGCGCAGCGATGCCAAGTTCGGCGGCCGCCTCGTCCAGCGAGGCTGATGTCGCCTTGTCCGGCCGGATACCGGCGGCGATGTTGCGGCGCACGAACACGCTGACGATCTGGTGGGAATTGCGCCAGTCGATCCCCTGCTCGCGAATGAGTGCCGCGGCAAGATCGGTGACCTGGGCCCAGTTGGCGCCAGCGAGCTCACGCATACGTTCGACCTTGACCTTGAGGTCGCGCATCAGCGGCGACAACGTCTCCAGGCGGATTGCGCGCGGCCAGGGGGATTCCGGCGAGCAAGTAGTGCACCGATGCCCTTTCATCGCTGCTGGCTTATCAACATTTTGACCTAAGGTTTCAAAGAGCACTGGTCATGGCATAGAGTGGCAGCGGCGCCATCAGCTTGGCGGCTCGCGCTTTGATGTCGGCTTCGCGTTCGGCGACTTCCGGTGATCGGGTTGCATGCCTGGCGAGGAGGTCGGCGATCCATCCCGCCACCTCGCGTGCATCGTCGGCCTTGAGGCCTCGCGTCGTGCAGGCTGACAATCCGAAGCGAAGACCCGACGTCAGTGCGGGGTCGGTGTCGTCGAACGGGATCTCGCAGCGGTTGCAGGTGATACCGGCGCGATCGAGGCTCTCGACCATCGGCTGTCCGTGAAGCCCGAGTGGCTTCAGGTCGGCCACCACCAGTGGCGTGTCCGTGCCGGAGGTGAGCACCGGGATCCCCCGCGCCATCAGCTCCGCAGCAAAGGCGCGGGCGTTGGCGAGCACCGCGTGGCTATAGGCCGTGAATTCTGGCCGCAGGGCCTCGCCGAGACAAACCGCCTTTGCGGCGACTGCATGCAGCAACGGGCTGCCCTGCACGCCGGGCGACGTAGCTTTCTCGAGCCGCTCCGCGAGAGAGCCATCGTTGGTCAAGATCAGGCCGCCCCGCGCGCCACGCAACGACTTGTAGGTGGTCGTGGTAACGATGTCTGCAAAGGGAAAAGGATGGGGATGCGCGCCCGCAACGACGAGCCCGGCGAAATGCGCGATATCGACCAGCAGCCTTGCCCCCACGCCGTCCGCGATCGCACGCAGTGCCGCGAAGTCGATGGCGCGTGGATAGGCGGCACCTCCCGCGACGATGAGCTTCGGGCGGTGCATCTCGGCGAGCCTGCGAAGCTCGTCGTAGTCGATCAGGTTGCCGGCGCGCGCGACGCCGTAGAAGACGGGCCGCACCATGGACCCGCTGAGGTTGGATGCGCCGCCATGACTGAAATGACCACCGGCCTGGCCGGACATCGACAGCACCACGTCTTCCGAGGAAAGCAGTGCGCGGAGCACCGCAAGGTTGGCCTGGATGCCGGAGTGTGGCTGCACATTGGCGAAGCCGCAGCCGAAAGCGGCGCAGGCGCGCTCGATGGCGAGACGCTCCAGCGCGTCGGCGCATTCCGCGCCGGCATGGAACCGGCGGCCGGGATAGCCGACAACCGTCTTGTTCGTGAAGACCGAGCCCTGCGCGGCGAGGACCGCACGGCTGACGAAATTCTCCGAAGCCACCAGTTCGACTGCTTCGCGCTGGCGCTTCTGCTCCAGCGCGATCAGGCCGGCGACATCCGGGTCGACCTGTTCAGGGCCGGTCGTGAAATAGCCCGTGTGAAGCCACGCGACGCCGGCTTCGTCGGCAGTTTTCGCGGCAGCATCAGAGGGAGTGGAAGCAAAATCGACCATCACAACCTCACCACGGCCTTGTCGGCCTGCTCGCCGAAGGGCAGCGACGCCATTTCCGCGACTGTAACGGGCTTGATCGGCGTCCTGAGGCGGTAATAACCGATCTCGGCAGGCGAGATCCCGCGCGCAGCCGCGAACATCTCGGTCACGGTCAATCCGCACAGGCGGCCCTGACAGGGGCCCATGCCACAGCGCACGAAGAACTTGAGCTGGTTCGGCCCGAGCACGCCCTGCGCAATCAATGCTTCGATCCGATCGGCCGGGACCTCCTCGCAGCGGCACACGATGGTGTCGCCGGTCGGCACTCGAAACCGCGATAGCGGCTCGTAGAGCACATCGAGGAAGCGTCGCGCAGCGAGATCTCGCTCCAGCGCTGCGAGATCGCGCGCGGCCAACCGCTCTCGCTGCGGCCGGTTGATCCGCCCGAGGCGGTGAGCGGCGTCCCATGCCGCAAGGCGACCACGCAGGGCCGCCGCCTGAGCTCCCCCGATGCCCGCGCCGTCTCCTGCCACGGCGACATGATCGACGCAGGTCGCGCCCCAGCAATCGGCTTCGGGCTGGAAGGCGCGCTGCTCCTCGTTCCAGACAATCCTGCACCCCAGCGTATCGGGTAGATGCAGGCTCGGCACGACACCCTGATGCAGCAACAGGGTGTCTGCCTGGATCGTGGTCTCCCCGCCGGAGGTCCGGTATGCGACGGCCCGCAGCTGCTCCTCGCCCACGGCCCGCAGATGCGAGACACCGAAAATCACCTTCACCGAGCGGCGCACGCGCGCAAGCAGCGACAGCCCCTTCACGGCATAGGGCGAAGCGAGGAAGCGCGGCAGATGGCGCAGCGCGGCGAGCCAATTGCGCTTGGGCGTTGTGTCCAGGATGAGCGCGATCGTTCCTCCCGCTCCAAGGATCTGTGCCGCGAGCAGCCAGAGCAGCGGCCCCGTGCCCGCCAGCACGATCTTGCCGGAGGGCACGAGATCGGCCTGCTTCAGCAGGATTTGCGCTGCACCGGCAGTCATCACACCTGGCAGCGTCCAGCCTTCAATCGGAAAGGGGCGCTCCTGCCCACCCGTCGCCGCGAGGATGCGGCGCGCCGGCAGCAGGCGCGGCTGGCCGTCCAGGAGAAAGGCGATCTCTCCCGCGGGCGAGACGTCAAAGACCGTGCTGCCAGGGCAGTAGGTTGCGCCACTCGCCGCCAGTGCATCGACCAATTCGCGGCCTCGCTCGTAATCGGCACCGAGCACGGTGCGTGTGGCTGCGGCTGCTTCTGTGATACCGCGATAGATCTGACCGCCCGGCGCCGGCTGCTCGTCGAGCACGACCGTGGACAAGCCGAGGCTCGCCGCGGTCGCGGCCGCAGCCATGCCGGCCGGGCCGGCACCGATCACGGCGAAATCGCAGATCTCGGGCAGGTACGGCTCCGTCATCGCCCGATCTCCCGCCTGCCCTTCTGGGATTCGACGACCATGCCATCGCGCACGCGCGTCATGCAGCCCTGTCGGCTCCCGATGCCGTCGACAATGACGAGGCAGTCGAAGCAGACGCCCATCATGCAGTACGGACCGCGCGCCCGGGCGTCGACGACAGTGGTCCGGCATGTCGTAATTCCGGCCGCGAACATCGCGGCAGCAACCGAATCCGTTGCTTTGGCCGAGATCTCGCGCCCGTCGACCGTAATGGTCACGCCCTGCTCGGGGCGATTAGTGAACCGTCGAAACATCGAACCTCCCGGTGCCGAAGGCTGGCAGTTCCGCCTTCACGCGCGAGGACGCGATCAAGGGCGCCAGCGTCTGCGCATGGCGCGGCGCCAGGGTGACGCCGCTGTGGCAATTGGCGACGAAAGCGCCGGGATGCTCCCGCGACTCGTCGTAGATGGGGCAACCATCCTTCGTCATGACCCGCTGGGCGGCCCATGTCCGCACGATGTTGACCTTCGAGAGGCCGGGGAACATGCGCCTTGCGCGATCCGCCATCTTGGCGAGCACGTCGGTGCCGACCACAAGACTCGGATTCTCCTCTTCGATGGCATCGCCAAGCATCACCGAGCCTTCATCGGCCTGCCGCACCGTGATGGTCGGATAATGGAGGAAGGGCTTCATGCGCTCGGTCACAAGCACCTGCCCGCGCTGGGGTCTGACCTGGGCGTCGATGCCAACCATGGCACCCAGCCTGCGGCTGTCATTGCCGGCGGCGATCACCACCTTGCCCGCGGCCACCGAGCCGACAGCCGTCGAAGCGACGAAACCTCCTTCGCTGGCGGTGAGGCTCTCGACGCGATGGTCGCTCCGATAATGTCCGCCCAACCGCGCAAAGGCCGTGTGCAATCCCCAGAACAGGCGCATCGAATTGCACTGGCCATCGAGCGGGCAATAGCTGGCCCCGACAACTTCGGGGCCGATGTCCGGCAACATCTCCCGCACGGCGTTGTGACCCAGGATCTCGTAGGGCAGTGGCGACATGCCGGCCTGCACGTTGATGCGGGCGAGTTGCGAGGCACGTGCGTCGACCTCGGCCTCCGACAGGCAAAGATGAAAACCACCCGGCTGCGAGAAGGCAAGGTCGATGCCGGTCAGTGCGGCGATCTCGTTTCGGAAGTCCGGCCAGAGATCGGCGGCGCCACGGGACCAGTCCGAATACTCCGGCATGCCGAGGCCCTTGGTCTGCACCCAGATGAGCGAGAAATTCGCGACCGAGGCGCGCCTGGCGCGGTCGTCCTCATCCAGCAGTGCGACACGCTGGCCGGTCTTCGCCAGGCCATAGGCGATGGCGGTGCCGACGAGGCCACCACCGATCACTGCAATATCATAGTCGTGCGTCACGAAAACAGCTCCCGGCGCGCCCGCTCGGCACGATTCATAGCAATGAACGGCGCCGGCTCGTTCAAGAACCGGCGCCAAACGGTGTGCGATGCTAGCGTTCGATCTCGCGGACCCAGCGCTTGTTCCAGTCGTCGCGCTGGCGGTTGATCTCGACCCAGTCGATCGTCTTGAGCTGTGCGACCTGCTCGGGACCGTAAGGCATTCCTGCGCGGCTCTCTGGCGGCAGCTCGGCCTTCTTGTTTGCGGGCGCAAGACCAGACGTCTTCGACATGGCGACCTGCATGTCGGGCGAGAGCAGATGGGCAATGAACTGCTGCGCGAGCGGGCTCTCCTTCCCGCCGGCGACCGGGCAAATGCCGACACCGATGACGACGCCACCTTCCTTCGGGTAGACGAAGTCTGAGGCAAATCCGCTGTCCGCAAGAGCCTTGGCACGGCTCGATCCCCAGACCGCGAGCGCCGCCTGTCCGCTCTGCAACAACTCCGTCATCTTGCCGGGCGACGGCTCGTAGGCCAGCACGTTCGCGCCAATCTTGTCCTTGAAGGCGATAAAGCCCGGCTCGATGTTCTTCTCGCTGCCGCCATTCACTTTGGCGACCTGCACGAGCGAGATCACCCCGTATGTATTGTTCAGCGGCGGGATCACGATCTTGCCCTTGAACTTCGGATCGGCGAGGTCGTTCCAAGAGGTCGGCACCGGCCAGTTATTCTTGGCAAAGGTCTCCTTGCTGTAGACGAAGCCGGCGCCGAGCAGAGCGAAGGCCAGCGACTTGCCGTCTGGAAAGCGAGCGATGCCGTAGAGGTCGTCGACCACCGGGCCCACATCGAGCGGTCGGCAAAAGCCCAGCGCCACCGCTTGCGCCATCGGGCCGTCGTCGATGATGGCGACGTCGATCTGCTGGCTTCCTTTCTGCGCCTGGAGCTTGGCCAGCACGTCGGTGGAGTTGCCGGCGATGTATTCGAGCTTGACGTTGTGTTTGCTTGCGAAGGACGGAAAAACCTCGCTGCGGATCGCCTTCTCCATCGTCCCGCCGGAACCCGCGACATAAAGTGTCGCGTCCTGAGCCGATGCAGGAATGGCATGGGTAACGCACACGGCAATAGCCGCGAGAAGCAACCTTCTCAGCATGAATTTATCCCCACTTTGTTGAATTTTCGAATAATTTTTATGATGGTCGCAGCCAGCCCATAGCTGGTCAAATACAATTCAGGCTTTGGCCTAGAATCTAATGTTATGGGTCGTTGATGATCAATCAGAGGCAGATCGAGGCCTTCCGAGCTGTGATGGTCGCCGGCGGCATCACCACAGCGGCCGCCGCCATGCGGATATCGCAGCCAGCGGTCAGCCGGCTCATCCGGGACCTCGAAGCGCGCATCGGCCTGACGCTATTCGAACGACGCACCGGAGGACGTCTGCGTCCGACCGCCGAGGCGGCCGCCCTGTTTCTGGACGTCGAGCGCTATTTCGTCGGCCTCGAGCAGATTGATCAATCTGCGGCCGGCCTCAGACGTCACAGCCGCGGAAGCCTTCGGGTCGCTTCCCTTCCCGCGCTCTACGTGGGTTGGCTGCCGCGCTTCATTGGCCGCTTCCTGGCTCAGCGACCCGATCTGAATATCGAGCTGATCGGAAATTCGTCAGAAGCCATCATCGAATTGATATCAAGTGGCCGCTGCGACATCGGTTTCGTCGACTCTCCGTTCGACCATCCCCGCATACGTCGGGAGGAACTGGCTGGTGTTGCAGCGGTCGCCGCGATACCAGCATCACACATGTTGGCCGCAAAGCCGGTGCTGGTCCCCGCCGACTTCAGCTCCGAGCCGTTCATTTCAATCGCCCGAGCAACATTACTGCGGACGAGAATCGATTCCTTCTTTCTCTCCCAGGGAATCCGTCGCCAGCTCGGCCCGGAAACCCCCTCGTCGCTGATCGCCTGCTCGCTGGTCGCCGCCGGCGGTGGGCTCGCCATCGTCGACCCGTTCAGCGCAGAGGCAGCCGTCGAGCCAGACATCTGCTTCAAGCGGCTTGAGCCGCGCATCGAGGTACGCTTCAGCCTGGTCGTACCGCTGAACAAGCAACCACCTAGTCCAGCCCAGGACTTCGTCACCGGAATCCAGCAGGAATTCGCGAGGTTTCACGACTAGATGTCAATCGGCTCTGCGCGCGATTTCCGCGCGATGAAAGTGGATCATCAGATTGATCCGCTCTGTGCTGTTGCGCGGAAAAATAGCGGCGGGGTCGAACGATGCGCAATAACCGAGGCCCTCGAAGTCGAGTGTCCTGGGGAGGATGTCCCCAGCCGAGGTTAGTACGCGCATTTTCACAAACTCCCCGCGAGTTCCGCCCGGAGCATCATTGCTGTCCAATGAAATAGATCGGGCTGGACCAGGCCTGGTGTCCGTCCGCAAAACTGGCGCGGAGCCACAGAGGGTTGTCGCCGGCAACAAGATCGATGTCGCGCCTCAGTTCGGTGGCCGTCACCGCATATTCGTCGGGCTGTCGCGAAATCCGAAGCTCGCGGGCGAGTTTTCCGAACTTGCGGATTGTCGGCTCGTGACCGACGTCCGCAAGACTGACCGCCAGCTCTCCCACCGCTGTTTCGATCTTGATCGCGGCATCGTCGCCGCTCAGGACCAGGTCTATTCCGGCGTAGTTGCCTGTCGTGATCGACGACCACGACAGTTCGGTCCTCGACACCTGCTTCAACGGACGATCCGGATTCAGGAAGTTGATCGGGTTCGCACCGACGATTTCCGCGCCCTCGACCTTGAGCGTGCCGTCCCAGACGGTTTGCCGTGCGCGTCCTCGGTATTCAGCCCCGCTCCACTCGATGCGATAACGGCCGCCCATCGGCAGCTTGCCATTGGGGCGGATCGTTTCCAGAATCTCTGAACCACGCCGCACTTCAACGCACAGGATGGCAGAGTCCGCCACGATCGTCGCATGAAGGGCGACACTGCTCGCCGAACACGAGACGATATCGCCCATCATGACGACATCTGACGTGTGCGAGCGCGCGCCGGCCACGCGTGGATCGTCAGTCCACACCGTTGCGGAATCATCCAGCCGAACATCAACCATCAGATGCACGCGCGATCCGGTCGTCGCGTAGTGGTGGCGTGACTGCAAGGCATCGAACAGGCAGTCGCGCGTCAACTCTTTCATCCAGTAGCAGGTCAGGCCACCCAGCGCACCGAATAACGAAGCCCCGGGTGGCTCCGATCCCGGCCGCCCCTTGTGACCGTCGCTGTTGCCGACGATACCAACGCGATAGCCATGCTGAAACGCGTCGGCCGCGAGCCATTCGAACGTTCCCCAGCTCGAATGAATTTCGACCGACCGCTCCAGGGCATGGTCGTGCGCGTAGGCAATATCAGCATATCGCCCGCCGCAGTGGGCCCAGACAACGGTCTGCGAAAAGTCGGGGCCCAGAGCAGAAAACAGCGCGCGCGCGTCCCAACAATCCGTCTCGACGTCCGAACGATCCGCGACAAGCGCGTGCGACGAGCGCCGGATGGGCAGGCTCTCGTCCTTGTAGAAGACATTGCGGTCGCCGCCCAGAGCCGTATTGCCCGACCATTCATAGCCCGGCAACGTGACGAACCGGCCGGGCGCGTTCCACTCGCGCATCAGGCTGTTAAGCCTTGACCAGAACTGGGGGGTGATCTGGAAGTCGTTGCCCTGATGCCCAATCATATCGAGAAAGGCATAGTCTCGTCCGAACACCATATAATCCAGCGCCGAACCCGAGCCGATGGTCTCACCGCTTTGCGCGTGCAGATCGCCCCAATAGGGCCGCAGCGAAAGTTCGTCCTTTGCCACCAGAGTATTCGAGCTGACGACCTTCTGTCCGCCGGGATCAAGGACATCGATGATGATCAAGCCCGGTGCATTGACCTTCAGGCCTTCAATCCGCAGCGCCTTGGCGCCAGGCTGAAAGCGGACCTCATCGGGCAGCGCAGCGACGGGACCGTTGCCCTTCAGACGGAACGGACCCGGGGGACAATCGGCCGTGGGATTGCCCCAGATATCATCGGCGCGAATACTCAACGCAAAGACGTCGCCGCGCGCCCGCGATGTCGGAATGACCGCGTTCCATTTATGGGCGGCTCCTGGCACGATCGGCAACAGGGGAACGCCAGGCACTTCGACGTAAGTGTAGGTGGCGATCGGATCGACGAGAACGTGGAAGCAGAATTCCGGATCGACGAATGTCTGCATCCGCATTCCGGCGCCGCGTTCATCGGTGCCGAATCTGACCGTGATCGTGTCGCCTTCCCGCATGTAGCCGGCGACCACCTTGATGTAGATGGTCCGGTCCCATGGACGGGTGTTTTGTTTCTGATCGAATCGAAAATCGAGAACGGCGCCGTTGGAGGCGACGACACCGACCCAATTCGCGGCCGTGGGGTCCGAAAACTGCGGCCGTCCCATGTCGGACGCGAAGCGATAGCAGATCTTCAATGAACCGGTATCGTCGATGCCATAGCGTCCCGCGGTGTAAGTCAGAGTGAAGCGTTGATAACTGCCCGCGACGAAGGGCCCACAGTTATCGATCCCGACCGTGCCGGCGTCCGATGCATCGACCGGCGCGACTTCGGGCATCCAGTTGGTGAACGACTGTTCTGAAGACATGGCGAGGACTTTCCAAATCAAGGGAGATTGGCGGATTGCCTACGAGAGCGTGGACGGCGAAGCCGCGGCTTCCGAAACAGGTCTCGTCAGACCATCGGGGACTGCGATGGCCTTGCGGCTCGCCACGTCGAAGAAGACGTGCGCTGTAGCCATCGTCGCAAGCTCGCGCCCAGTGACAGCATCCAGAAGGTGATGTTCGATGTGGACGATCTTCCCGGAGCTGTGCGTGAGCGCGCTCCGGATCTGCAGCATCGTTCCAGGCAAAATGGCCGCATGACGCTCGATGGCCAGATGCAGCGTCGCGGAGCCGACGGTCAGCCGGCCGTCCTCCCATTGACGGCCTTTTTCGAGGCCGACATGGCTCCCCGCGTGATTGGCGAGCCGGACCAGGACTTCGCGGGTGACATCGCCCGCCTGGCAGTCGTCCTCAGAAACGATACAGCGTCCGCATTCGATGCCGTTGCCTCCATCTCCGGCCGACGGTCGCAACGGCGGCTCTGCTTGACTGGCGGAGGCATCGATCGCCTGGACCAGCGCCTCCGGCCACGGATGGTGCGCACCACCGCTGTCAACGAGCGCGTATTCGCTGCGCGCGGTCATGCAGGTGTCGCCAGAGATGCCGTTGATCAGCTCATGCTGCAGCCGCAATTGATGATCTCCGCCGATCGCGACCGGCACGCTGTGGCCGACGATCGGGCAGCCCGCGCGAAGCTCCTTTGCAAACGCGATATGCTCCCGTGCTGCGACCACATGGAGTTGTCGCCCATGCAGCGCGCTGCTTGACAAGCCGAACTGCACCAGAAGATAGTGTTCGGCCATGCCGATCCGCCGCGCAAAATGCTGGATATTCATGTGCTGCATCTGGTCGCACTCCCATGCATCGACAGCTCCGCGATAGGTGACCCATCGTTCGTGAACGTCCATGAGTTTTGCTATCCGGACCATGTTGCCTGCGCAGGTTTTGCGTCAGACAGAGCGAACCATTCCCCATTTGCGAACGGTGTGCCGCTCCAGCAGGCGGAAAAAGACGCCTTCCATGAACAGACCGATTAGGACGATGACGAGGAGGCCGGCGAAGACGTCCGGAATCTTAAGATCGTTGCGTTTCTCGAAAATGAACCAGCCGACGCCGCCACCCGACGAGGACGCGCCGAACACCAGCTCCGCGGCGATCAGGGTTCGCCAGCCGAAGGCCCACGAAATCTTCAGGCCGGCGATGATGGACGGAAGTGCCGCCGGCATCAGCACCCGCATGACATATTGCAGCGGCGGCAGGCCGCAATTGCGGCCCGCGAGACGGAGCGTTTCGCTGACCGCCTGATAGCCAGCGTGTGTATTCAGCGCGAACGGCCACAGCACCGAATGCGCAAGCACGAACAGGACGCTGCCCGACCCCAGGCCAAACCACAGCAGCGCGAGCGGCAGCAGCGCGATCGCGGGAAGCGGATTGAACATCGCGGTCAGCGTGGCGAGAAGATCGCTCCCCAGACGGGTCGTGATGGCCGCCGTCGTGATCACCACGCCGAGCCCGATGCCGAGCGCATAACCCGTCAGCAGCGTCTGCAGCGAATTCCACGTGCGCGCCGGCAGCACGCCGCTGAGCGTAGTGCGCCACAACGCGACCAGCACGTCGGTCAGCTTCGGGAACACGAGGTCATTGTCGGCAAAGAGTGCGTAGGCCTGCCATACAGCCGCAAGCAGGATCAGAATCATCGCACGCCGGAAGCCATCGGAATCCAGCACCCTTTCCCAGATCGCCAGCGGCTTGACCACGAAGTCCTTGTTCGGCTTGGCGACGACATCAACGACAAAATCCGGCCGGATCGCATTTTCAAACGTGTTGCTCATGACGCCACGCCTATCTGAGGTTTTTCGGTGCCTTCCACCAGCATAGTCGTGATGCGCTGCTCCAGACCTTGCCGCTGGGCTGCGTCCCAATCGGACCGGCAGCTGAACTCGGCACGCACCTGGCCCGGATGCGGCGACAGAAGAAGGATGCGCGAGCCGATCCGTGTCGCCTCGTCGATTCCATGCGTCACGAACAGCATCGTGAAGCGAAGATCGTCCCACAGCCGCAGCAACTCATCCTGCAGCCGCCGGCGCGTCAAAGCATCCAGCGCCGCGAAGGGTTCATCCATCAGAAGCACGTCCGGCTCCATCGCCATAGCGCGTGCAATGGCGGTGCGCTGCTTCATGCCGCCCGACAACATGTGAGGATAGGCGTCGGCGAAGCTGCTCAGGCCCACCTTCTCGAGCGCCTCCCGTGCCCGCTCCCGGCAATCACGCTTCGACCACGGCCGGACCGTCATCGGGAACATCACGTTCTCGATCACCGTACGCCAGGGGAACAGCTGATCGAACTCCTGGAACACCATCATGCGGTCGGGGCCGGGCTTGGTGATCGGCTTCCCTTGCAGGGTGATGCTGCCCTCCACCGGCCGGATGAACCCGCCAATCGCCTTCAGAAGCGAGGATTTTCCGCAGCCTGAGGGGCCCAGCAGAATGAAGCGGTCGCCATATTGAACGTTGAAGCTGACGCGCCAGGTCGCCGTGACGAGGCTGGTCCGCGAGGCGTATTGCAGCGTGACGTCCTTGACGTCGAGCAGGACGGAATTCCGCGTTGCGGCAAACGCTTGTTGAAACTGCATCTGATTGTCGCGGACCAACATCAGTTGCCCCCAAGTGGATAGATGCCGGGGAAGAAGTAATCCTTCCAGGACACCGGCTTGTTGTCGAGGAAACCGGTCCGCGCCAGAAATTCCGAGAATTTCTCCGTGCTCTGCGGCACCAGCGTGTAGACGTTCTGGGGATCATTGACGATGGCGAGAAGGGATTCCCGCTCGCTCTCCTCGGTGTTCGTGACCTTGATGTAGTCGTCGACGACGCCGGGCTTGTCGCTCGCGATGCGTTTGACCGCATCGTCGAGCGCGAGAAGAAACGCCTTGTAAGCGACCGGCCGTTTCTCGACGAAGGAGGTCGCGGACCACACGGCGCTGAAGGTTGTGGGGCCTCCCAGCACATCGAACGAGGTGAGAACCTTCTGGATTCCCGGCCGCTTCATCACGGCTTCCTGGTAAGGTGAACTGCCGAAATAGGCTGCGATCGAACTGCGCGCCGACAGCAACGCTGCCACGGCATCCGAATGCTTCATGGACACCGTCTGCGCATCAAGCTTTCCGAACTGGCCTTTACCGAACTGCTCTTCGGCTGCCATCTGCAGCACCACGGCCTGATATGAGACCTTGGGAACAGACAGCGCGATTTTATCGTCCGGCTTGAAATCTTTCAGGCTCTTGATGTCGGGGCGATTGGTGACGAGCAGCAACGACGACGAATTCAACGCGGCGATGCCGCGCACCTTGACGTTGCCGCGCGTGCGATCCCAGAGCTTCATCATCGGCGCCAGGCCGCCGGCCGCCAGATCGGCGGATCCCGTCAGGATGGCATCGTTCAACGCGCCACCATTTCCCAGATTCTGCCATTCCACCTTGAGATCGAGGCCGAGCTCCTTGGCACGCTTTTCCCAGAGATTTTCCGCCTGCATCACCGACAGCGGCAGATAGGAGATGCCGAACTGCAGCACGACCTTGGCCGTTTCGGCGCTGGCGCTTCCGCCGGTCGCGGCCAGGACGAGCGTGACCGCCGTCGCCGCACCGACGACAGAACGCAAGCTCCTGATCGCGCGCCCCAACACATCGCCGGGCATTCCTCCTGAGCGAACCATGCTGGCAGTCCTTCTTTTGGGTTTCGGTGGGGCGGGCGGTTATGCCGCTAGCGATTTGGCCGTTTCGAACGGAGCTTCCGTCAGCTCCATTTCGTATTCGACCGGCGGGACATAGATTTTCTGGAACGTGATCGGCTCGCGGCGGCGGCTCGTCGCGATCACCTGGAGCCGCAGGCAGAGCGAGTCTTTGGCGACTGCGAGCTGCCTGCAGATGGTCTTGCCGGGATTCAGGATCGTCGCGGTCTGGTGCACAGCCAAGGTCGGAACGTTAAATTCCTCGTTCAGCAATTGCTTGAGGTTGACGCTTTCGACTTCAGAAATCGGCAGGGTCAGAATCCGGTCGAACCGGGTCGCGGAGAGAAACATTTCGCTCCAGCACGTGAAGCGATCGCCGACGTTGATAACGCGACTGATACGGATATATCCGCGTTCGTCCTCACCCAACGACGCCGTCAGGATCGGCTCCGGCTTGACAAGCACGCGCTCCACGACCTTGGCATAGACCGGCAGAAGTCCGGCACCTGCCGTATCGCGAAAGCGATAGTGCCACAGCTCTCGCATGGCGTGCCGGTTGGCCTTTGCGAACGTTCCGCGGCCATGGTCGCGGACCAGCTCCCCGTCGTGCATCAGGAGATTGAGCGCCTTCTGCACCGTTCCGAGGCTGATCTTGAGTGCCGCGGAAAGCTCGCGCTCGCCGGGAAGCTTGGCGCCTTCCTTGATCTTACCCGATGCGATGAGGTTCGAGATCGCATCGCAGATTTGCGCGACCTTCGGCAGGCCGGTTCGCTGCGCCCTGTCGAAAGCTACGACGATATCGGGCAGGATCCCATCCGGCTGTTCGTTCGCTTTGCTCGGCGCCATCAGTTCGTTTCCTTTCCGCGCGACCAGACCGGATCCCGCCCCTCGGAAAACGCCTTCGGCCCTTCGATAAAATCGGGGCTCGCTCTCAGACTCCGCAGGCTTTCGTAGTCTCCGTCCAAGGCGTCCTGCACATCCGGGGTGCGCCGGCTGCGCTCGACGATATCCAGGCAGGTGGCGATCGCTTGCGGTGATCCCCGCAGGACCCGCCCGGCCCACTTCTTCGCCGCATCCAGCGCGCCGTTCTCCGCCGAGATTTCATTAATAAGCCCGAGCGCGAGTGCTTCGGATGCCGTCAACCACTTGCCCGCGAGCAGGATCGCCATGGCCGCTTTCGATCCGACCTGGCGCGGCAGCAGATGTATGCCGGCCAGAGGAACCAGACCCCGCCTCACCTCGGGCAGCGCGAAGCGCGCATGCGGCGCGGCAACGGCGAGATCGCAGGCCAGCACGATTTCGAAGCCGCCGCCGAGCGCGACGCCGTTCACCGCGGCAATCACCGGCTTCGTCCGATTGCTGCGCTTGGTCAGGCCGGCGAACCCGGTCGGGGGCCGCTCCATGGGGCCACCCTCGGCCTGCACTTTTAGATCGTTGCCGGCGCTGAAGGAGGTCTCACCCGCGCCTGTAATGATGGCCACCAGCAAGGTCGGGTCCGCCTCGAATGCGTCGAAGATCCGCGACAGCTCGAAATGCGCCGCCGAGTGCAGCGCATTGGCGCGTTCCACGCGCGTGATGGTGACGATGAGGACCGGACCTTCGCGGGTCGTCGTGGTGCTTGTTGCGGTTGTCGTCATAGTGAGGTCACCAGTCTCGACGACAGCAGCACCGCCTGCTGCTCGATCGTGGGGTTGGCCATGATCTCGCGCGTCGATACGGCGAGGTGATGGGCGGACTTGAGAATCTCCGCGCAGCGCTCTGCCCTGAGCGGGTCCGCGCCAAGCAGGAAGACGTTATCGGTGACGCCGAAATCGCCGCGATCGATCACGCGATTCCAGACCTCGAGCAAGGTGGCTTCGACGGCGGATCGTGGCGCGACATTTTGCGGGCGGAAATGCTCCGCCAGACTGGCCGCCATCTCTCTGCGTAGAATCTTGCCTGTCTCGTTCTTCGGGATCGCCGCGATGACCAGCACGCGTGCTGGCACCTTGTAGGTGCTGAGCTGCCGGGCGATGTGAGCGCGGAGCTCGACGTCGGTCGGCGACGCATGGGCCCGCGCGACGACGGCGGCGACCAGTTCTTCGCCCAGCGTCGGATGCGGAATCGAGAAGGCGACAGCCTCGGCCACGCCGGGATGCGACGTCAGCGCGTTGTCGACTTCCGCGGGATAGATCGAGAGCCCGCCACGCTTGAACAGTTCCTTGGTGCGACCGACGATGAAGAGATAGCCGTGCTCGTCCATGTAGCCGACATCACCCGTGCGCAGCCAGTCGTTGAAGAACGTGTTCGGCACCGGCGTGTCGCTGACGCCGTAATGGGTGATGACGCTCGGGCCGCGCACCAGGATCTCGCCGTTCCCATGCGCCGGCAGCGTGTCGCCGCGTTCGTCCCCGATTCGAATGTCCGCGCCGAAGGCGATTCCGACCGAGCCGAGCTTGCGAATGCCCGGCGGCAACGGATTGGAACAGATCATCGATGCCGTTTCCGTCAACCCATAGGTCTCGACCAGCGGGGCGTCGAACAATCGCTCCAGTTCGCCGATTGCGGATGCCGGCAGTGGCGCCGACGACGACCTGAAGAAACGCAAGCATCCGCGCGGCGGCGCTCGGCCATTGTTTTTGTAATGCTCCAGCGTCGCCAGATGCATCGCCGGCGATGCGGTGAACCAGCTCGGCCGGCGCGACTGCAGGATTCGTTCAAACTCGGCGGTCGAGAAATTGTCGGTGCAGATCACCCGAGAACCCGACAGAAGCGAAGATATGCTGGCGCTTATCAACCCGTGGACGTGATGCAACGGCATCGGATTGAGGCAGCTATCCGCCTCATTCAGACTGAATGCGTCGCGGATGGCGCCGGCGGCGGAGAGGATATTCTTGTGCGTGAGCGCGACCAGCTTCGGTTTCGACGTCGTGCCGGAGGTCTGCATGATCAGCGCGACCTTGGGGGCATCAACAAGATCGGAGCTCAGGACCGAACGCGCCCGCAGCGCCGCACCATCGACCTCGAGTCCACTCGTCTGTGCCGCCAGATTGAGAGTGGGCAAGCCGCGCCCTTCGGCCACCTGCTGCGCTACGGCATTCGCGCCGACATCGACCAGCGCCGTGACCTGCATCGAATCGATGGTGGCCTCGAGCTCATCAGCCTTGAGCCGGGGATTGAGCGGGCAGCACATCGCCACCGAGGAGATGGCGAGAAATCCGATGACGCCGAGCGGGCCCCTCGGCGCCATGAACGCGACCCGGTCCGCGGACGTCAGCCCGAGCTTCCGGAGCAAGACGATCAACTTACCCACGGCCAGCAGGCTCTCCTGATATGAGACCGTCGTTCCATCAGCGGCTTCGAACGCCATCAGGCCGCTGCCGAGCTTGTCGGCCGAGAAGATCGCGGACGCGATCGTTTCCGGGGTCGTTTGCGCGCCCAGACTTTCCATTGTTCGTCCTCAGCTTTGCGATGATGCAGCGGCTCTGCTTGCGCCGAACAGCTGCCGGTGAGCCTGCTCGTCGAGCGGTGTTTCGATCGCGATGTCTTTCAGCAGGTCCATGCCGCGCCCGACGGCGGGACGTTCGGAGACTCTGGCGAGCCAGCCTTTGACCGCGGGAAAATCATCCAACGTCTGCCCCTGCCGGCGATGCCGGCAAATCCAGGGAAACGTCGCCATGTCGGCGATGCTGTAGGCGCCACCAGCGATCCAGTCGCGCCCTGCAAGCCGCCGCTCCAGCACACCATAGAGACGCGTTGCTTCCGTGGTATAGCGCTCGACCGCATAGGCGACGCTCTCCTTGGCATAACGCCGGAAATGGGTGGCCTGCCCCAGCATCGGCCCGAGACTGCTGCACTGAAAGAACAGCCATTCCAGCGTCTCGGTGCGGCCGATGTGATCGCCGGGAAGAAATTTTCCATATTTTTCGGCGAGATAGAGCAGAATTGCGCCAGTCTCGAAGACCGAAACCGGCCCTCCCTCGCGCAGCACTTCATCGTCGGTGATGGCGGGAATCTTGTTGTTGAGGCTGATCGCCAGGAAATCCGGCGCGAACTGCGAGCCTCGCAGGATATTGATCGGCGTGACGCCATAGGGCGCGCCGATCTCCTCGAGCATGATCTGCACCTTCTGGCCATTTGGCGTCGGCCACGTGAAGAGCTGGATCATCCTGATGTCTCCGGAGCGCGGCATCATTGCCGGTGCCGGAAAACCTAGGATAAAACGGAGAAACTGCACAAGAGCTCTATAGCTCTTTTTGTAGGCGCCGTAGCTGCTTCTTTAGTCAGCCGCCATGGCGAGGCCCATGCGATGGGGCATGCCATTCGGCGATCCCTGCGTGTTCAACTCCAAATCCGCACATCGACAAATCTGCCGGCGCTGTTCGCGACGCTCGGGGGGATCTGTAATTCGGTCAATCGCGCGTGGGATGCGCGGTCAGGCTGCGGAAGTCGCAACCCTCGTCTGCCAGAAGAATTTCACGGTGAAAGAGGCGCGCATAGCCTCGAGGTGGAACAGAGGCCGCAAGCTTTGTGGTTTGGCGTCGCTGTGCCAGCTCCGCTTCATCCACCAAAAGATCGATCCGGCGGTCCGCCACCGAGATACGAATGCGATCGCCTGTCCTGACGAAGGCGAGAGGTCCTCCGGACGCCGCGTCCGGTGTCACATGCAGCACGATGGTGCCGTACGCTGTTCCCGACATGCGCGCGTCCGAAATGCGGACCATGTCCTTGATGCCGGCGCGGGCTAGTTTCTGCGGGATCGGCAGATAACCTGCCTCAGGCATGGCGGTGGGGGAGAGCGGCCCGGCATTCTGCAAGACGAGAAAGTCGTCGGGCTCGACATCGAGATCGGGATCGTCGATCCGCGCCGCGAGGTCCTCCAAAGACGTGAAGACGATGGCGCGGGCCTCCTTTTCGAACAGCGCCGGATCGGCCGCCGCCCGTTTCAGAATGGCTCCTCGTGGTGCCAGCGAGCCGAACAGGGCCACAAGTCCGCCCACGGGTTGCAGCGGTGCGTCGAGGGTGCGGACGACGTTTCGGTCTACATATCGGGCTTCCGCCGCGAGGCGTTGCTCGAGCGTTTCACCAGTCACGGTCATGCAGTCGAGATGAAGAAGCGGCTTCAACTCGCGCAACACGGCACCGATTCCACCTGCCTCGTGCAGATCTTCCATGTAGAAGGGCCCCGTGGGCTTCAGATCCACCAGCACGGGTGTCGTGTCAGACAGCTCGTTCATCCGCTCGAGCGAGACCTTGATTCCCGCGCGTCCAGCGATGGCGGTCAGATGGATGATGGCATTGGTGGAGCCCCCAATGGCGAGCAGCACCCGTATCGCGTTCTCGATTGATTTCTCAGTGATGACGTCGCCGATGCGGATTCCGGTGCGCAGCAGGTTCATAGCCGCGGCGCCGGTCGCCTCAGCGGCGCGTAGACGGTCGGCATGGACGGCCGGGATGGTCGCGGTCCCGGGCAGCATCATACCGAGCGCCTCTGAGAGCGACGCCATCGTGGAAGCGGTTCCCATCACCGCGCAGGTGCCGGCGGTCGCGACGAGTTGGCCTTCAACCTCGTCGATCTCGTCTTGATTTAATTCGCCCGCCCGGAATCGCGCCCAGAAGCGACGGCAATCTGTGCACGCTCCGAGGCGTTCCCCGCGCCAGCGGTTGGTGGATTGCGGGCCCGTGACCAACTGTATCGCCGGGAGGCCGGCCGACAGCGCGCCCATGAGCTGAGCCGGTACGGTCTTGTCGCAGCCGCCGATGAGCACGACTGCATCCATCGGCTGGCCACGGACCATCTCCTCCGTGTCCATCGCCATGAGGTTTCGAAAGAACAGAGCAGTTGGGTTCAGATAAGGTTCACCGAGCGAAATCGTCGGAAACTCGAGCGGCAGCCCGCCGGCTGCCAGGACGCCACGCTTCACCGCTTGTACGAGATCAGGCACGCTGCGGTGGCAGTTGTTGAACTCGCTGTAGGTGGATGCGATGCCCACCACCGGCTTGCGCAGCATCGATGTCGAGTATCCCATCGAACGGGCATTGGCGAGGCGCAGATACCGCGCGAAATCGCTGTCGCCGTAATTTGTCAGGCCGCGTGAAAGACCCGGATGACGGCCATCTTCAGACATGTTTCTCTCCTTGTTCGCCGTATGCGAAAAAAGTTCGTTGCCTCGGCGCTCAAGCCTTGATCGTCTGGTCGGAGGCTGCTGCCAGCGGCTCGCGCATGGTCAGGACGACGAGGAGCGTCAGGAGCGAGGTCGACGCCAGGAAGAGGAACACCGCGTCCCAGCTCGCCCAGTCGAGAACGACCCCGACGACGAAAGGCGCGAACGCACCGCCGAGTGACCCGCCCGTGTTGACGATTGCCGCCGCGAGGGGTGTCTTCTCCTTGGTGGTGAGCCCCATTGGGTAGACCAGAAACGTCGAGTAGCCGAGATTGAGCAGAATCCCGGTGGCCGTGAACAGCAGCGCCAACAGCCAGGGATCGGCCGGCGAGTAGATCAGCCCATACATCGTGACAATGGTCGAGGCCGCCGTGAGCAGCATCATCGGCTTGCGACGGCCACCAAGCAGCCGGTCCGAGATGAGCCCACCGAGAACGTTGCCCAGCACTGCGCCGATCCACGGCGTGGAGGCGACGAACCCCATCGCGAAGAGCGGATATTTCTTTACGTTCACCAGATAGGTCGGCACCCAGGTCACAAGGGCAAGGGCGGCCAAACGCGGAGGGGGATCACCCGCCTGATAAGGGCGCGCTTGATAAGCGCGCGTCTGCACGCGCCCTGACGACCGTGGTCGTCATGAAGATCCATGGCGCGGAAGACCGGGGATACCGGTTCGGCCGGCACGCGCAGCGTGCTTCACCCTTGCCCGCGCGAGGGCGGAGCCCTTAGCGATTCACTCCCAAAAATCAATGCTCTTCCTGCTTCCCTGCAAGGCGGCAGCAGAAACGCAAAAAGCCCCGCCTCCTGAGAGGCGGGGCGGATGATCCGGATGGGATCAGTCGCCGTTGCGGCGGGACCAGATGAGGGTGAAGCCCTCGTCGCCCTCGACTTTCACCAGCGAGGCGTAGATCGGCGCCGGGAAGCTCGGATCGTCGAGCTTGACCGAGAGGTATTCGCGTTCGGTCTCGCGGGCGGTCTTCTTCCAGGCGGCACCGAATTCGGTGGTACCGGCGAAGATGCGAAAGTCGGGCGCCTTGTCGTTGTCCTTCTCAGATGCGACGAACCTGGCCTTGATGTTCAGCGTCAGCGTCTTGATGAAGCCGATGTAGCCGTTGTCCGAAGCGGTGAAGGTGCCGATGGTAGCCATGGTAAGTCTCCGTTTGTTGCTCGGGCCGCGCCCATCGCAGCCTCGATGGCGATCCTTGGTCCGGGGAGCGATCGGCCCGCAGCCGTCAGGCCCGCAGCGCAGCGGAGGACGGCGTCAGCCTGCTTTTTTGTTTCCGCGAGGAATGCCGCCCCTTTGCGGCAGGGGAAAAAAGCAGGCGTAGCCGTTGCGGGAAGGCGATCGAGGCTCTTGCCGTCCCTCGGGCCTGATCAGCCCATTCGAGGTTGCGTTGGACACTGCCCGTGAACGAACTGACGGAGACAACCATGGCTACCGGCATTCAAGTAGCACAAGGATGTGGCTTGATCGGTCGAACACATGCTGACATCGGCGCATCAACGGCGGTAAAGACGCGCAAGAGGGAGCGATGAGCGACCAATTTCGCATTCTGTCGTGGCGCATCGGAGTGCCACTGGAAGGAACTGCCGCCGAAAGACCATCCGAACGAGGCAGTCATTCGTTGATCAAGGACCGGCCAAAGTCACATCGTCGTTGATGAGGCGAGCTAGACGACAATTCCATGTTAGCGGTTCGCTGCGATCGGCACAGATCGGAAGGTCCCGTATTCCGTCGTCCAGGTGTGGGCTTGCGTCTGTAAGTCTCTGCCTTTGCATCAATTGAATCGGCCGCGCGCCGAGGCGCGCGGCCGAAATTTTTGTTAGTTGGTCGGGGGCCTGACCAAGAACTCACTCGGCAACCTCCGAATAAGCATCACCACCTTGGGTGTCGATGCGCTCCTGCGGCTTTGCCGACCTCAGTAGGGAAGGCAGCCAGTTGCAGCCAGCAACTGTTCGGCCGCTTCCGCCATATCGACCTTCTTCATATCCGCCATTCGCTCGGCAGCCTCGCCGCTCCCGGCTTCGCAGACTGCCTCCAGAATTCGTGACTTGGTGACGCGACCAAGATAGCTGCGCACGGTTGGCCGCCAGTGGCCGGTCATGTCGAGGGAAATGGATTCCGCCAGCCGGTCGGCTGTTGCCAAAGCGCGCGGTCTCCGCTCCCACGGCAGCTTAACCGCGTTGTCGGTCAGCGCGACACAATGGGCGAATAGGACCATGCGGCTGTCGTGATCAAGCTCAGTTACGAATGCCCATAGGGCCGTGACGTCGTGCGGTATCTGCCTTGCCCAATTGCCCGGCTTGTGAGTTGGTCGATTGCCAACCCCAAAGGGCGGGGAGGGAACCAGCGTCGGCGCCTTGAGTCGTTCTGAACGAGCTCTTTGCCAATGGCTTTGGAAGGTTCTTGATTATTTCGATTATTGTACCATACTGATAACCTAAATAACCAGAATGAAGCCATGACCGCAGAAAAAGCGCTTGAGCGCTCGGGTGTTGGAACCGTTACCGGAACCCCCGACGAAGTCCGAAAAAAACTTGCCCACCTGCGGGTGGATCAAGTTGTTGCTTTGACACTGATGCATAGCAACAAGGCGCATGCTCACGTGCTCTTAGACGCAGTTGTCGGCTTAGCCGCGCTGATCCCTGGCATCATTGAGCGTCGTCACGAGGCGAAATACCAGTCGATCATCGAGGCCATAGTTCCCGACGTCCCCCTACCCCAGCACAAACTGATTGAGGCCCGGATGACGGCCGAAGCCCGCAAGGGCGTGCTGGAGACAGGAGAATGGATGACGGCAGCGGAGGTCGCGGAGATGGCTGGGTTTAGTGCGAGCAATCCCAGCGCTCAACCGAACAAATGGAAGAAGGATGGGCAGATCTTCGCCCTGCGTCATCACGGAGTAGACTATTTTCCGGGCTACGCATTCGGTCCATCGACAGATTATCGGCCGGCGAAGGACCTAGCACGAGTGCTGGAGGTCTTCCGCGGAAAGAAGGACGATTGGGGCCTCGCCTATTGGTTTGCGTCGGCCAACAGCTTCCTTGGTGGTAAGCGGCCGCAGGACTTGCTGATTAGCAAGCCTGATCGCGTCGTTGCAGCGGCCGAGGACGAGGTGGCCGGCGTGCTCCATGGCTAAGAAGAAGTCCGGGGCACGCCGCTCAACTGCCCGACCGAAGGCAGCCAGGCCATCGCCAGCCCCGCCTTCGTCAGCCCCGCCGTCGGTCGCACCGACTCCGCCCGGCGATCTCGCCAATCTGGTGAACATGACGACCTGGCCGAAAGGCCAAGTCATTCATCGTATCCACCCGAACATCTATGGCAACAGCCAGTTCAATCCAGGCCCGTATGGCAACGCCCGGTTCAGTCCGATCAAAGCTTCAGACGGCTCGAATATCCCTACCCTCTATGGCGGCACGACCTTCGATTGCGCCGCCATGGAGACCGTCCTTCATGATGTGCCGTTTGTCGCGGGTCTAAAAACGTTCGACAAGCAAAAGCTGGCCGGTCACGTCTATTCGCAGGTGACGCCGAAACGCGATCTCAAGCTCGTCGATCTCAGCGTGACGGCACTCAGGAAGCTCGGAATTCAACGCGGTCAGTTGATCGATACTGAAAAGGATGAATATCCGAACACCCGGGGTTGGGCCAAAGCCATTCACACTGCTTGCCCACACGCCGAAGGACTTTGCTGGGTGTCGCGCCAGGACGACCGCACGTTGGCGATCGTGCTTTTCGGCGATCGCGTCGCTACAGCGAATCTCTCTGCCGGCGGTGCTCCGCAAGACCTCTTGTCGATCGATGTCGTGTACGCGAGCCTCGTCATTCTCGCAGACAGGATCGGCGTCAACCTTGTCGACGGCAAATAGCGGCGCAACCATTCCAGCCCCCAAGAGTAACCAACGTCACATTTCGATCTGCACAATCTGTGATATAACTAATTGGCGCACTCTTTGGGGGACGATTTGCAATGCCGTAGAATATTGTCATCTTCTTCAACGGCACTGGGCAGGCCGACGGCATCAACTTCGACGAAGCTCGAACCAATCTCTATGAAGATTGTACAATTATACGCAGACGCGTTCGGCCAAAGCGGAGAGTGACCGACGCTACATCAGACCAGATTCAGAACGCACGCCTTGCGAAGATATTTTCTATCAGTTCGACGTTTCGATCCGAGCGGCCCTCGATCTGGCACTAGCAAAGAAAGGCCCGCCTATGCGTCAAGGGAGACACCTCATGCAGCCGATACCGACCGCGACACGAATGGGCGGGATATATCGCGAGGGCAACAATCGGCCCAAAAATAGGCTGAGCCCCAACTTCGACAAATCAAAGAGCCAGCAAGGTGGTGGTCCCAGCTTAACATGATGTTCCACCGCGGATTTCGATCTATGGGTCCAAACGCAATGAAAGCGGGAGACAAAAATAATCTCCTATCAACTGCGCTTCGATGAGGGATTTGTGAGATCTCGCGTTGTTCGCGCGAGCACACTTTGGGCTAGAGTTGAGTAGGACGGCGCTCACGCGCCGTCCTTGCCAAATTTCCAAACCGGAATGCCGAGTTTCCTCGCCTTGTCGGCGAGGTTGTCTTGAATGCCGGTGCCCGGGAAGTGCATGACTCCGATTGGCATGACTGCCAGCATGGTGTCGTTGCGCTTGAATGGTGCAGCCTTCGCATGCTTCGTCCAGTCCGGTTTGAAGGTGACCTGCAGTACCCTACGATTGCTGGCCCACTTTGCGGCGATCAATTCAGCCCCTTTCGGGGAGCCGCCGTGGAGCAGAACCATGTCGGGATGCTTTGCCCGAACCTTATCGAGCCGGTCCCAGACAAGCGAAACGTCGTTGAAGTCGAGCCCGCCGGTGAGCGCGATCTTCGGTCCGGCCGGCACCATCACCTCGGTTTCGGCCCGACGCTTGGCAGCGAGGAAATCGCGACTGTCGATCATCGCGGCGGTGAGCGTACCGCGGTTGATGACTGATCCAGAGCGCGGCCGCCACAGCGAACCAGTATGGACTTCGAAGCATTCAGCAGCCTGGTCGCGAAAGAGTTCCATGGCGTTGCGGCGCTCGACGAGCGTGACGCCCTCGGCGGTGAGCCGTTCTAGCTCGACGGATCGCACCTCCGAGCCGTCTTGCCAGCGCTGGCTCTTCTGCTGCGCCTGCTCATTTACGTCGAGCTCGCGTTCGATACGATCCACCGCACGGTGGAAGAGATTGACGGCCGACCAGAGCAAGTCGTCAAGATCTGGTTCGAGACGCGTGTCATCCAGTGTCGAGACTAGCGCATCGAAGATGTCGACGACAGCACCGGCGATCGCCTTGCCTTCTGGAAGCGGCCGTGGATCGGGTTCATCCTGCAATGGTCGATGGCCATAGAGCTGAAGCTCGTTGAGGACATGATCGGTCGGAGACGGAACGTGCGGCGGTTTGAAATCCGCGTCGTCGTGGTCGGTTATCATGGGTGAGGCCCTTTTGCTGGATCGGCCGCGCCCATCGCGGCCTTCGTGGCGATTACTTGACGGCAGGCGGAAAGGACCAGAACCCGAAGCGAAAGCGAAGGGCCGAAGCGACAGCGGAGGATGGCAGGGATGCGGCTATTTTGTTTCGCGATGCAAAGGCGCGAGGCGCGCCGGCGGAAAATAGCCGCAACCTCTGCCATTGCAGGGCCGCACCCGCCTGCCGTCCGATCGCCTTTTAGAAGGCCTGGGGCGCGCTCTGTCCGGCGGCCACGCCCCCCAACAACCGATCGCGACGGCCTCTAAGCGACCCACGTTCAACCGGTCTCGGCAGCCGTCAACGACATGAACCGCACGACGTCCTGCGGAGCGAGTTGTTCACGCAAGACCGCTCGAAGCTTATCGATACCAAAAGTGAGCAGATCTTCGTTGAAGTCCCCAAGCCGGGGCAACAGTGGTATCGCCTCGATACCGGCGTCTAAGGCGCGTTTGGTCAAGGCGGCAACCGCGAAGTCGCCGGCCCCATCACGATCTTGCGCGATATAGAGTCGGCGCAGCTGCAGCGGAAGCAGCAGAGCAGCTACATGGTTTGCGGACAGCGCGGCAACCATTGGCAGCGTGGGAGCTACGCAGCGAAGCGACAGTATGGTCTCGATGCCCTCTCCTGCCACCAGCACGTCGTCGACCGTCCCGAATCGAACCGCGTTACCGAGAAGGTAACCCATGGACCGTCGCGGTGTATCGATCGGCGCCTTACCTAGGCGCACAATGTCGAAGCCATCGGGATCGAGCCAGGTGCGATGCGCGCCGGTGATCCGACCATCAAGACCTGTGACGCGTGCGATCAATGCCGGCCAGATCTCGGTGGGCGCACCCTCATCGGGTCGGTAATAGCAGCGCGGATGGAAGCGCAGCGCACCATCGTCGCGTGACGCAAAAATGCCCCGATTGCGCAAATAGACCTCCGCGAGAGTTCCGGCGACTGGCTGCGAGATGGCGAAGAGCCGCCGGGCCGCCTCGGCCGAACCGACTGGCGCTCTGCTGTGCGCGACGTTCGACGACGGCTCGGCATTGGAGCGAGGCAAATTGAGAAAGCGGCGAGCCTCATTCGCCACGTCGCGGAAGTCGAGGAGCCCACAGCATTCGCGAATGACGTCAAGCAAGTCACCATGCTCGCCCGTTGCAGCGTCAGTCCACTTCCCAGCCGGCCCCCTGGGCGTGTCCTGCAATCGGACGAACATCGAACGTCCCGGTGTATTACTAGCATTGCCAACCAACCAATAGCGGCCTTGACGCCGACCGTTCGACAGATAGTGGCGGCACACCGCCTCGGCATCGCGCGCGAGGCGGTACGCCAGTTCGGAAGCGTCGCGTGTCATCGCGCATCCTCCCGCTGGCAGATATGCTCGACCGCATAGCGCTCCGGCGCCACTTTATTGAACGCAAGCTCGCGGGATGAGGACAAAGTGATCTCTTGGACAGCTTCCTTCATTTCGATTCTCCACGCCGGGTGGCCGAGAGCCTCTCTCTCGGCTTCCAACCCGTCGCGAACATCCGCCCACCCCTCTCACTCTTCCTCCGAGCAGCGAAGAGGTACTTCAAGCCGCCTCGCACTCCGCACTCTCACCTGCTATGTCGGCAGCGAGACCTGACAGAAAGCCGACTATGTAATCCGCCGCTTTTTCCGGCTTGGCTTGCCGCGTGGACAACCGTCCGATTGTCCTCACGCAGCACCTCAAGTCATGGCACACGGCAGGCCTCTACTTCGGCGATGATCTTGTCAGTGATTTCGTCGCGGAGGCTCGCCGGCCCTCGCCGTCGCGCCCAAGCAGATATATCTGGACATCACGTCTGTCCGCGACGGGCGCGGCGAGCCTTTCTCGCAGCTTCCAATTCGACAGCGAGAAACAGCTCGCTCCTCTCGCTCCGTTGCTCCGCGGCGGGTACGAACCAAATCTGTTCGGGTCTTGATGGCAAGCTAGGAAAGCGCTGTGCGCACACCACTAGCTGCATCGCAGTCACTATGCCGGCCGAGCAAGCGAAGGCGCGTGACGGCGGGTCTAAAGGAGGCAGCCGCAGGAGCGTCAGCATAGCGCCGCCCTTGGGCGGGACGCGGGACCGACTGCAGTCTCGAGACCGGTTAACAAGGCACCCGCAGGAGGGTTAGCATAGCGCCGGCGCGAAACGCGACGGAACCCGGGACCGAGTGCCTCCGGCGAGAGACGCAATTTGGTGCGCGAGGGATCGAAGCCGTCGGCCGAGACGCAGCGCGGCTCGGTTCACGAGAGCCCGTTGCGGCAAATGCCGCACGCACAACCCAGATCAAAAGCGCGTCTCAACGGCACCGATGATACCCCGATCGCGCCCTCACAAACGTCGAAGAACTCCAGCCGAACCACCACAAGGAGTCCATCTATCCTGAAGTACGTGCGATGCTTATCATTCCGACAAAGAGAAGACTGCTGCGGCCTTCAATGCAAGTTGAGCAACAGGTCTGTCGGATTGAGCGCTGACAATCCATCAGAAGCAGCTGACTCTCAGCCAGTGGGCGAAGACAGCCGCTCGAGCGCCAACAGCTGACATTCGTCGTATTGCTTCACCACTGATAGATATGTCGGAGCCGAGGCGCATCGCCATTTTGCCGATCAGTCAGCTGAGCATTTGGCCAATTGCGCTGACATCGTCATATCGATCTTCGCATTTTCGCTAAACCTGTCGCTTATACCGGCGCTAGGCGCGCGGCGAGTTTGGTCCGGCAAGTGCGGCCGTTTTGGTAGCTCAGCTAGCGATCCGCAACGCCACGCGTCCCAGGTGACAGTGCTCGCGACGGCTCAGGCGTTCCTGGCACCACAAGACGGACGGGACGCGCATCTGCTATTTGCGTGATCTTGCGCCTGAGATTGTTTTGTTGAACCCGACAGTACCGACTATGCACGCGAGCGACGGCAATTGTCCCTGTTAGATTTACATCGCCCGTCCTATTTGCACGCCACGCCAGCCGATTCTCCCACGAGTTCTTTGCTCCCCTTTCTCTATGGCGCTGTCTTGCTTTCAATGTCGATGGTGTCGGCGACATGAAGGCGGGAAGCATTCGGGTGAGGGACAAGAGTTCCAGTGCAAACTGAACCAGATAGATCAGTCCCCTCTGAGCCTGTCACAGGGCGGGAGCCTCTCAACAGATCTCAGGCCTTGATGGCTTGGACTGTACATTTTGACCACTGACCAACGCTCATGGCACCTCGCCCTGCCCTTCCTGCCCGTTATCCACCTATCGGCACATGGCCTGCGCTCATGCGCGCCGACATGGCCGCTGCGTACCTCGATTATCGCGATACAGGTGAACTCGCACGCGCCGTTGGCCGCGGCGAGGCACCACCACCAGTTGGCTATCGCGGAATTGGGCGTGCGCGACACCCAATTTGGTCGAAGGCCGCTATCGATAACTTCGCGGCACCGGTGAGAACAATGGATCGAGATAGATCGGAAGATCTGATATCTCTCGTATGACGTTGTCCCAATCAAAACTTCCACGCTACTGCAGGCGAAAGCCATCAAAGAACGGTCGATGGGCATACTTCTTTGATCCGCCGAGTTGGGCCCGCAAGCAGGGCTGCCACGTCAAAGCTGAAGCGTTAGGGGAGGAGTATGCGGCCGCCGTCGAGCGAGCCGAGAATATCTTGTTACCCGCCTTCGATAGTTGGCGTTCGGGAGGTTTGACCGACATGGTTCCGCCTTCTCCTGTGCCCGGCACGTTCGACTGGCTGGCCAGTGTCTTCGAAACCCACCAAAAATGGAGGGAGATCGAGCGCAACACGCAGCGCTTATACAGGCAGGGCCTGGCACTCTTTGCCAACCAAATGCTGAAGGATGGTAGCCGCGTGGGCTCAAAGCAACTCTCTGATTTTACGAAAGGCTTCGTCGACGCAATCTACGCGAAACTGCTCGTCGTGGAACACAGGGACGCATGTGGGAATGTCATCAAGCGCGAGCGTCGTCGCTTTGCAAATGCGGCTATGGCCTCTTGCAGGCGCGCCTGGTTTGTTGGGCAGCGCGCCCAAGAAACAATAGTGCCGGCGATCAATCCATTTTCGCGGATGGGGCTCAAGACCCATGCGCCTGGCCAGCCTGCCCGGCAGACACCTACGGCGACTTGGGACGAACTCGTCGCGTTCAGAGCGGCAGCGAAGAAACTCGGGTACCGCTCGGTCGCAACTGCGGCGTTACTGACGTGGGAGTGGTTGCAACGCGAAGAGCATGTGTTCGGCGCCTTCGAAATCTCGCACTATCGGCCAACTGAGCGGCCAAACAGCGTAAGAATTGTGCATCCGAAGAATGGCGAGGAAGCTTGGTGGCCCCTATTTGACGAAATGGGCGAGCCTCTCTTCCCCGAATTGATGGCGGAGCTTGACGCCATCAAGGCAAAGACGGTTTGGGGATTGGTCTTTCGGCGCGACCATGAGCATCGTAGGTCACCTGCCCCGCTTCCATGGCCTACAGAGCGCAAAGATCTGCGATATCTTCGAAGTGTCGTAAAGAAGATCGTCGCAGCAGCTGGCCTACGCAGCGAACTCTCCTTTACCTCATTCCGCCACGGTGGTTTTACCGAAGGTGCGGACAGCGATCTCACGGATGCCGAATTGCGGGCCGCTGCCCGCCATCGATCGAGCCGCCAAATGCCTACCTATGCAAAGCGCACGCGTAAGCAGCTGATCGCAGGCTCCAAGAAGCGCCGTGAGGAGCGGGCAAAAGCAGCTCTTGCCGGTCTAGCCGCCACTCGCTCGTCGGAATGACGGCGCGGCCCGCGGCATAAGTCATTGATTTATTTGGTGGGGCGCTCCAAGCCTCGAACGGAGTACCTGCGCGGTAAGAGAGCTATTTCCCCGTCCAGGAGGGCTTGCGCTTCTCGCTGAATGCCTTCAGCCCCTCCTTGGCGTCCTCGGTCATCGCAAGCAGCGCGATCTGGCTTTCGGTGTATGCGATGCTCTCGTCGAACGACATCGACGCAATGGCGCGCATCGCATACTTGCCGCGCCGGATTGCGGTCGGCGATTTGTCGACGATGCGGCTGATCAGCCAATCGACCTTGGCGTCGAGCTCGGCGGTGGGCACGACGTAATTCAGAAGCCCCGCACCTTGCGCCGCCTTCGCATCGAACGGCTCGCCTGTGAGCGCCCATTCGTTGACGAGTCGTGGCGGCGCGATGGTCTGCAACAGGCTCAGCACCTGCATCGGAAACACGCCGACCTTCACCTCCGGCAGGCCGAAGATGACGTGATCTGCGGCAACCGCCATGTCGGTCATGCACAACAGGCCCATGCCGCCAGCCATGCAGACGCCGCCGACCCGCGCAATCGCCGGTTTCGTGGCGTTCTGTGACAAACGTAACAGATCGGCATAGTCGACATTTGGTTTGGAATGGTCCATCGCGAAAGCCGCGCCGGAATTCTGCAAGTCGGCGCCGGCGCAGAACGCCTTGTCGCCCGCGCCCGTCAGCACGATGACGCGGACGTCCTTGTCGTCATGCGCCTCGCGATATCCCTTTGTGATGCCGGCGATCACGTCGCCGTTCAGCGCGTTACGCTTCTCCGGCCGGTTGATGGTGATCCAGAACGTCTGCCCACGCTTCTCGGTAATGACGCTTGTGGTGTCGGTCATGGCGCGCTCGCTTCCTTGCTCCGTTTTGCAGCCATTTGCGGCAGGTCGGGCGGCAGGCGCAAGGGCAAATTGTCTCGCTATGTCACCATAGCGTGTGGGCGCAACTTCGCTTCGCAATTGAATTATGGGTAACGGTCGCTATCCTGACGGAGATTTTTATTACCGATGAGCCATTTCATGCGCGCCGCGGTCGTGTTGTTGCTGGCAGGCTTGATCGTCGTGAGCGGCGGCGCTGCTAGTCATGCTGCCGATGCCGCGAAGATCGCGCTCGTGATCGGCAACGCAAAATATCCCGACAATGAATTTGTGCTCAACGACGCCGCCAACGACGCGCAGGACGTCGCCAAGGAGCTGACGCGCGACGGCTTCGTCGTCGAACAGCAGATCAACCTCGCCGGCGATGTCATGCGACAAACGCTGGATCGCTTCTATGCCCGCATCGCGCCGGGCTCGGTGGCTCTGATCTTCTTCGACGGTTTTGCTATCCAGTCGAACCGTCAGACCTACCTCCTCCCGGTCGATGCGCAGATCTGGACCGAGCCGGACGTCTCGCGCGACGGCTTCAGTCTGGACGCCATTCTCGCTGAAATGAATACACGCGGCGCCGCGATCAAGATCGCGCTGATCGATGCCTCCCGCCGCAATCCGTTCGAGCGGCGCTTTCGCCGCTATTCGGCAGGCCTTGCGCCGACGATCACGCCGAGTAATTCGCTGGTGCTCTATTCCGCCGCGCTCGGCGCGGTGGTGGCGAGCGGCCAGAGCGATCACAGCCTGTTCGTCACCGAGCTGTTGCGGGAGATGCGCGCGCCCAATGTGAGCGCGGAGCAGGCGCTGACCAACACCAAGAACGGCGTGATCGGTGCGACCAACCGCGAGCAGGTGCCCTGGCTGTCGTCGTCGCTGACAACAGAGTTCTCGTTCGCCAGCATCATTACCCGGCCGCCGGACAACAAGGGAGGCGATCAGACGTCGTCGAAACCCGAGACGCAGAAGCCGGCCTGCGAGGTACCGCAGCCCGACGCGACGCCAAGCGCGGACGATCTCGCCAAGGATCCCGTGATCGCCGATCTCACCCGCAAGCTCGCGGCCAACGCCGCAGATACCGTCTCGCGCTACAAGCGCGGCCAAATCTACGCGATCAAGCGCGCCTATGCGCTGGCGATGCAGGATTTCGACGCGGTGATCCGCCTCGATCCGAAGGATGGAGAAGCGCTGAACAACCGCTGCTGGACGCGGGCCGCAACGGGCGATCTGCAAGGTGCGCTCGCCGACTGCAATCTGGCGCTTCAGGTCGATCCCGGATTGAGCGACGCGCTCGACAGCCGCGGGCTTGTCAATCTCAAGCTCGGCCGGACCGCGGACGCGATCAAGGATTATACCGATGCGATCCAGCGCAATCCACGCTCGTCATCCTCGCTGTTCGGCCGCGGCGTCGCCACCCGCAAGAGCGGCGGCGATGGCGCGACAGACATCGCGCTGGCGAAATCGATGGATCCGAACATCGCGAAGGAGTTCGCGGGCTACGGTGTCACAGAGTGCACACCTTAAGCCGCAGCGGCGGCTTTCCTGATCCAGACCTTGTTGTCGTGAAACGCGGCTCCGCCGATCGGCGCGACGGCTTCGCCGCCAGTCAGCATGTTGATGCCGCGGCCACCGATATGATTCTTGTTCGGATGAACGGACTCCGCGATCAGCACCCCGCGCCGTACGCCCTCGAAGAATACTGCGATCAGCGTCGTCTCGCCGCGCGTGTTGCCAAGCGTCACGGCATCGCCGTCGGCGATGTCGAGCGCAGCCGCGTCCATCGGATGGATCATCACACTCGCCTTGCCTTCGCGCGCTTGCGAGGACGGCGTCTCGTTGAACGAGGTATTGAGGAAGCTGCGCGAGGGGCTGGTGGCAAGCCGGAACGGATGGGCCTGGTCGGCGTGCTCGATCACGGCCCAATGGTCCGGCAGCGACGGCATCTTGTCGAACTCGCCCATCATCAAGCCGAACGGCGGATTCGCCCAGTCAGCCTTGAAGTGGAATTTCTTGTCGGCGTGGGCAAAGCCGTCGAGATAATGCGCGGTGCGGAAGTCCGGTTGCAAGTCGCGCCAGACATCGGCCTCGAGGCTAGCAATATCGCCGTGGTCACTCAGCTTCAGCGTCGCGTCGATCAATTCGCGCGGCGTCATCTCAAAACCCTGATGCTTGGCGCCAAGCCGCGGCGCCAGCGCCTGCAAGACCTGATGATTGGAGCGGCATTCGCCGGGCGGGTCGATCAGCTTGGGCCCGACCGAGATGTGCTGGTGACCGCCGCCGTAATAGAGATCGTCGTGCTCCATGAACATCGTCGCCGGCAGCACGATGTCGGCCATCTGCGCCGTCTCGGTCATGAACTGCTCGTGCACCGCGACGAACAGATCCTCGCGCGCAAAACCTTGCCGCACCAGCGCCTGCTCCGGCGCCACCGTCATGGGGTTGGTGTTCTGGATCAGCATCGCCTTGATCGGCCCCTTGCCGTGCAACGCTTCGGCGTCACCGGTGAGGATGCGGCCGATCTGCGACTGGTCGAGCGCACGGGTGGTCTTGTCGATCGCGTCGTGGCCTTCGATGATGGATTCGTTGAAGTGCCACAGCGCGTAATTGTTGAAGAAGGCGCCGCCACCTTCATACTGCCAGGCGCCGGTCACGGCGGGAATGCACAGCGCCGCATGCATCTGCGTCGCACCGTTGCGGGAGCGGGTGAAGCCGTAACCGAGGCGGAAGAAGGCCCGCTTGGTTTCACCAACGACCTTGGCAAAGGCCTCGATCTCGGACACCGGCACGCCGCAGATCGCAGACGCCCATTCGGGCGTGCGCGTCTTCAGATGCGCCTCGAGCTCGGCCGGGCAGTCCGTGTATTTGTCCATATAGGCGCGGTCGGCATAGCCGTCGCGAAACAGCACATGCATGACGCCGCAGGCGAACGCGCCGTCAGTGCCGGGCCGCAGGAGAATCTTGATGTCAGCCTGCTTCATGGTCTCGTTGTCGTAGACGTCGACCGCCGCGATCTTGGCGCCGCGCTCCTTGCGGGCACGGGCGGCGTGCGTCATCACGTTGACTTGGGTGTTGACGGGGTTGGTGCCCCAGATCACGACCAGGTCGGAGAGCGCCATCTCGCGTGGATCGACGCCAGCGATCTTGCCGGTGCCGATGGCATAACCGACGCGCGCGATGTTGGCGCAGATCGTCGAATAGAAGCGCGAATATTTCTTCACATGCGTGAGACGGTTGAGGCCATCACGCATCACCAGCCCCATCGTGCCGGCGTAGTAATAGGGCCAGATCGATTCCGCGCCGAACTCACGCTCGGCCTGGTTGAAGCGATGCCCGATCTCGTCCAGCGCCTCGTCCCACGAGATGCGCGCGAACTGGCCGGAGCCCTTCGGCCCGGTGCGGCGCATCGGATACATCAGCCGCTCCGGGTGATGGATGCGCTCGGCATAACGGGCGACCTTGGCGCAGACCACGCCGGCCGTATAGGTCTGCTTTTTCGAACCTCGGACGCGGCCGATGCTGCGGCCTTCGAGCACCTCGATATCGAGGGCGCAGGCCGAGGGGCAATCATGCGGACAGGTGGAGTGGCGGATCTCGATCTTGGCGTGCTGGTTCATGGCCAAATTCGTAACACCAAAGTACCGGCCAGCCGAGCGCATTTATCCGGCAATACCCATGCGATTTGCTCAGGCCGCGCGCGCCGCCGGCTCCTGCCGCGGCCGCGAAAAGCCGCGCAACCGTACCGAAAGCGGCCCGATGTTCCCGCCCGGATCGACGATGTGAGGCGTCGACAGCCCGCGCGTCCTGCCGCTACAGTGCCGGCCAACAAGAACGACATCAGGGAGACCGCATCGTGGACACGATGAACATCCTCAGCGGAGGCGCGGCCCAAGGCCTCGTTCGCGGTCTCGCCGAGGCCTTTCGGGCCCAGACCGGGTTTGCGATCGATGGCGAGTTCAGCGCGGTCGGCGCAATGGCGGACAAGTTGCGCGCGGGGGCGCCGGCCGATCTCGTGATCCTGACGCAGGCGCTGGTCGCAAAGCTCGCCGAGGAGAAGCTCGTCATCCTCCCCTCGATCGCCGATGTCGGCCGGGTCGAAACCGCGCTGGCGGTTCGCAGTCGCGACCCGAGGGTGACGGTCAAAACCGAGGCCGATCTGCGCGAAGTGCTGCGAGCCGCAGATGCGATCTTCGTTCCCGACATCACGGCCTCGACGGCCGGCAGGCACGTTGCAAAAGTCCTGGATCAGCTCGGCATTGCCTATGAAGTGACTTCGCGTCTCAAGATCTTTCCGGACGGCGCGACCGCGATGCGGGAACTCGCGGCGTCTCCCGCGCAAAGGCCGATCGGGTGCACGCAAGCAACCGAGATCATCGCAACCGACGGCATCGCCCTGTCGGGATCGCTGCCGCCGGGATGCGAGCTCGTGACCATGTACACAACCGGCGTCACCATGCGGGCTGCACATCCGAAAGAGGCTGCCGCATTGGTCACATTGCTGGCCGGCGCGGATCAGAGGGAGCTACGCCGGCGCGTGGGCTTCGCCAGCTAGATGCGGCTGGCTCTACTTGTTCAACTGCGTGAGACCGGTCGGCGGACCATCGACGGCGGTCCAGCCACCGTCGACGAACAGCGTGCTTCCGCTGACATAGCTCGCGGCATCCGAGGCGAGATAGGCGACGGCGGTCGCGACCTCATCGGCGCTGCTCCAGCGGTTGAACACGGTGTGGCCGGCGTAGAGATTGTAGATGTCGGGGCGCTGCTTGAACGGACCGGTCAGCGCGGTCTCGGCGATGCTCGGCGCGATCGCGTTGACGCGAACGCCGGAGCGACCAACCTCGGAGGCAAAACCCTTTACCAAAAGGCCGATCGCGGCCTTGGTCGAGCCATACACGGCAAGACCGGGTTCAATAGTGACGGCGCGCACCGAGGAGCAGGCAATGATGCTGCCAACCTTCTGCTCGATCATGATGCGGCCGAACGCCTGGAAGAACCACACGGTGCCCTTGACGTTGAGCGTGATGACGCGATCGAGATCCTCATCGGTGTAATCCAGGATGGTCTTGCGGATGTTGAGCCCGGGCGTTGTCACGGCGATGTCGAGCCGCGAAAATTTCTGCATCACGATTTTCGCCAGCGCATTGACGTCGGCGGCACTCGCGGCGTCGCACGCAGCGGCTTCGGCCCAGCCCCCCTTCTCGCGAATGCCGGCAGCGGTCGCCTCGGCCGCGTCGAGCGCACGATCGGCGCAGACCACGCGAGCACCGAGCCCGGCCAGCGCCTCCGCCGACGATTTGCCGATACCCGATGCGGCACCGAGCACGACCGCAGTCTTGCCGGTGAGATCGAAGAGCTTGCGATAGTCGGTCACGGACGCGTCCTCCTTATGTTGCAGCGCACAGTAGCCTACTTGCTCAGTTGACTTTTGCTGCAGATTGCCTCGTATACTAATATATCAATTTCAACCATAACCATAAGCATGCCCGCGCGCACAACGAGGAAAGCCCAGGCCGCGCCCACGCCGGCCGCCATCAGCCCACGCCGCGGCAAGCCACCGCAGCGGGCGACGGCGTCGTCGCGCATCTATACCGAGCTGCGCGGCGAGCTGGTGTCGATGCGGCGCCGGCCAGGCGAGGTCATCTCGGAGGCCGACATCGCCCTCACCTACGGCGTCAGCCGCACGCCGGTGCGCGAGGCGATCCTCAAGCTCTCCGACGAGGGGCTGCTCGACGTATTCCCGCAATCCGGCATCTTCGTCTCCCGCATCCCGCTCGCCGCGCTGCCCGAAGCCATCATCATCCGCAAGGCGCTGGAGGAGACCACCGCGCGGCTCGCGGCCGAACGCGCGACCACAAGCCAGATCCTGCAATTGCGGTCGATCGTGGAGCGTCAGCGCGAGGCCGATGAGGCCGGCGACCGTGTTGCGTTTCACCAGGCTGACGAGCTGTTTCACGCCACCGTCGCCGATGTCGCCAGGCATCCTGGAATCTGGACGCTCATCCAGCATGTGAAGGTACATGTCGACCGCTATCGCCAGCTGACCCTGCCGGTGGCCGGGCGCATGACGCAGGTGATCGCCGAGCACGAGCCGATCCTCGCGGCGATCGAGGCGCACGATCCACAACGAGCTGGGATTGCGATGGAGCGGCACCTCGACCGGCTACTCCGCGACATCTCGGAGACCCAACACACCAATCCGGAGTTTTTCGCCAACACGGAATGACCGGACCACGGTCATCAACGACACACACCAAACAAGAACTGAGGGAGGACTACAATGAGACGCCGTGATTTCATCAAATTGAGCGCCGGATTTGGAGCTGCCACGCTGGCTCCGATTTCGTCCGGCCGTGCCCAAACCAAGGCCGTGTTCAAAGCCGCCGACGTGCAGCCGGTCGGCTATCCGACGGTCGCTGCCGTCGAGAGCATGGGCAAAAAGCTGGCCGACGCAACGCAAGGCCGCCTCTCGATCCAGACCTATCCCTCCGCGCAGCTTGGCGCCGAGAAGGAGACGATCGAGCAGACCCAGATCGGCGCGATCCAGATGCTGCGGGTCAGCGCCGGCGCCGTCGGCCCGATCGTCGACGACATCAACGTCGTCAACATGCCGTTCCTGTTCAAGAACGTGGCGCAGTCCTGGAAGATGATGGACGGCGACATCGGCCAGGAGCTGCTCGACAAGATCACCGCGAGCCCGAACGCGAATCTGGTCGGACTGTGCTGGATGGATTCAGGCGCGCGCAGCTTCTACAACACCAAGCATCCGATCAAGTCGATCGCCGACGTCAAGGGCCTGAAGCTTCGCGTCATCGGCAACCCGATCTTCATCGACATGGTCAATTCGCTCGGCGGCAACGGCATCGCCATGGGCTATGATCAGGTGTTTTCTTCGCTTCAGACCGGCGTGATCGACGGCGCGGAGAACAACCCGCCGAGCTACGTGTTCAGCAACCACTACACTGCGGCGAAATACTACTCGCTGACCGAGCACCTGATCATTCCTGAAATCCTCTGCTTCTCCAAGCGGTCCTGGACGGCGCTGTCCGCCGACGACCAGGCGCTGGTCAAGAAGTTCGCACGCGAAGCCCAGCTCGAGGAGCGTGAGCTCTGGAAGAAGTACGAAACGACCGCGATGGAGAAGGCCAAGGCCGCCGGCTGCGAGATCGTGGAGATCGCCGACAAGAAGCCATTCCAGGATGCGGTCAAGCCGGTCTGGGACAAGTACGGCCCGAAATACCAGGCCATGATCCAGCGTATCCAGGCGCTCTGAGTCTTCTCAAACAAAAGCCAAAGCGCGACGATCATTCATCGCGCTTTGGCCTCGACAATTTGAACCAGTGACAGAGCAGGAAACGCGGATGGCCGCATTGTTTCGCCGAGCGATGGACTTTCTCTATCTGTTATGCGTGATCGTCGGCTGCACCGCGCTGGTCGCGATCTCCGCGGTGATCCCGTGGGCGGTGTTCACGCGCTATGTGCTCAACAGTGCGGCTTCCTGGCCGGAGCCAACGGCGGTGCTGCTGACGATTGTGCTGACGTTCATCGGCGCCGCCGCCGGCTATCGACTCAACCTGCACATGAATGTCGCCTATTTCGCCAAAAAGCTTCCCCTGCCCCTGCAACGGGCGCTCGACATCTTCGTTCAGTTGCTCATGGCGATGATCGCGTTGTTCATGGTCATCTGGGGCGAGAGCCTGGTCGAGATCACTTGGCACAACAGCATCGCCGACTTCCCATCGCTGTCGGTCGGCGTCACCTATTTGCCGATTCCGATCGGCGGCGTCTGTCTGCTCCTGTTCGTGATCGAGCGGATCTTCCTCGGCGCGCCGCCCGACCCAATCGGCAAGCATTCCGAGCCTGCGGCCTTCGAGTGAGCCAGGAGCTATCATAATGGACATCTTTATCCTGCTCGGCACGATGATCGTCTGCTTCCTGATCGGCATGCCGATCGCCTATTCGCTGGCGATGGCGGCGATCGCGGGCGCACTGTCGGTCGGCATTCCCCTCGAAGCGCTGATGCTGAAGATCTCGGACGGCGTCAGCAAGGTTGCGATGCTGACGATCCCGTTCTTCGTGCTCGCTGGCGCCATCATGGCGGAAGGCGGCATGGCGCGGCGCCTCGTCGCCTTCGCCGACGTGCTGGTCGGCTTGACCCGGCTGCGCGGCGGTCTCTCCATCGTCAACGTGCTGGCGACGACGTTCCTCAGCGGCATCTCCGGTTCTGCGGTCGCCGACACCTCAGCGATCGGCTCGGTGATGATCCCGCAGATGGAGAAGAACGGCTATCCGCGCGTGTTCGCGACCAACCTCACAATCTCGTCCTCGGTGCAGGCGCTCTTGGTACCGCCGAGCCACAACGCGGTGCTGTATTCGCTCGCGACCGGCGGCACCATCTCGATCAGCGCGCTGTTCATGGCGGGCGTCTTTCCGGGCCTGCTGCTCGGCTTCTCGCTGATCGTACTGTGTGTCGCGATCGCCTATCGCGAAGGTCACCCGCAGGGGCGCACTGTTCCGGCCAAGGACGCGATCAAGATCACGATCGACGCGGCCTGGGGCCTGATCACGCTCGTCATCATCCTCGGCGGCATTTTGGGCGGCATCTTCACCGCGATCGAAGCCGGCGCTGTCGCCTGCATCTGGGCATTCTTCGTCACCATGTTCGTCTACCGCGATTACAAATGGCGCGACCTGCCAGTGCTGCTGCACCGGACCTTGCGCACCGTCGCGATGGTGATGACCCTGATCGCCTGCGCGTCCGCCGTCGGCTACATCATGGCGCTGACCCAGATGCCGGCAAAGATGACGGCATTCTTCCTGTCGATATCCAGCAACAAATACGTCATCCTGCTCCTGCTCAATGTCTTGCTGCTGCTGCTCGGCACCCTGCTCGACATGGCGCCATCGATCCTGATCGCGACGCCGATCCTGCTGCCGGTGATGCAGAATTTCGGCGTCGATCCCGTGCACTTCGGCATGATCATGCTGCTCAATCTCGGCATCGGCCTGTGCCATCCGCCGGTCGGCGCGATCCTGTTCGTCGGCTGCGCCGTGGGCAAGGTCTCGCTCGAGGAGGTCATGCGCAAGATCTGGCCGTTCTACGGCGTCATGCTGTTCGTGCTGATGCTCGTCACCTACCTGCCGGAGATCTCGCTCTGGCTGCCACGTCACATTTTACGGTGAGGAAACGCCGATGCCGCGGAAGCTGATCGACATCTCCGTGCCGTTGCAGAACGACGTGCCGGCCGACCCGCCGGGCAACCACCCGACGATCCAGTATATCGACCACCAGCAGGGATTGCCGCGCATGCTGCAATTCTTCGATGGTCTCAAGGCGGAGGATCTGCCGGATGGCCAGGGCTGGGCCGTCGAGCAGGTTTCGTTGTCGACGCATAACGGCACGCATCTCGACGCCCCCTGGCACTTTCATCCGACCATGAATCGCGGCAAGCGATCGTGGACCATCGACGAGGTGCCGCTGGAATGGTGCTTTCAGCCCGGCGTGAAGCTCGACTTCCGGCATCTGCCGGATGGTTACGTCGCCACCGCCGACGACGTCGAAAAGGAACTCAAACGCATCGGCCACACGCTCTCACCGCTGGAGATCGTCGTCGTCAACACCAGCGCCGGCGCAAAGTTCGGCCAGGCGGACTACGTCAACTCCGGCTGCGGCATGGGTTATGAAGCCACCATGTACCTGCTCGACCGCGGCGTACGGTTGACCGGAACCGACGGCTGGAGCTGGGACGCGCCGTTCGTCTTCACCGCCAGAAAATATGCTGAAACGAAAGATGCCGGCCTGATCTGGGAAGGGCATAAGGCGGGACGGCACATCGGCTATTGCCACCTCGAGAAGCTGCATGATCTCGACAAGCTGCCCTCGACCGGTTTCACGGTCTCGTGCTTCCCGGTCAAGATCGAGCGCGCATCCGCGGGCTGGACCCGCGCGGTCGCGATCATCGACAGCTAGGTGCGCACCGTCAGCTGCCGTCGAGGCCGCTTTCGACCAGTTCACGCAATGCGTCGGTGTCGAGCACGACGATGGCGCCATGCTCGAGACGAACCCAGTTGCGTCCGGACCAGGCGCGCAATTGCTTGTTGATGCTCTCGCGCGTCATTCCCACCATCTCGCTGATCTCCTGCTGCGTGATGGTGAGCGTTCCGCTGCCGGAGTCGAACTTGCGCTCCTCGGTCAGGCCAAGGAGAGCGCTTGCAAGCCGGCCCGGCAGATTCTGCAAAATCACTTGCTCGACCTGTTGACTGGTCCAGCGCAGGCGCGCGCAGAGCAATTCGATGAATTTCATCGCCAGCGCAGGCTGGCTCTTCACGAAAGGCAGGAAGTCGCGGCGGTCGATGATGTAGAGCTCGCAATTGGTGTTGGCGGTCGCATCCGCCGACCGCGGTGCGCCATCGAGGACCGCGATCTCGCCGAAAATCTCTCCGGGCCCGATCAGATTGAGAATGGCATTCCGTCCATCTGGCGACGAGGAGGAGATTTTCACTGTTCCCGTGATCACCGCGAACAGATTGTTGCCCGGATCGCCCTTGGCGGCGATCGTCGCGCCACGCTTGACCGTGGTGTGCTTGGCGTAGCGGCAGAGCTGATCGAGCGCGTCAGGTTCCAGATCTGCGAAGATCGGGTGCTTGCGCAGGACCGATAGTTTATTGCCCGACGGCTGTCGGGGGTCGCCGGTCTTGTCCTGAGGCACGCCGGGACTCCTAAGACTGCGAGGCACTGGGGTTCCTGCGTAGTCAACGTTGCCCGGCATTTCAACCGGAAAGCACGCAAACAGTTTTAGGCAAGTGCCGCTAAAATGCCGAAGACGCGCCGAGACGGCGCACCCGCAGGATGAGCCAATGCATCCCGGTCGATGCAGAGTTGCAGGCACCGCAAGTCGCAATTTGCGTTGAGGCGCTGCCATACGACCAAGAGGCAACAGGGCCAGTAGCGGCGGTTAGCGCGTCAAAATGCGACTGTGCTCTCAGGAACTTCGGCGCGAGGCATCCGAATCAGGCCCGCCTGCACTGGTCTGTCGGTCCGCCCAAGCCAGGAGCCGCAGCGAACGAGACAAAGACGGTCACAACGGCAATCATCACGAGCAGCGCGTCGGTTGGCATCCTGCCCCTCCCAACCCTCGTTTTGGGCATTATCCGCGGCGCACGACCGACGTCATTGATCGGGATCAAAAATCCGAGAGCGCTGTGGAAAGATCGTCAGGCCGCCGTCAACGCTTCGACCCTGGCGGAGTCGAGCAGGCTGATGCCACCGTGGATGATCTCGATCGCGCCATGGCGTTCCAGCTTGGTGAAAATGCCCGTTCGGCTCAATCGTCACCACAGAAGCCTTCATCCACCGCTCCAAGCGTCGGCCTCCGTTTGGGACCGTGTCCACCACACGGACTGCATTTTACTGCATCCTGGCAGTGGCAATTGACGCAGATCAAATTTGACGAAGATGGCCGCCCTGCAGGATGCGGGAAGAACGGGAAGTGCTAGACCGCCTGCACCGTCCAGCCAATCAGCTCCTTGGCAACGCGGGCAAAGGCTGCGTCGAACGCCTCGATCGCGGCAGCGGGCTCGACCTTGTCGAGTTTCTCGCTGGTTTCGACGAGGCGCGAGGCGATCACCTTGCCGTTCTTGTCGACGATCCTGGCCGACAGTCCGATCTCGACCCGTGTCTCGCCGTCCGTGGCAATGCGGAAGCGCCTGATGTCGATCAGGAGCTGGTAGTCCGCCTGCCCGAGGTCTGTCGTGCGCAAGGGCGCGTGAGCGATGTCGTAGTTCTCAAAGCTGTCGATCAGCCGGGCCTGCAACAGCTTTGGAATGCTGTCGGCCCACAGGAACTCCGCAAACCCCGGATTGTCCCCCACCGGCGAGAACAGCATGCGTTGCGTCTGGAGCATCGCGACTGCGGTCGGCTCCGGAATGGCCAGCGACGCGGACAGGGTCTTGCCGGCTGGCCCGAGATTTTGAGGCGTGCGCAAATCATAGGTGATCTTCTGCGCAGGCGCCCCGCCACCGGTCATCTTCTCGAGGCCCGCCAAAATGCCGTCGATTTTGCCGGTGTTGCGCGCGAGCCCGTCGGAAAATGTCTTGAGATTCGCGATGGTATCCTTCAGCGGGCCGGAATTATCCTCCAGCACGGTGTCGACGCGCCGTAGCGCATCGCGCGCCGCCTGCATCATGCTCTGGCCGGCGCCGGCCTCGGCGATCAAGGTCAGGGGCTCGCCGGATTTGGCGGCGATCATGCCGCCTTCCAGAGTCACCACCGGCACGCCCGTCAGGCCCTGGAAATCGAGCCCGACTTTGGTATCGGCGCGCACCGGCGTCGTGGCGGCAACCGAAATCGTCGCATTGACGAAGCGCGAATTGTCCGGCGCGAGGCCAAGCTGCGTGACCTCGCCCACGCGGATGCCGTTGAACAGCACGCCGGCACCGACCAGAAGGCCCGGCACCGGTCCCTGGAACTGAACGTGGTAGTTCGCACGCGGCCCGATGCCGCCGGTGTTGTTCAGCCAATAGACGAAGCCGAACACCGCGAGGATCGCAGCCAGCACGAAAGTGCCGATCAGCACGTAGGGAGCGCGGGTTTCCATGTCTCATCTCATCTGGGGTTGCAGCATCTGCGAGCGCTTGCCGTGGAAATAGGCGCGCACCCAGGGATGCTCGGATTGCAGCAGTTCGCGCATCGGGCCGATCGCGACGATCTTGCCGTCTGCGAGCGCCGCGACGCGGTCGCAGACCGTGGTGAGGCTCGCGAGATCATGGGTGACCATGAACACGGTGAGGCCCAGGGTCTTTTGCAGCGTCCCGATCAGCGTGTCGAAATCACCGGCGGCGATCGGATCGAGGCCGGAGGTCGGTTCATCGAGGAACAGGATCGGCGGATCGAGCGCGAGCGCGCGCGCAAGCGCCACGCGCTTGGTCATGCCGCCGGACAGCTCTGACGGATATTTATCGCCGTCCTGCGGCCGCAGCCCGACCATCTCGAGCTTGGCGATCGCGATCTCGTCCATCAGCTCCTGCGACAGCACCAGATTTTCGCGCAGCGGAAACTGGACGTTCTGCCGGACCGTCAGCGAGGAGAACAGCGCGCCCTGCTGGAACAGGATGCCCCACGTCGTGGCCGCGCCTTGCGTGCGGCCGCCGATCGGCTGTCCCATGACTTCGATGGTCCCGCCTTGTCGAGGAATGAGGCCGATGATGGTGCGCATCAACACCGACTTGCCGCCACCAGACGCGCCCACAAGCCCGAGGATCTCACCCCGACGGACGTCGAGCGACAGATGGTCGAGCACGGTCTGGCGGCCGAAGCCGACCACAAGGTCGCGGACGCGGATCGCGAACTCTTCTTGCGCTTCGCCCATCGTCACATTCCGATCGAGGCGAAGAAGATCGCGAACAGGCCGTCCAGCACGATCACCAGGAAGATCGACTTCACCACCGACGTCGTCGTCTGCCGTCCGAGCGACTCCGCACTGCCTTTCACGCGCAGTCCCTCACTACAGGCGACGATCCCGATCACCAACGCCATGAAGGGAGCCTTCAGGATGCCCACCTCGAAATGCGTAACGGAAATAGCTTCGTGCAGCCGCGCGATGTAGATTGCGGGCGCCATGCCGCCGTAGAATTGCGCGACCAGCCCTCCGCCATAAAGCGCGGCAATCGATCCGATGAAGGCCAGGATCGGCAGCGCGATGACAAGAGCCAAAACGCGCGGCAGGATCAGGACGTGGACCGGATCGAGGCCCATGGTCGAGAGCGCATCAATCTCCTCCCGCATCTTCATGGAGCCGAGCTCGGCGGTGTAGGCGCTTCCGGAACGGCCCGCGACCATGATGGCAACGATCAGTACACCCAGTTCGCGCAGCACGAGGATGCCGACCATGTCGACAGTGTAGGACTCCGCGCCGAACCTGCGGAAATGGAAGAATCCCTGCTGGGCAATGATCGCGCCGATCAGGAAGGTGATCAGCACGACGATAGGAATGGCCTGCCAGCCGATCCGGTCAAGCTGATAGACCAGCGATGTCAGCCGCAACGTGCGTGGCCGGCGCGCGACGCCGATCATGGCCATAAACAATGCACCGAGCATTTGCAGAAAGAGTGTGACGTCTTCGCGGGCACCGATCGTAGCCTTGCCGAGATTGCTCAACCTGACCAGAACCGGATTGGGCGCGGCCGTCGCCGCCGGCGTATGGCGGTTGACCTGACGCACCTCGTCCATGAGTCCGCTGAAATGATCGGCCACGCCCACGATCCCGGCCGATCTTCCTGATGATGCAGCCTTGCGCGACAGTTTCTCCAGCATCCATGCGCCGAGCGTGTCGAGCGCGCTGATGCCCGACATATCCAGTGTCACGGCCCTGGATCGATCAACATCCGCCCCGACCGATCGGGACAGCATCTCGAGCGTCGACACGTTGGCTGCGATCCACGGCCCTTGAGGGCGCAATTCCAGCGCATCGCCAGACGGTGTTGCCAGAAGCAGGGGTTCCGAATTCACGCTGATATCCTCATGGGACTACCGGTCCTCGATAGCTTGTATTCTAGGCCGGCATAAGGCCGCTCGATTGACCTGCCTCAAAGCGGAAGGCCGCAAAGGAGCCAGCCGCGGAAACGTAGTTGGCACGCTCAGAGCTTCAGCCGGACGTCGCAGATATCAGGCTCGGTCGGATCCGACTTCACCTCGAAGCCGAGCTGACGGCACATCTCCAGCATCGTGCTGTTCTCCTTGAGCACGTCGCCCGAGATTGTCTTCAGCCCTTCAGACTTCGCGTAGTCGATGATCGACTGCATCAGGGCCCAGCCGAGCCCCCTGCCCTTGAGGTCGGACCGCAGCAGGATCGCATATTCGCCGCTCTCGTAGATCGAGTCCGAGTGGAGCCGCACCACACCGACCATCTCATTCGTGGCCTCATCGAACGCGATGAAGGCCATCGCGCGCGCGTAGTCAAGCTGGGTCAGGCGCGCGATGAACGCGTGAGTAAACTCCTTCATCGGCGCAAAGAACCGCAAGCGGAGGTCGTGAGGCGTGACGTGGCGCAGAAATTCGTGGATGGTCGGCTCGTCCTCCGGGCGCAACGGCCGCACGAAAATCCGCCAGCCATCCTTGAGCACGAGGCGGCGCTCCCATTGCGACGGATAGGCCCGAACGGCGAAATTGGTGGGGCCCGAGCCTGCGAATTTCCGCTGCGGCGGCCCCACCGCGACGCGGGCATCAACCGCCGTCACGCCGGTTTCGTCTGCCAGCAGCGGATTGATGTCGAGCTCGCGGATTTCGGGGATGTCCGCCGCCATTTGCGCCAGCTTGACCAGCACCAGGGCGACGGCGTCCTGCTTGACGGCCGGCACGTCCCGGTAGGCACGCAACAATCGCGAGACGCGGGTACGGTCGATCAGGTCGCGGGCGAGCTGCAAATCGAGCGGCGGCAGCGCCAGGGCCTTGTCGTTGATGATCTCGACCGCCGTTCCGCCGCGACCGAACACGACGACGGTGCCGAAAGTCGGATCGTCGGCGAGGCCCAGGATCAGCTCGCGCGCCTTCGCCTTGACGACCATTGCCTGGACGATGAGGCCGGAGATGCGGGCTTCGGGCTGCAGCTTCTTCGCCCGCGCGAGAATATCGGCGGCAGCCGCACGTACCGCACCCGGCGTGGTCAGATTGAGTACGACGCCGCCGACGTCGGACTTGTGCACGATGTCGCGCGACATGATCTTGAGCACGACGGTGGCGCCTTGCGCAAATATCTCGTCCGCATAGGCCACGGCCTTCTCGACATCTGCTGCCGCGTAGGTCGGCACCATTGCGAGGTCATAGCACCCAAGCAAATGCTTGATCTCGACGGGCTCGAGCCATTTGCGGCCGTCAGCGATGGCCGTCGTGACGATCTGCCTTGCAGCCGCGACATCCGGCACGAACGTGTCCGGCATGGCCGGCGGGACCTGGCTCAATTCCTCCGCCACCTCGCGATGCCGGACCAGATGCATAAAGCCGCGCACCGCGTCGTCTTCGGTCGGGTAGTTGGGAATACCGGCGCCGGACAGCGTTTCGATGATGTGCTGGTCGGCTCCAATCCAGGAGGCGAGCACGGGCTTGGCCCAACTGCGGTGCTTCTGTCGATACGCCTTGACGCGTTCGGTCACCGTCGTGGCAATTTCGGCGGCCGAGGCGATCGCGGTCTGCACATTAAGGACCAGAACAGCGTCATTGTCCGGATCGGCGAGCAGCACCTCGAGCGCCGCTGCATAACGAGATGCATCGGCATCACCGACGATGTCGACGGGATTTGCACCGGACCAGGTCGGCGGTAGCACCGCATCAAGACTTTTGCGCGCGTCCGCCGAGATGGACGCGGGAATGCCGCCAAGCTCGACCAGCCGGTCGACGGCGAGGACGCCGATGCCGCCGCCATTGGTCAGGATAGCGAGACGCTTTCCGGTCGGCGATTCGACGCGACCGAGCGTCTCGGCGCAGTCGAACAGCTCGCGCAGATCGGACACCCTGAGGACACCGGCGCGGCGGAACGCCGCGTCATAGACGGCATCTGCGCCGGCCAAAGCGCCGGTATGCGTGGCGGCCGCCTTCGCGCCCTGCGCCATGCGGCCGGACTTCACGACGACGACGGGCTTCACGCGCGCCGCGGCACGCGCCGCCGACATGAACTTCCGCGCATCCTTGATGGCCTCGATATAGAGCAGGATCGCGCGGGTCTTTTGATCCATCGCGAAATAGTCGAGCAGGTCGGCAATATCGACGTCGATCTGATCGCCGATCGACACGATGCCGGAGAAGCCGACGCCGCGCTGCGCCGCCCAATCCACCATGCCGGCCGCGATCGCACCCGATTGCGAGATTAGCGCGAGGTTTCCAGCCCCCGGCATATGCGCGGCGAAGCTTGCGTTGAGGCTCACGCCGGGCATCATGATGCCGAGACAATTGGGACCGATCAGCCGCATTCCGTATTTCCGGGATGCCGCGATCGCGGCCTCGTGCAGGGATCCCGGTCCGTGACCGAGTCCGGCCGAAACGATCAGGGCGCCCGCCGCGCCGAGACGCCCGGCCTGGTCGATGATGGCGGGGACCTCAGCCGCCGGCGCAGTGATGACGACCAGCTCGGGGACGAATGGCAGTTGGTCCAGGCTGCTCACGGCGGCAAGGCCGCCGATCTCGGCATGGCGTGAATTCACCAAACCGAATGGCCCCCTGAATTCCGCCTTGCGGATGTTTTCAAGGACGGCGCGTCCAACGGAGACCTGACGGGGACTCGCGCCGACGAGCGCAATCGACCGGGGCGACAGCAGGTTCTTCAGGCGGTAAGTCGACATGACTGCAATCGTCCAATCGGACGACGGGTCCGATAGTTGGAAACCTGGTAACTGAAGGCCTGGTAATTGAAGGCCTGGTAATTGAAGGCCTGGCTCGGATGTATGGCAACCGCGCCTAGTGCGACATCATCACCCAGCACGGCGGTTGACCGATGACGGTCTTGGTCACGCCGCCCCAGACGATCTCGTTCAGGCGCGAATGGTGGTAGGCGCCCATGACGATGGCATCGATAGCATGGGACTGCGCCCAGCTGCCGAGCACCTTGCCGATCGAGCTGCCACTGCCCTTCACGGTTTCGAAGGACGCGTAGACCCCGTGTTCCCTGAGATGATCGACGAGACTGGTGCCGGATTGCGCGATCGGCTCGGCTTTGCCGTCCGCTACCGTGATCACGCGGACCGCGGCGGCCGCCTGGAGGATCGGCAACGCGTCGCCGACCGCGCGCGCAGCACGGGCCGAGTTGTCCCAGGCGATCATGACATTCTCGAATTCCGGACGCAGCACCTCCACGTGCTGCTCCGGACAGAGCAGCAACGGCCGGCCGGATTCGAACAGGAACGTCTCGACAATATTTTCTGTTCGGCTGTCATGCGGCTTCACAGGGACCAGCGTGAGGTCGCTGAAACGAGCATGTTCGGCGAAGGTCAACGCGATCTGGCCCGCCGGCACCCTACCCGATCGGCTTTGGGCACGGATGCCGGTGCGGGAGGCCGCATTGGTGAACGCATTCAGGAGATGCTGCATGTCGCCCACCTCCCGCTCTCCTCTGGTCTCGGCGGAATCCGGGCCATCAGGAAAGACCACCTTCGGCCGCACAAAACCGTCGTCCTCGAGCGCAAGCGCGGTGATCCTGGCGCCGAGGTCGGCGGCGACCGCCACGCACTTCTCGATCGCGGCAAGTGCAGGTCCGCGCGGCTGGCCGATGAGCGGCAGAAAGACGTCCTTGATGGGCATCGGGATTCTCCTTGCCGGCCAAAATAGGCCGCCTCTGGTCGGGACGCTTGATCCTCGTCAAGCTGGGGAACTCCGTCCGGTCAACCGACGACAGGCATTGACGGAAGTCAAGGACCGGTCGTGATGGCGCGTTTACGAGGCGTTGCCGCATGCGTCTGCCTCGCGAAGCGGTCCACACGAATCGGAAGCCGTCGAGGAGATGCATCAGACGCCACGCAAGAGGTTGCCGCGCTGCAAGAGCACTATAATATCGGCCATGTCGGTTGGGCGACCATCGCTGCCTCCGGGACGCAGGAGCAGACGCTCCAGAGCTGCCGGGACGCGATCGCTGAGGGCAAATAAGGCAATCTGATTGGCGCGGGCTAGGATGGCGCGACCCACCACGAGTTCGACAGCGACCGCTCGCGCCAAACCTGCGGCCGGGCGCAATGCCCTGCCCGGCCGTCTCAGTCCCGGCATGGCCTGTGATACGGCCTTTCGGATCATCGCGCGCCGCCATCTCGACGCCGTCCTCGCCCAGCATGACGGCACTTGCCGCGGCGATCCGGACGCGCTGCATCAGATCCGAATCGCGCTGACCCATCTACGGACCGCCATCCGCTTCTTTTCGCCCATGGTCGATGACGCGCTGCGATCCAAAGTCTGGGCCGAGCTGAAGTGGCTGAACAGCCAGCTCGGCATGGTGCGGGACCTCGACGTTGCGATTGAACGTATCGTGGCCGAGAGCCGCGACGAGCTCGCCGTGATTGCCGAGCTCCAGCACTGGGACGAAAAGCGCGCCGAGAGCCACCGCCTGCTGGCCCGCGCGCTGCAATCGGCGCGATATCGGCGCCTGGTCGAGGAGACCTCTGCCTGGATCGAGAGTGGCCCCTGGTCGACCAGGCGCAGCAAGGAGGCCATCGGGCTGCGCCGTTGCTCGCTCTCCAATCACGCGACGACGCAACTGATGGAATGGGAAAGGACGCTGCTTCGGAAAGCCCGGAAGCTCAGCAAGCTCGACGTCGAGAAACGGCACAAACTGCGGATTCTCAACAAACGACTGACCTATTCGATCGAGTCGCTGGAGGATCTGTTCTCCGACACGTCGCTGACGAAGCAGAAGTCGATCCTCAAGCAATTGCGCAAGGCGCAACGGTCGCTCGGACAACTGAATGACGATGCACGAGGCCGAACTCTGGCGGCGTCATTGAACGGAGCCGGCCCCGAGGCAGGCATCCGCTTCCTCAACCGCAAGCGCGAGAAGAAGTTGCTGCAGACGGCATCGACGGCCTACCGGAAACTGGACAAGGCCAAGCCGTTCCGCTCCTCCGATCTCGCGCCAAATGCAGAGCCCGAGGACTAGGCGCGGACCAGCCCTCCTTGACTTGGGTCAAATCAAGTATCTCCCGGTGATCTAAGCTTCGCATCTCGATATTTGTGTGAACTTGCGGAGCTCGAAAATGCGCGCCCACCAGATCATGACCCGCTCGGTCATCTCGGTTACCCCCGACACCAGCATTGTCGAGGCGGCAAACATCATGCTGAAGCGGCACGTCAGCGGCCTCACGGTCGTCGACGACGCCGGCAAGCTGGTCGGCGTCGTCTCGGAGGGCGACTTCATTCGCCGCAGCGAAATTGGCACCGGACGCAAGCGCGGCCGCTGGCTGCGCTTCATTCTCGGTCCCGGCAAGTCGGCCAGCGACTTCGTCCACGAGCACGGCCGCAAGGTCGCAGAAGTGATGACCGCCTCGCCCGTGACCATCACCGAGGATACGGCACTCGCGGAGATCGTCGATCTCATGGAACGGAACAATGTGAAGCGGCTGCCGGTGGTACGCGGCGACAAGGTCGTCGGCATCGTGTCACGCGCCAATTTGTTGCAGGCGGTGGCCGGTCTCGCCCGTGACGTGCCGGATCCGACGGCCGACGACGATCACATTCGCGGCCGTATCATCGACGCCATGGAGAAGAGCGATTGGTGTCCGTTCGGGCTGAACGTCATCGTCCGCAACGGCATCGTTCACCTCAGCGGGGTCATTACGGAAGAGCACGCACGGCAGGCTGCGGTCGTTGCCGCCGAGAACGTGGAAGGCGTGAAGATGGTGCACGACCATCTCTGCTGGGTCGACACCATGTCCGGCGTCTATCTCAACTCGCCTGAGGACGACGATCTCGCCAAGGCGAGCTGAAGCCAAACGCAACTCAGCGCGGAATGACGGCGGTTGCCTCGATCTCGACGCGCGCCGCCTTCTCGACGAGGCGGACGACCTGGAGCAGCGCCATCGCGGGATAGTGCGCACCGAAAACCGTCCGGTAGATCTTGCCGAGCTCCTTCAGGTTGGCCAGGTATTCGTCCATGTCGACGACGTACCAGGTCAGGCGCACGAGATGCTCGGGCCGGGCACCGGCTTCGGCTAGAATCGCCGCAACATTGCTCAGCGCTTGGCGCACCTGAGCAATAAAGCCGTCCGCAAGACGTTCCTCGGCATCCCAGCCGATCACCCCGCCGGTGACGACGATGCGCCCCTCCGCGGCGATGCCGTTGGCATAGCCCTTCGGCATCGGCCAGCCCGAAGGCTGGAGCACCTGCGCCACCGAACGGGTGTCATCCTCGGCGGCGGTCGGCAGCACCGCAAGCTGTGGACCTTTCGGCGTCGTCACGGACAATTGTCTATCCTTTTCTCATTTTGCCGCGACGCCCGATGACGTCACTGCGGCCTGCGCCAATTGCCGCAAGGCAAAGCGCTTCAACTTCCCGGTCTCGGTCTTCGGCAGTTGTGCCACAAACTCAATCGCGCGCGGATATTTGTAAGGCGCAATCTCGCGTTTGACGTGCTCCTGCAATTCGGCCGCGAGCTGGGCGTCCGGCATCACTCCGGGTGCAGCGATGACATAGGCCTTCACGATCATCCCGCGCGCCTCGTCCGGCGCACCGACGACGCCGCACTCGGCGACAGCGGGATGCGTGAGCAGCGCGACCTCGACATCGGTGCCTGCGATGTTGTACCCGGCCGACACGATCATGTCGTCGGAGCGTGACTGGTACCAGAAATAGCCATCGCTATCCATCAGGTAAGTGTCGCCAGTGACGTTCCAGCCATTCTGGACGTATTTGCGCTGACGCTCGTCGGCGAGATAACGGCAGCCGGTCGGCCCGCGCACCGCGAGATAGCCCATCGTGCCCGGCGGCACGTCGTTGCCGGAATCATCGACAATCTTTGCCTCATAGCCTGGAACAGGCTTGCCGGTCGCCCCAGGCCGAATCTCGTCTTCAGTCGCGCTGATGAAGATGTGCAGCAACTCGGTCGACCCGATGCCGTCCATCAGCTTGATGCCGGTCGCCTTGAGCCAAGCATCGAATGTCGGCTTGGGCAGCGTCTCGCCCGCGGAGACGCACTTCCGGAGCGAGGAAATATCGCGGCCAGGAAGCTTGCCGATCATGGCCCGATATGCCGTCGGCGCGGTGAAGCAGACTGTGGTCTTGTATTGTTCGATTGCGTTCAGAATTTCGTCGGGCGTCGTCTTCTCCAGAACGACGAAGGACGCGCCGATATGCATCGGGAACAGCACGCCACCGAAGCCGAAGGTGAAGGCGAGCGGCGCGGAGCCGACGAAGCGATCCTTCTGCTCGGCGCGCAGGATGTTGCGTGCATAGCCGTCACACACCGCCAGCATGTCGCGGTGGAAATGCATGGTGCCCTTGGGATCGCCGGTCGTGCCAGACGTGAAGGCGATCAGGCAGATGTCGTCGGAGGCGGCATCAACTGCCGTGAACTCAGGACTTGCGTCAGCGATGAGCGCCTCAAGTGAGTCGGCCGCGCCATTGCCCCAATAGACGACATGCTTGAGACCGGGTGCTGCCGCCTTCGCCTTCTCCATCTCGTCGGAGAGTTTTCCGTCGCAGAGCGCGAGCGTGATCTCCGCCTTCTGGATCGGATAGGACAGCTCCTTGGCGCGCAGCAATGGCATCGTCGCCACGCAAATACCACCGGCCTTGATCACCGCGAGATAGGTCGCAACCATCATCGGGCTGTTGGCGGAGCGCAGCAGCACGCGCCCGCCAGTCACGAGACCCAGCTGGCCGACCAGCACATTGGCGATGCGATTCACCAGCGCTTGCAGCTCGCGATAAGTGTAGCTGACGGCGGGACTGATGACACAAGGGGCATCGCCATGGCCCTGTTCGACCCAGCGATCGACGAAATAGCTGACGCAGTTCAGTCGTGGCGGATAGTGCAACTCCGGCCGTGTGAAGATGAACTCTGGCCAAAGCTCAGGTGGCGGCAGATGCTGCCGCGCGAATGTATCGACATGGGCCGTCGCAGCATTGCCGTCATACGAACCCGACACTTCAGCCTTCGCGGCGTTGGCCATCGCACGCTCCTTTGCGCATGGAAAGCACCCGGCAGCACTATCTGGAAATCATTTTAGGCTTAAAGCAATTTTGCGCAATAGCGGATTTTGGGCATCCCATGCTTTTTCCTGGGGCAAGGGGGATTGGCGGGCGTCCCGCTTGCGGCCTTAAGGCCGGCGGCGCGCAGCTGATTTCTGCGCCGACGCCTTGGTCTTGGCCAGGAGCCGCATCAGCTCGCGCACATCCTTCGGCGTCAGGTCGGCGAAGAGAGCGGCGATCCAGGTCTCGTGTTCCGCGGCCATCCTGCGAAACTCGGCACGCCCGAGTTTTGTGAGCCGGATCACCTGGACCCGGCGGTCCGTCTCCGATGTGCGACGATCGAGATGGCCGGATTCCACCAGCCGCTCGACGAGGCCAGTGACGTTGCCGTTCGACACCATCATGCGCTTGGAGACGTCGGACAGCGTCATCCCGTCGGGCGCCTTGTCGAGCTGCGCCATCAGATCGAAACGGGGCAGCGTGACATCGAAGCGTTGCCGCAGCCGGCCGCGGACTTCGCCCTCGATCAGGGTCGTGCAGGTCAACAGGCGCAGCCACAGCCGAAGCTCTTCGGCATGGTCCTCGGGCGTCTCGACGGCCTTGGTCTCGGAATCGAGCATCTTGATGCAGTCACTGGCGGCCGGCATTGGCGCCGGCCGGATTCCCTAACATTTTGAGCTTCAAATAAATTCGCGCGGGCTGCAAGCCTAAAGCTGCAACAATCGACAGCACGCCAATTTCTTTAAGCTTCAAGCAATTGGCGCGCCGCTTGCATGAACGTCGCCGGCGATGACGCGATGCGCACGGCCTTGCTTGCCGCGGCAGCCATCATCGGCATAAGCTTGAATTGGAGTACGCGGCTTGCGGCGCAAGCCCGGTAGTCACGGGGGACAGACCATGAGAACGCAATTGACCTTGGCCGCGGCGGCCTTGCTGCTCGGCACCACGGTGAACCCGGCCCTCGCCCAGGAGAAGATCAAGCTGGGTGTGATCGTGACCCTGTCGGGGCCCGCCGCCGCGCTTGGCCAGCAGGTCCGCGACGGCTTTGCGCTCGCCGTGAAGGATCTCGGCGGCAAGATGGGCGGCCGCGACGTCGAGGTCGTTGTGGTCGACGACGAACTGAAGCCGGATGCGGCGGTAACCAAGGTCAAGGGCCTCCTGGAGCGCGACAAGGTCGACTTCGTGGTCGGCCCGATCTTCTCCAACATCCTCCAGGCCATCCATCGGCCGGTCACGGAATCGAAGACCTTTCTGATCAGCCCCAATGCCGGCCCGTCGACCTTCGCCGGCAAGGACTGCAACCCGTTCTTCTATGTGACGTCGTATCAGAACGATCAGGTCCACGAGATCCTCGGCAAGGTGGCGCAGGATCGGGGCTACAAGCGCATGTACCTGATGGTGCCGAACTATCAAGCCGGCAAGGATTCGGTCGCCGGCTTCAAGCTCGACTATAAGGGCGAGATCGTCGAAGAATCCTACATGCCCCTGAACACGCTGGACTTCCAACCGGAGCTCTCCAAGATTTCATCGCAGAAGCCCGATGCGCTCTTCACCTTTATGCCGGGCGGGCTCGGCGTCAATCTCGTCAAGCAGTACAAGCAGGCCGGCCTCGCCGACAGCATTCCGGTGCTCTCGGCTTTCACCGTCGATGAATCAACACTGCCCGCGCAGCAGGACGCCGCGGTCGGCATGTTCGGAGGCGCCAACTGGGCGCCCAATCTCGACAATCCCCAGAACAAGAAGTTCGTCGCCGCCTATGAGGCCGCCTATAACGGCGTGCCCGGCACCTATGCCTTCCAGGCCTATGATGCAGCGATGCTGATCGACAGCGCGGTCAAGACCGTGAAGGGCGAGCTCTCCAACAAGGACGCCGTTGCAGCCGCTCTGAAGAAGGCCGATTTCACCTCGCTGCGCGGCGCCTTCAAGTTCAACACCAATGGCTATCCGATCCAGGACTTTTACCTGACCAAGGTCGCCAAACGTCCGGACGGAAAATTCCAGACCGAGATCGTGCAAAAGGTGTTTGAGAACTACGGCGATCGCTATGCCAAGGACTGCAAGGCGGCGAACTAAAGCCGCGCGTCGCGTTAAGGGAGGACTGCAATGAAGAGCGAAATCACCGGCATCACGCGGGCGAATGAGGGGATCCAGGGCATTTCCTGGAACATCCTCGGCCAGACCTATGTGCCGAAGAGCAACACCGAGCACAGCTTCTCCTGGCACGCGACGCTGCCGCCGGGCACCTTCGTGCCGCCGCACATTCATCCCGACCAGGATGAGTATCTCTACATGCTGGAGGGCAAACTCGATTTCATGCTCGGCAATTCCGAGTCACAGGCGACCGCTGGCGATCTGATCCGTCTCGGCATGGGCGTACCGCACGGCATCTTCAACAAGTCGGAGCAGACCGCGAAGGTGCTGTTCTGGGTCTCCCCGACCCGCAAGCTGTTCGACTTGTTCTGGGGCCTTCACAACATGAAGGAGCAGAAGCCGGAGGACGTGGTGGCGATGGCCGCCGAGTACAACATCCACTTCCTGCCACCACCGCCCGGCTAAGCATCAGGCTCGCACTGCGGCGAGCCCAGGCACTGCGGCAAAACCGGCCTTGGTGGCATAGCCGCGTACGATGGCCTCGCGCTGCGAATAGCTCAGCACGTTGTCGACATTGTCGAAGCCGTCGGGCGCAAGCTGCTCGACGGCATCAATGACGCCCTCGGGGCCGCCACGCCGGTTGGAGCGGACGATGTCCGCGGTCATCGGCAGCCGCTTCTTCTCATATTCGACCAGCGCCTGACGCGGATGCTCGGCGCGCACCAGCGCATCCGCAAGGCAGCGCGCATCGAGGATCGCCTGCGAGGCGCCGTTCGAGCCGACCGGATACATCGGATGCGCGGCATCGCCGAGCAGCGTGACACGCCCCGACGACCAATAGGGCAACGGATCGCGGTCACAGGTCGGATATTCGTAGAATTCCGGTGTGGCCGAGATCAGACTCTTCACGTCGATATAGGGCACGGAGAAGCGCGCGACATGCGGCATCAACTCTTCGCGCCGGCCCGGTCGCGACCAATCCTCCTTGCGCGGCGGCGAGGCATTGCCCTCGCCCACTTTCACCAGCACGGCCCAATTGGTCAGACGGCTCGCGGGGCTAGATCCCTCCGCAATCGGATAGACAACGACTTTGGCATTGAGGCCGCCCGCCACGATCATCGACTTGCCAGTGAGGAACAGCGGCCAGTCGCGCGCACCACGCCACAACATCAGGCCGTTCCAACACGGCGGGCCCTCGTTCGGGAACAGCGTGTCGCGGACCCGAGAATGGATGCCGTCAGCGCCAATCAGGATATCGCCACGCGCGGTATGGATGTGTACGCCGGCACGATCGAAGAAATAGGCCGTGACACCGCCTTCATCCTGGGTGAACGCACCGAGCCGGCAACCCGTGTGGATCGACTCAAGCCCGAGCCGCTCTTCGACAGCGCGGTGAATGACGCCCTGAAGGCGACCTCGGTGAATCGAGAATTGCGGCACGTCGTGGCCCGCGTCGACGCCGCGGGCTTCGCGCCAGACCTCCTGGCCATGGCGGTTGAGATAATAGAGCTGGTCGGTGCGGATTGCGACGTCGTCAAGCTTCTGCAACAGGCCAAGACCCGCGAGTTCGCGCATAGCATGCGGCAGCGTGTTAATGCCGACGCCGAGTTCGCGAATGGTATCGGCCTGCTCGAAAATCTCGCAACCGATGCCGCGGGCCCGCAGCATCAACGCCGTGGTGAGACCACCGATGCCGCCACCGACGATAATCGCTTTCATCGCCCTAACTCCACTCGATACACACCAGGCAATGGGGTTAACGTCGCACGGCCGGTTACTCGGCCGCAAGCGGCTTTGTCGCCTCCGCCTTGAGCTAGGCCCGCGTCTTGGGCTTAGCCTTAATTCTCGGCTCCGTGGCGGCGAAAATTGTCGGTTCAGTCGCCCCTAAAGACCGGCTTGACCTTGTTGGCGAAGGCTTCGAAAGCGCGCGCGAAATCCGCCGTCGTCATGCACAGCGCCTGAGCAATGGCTTCCGCCTCGATCGCCTCTTCGATCGACATCGCCCATTCCATGGCCAGCATCCGCTTGGTCATGGTGTTGCCGAAGGTCGGTCCTTCCGCGATCTGCTTGGCCAGCAGCTGTGCCTGGGGCAGCACCTGCTCCGGCGTCACGATGCGGCTGAAGAAGCCCCAGCGCTCGCCCTCCTCCTCGGTCATGAACCGGCCGGTATAGAGCAGCTCGGAGGCGCGGGACTGTCCAATGATCCGCGGCAGGATCGCACAGGCACCCATATCGCAGCCGGCAAGGCCTACCTTGTTGAACAGGAAGGCGACCTTGGCCCCGCTCGCGGCGAGCCGCATGTCCGACGCCATGGCAACGATCGCACCCGCTCCGGCGCAGATGCCCTCGACGGCGGCCACGATCGGCTGCGGGCAGGCACGCATCGCCTTGACGAGGTCACCGGTCATCCGCGTGAAGGCGGTCAGCCCCTTGGTGTCCATCTTCACGAGCGGCCCAATGATCTCGAACACATCGCCGCCGGATGAGAAATTGCCGCCTGCGCCGGTGACGACGATGCACTTGACCGCGTCGTCGAACGCGCAGGCGCGGAAGAAGTCGGTCAGCTCCCGATAGCTCTCGAAGGTCAGCGGATTTTTCCGTTCGGGGCGATTGAGCGTTACGGTGGCAACACCGTCGACCACGGCCAGCAGGAAATGTTGCGGCGAATAGTCCGCGAGCGGCACGGTCACGGGATTGGCTGGTCTGCTCATGCGATGTCCTTTTCTTTGTTCCGAGCCGCTAGATTTCGCCGCCGGCAACGGCGATCGCCTGGCCGGTGATCGCGCCCGCGCCTTCGCCGCACAACCAAAGGACGGCGTCTGCCACTTCCTGCGGCGTGATCAGCCGTCCCTGCGGATTGTGCTTTGCGAGCTCAGCGATTGCCTGCTCGCGGCTCCGGTCGGTCTTCTTCATGATATTCTCGATGCTGCCGGCGACCAGATCGGTATCGGTGAAGCCGGGACACACGGCATTGACGGTTACATTGCTACGGGCCATTTCGATAGCAAGCGAACGCACGAGACCGACCACCGCGTGCTTTGCGGCCGTATACGCGCTCACATAGGCATAGCCCTTCAGCCCGGCCGTCGACGCAATCGCGACGATGCGCCCATAAGGACGCCCCTTCATCCCAGGCAGCACACCGTGGATGGCGTGGACCACGCCCATGAAATTGACGTCCATCATGCGCGCAAACAGTGCGCTGTCGGACTTCGAGAATGGCGCAGACTCGGCGCTGCCGGCATTGGCAATCAAGATATCGATCGGCTTTCGCGCATGTGCTTCAGTGATCGCGACTTTCAACGCAGCTTCGTCCGAAACGTCGGCAACGGCCGCGAAATGCGCAGCTCCCGCGCTCACCGCCTCTTCAAGAGTTGCGGCATTCCGTCCAAGCACCGTAACAGTGGCACCAGCGCCAACGAGAGCCGCAGCAATCGCGCGGCCGATGCCGCGGCCGCCACCAGTTACCAGCGCGTGCGGCGAATGCGGCAATCCGGTCATGCTGTGGCTCCCTGACATAGCTGCTGGCCTAGGCTCCGATATATTTTAAACTTCAAGCTTTTGCAACGAAGCGTCCTCAAAGCCGCGAACGGCTACGCACCCGGGGGCGGCCCGAAAATTGCTTTAAGTATAAAATTATCTCTTCCCATCGCCCGCAGGCCTGTTAGCATCCCGGGGGCCGAGCAAAAGGATGTCGCGTGTCGCAACCCGCGCCGATGATAACAAAGGATGGGCGCTTCGCCTACGAAGCGGCGGGCCTCCCGGACGCGACACCTCTGATATTCCTGCATGGCATCGGCGGCGCGGCGCGGGCCTGGCGGCAACAGCTCGCCACGTTCGGCGATCGCTTCCACGCGATCGCGTGGGATATGCCGGGCTATGGCGGATCGGCACCGCTTGCCACCGTCAGCATCCCTGCCCTAGCGGATGCGCTCCAGCAATTCATCGCACAGATCGGTGCGGCGAATCCCATTCTGGTGGGCCATTCGATCGGCGGCATGATCGTCCAGAAATTACTGGTTCAGTCTCCCAAATTGGCGCGCGCCGTGGTGTTGGCTCAGACCAGCCCCGCCTTCGGCAAGGCCGACGGCGACTGGCAGAAATCGTTCATCGCAGCGCGGCTTGGGCCGCTTGACCGCGGGGAGACGATGAAGTCGCTGGCGCCGTCCCTGGTGAAGGAGCTCGTCGGCGAGGATCCCGATCCAAAAGGGATGGAGCTTGCGCGCGAGTGCATGGCCAGCGTGCCAGAGGCAAGCTATCGCGCCATGATGCTGGCGTTGATCGGGTTCGATCAGCGCAGCACACTGAAGGACATCTCCGTACCGACACTGCTGCTGTCCGGCTCCAAGGACAACAATGCGCCTGCCCCCATGATGGCGAAGACCGCGACGTACATTCCTTCCGCAGAGTATGTCGAGCTCGCCGGCGTCGGCCATCTCGCAAACCTGGAACGTCCGCATGCCTTCGATGACGCTCTCGGCGGGTTCCTCGACTCCGTCACTGCAAAATCCGGGTGACTGCGCAATGACCATGCAAGTCAGCAAAACCATTGGCGCCGGCGACAAGGTCGCACTCGATGCCCCGATCTTCGATCCCGCCGCATTCCGCCTGAGCGACGAGCAGGCGGCCATTATCGCGCGGGCGCGCGAGATCGGGCAGAGCGTGTTCGCCGGCCGCGCCGCGACCTACGATCGCGAAGCGATTTTCCCGACTGAGAACTATCGCGACCTGCACCGCGTCGGCCTGCTCGGCATTGCAGTGCCCAAGAAACACGGTGGTCTCGGCGCGAACTATCAGACCTACGCTTTGGCGGCGGCCGAGATCGGCCGCTATTGCGGCGCGACTGCGCTGACCTGGAACATGCACGTCTGCTCGACGCTGTGGTCGGGCCCCCTTGCCGATGATCTCGATATGGACGCCGAGACTCGGGCGGAGCACGAGCAGCGGCGCGCAGTCCACTACAAGCGCATCGTCGAGGACGGCGCGATCTATTCGCAGCCCTTCTCCGAAGGCGGTGCGGCAGCGGCGGGTGGCGTCGCCTTTGGCACGGAAGCAAAGCCCGTGGAAGGCGGCTGGATCGTCAACGGCAAGAAGATCTTTGCGTCGCTCTCCGGCCATGCCGATTATTACGGCGTGCTCTGCACCGAGATCGAAGAAGGGGGGAAGGCCTCGCGCCGCAACACGCTCTACCTGGCGATTCCCGCCAAATCGCAGGGCGTCTCCGTCGTCGGCGACTGGGATCCGCTCGGCATGCGCGGGACGGTCTCGCGGACGCTGCTGTTCAAGGACGTATTCGTACCGGACGATTCTGCCTTGATGCCGCGCGGCGTCTATTTTCAGGCCGCGATGCGCTGGCCGCATATGTTCCTGACGCTGTCGCCGACCTATATGGGCCTGGCGCAGGCGGCCTATGATTTCACGGTGCGCTATCTGCGCGGCGAGGCGCCAGGCATGCCGCCGGTCAAGCGCAGAATGTATCCGACCAAGCAGATTGCGGTCGCGCAGATGCAGATCAAGCTCGAGCAGGTCAAGGCAATCTGGTTTCAGGCCGTCACCGAGGCGCGCGCCAATCCGAGCAAGGAGCAGGTGCTGCGCGCTTACGCCGCGCAATATTCGGTGATGGAAGGCGCCAACGAGCTCGCGGCGCTCGCGATCCGCACTTGCGGCGGCCAGGCCATGCTCCGATCGCTGCCGCTGGAGCGAATCTATCGCGACAGCCGCTGCGGCTCGCTGATGCTGCCGTGGACGGCCGAGCTCTGCCTCGATCGGATCGGCCGCGAGGCGCTGTACGAGGCCGGCGAAACGGACGACTGACGGTGGACCTCTGTAGTCTGATCGATCGCAACGCGGCGTTTTCGCCAGACAAGACGGCCATCGCCTTCGAAGGGGAGCGGCTGAGCTACGCGGCGTTCGCGGCACGCATCGAGCGGACGGCAACGGCCTTGAAGCACGAGCTTGGCGTCGGCCGAGGCGACCGCGTCGCGATCCTCAGCCTGAACCGGCCGGACTATCTCGTTCTGCTCTACGCATGCGCGCGGCTCGGCGCGATGCTTGTGCCCTTGAATTGGCGGCTTGCCGTCGCCGAACAGCTCTTTATTCTCTCGGATGCTGGCGCCAAGGTTTTGGTGCTCGAACAAGCATTTGAGGCAGTTCTTCCCGAACTGGCGCGAAGTGCGCCGGGGCCATCCGTTGTCGGCCTCGACTTCACACCGCCTCGCGGCACGACCTTCGAAAGCCTGCTAACGCAGGGCGACGGCAACGGCCGCAACCCGCACACCGACCTCTCCTGCCCGCTCCTCATCGTCTACACGTCTGGAACGACCGGACGACCAAAAGGCGCGGTGTTGCGCCAGGAAGCGCTGTTCTGGAACGGCGTCATGAGCCAGCACATGCACAACATGACGTCCGACGATCATGTGCTGACGGTGCTGCCGTTCTTTCATGTCGGCGGCCTCAACATCCAGACCACCCCGGCGCTCCAGCTGGGCGCGACCGTCACGATCCACGCCCGTTTCGCGCCGGACATGGCGCTCGCAGCCATTGAGCAAGAGCGGCCGACACTGACGGTGATGGTGCCCGCGATCATCCAGGCCGTGAGCGAGCATCCCGCCTGGGCGAAGACCGATCTTTCGTCGCTGAAGGCCGTCGCCACCGGCTCGACTATCGTGCCGCTGCATCTGATCGATCGCTTTGTCGCACGCGATGTTCCCGTTCTCCAAGTGTACGGTTCGACCGAAACTTGCCCCATCGCGGTGTACACGCGGCTCGGCGGCGATCTTTCGCGTGTTGGATCGACCGGTCTTGCTGGCCTGTGCTGCGAAGCCAAGGTGATCGATCAGGCAGGCGCCGAGGTGCCGCCGGGCACGCCCGGCGAGATAGCCCTGCGCGGCCCCAACATATTCTTCGAATATTGGGGCAATGAAGAGGCCACGCGCGACGCGCTGTGCGACGACTGGTATCGCACCGGCGATATCGGCCTGCGCGACACCGAAGGCTATTTCTGGGTCCGCGACCGCAAGAAGAACTTGATCATTTCCGGTGGCGAGAACATCTATCCGGCCGAAGTCGAACGTGTCTTGCTCGAACATCCCGACGTCAGCGAGTGCGCCGTGATCGGCAGGCCGGACCCGCGCTGGGACGAGGTCCCGGTCGCCTATGTCATCCGGCGATCCGGCTGCCGGCTTGAGGCGGACGAACTGAGGGCACACCTTCAGGCTCAGCTTGCCCGCTACAAGGTTCCGCGCGACATGGTTTTCGTCACCGACCTGCCGCGCACAGCGCTCGGCAAGGTCCAGCATTTCGTGCTGAAGCAACTTGATGCGCAGTCGCGCGGCTATGGAGAAGCATCTTGAAGATTGCGGTACTGGGTGGGGGAAACGGCTCTTTCGCGGCCGCAGGCGATTTTGCGCAGTCAGGGCATGAGGTCCGGATCTGGCGCCGCGACGCGGATCAAGCGGCCGCGCATCGCGCTGCCGGCTCGCGGATCCTGGTCAAGGACCATAATGGCCAGCACGACATCAAGCTCGCGCTGGTCACGACCGACATTGCTGAAGCTGTCAGCGACGTCGAACTCATCCTGTGCCCTGCGCCCGCCTTTGCGCAGCCGGACATCGCCCGCCTTCTTGCCCCGCATCTGCGGGACGGCCAGGTCGTGTTTCTGCCGCCGGCTACATTTGGCTCCATGATCTTCGCGCAGGCGGCACGGGATGCCGGCAATCACGCCAAAGCAAGCTTTGCCGAAACCGGCACACTGCCCTGGCTGGCCCGCAAGCACGGACCGTTCGAGGTCGCGATCACCATCCGCGCCAAGCGGTTGCCCGTCGGCGTGTTCCCGCTCGACCAGGCACCGCACGCACTCGAAGTCATCGGACGCGCTTTTCCGGACGTGATCGAGCCGTGCGGAGATGCCCTCTCCGGCGCGCTGATGAATGCTGGGCCCGTTATCCATCCGCCGCTGATCGTGATGAACGCCGGCCCGATCGAGCATTTCGAGCGGTGGGACATTCACAAGGAAGGCACGCAAGCCGCGATCCGCCGGGTCACCGATGCGCTCGACGCCGAGCGGATCGCGGTGCGCGAGGCGCTCGGATACGATGCGCCACATTTTCCGCTCGCCCATCACTACGCCAGGGAAGGCGAGATATGGATGTATGGCCGCGGCTCGCATGACCGGCTGACTGACTCGGGCGACTGGCGCGAACGCATCGCACTGACCGAGCATCGGTACATGCGGGAGGATCTGCGGCTTGGGCTGTCGCTGCTGGTCTCTGTCGCTGCGATGGCCAGTGTGGCGACGCCGCTGGCGAGGGGATTTCTGGCAATCGGCGGCGCGATCTGCGGCGAGGATTTTGCGCAGGGCGGCCGAACACTCGAAACACTAGGCCTTGGCAACCTCGGCAAGGCCGAATTGCAGACGCTCCTTCGCAAGGGATTTTGACCGATGACGACCCGCGCCAAAATCGCCTGCCTCGGTGCCGGCCGCATGGGGCGCGGCATCGCCGTTGCGTTCGCCTATGCGGGGCACAGTGTGGCCATGATCGACATCAAGGCTCGTTCCGCAGAAGACTTCGCCAGACTGGAGGCCGACGCTCTCGGCGAGGTCAGGAAGACGTTTGCCAGCCTGTCGAACCTAGGGCTGCTGACCGAAGCCGATGTCGACCCGCTTATCGCGCGCGTTTCGGTGGTGCCCGCCGGCCACAGCGGGGCAGCGCTTTCCGATGCCGGAATAGTCTTTGAGGGCGTTCCTGAGGTCGTCGAACTCAAGCGCGAGGTGCTGGGGTCTGCCTCAAGGCAAGTGAAGCCGGACACGATCATCGCATCGACGACATCAACAATTCTCGTCGACGATCTGTCCGGCGCGATCGTGAACCCCCGCCGTTTCCTCAACGTGCACTGGCTCAATCCGGCCTATCTGATCCCATTAGTGGAAGTCTCGCCCGGCAAGGCCACAGATCCCGCCATCATCGACGAGGTCAAGGCGCTGCTCGAAGGGATCGGCAAGGTGCCGGTGGTCTGCGCTGCGACGCCAGGTTTCATCGTCCCGCGCATCCAGGCACTGGCGATGAACGAAGCCGCGCGCATGGTCGAGGAAGGCGTCGCCAGTGCAGAGGAGATTGACAAGGCGATCCGCTACGGCTTCGGCTTCCGCTACGCTGTGCTCGGGCTGCTCGAATTCATCGACTGGGGCGGCGGCGACATTTTGTATTACGCCAGCCGGTATCTCGAAGGCGCCCTGGGTAGCGACCGCTATCGCGCGCCGGAGGTAATCTCGCGGAACATGCACGAAGGGCGGATCGGCTTGCGAACCGGTGCCGGCTTCCTTGATTATTCGGGCCTCGACGTCGATGCCTATCGCGCCAAGCGGCTACAGGCCATGGTCGACCTGCTCCGGCACTTCGACCTCGCCCGCCCGCCCGTGCTCGACCGCAATTAACCGAAGACGTCCTGGAGCACGCCTTCCCGGACCACTGCAATACCATCGAGCTCGATGGTCGTTCCCATCATCGGCAGGTCGAAATGACCCGCTGTGTAGCGACCCGCGAATTCGTTCGCGCCGGTCGAGAACAGGAAGTTGCCAGAGACGGCACGAATCTCAGTGCCGTTGGTATCGCGCTGGTCGTACATCGAGAGCGCCTCATAGCGCGCGCCCGGATTCATACCGAAGCCGACATGCGACACCGCATAGGCTTCACGGTCACCCCAGGCGGCGAGATAGGCTCGCATCATCGCGGCATCCGTGCCCTCGCCGTCGAGCTCGACGACATAATCGTCCTTCAGCGTCATCTTCACTGGCGACGTCAGGTAGCGCTTAAAGGTCAAGTTGATGTCGCCGGGCGCCATCACCAGTGTCCCGTTGATCGTGCCGCTCTTGGGAAAGCTGACGACGATGCCGCCGGGCCAGTGCGCGAGCGTTCCGGGCTTGTCGGTCCAGCCCCAGACGCCAACCGTCGAAGCTCCGACCATGTCGACGTCGAGCGCGGTCCCCGCTTTTGAGGTGACCCGCATCCGCTTGGTCCCGCGCAGCATCTTCGCCGCTGCCCGAACCCGCTTCTCAAGCGCCGGATCCGGCACCATGCGCTCCAGCGCCTCGGGATGCTCGTTGGAAATCACCAGGATCCGCGCGCCGGCCTTCAAAATCTCAGGCGTCTCCACCGCGTGCATCAGGCCCTCGATTGTGCAATCCACCACAAAGCCGGCCTGCTGGAGCGCGCTGATGACTGGGCCGAGCCGCTGGATCGCCTCGCTCGCCCCTGTCGAGCGAACCGGCACGACGTTGCGGTTACGCGGCGTCGGCATCACCACATGAAACGGCCGCGCCCCCATGCGCAGCAGGGCAAGCTCCGCCAGATGCACATTCAACGCGCGCGATTGGGTCTCCGAGAGGATCGCCGCGGTATCACCAGCTTTGACCGCGCATCGCTCAAAAATCTCGCAGAATGCGTCGATCCATTTTGCTTCGATGCGATCAGCCAGCATGGTTCACTCCCGGTACCGTGGTTTCTTGTTCGGTCAGATCACGCTTCGGGAAAGCCCCGCAAAAGGTATGATCGCAAAGCCCCCAACAGGCCGTTCAGGATCAAACCGAGCAGCGAGATCGTAATCAGCGGTACGAACATGTCGACAGCCTGAAAGGTTCGGGCCGCGGTAACGAGGACATGGCCCAGCCCGTCCGTCGACGTGATCATCTCTGCCAGAAACACCACGATGCAGGAAATGACAAGGCCGATCCTGCAACCGGTCAGGATCGACGGCATCGCCGCCGGCAACACGACCTTGAATAGAATTTCATACCGCGGCGTTCCCGCCGCCATGGCCGACCAGATCAGCTTCTGCTCGACGCTCGACGCGCCATAATAGGTGGACAGTAGAATTGGAAACAGAGCATCGGCAGCCACCAAGGTGATCTTCGATCCATGACCGAAACCGAGCAGCAATAATAACGCCGGATAAAGCGCGACCTTGGGCAATGGCGCCAGCACACGCACGATCGGCCGAACCACAGCATTGATCGCGGGATTGGCCGCGGCGGCAATGCCGATACCCACGCCGAGCACCACCGCAATCGCAAAGCCGGCGAACAGCCGGAACAGGGTTGACGCGATCTCCTGCTGGTACGTCCACGTCACGAGTTGCTGGAGCAACCGGCCGAAGACGATTCCTGGTGGCGGCAGCAAGGACGCGGGTGCAAGACCGGATGACACAAGACCTTGCCACACCGCGATCACCAGCGCGATGGGTGCGAGCCCGAGAACGACATTCATTGGAACAAGGCGCGATGTCATGAGAAGCTCAGCGGCAAGTCAAACTGGGGCTCGGACCAACGAACAAGCCTTGCGCGAACCCGCTCAAACATCGCATCAAGGCAAATACCCATCGCCCCCACGATGATGATCATCGCATACACGGTGTCGTACTGCCCCATATCGAGTGCGTTGAACAGGATATTCCCGGCGCCGGACTGACGGGCGATCATCTCGCTCGTAATCATCGTGATCAGCGCCAGCACCAGCCCCGTGCGGCAGCCGGTCAAGATTTCCGGTAGCGCCGCCGGCAATACAATCCGGACCAGGCGTTGCATGGCGGAGAGTCCCATCGCCGCGCCAGACCAGAGCATCTTCTCTTCGACGGCCTTGGCGCCCTCAAAGCTGTGATAGATCACCGGGAGACTGACACCGAGGAAGATCACCAGCGTCTTCGTGATGTCGCCGACCCCCAGCCACAGCATGATGATCGGCATCAGCGCTGCCTTGGGAACAGGGTAGATCACCATCAGGAGCGGATTGAACAAAGCCGCGACCGCGCGGCTGCGCCCCATCAACAAGCCCAAGGGAATCGAAACAAGCACCGCCACGCCGAATCCCATCGCCATGCGGCGCAGTGAGGCCAGAATATTGATCAAGGCCTCCTTGTCGCCAAGGATGTCCGGGATCGCGCGGATGGCCTCGATCGCGGTTGGAAAGCTGTCGTTCCTCAGCACAAGCGACGCAATCTGCCATACCGCGAGCAGCCCGATGCAGGCGAACACCGGGGCAGCACGCTTGGCCACGGCCGCTGGCGATATCATAACGGAGATCCGGTCTCGTCGACCTCGTCGAACATACGCTCGATGTCGACGACGTATTTCTGGTAGCGTGGGTCGAGCAACAGCTCGTTGCGACGACGCGGCCGCGGCAGATCGATGTCAATGACCTGCCGAATGCGGCCTGGAGATTTCGACATCATCACGACCTTGTCGGACAGGAAGACAGCTTCATCGACCGAATGGGTGACGAATAACACCGTCTTGCGGTCACGTTCCCAGATGTTCAGGAGGTCATTCTGCAAGCGTGTCCGGGTGTGAGCATCGAGCGCACCGAACGGCTCGTCCATCAACAAGACTTCGGGATGGTACGCAAGCGTTCGAGCCAACGCGACGCGCTGCTTCATGCCGCCCGACAGTTCCTTGGGATAGAAGTTCTCGTAGCCCTTGAGCCCGACCATTTCGATCAGAGCGCGGCTCTGCCCTTCCGCCTCGGCGGCCTGCACTCCCTGTTGCCGTGGCCCATACATCACATTGCCCAGTACTGTCTTCCAGGGAAACAGCGCGAATTCCTGGAACACAGGCCCGCGATCAGGCCCGGGCCCGGAAATGGTTTTCCCTTTCATCTTCGCCGCGCCGCTGGTTGGGCTAACAAACCCACCGACGATGTAAAGCAATGTCGACTTGCCGCAGCCGGATGGGCCGAGGATGGAGACGAACGCCCCCTCTTCGATCGTCAGCGAGATGTCCGACAACGCCAAATGATCCTTGCGCGCCGAGGTTTGAAAAACCTGCGAGACGCGGTCGATTTCGATGATCGCAGAAGCCGGCCTTTGTGACGTCACCGGTCTCACCCATTCGCTCGATCTCGAAGGCACTACCTTCATCCCGTCTCTCGCTTCACCCGTGCGCGAATATCTCGCAACCGACCCGCTGAATGTCCTCCATCAGCAGCACGAGCTTAGCAAGAAACTTGCCAAGCGAGTGATCGTTTTCGCAGGGATGCGCGCGTCAATCGAACCAGGGCCATTCTGCCGGGCCTTCATGCGTAACTGCTCCACCCGGCGCCTGCCCGACCAGTCGAGCATATTTCGCAAGCGCACCTGCACGGTGACGTGGCGCTCTAGGCTTCCAATCGCGCCGGCGCGCTGCGAGTTCCTGCTCGTCGACCAGCAGATCCATGCGGCGGCCGGCCGCATCAATCCGGATCCTGTCGCCGTCGCGAACAAGCGCCAGCGGGCCGCCAACAAAGGCTTCCGGAGATACATAGCCGATGCACATGCCGCGGGTCGCACCGGAGAACCGTCCATCGGTGATCAGGGCTACCTTCTCGCCCATGCCTTGCCCGTAGATCAACGCAGTGACGCCGAGCATCTCGCGCATGCCGGGCCCGCCGACCGGCCCTTCGTTGCGGATCACCAGCACCTCGCCTGCCTTGTAGCTGCGGTCGCGCACTGCTGCGACACAAGCCTCCTCGTCTTCGAACACCCGCGCCACGCCTTCGAAGAACTGGTTCTTCAAACCTGCAACCTTGATCACCGCGCCGTCCGGACAGAGATTTCCCTTCAACACGGCCACGCCGCCATCGGGCATGATCGGCGCGCGGGCCGCGTAGACGACCTCACCATCAGGCGCGTTGGCAGCGCCATATTCTTCTGCAAGTGTGCGGCCCGTGATGGTCAGGCAGCTACCATCAATGTGTCCGCTTTGAATCAGCTCGCGGATCACGACGGCGGCACCGCCGATATCGTAGACGTCCTTCGCTGTGTATTTGCCGCCGGGCCGCAGATTTCCGATCAGCGGCGTCCGGGCAAAAACCTCCCCGACATCGTCAATCGTAAATGTTATGCCGGCTTCGTTTGCGATGGCCGGCAGATGCAGGGCGGCGTTGGTCGAACCGCCCGTCGCAGCAACGATCGCGGCGCCGTTCTCTAACGATTTCCGCGTCACGATGTCGCGCGGCAGCGGCCCGCCGCGTTCCAGCATTTCCATCACCAGCCGCCCGGCTCGTCGGGAAATCTGCGCGCGTTCGGCATACACACCGGGCACCATCGAGACATTGGGAATGGTCAACCCCATCGCCTCGGACACCATCCCCATCGTGTTCGCGGTGAACTGGCCGGCACAGGCGCCGATGGTCGGCAGGCAGGCACGTTCGATCCGCTCGAGCGTGGCGCCGTCGATCTCACCGGTCATGAAGCTGCCGACAGCTTCGTAGGAGTCGAGTACCGTCAGGGTCCGCCCGTCCACGCGGCCCGGCAGCGAACTGCCGCCATAGATGAAGATGGACGGCACGTTGCAACGAACCATTCCCATCATCACGCCTGGAAGCGTCTTGTCACATCCGCCGTATCCGATCAGCGCATCATAGGCGAGGCCATGAACGACCGCTTCGATCGAGTCGGCGATCAGCTCCCGTGAAAACAGGGAGAACTTCATCCCCTCGTGGTTCATGCTGATGCCGTCGGAGACCGAGATGGTCGAGAATTCGCGCGGCGTGCCGCCGGCTTCCTCGATCCCGGTCTTGGCTGCAGCGACCTGGAAGTCATGGGTCATGTTGCAGGGCGTCTGCTCGCCCTTCATGCTGACGACGCCTACCATCGGTTTGGCGATTGCCTCGTCGTCCAGGCCCATCGCGCGCATGAATGCGCGATGCGGGGCCCGGTCGAGACCGTCGGTCGTTATCCGTGATCGCAGCTTCTTCATATGTGCATCATCTTCATGCAATGTCCCGCACATGGCGGGACATTGCGACCTCGTTAATTCAACAAGCGGTCGATCGCCTACTGTAGTGGCGCAACGATGGTCGGATGCTTGAACTGGGCGACATCCAGCTTCGGAAGCATTCCCGTCTCAGCATAGATATCCAGCATCTTCTGGATCGCCGGGAAGTTCGGCGCCGCACCCGGATCACGGCCGAAATCATTGTCCTTGAGCAGATAGGTCTCGAGCACCGGAACGGGCGCCTTCAGCACTTCGGACACCACCTTCAGCGTCTCTTCGCGGTTCGCCAGCGCCTTCTTCATGCCTGAGGTGATGTCGCGGACATAGGCCTTGACCAGGTCAGGGTTCTTGTCGACGAAATCGGCGCGGCACGCTTCCAGGATGTGCACGATGTTCGGCATAGCCTGCGACAGCGAGAATAGTTTGCGGGTGCCTCCCTTGGCTTCCGCCCGCGCTGCAAACGGCTGGTTCATGTTGACCGCATCGACCCGACCCTGCCGCAACGCATCTTCCGAGACGGCAAAGCCGACCTCGACCAGCTTGATATCCTTGGCCGGATCGATGCCGTTCTGCTTCAAGAGCAGATTGAACGGCCCTTGCGTCCCGCCGCCGATGACGGAAATGCCGACCGTCTTGCCCTTGAGGTCGGCAATCGTCTTGATCGGGGAATCGTCCATGACCGCCCAGTAGACCGAGAACCCGCCGGGCTTCTCGAAGACATGCTGCGCCACGATGTAGGCCTTGAGATTGCCGCCAACCACGCCGTTGGCGAGCGACAGCGGCGCCTGCGTAGCGCAGTCGAGCGCACCGGCTGCGAGCGCCTGCGTCATCGGCGCGGTGCCCTGGAATTGGGTCCATTCGATATTATAGGTCTTGCCGATACCGGGAAATTCGGCCGGCCTGCGCATCATCCAGTATTTGGATTCCTCGGCCGGGATCGTCCAGCCGACGCGGATCGTCTGCTGCGCTCGTGAGGGGCTTGCGCCCGCAATCATGGCCGCCACAGCTCCTATTGCCAGCATCCACCTCGAAACCGTCCGCATCGCGCCCACTCCGTTGCTCCGGCGCCGACCGACGCCACCCAACCCGACCGGTCTAAATGTTTCATGGTTCAAACAATCAGGCAAGCCATGCATGCCGGCCCGGTTTCGCTGCGGCGCGCGTTATGTATGGTGCGGCAGCGGTTGCGAGCAGTTGCGCCGCGACAGAAGGAAGCAACCTATGGCTGATGCGAGCAAGGCAAACCCGCAAGGCGTCGAGAGGCTCGGCTATCTCGGCCTCGGACTGATGGGGACGCCGATGACCCGGCGCCTGCTCAAGGCAGGCTATCAGGTGACCGTCTGGAACCGTTCGGAAGGCAAGGTAGCTCCGCTCGTCGAGGCCGGCGCCAAGCGTGCAGCCACGCCCCGCGACGCCTTGGCCAATTCGGACATCGTCTTCATGTGTGTGACGGATGCAGATGCCGTGGAGGAGGTGATCTTCGGGCACGAAGGCATTTCAGGCGCTTCCGGCGCAGGCAAGCTCGTCGTCGACTTCTCGTCGATTCACCCCGATGCCGCGCGCAATCTCGCCACTCGGCTGAAAGCCGCAAACGGTGCGGGCTGGATCGATGCGCCGGTATCCGGCGGCACCAAGGGCGCCGAAGAAGGCACGCTTGCCATCATGGCCGGCGGAGAAGCCACTGCCATCGAGAGGGTGCGGCCCTACATATTGGCCATGGCACGCAGGTTCACCCACATGGGTGCGATCGGCGCCGGCCAGACAACAAAACTCTGCAACCAAGTGATTGTCGGATGCGCGATGGCTGTCCTCGCGGAAGCAACACGCCTTGCCGTAAACGCCGGAATTGATGCCAACCGCTTGCCCGAGGCGCTCGCCGGCGGCTTTGCAGATTCCATTCCACTCCAGCTCTTCGTACCGCGCATGGTCCAGGGCATTCACTCCCCGCCGCTCGGCCACATCGCCACGATGCTCAAGGACCTCGACACGATTGCCGATGTAGCCCAGGCGACCTCGACTCCTGTACCGATGGCCACGCTTGCGGGACAACTCTTCAGGCTGGCCAAGACTGCGCGTGGCGCGGATGCCGATGCGCTGGAGATCTACAAGCTCTCCGCGGAAGAGCGGTAGGCCGCAACTCCCCACTTACGGCGACTTCTTGCCCTCATCGTCGGGAAGGAATCGGCCAAACGCGCCGCGCGCAAAGAGCAGTGGCTCTTTCGCGTTGTAAGTATAGGCCTCGACCGCGCCGAGAAAGATCACGTGGTCACCGCCATAATAGCGATTAACGGAGCGGCACTGAAAGTTGGCGACGCTATCGGCAAGCACCGGAGCGTTCCCGAGCCCTGGCGTCCAATCGACCCCGGTGAATTTGTCATCGGATGATTTGGCGAATTTGTTCGCAAGCGACTGTTGCGAAGCTCCAAGTACATTGACTGTAAAATGGCTGGCGTTCTGAAATGCGGTCAAGCTTGAGGAATAGGCAACAAGACTCCAAAGAACCAATGGCGGATTCAGGGAGACCGAAGCAAACGAGTTACAGGTTAAACCGTAAGGCTTTCCGTCCGGACCTGCGGCCGTAATGATGGTCACGCCCGTTGCATAGGTACCGAGCGCATTGCGAAAGTCGCGGGGGTCGATCGGCGAGCTGTCGCTCGCGAATTCGTTGGCTGGATCAGGGACGGCCGGCTGCTTTGGCGGATCATTCATCGGCCGGCCTCACAAGGTGAGATTCTCGGACGGCAGGCCAAGTGCCACGCGTCCATAATTGGTTCCGGCCGCATCAAAATTAAATGCAAGGTGCGAGTTGATCGCGTGCGCATCGCGGAACTGTCGCTGCAACACGCCCGTCGTGAACAAGCCGCGCGCCCCGCTCGCCGCGAACAACATCGAGACCGCATCGGTGCACAGATTCACCGAAAAAGCCCCGTCGCGCCGATATCTCGTCTTGGCCGTCATGTCCGGCACATGATGACGTCGCGCGTCCTCCATGGCATCGATGCAGGCGGAGCGCATAATCAAACGCGCAGCATCGATCTTGGCCGAGGTCTCCGCGATCTTGATTTGAGTGCTTTGAAAGTCGCTCAGCTTGGCGCGGTTGTAGGTCGATATGCGATGACGCGCGACCTCCGCATAGTCGTCCAGGCATGCCTGCGCATTGCCGAGCGCGACGCCGGACAATACATAGGGAAACAACGAGAACACAGGCAGAGCATACAGCGGGTTGGGATTGACGTTGCTTCCCGGCGCGGAACCGCCGGCGAGATCACCCACGGCGACCGTCATATGGTCGGCCACGAAAGCGTCCCTGACTTCCACGTCCGACGACCCGGTGCCGCGTAGCCCGGTGACGTTCCAGGTGTCGAGAATCTTGTAGTCGGCCTTAGGCAGCAGAAAGATACGATACTCGATGCCGTCAGCCTCATCGTCAGAAGAAACGACGCTTGCGAGCATATTCCACTCGCAGGAGGCGACCCCCGATGAGAATGGCCAGCTTCCGTGTAGCCGGTATCCGCCCTCGACCTTCCTGGCGCGGCCGGCGGGGAAGATGAACGATGACGCGATCAGCACGTCCGGGTCCCCGCCCCAAACCAGATCCTGTGCTCTCTGCTCGAACATGCCGAGCATCCAGTGATGACTTGCCAGATTGGCGAGATTCCAGGCCACGGATGCGTCCGCCTGTCCGAGCAGGTCGGCGCAATCGATCAGGGCGACGTAATCGAGCTCGGCGCCGCCGATGCGCTTCGGCTGGAGCATGCGGAACAGGCCGGTGTCGTGCAGGTCCCGCTCGGTCTCCGGCGGCAGGTGCCGCAACTCTTCGGTCCGGGCTGCCCGCTCCCGCAATTGCGGCAGGAGCGACCGGGCCCTCGCGATCATTGACGCATAGGCGCGATCGCCGGAGTCCGTCCCCGCCGACTGACCCGTGCTCGGCTCTCGACCAGGCGCCATTCGTGTCCCTCGCTTTCACACAGTTATGCGGCGGGAACCTCGCCAAATCAAGCTGGCGCAACGTTAACGAGGTGCAGTCGCCCTGTAACCGGGCTGTTCGAAGGGGTGCGACGTCGCGAAGGCCGGCATTGCAAAGCAGTGCCCCGCAAGTCGCGCCACGGCCGGATATGACGCCACGTCGAGCTTCAAAAAGTGAGCTCCGACGACTTGGCCGGCAATGCAGATATCCGCGACCCCCACCTGCTTACCGAGTGTAAACGGCTCCGCTGGCCGCCGCTCCAACAGTCTCTCGTAGGTTGCTAGTCCTTCGATTGTCCAATGCTTCGCCCAACTCTCGATCGCATTGGCGTCTGCACCGAACATCTTCACGAGATGATTGCGGACACGCGGAGTCACCAGCGGATGCGCATCCGCGATCGTCACCAAGGCCAGAGATCGAGCATAGGCACGGTCGCCAGGGTCCGACGGCAGCAGCCTCGGCTCCGGCATGAGATCATCGAGATACTCGATGATCGCCAGTGACTGAAACACCCGGTGTTCGCCATGCACCAGCGTCGGAACGACACGCTCGGTGTTGACCGCGTCATAGACCGGGTTGAACTGCTCTCCGGACAGGACGTCGACCGGAATTTCCTCGAATGGTAGTCCCTTTAGCTTGAGGGCCACACGCACGCGAAACGAGGCAAGTGACCGCCAGAAGCCATAGAGCTGTATGTTCATCGTCAATCCTGTTGGCAAATGATGGCCGCATTGCTCGGTTAGTCAGCTCAAGCGAAGTGGTAGCTCACCGTTCTGCTTCAAGATGGCTTGCTCGATCCAAAGACGCCCTTTTGAGCGAAGTCCACGATACGACGATCATCGTAGCCAAGAGTATCACGCAAAACATGCTCCGTATGCTCGCCCAGCAGGGGCGCAGCTACAGGATCGACCGCCGCCGTCAAACTCATGTTGATAGGAGGCTCGATGTTGGGGACCCATCCCGCCGTGGGGTGCGGAATCTGGCTCAGGCGGTGACGCTCCCGCGCCTCGGGCGCGTTGAATCCCTCCTCAACGGTGCGGAGATAGCCGACCGGGATATTGGCCAGCTTCATCTTCGCCATCCAGTTCTCGAGGCTGTCGCTTGCGAAAACCTCCGCGATAGCCGTCCGCAGGAGCTCTTTGTTCTCCGACCGCGCCTTCCGTGTCGCGAACCGGAGATCGGTGATGAGATCGGGGCGATTCAACACCTCGACCACCAGCCGCCGGTACAACCGGTCATTGGCGCAAGCCATGTAGAACGGCCCGTCGGATGCCTCGTAGACGCCGACGGTGGGAGAGCCACTCGGCGAGTTACCGAACCGGCCGGGATTCTCACCATTGATTAAATAGGCCATGCCGTAAAAACCAGTCATGCCCATGGCCACATCGAACAGGGCGACTTCAGCATGCTGCCCGCGACCAAGCCGATCCCGCGCCAGAAGCGCCAACAGGATGGCATTACAGGCCGACATCCCCGTCGCCATGTCAACGATGGGCGGCCCGGTACGAACGGCCGGGCCGTCAGCGAACCCGTTGAGCGACATGAAGCCGCTTTCCGCCTGCGTGATGGGATCGAAACCGGGACGCGAGGCGAAAGGCCCGGTGCGTCCATAGGCCGAGATTGAGCAATAGACCAGCCGCGGATTAAGCGGCGCGACCGCCTCATAGTTGAGGCCGAACTTCTTCATGACCCCGCTCGAAAAATTCTCGACGACGACATCCGCCTTGCGGATCAGATCCAGCGCGATCTCGCGCGCTTCCGGTATGGCAAGGTCGAGCGCGATGCCGAGCTTGTTGCGGTTCAGGCTGAGATAGGCTGCGCTTTCACCACCGATCTCGGCATGCTCATAGGCGCGCGTGTCGTCGCCACCATCTGGATTTTCGATCTTGATGACGCGCGCACCGAAATCGGCGAGCGTCTGTGTGCAGGCTGGTCCCGCTACCACGCGCGTGAAATCGACCACCAACAGACCTTCAAGTGCGGTTGGCCCTCCCATCGCCCGCGACGGACGTTCCGGCAATTGAGGCTTCGTGGACATCATTGGCGCTCCCTTACATCGGCTTGTAGTCGCCGAATTTCCTGCATCGCAAACTTAAAGCCCGGCGACGCCAGCTGCGCAAGTACCTGATCCAACTCTCTCTCAAAACGCAAAAAGGGCCCGGCAGCTATCAAGCCGCCGGGCCAATCCGATCGAGCAAACTATTCACTGCAGAAGTGGCGTTCCGCGTCCCGGGAAACCGGACAATTATGCGCCCGTCACAGCCACTTTCTCCAATAGAGCGTGTTCGACCAGGCCCAGGGCACATCGGGTTCATAGAGCCGATAGCCGGCCTTGATGAAATTATTGCCCGACACCGGATTGTCCGTCGTATCTGAAACAATGCTGCGCCATCTTTCCGGTCTTCATCCTCAATGCCAAAGGATGCCAGCACCGATGCCACCGCCTTCAATACGATGGTATCGATACTCTCCTGCTGGAGCCTGTGCTGCTCGGCCAGCGTCTCGGCGACGATCGCCCGGATCTCGTCGTCCTGAATCTTCACCGCTTGATGATCCTTGCAACGTTCTCAAAGCCGCGTTTGGCGAAATAGAAGGAGATCACGAGATTGGCCGTGGTCGCAGCAAATCCCGCCAGGGCATCCGTGGAGCCAAAGCCAAGGACCTTGTCCCAGACCAAGAGCTTGCCCGAGCCGCGGCCACCGTAGACGCCCTTGTAGCGCGCAGGCTTGAGCAACGGCGCGAAGATCTTGGCCGTCGGAATTTTCAGGATGGACATCGCGAGCGCCTCTCCTCAAGCGATGGCGCCGGCGTCCTCGCCATCAAAATGTTCGGGATGCACGATGATCCGCTCGATCCGGTGGATCAGTTGCAGGACTCCGTCCTCGCCGTTCTCCAACGGCTGCGCCGCCTTGCCCCAGCCGCGATCGAGGATCGCATTGGCGGCCGAGACGCGAGCGGCCGGTGTTGAATCGTCGCTGCGCATGATCCCGACGAGAACGCTGACGGCTGTCTTGGTGTGGCTACGCGCGAGCGATCGGATTTCGGTCAGCGTTCGCGCCTTTGACGCTTTCCTGGCGACAGGCCGGCGGACCGGAACGCTCTCATGATCGCATTCGAGATCGTCACTCAAGCAAAAGTCTCCCACAAGGCAATCGCGATCAAGCCCGCAGTCGCGAGCGATATCAGGTACGCCGTCATCGTCTCTCCATGAAAGCAAGTGTGCGGCAGATCGCGCGACGAGGCGTGATCGTTTCGGGCGCGAACCCTATCCCCGTGTCCGGGGACCGCGGCGGCGGAGCGAGGGACTCGCGCCGCGGGCCGGCACGTTCGCGCGTGCTCGGCCAATAAGCTGGTTCGGACGGCGGCGCGCCATTCGGCGCTCCATGAAGTCTATCTGTGAGTGCGTTGCCATAATGCGTGGCCGCCGTCCGATTCCGAAAATCGAGACGAAAAAACCCGCGGCGGAATTGCGTCCCGCGCGGGTGAACCAAACTCGTCTCGATGATGTCATTCTGCCGGTGTTTTGCCCGACGAGTCAAACCTTGTTATGCACGATCTGAGTTCGACATGAAAAAGCCCGCCGCGGATTATGCCGCGCGGGCTGAAGCAAACTCATCTCGATGATGCCACTCTGCCAGTGTTTTGCCCGACGAGTCAAACGGCGTCGGCGTGGCTGAAGGATGGACGTCAGCGGCGCGGCTTAGAATTCGAATGTTGGCGAGATCGACACGAGTTGGCTCGCCAACTCTGGTGACCGTCTGCGCCTTCTTCGTCTCAGGTTCATATGCAAGTGCCTCGCGCATCCATTGAGGCCAGCCGGTCGACTGAGGCTCTGGTCTGCCGGCGATGTGGTCGCAGACACAGCGACGGTTGCTCGCGCTCTAACACTCATCGCAATTCCCCTTCTTGCGATGAGACCGATTGTGAGACCTGCGAGAGATCGGATCTCTCAATGTGATTGACGGCCGGCGATGGATTATCCGGGTGCACGATCACTCGCTCGATCCGATGCAGCAATTCCATTGGGCCATGATCGGTAGCCAACGGCTGCACCGGCCTGCCCCAACCCCGGTCGAGAATGGCGTTTGCGGCGGCCACCCGCGCAAACGCATTCGCGGTCTCTCTCAACATGATTGCGGAAAGCACGTTGATTGCGCTCTCGGTCCTACTCCTCGCCAAGTCCTGAACGGCCACGAGCGTTGGAGCCCTGAAACGTTCACTATTGGGTTCCTCAGCGACTGGCTGATAAAACTGCATCTCCCTCTTCAACCTGGCCATTTCCAAATCCCTTCCAGATACGCAATTGCGTCTTCGGAAACAAAAAGCCCGCGGCGGATTGCTCCGTGCGGGCTGAACCAAACTCTTTCGATGATGGCATTCTGCCAGTGTTTTGCCCGACGAGTCAAACTTTGGCCCACCGCACACCCTTCAAGACATCCGGTCTGCACTCACAAGCGGACGCTGGGTCAGTTTACCCGCTCGTCCGCTAAGGGCCAAAAACGGACTTCGCGGTACCAAGCTTAACAATGGCTCAAGCGACGCATGTCTGCAGTCCTGAACTTACGCTGTGGATGGACTGACATAACCTGCTACATTAGCCCTGTTACGAAGAGGGGGCGAGGTAAAATGGGCACACGAGCCGGAGCATGTCTTGGTTTAGCAGTATTGGTTACGTGCGTTTGCACGAACGCCGTCACGATGGCACAAGAGCTGGTCAGGTTCGACAGTGCTCCAGTCCGCCTTGGCCAGCTCCAACAGCGCTTGGCGCGCGAGCGTGGCGAAGCCCCGAAGGCGGCGGATACGATCGAGGGCTACCTCGCAAAACCAGAGGGCGACGGCCCATTCGCAGCCATTGTGTCTCTCCATGGATGCGATGGACTTTCGAAAGATGACCGAAAGTCCATCGCTCAATCCGTGACCGGTTTGGGGTATGTGTCACTTGCAGTCGATAGCTTTGCGACCCGTGGCATCAAGGACGCCTGCACCAAACCGATGCCTGCCCTGATGCTTGCCCGCCAAGGTGATGCCTTAGGCGCTCTATCCTATCTTTCCAAACTTCCTTTTGTCGATCCTCAACGTATCGCTGTCCTTGGAGGATCGATGGGTGCAACGGTTGCGCTGGAATTAGCGTCGACCCACCACGTGGAAACATTCGACGCTCCTCGGGATCTGAAGTTCAAGGCCGCGGTGGCCTATTTTCCGGGGTGCGGCGTTGCTTCCGGGGAACTCATCGTTCCCACATTAATCCTGATCGGCGAACTCGACGACTGGTTGCCTGCGAAGGACTGCGAACTTTGGATGAAGAGGCGAGCCGACATGGGCGCACCTGTTAAGCTGGTCGTCTATCCCGGTGCCTATCA
>NZ_JYMS01000001.1:0-385 GCF_000938285.1 Bradyrhizobium sp. LTSP857 | reverse complement strand
CATCGTCGCGGCGTCCCCACTCGCCTTCTCAGCCTCCAGCCAGTAACGCTGCCGCTGGAACGCATAGGTCGGAAGTGACGCAACAGGCAGTTTCGCGAGATCGCCAAAGGCGTTCCAGTCAACGACAATGCCGTGCACGTGCAGCACACCGAGCGCTGACATCAGCGCCTCGGTGCCGTCGCGCCCGCGACGTTGTGTGGCCACCACCTGCATTGGTGATGCTTCCGACAGGCATCCCGCCGCAAGCCCCGTCAAAATCCCGTCCGGACCAAGCTCGAGGCTGGCCCGTACGCCTTCGGCTTCCAGCACATGCACGCCGTCGAGGAACCGTACCGGACTGCGTACCTGACGCACCCAGTACTCCGCGCTGCAAAGCTCGTCCTTG